>NZ_JBIWGA010000038.1:0-80685 GCF_044763345.1 Streptomyces sp. NPDC096132
GAGCCATCGAAGGCAGCCAGCATGAAAACCATCCCTGCCCCACCCGCGCAGTCCCAGAGTCGCGAACTCACGGGACCCACTCAAGAAGGTAGGGCCGCATGACGGGGGCGCGGAACAGGAGGCGGGCCGTATGACGGAGGCGCGCGTTCCGATTCTCATGTACCACGCGGTCGCCGACCGTCCGAACGACGCCACCCGTACCCTCTCGGTCTCGCCGGAGGCCTTCGCCGCACAGATGGCGGTGATCGCGGACCGCGGCCTCACCCCGCTCACCACGGCCGGCCTCGCGGCCCGCTGGCGGGAGGGCCGGCCGCTGCCCGCCCGGCCGGTGCTGATCACCTTCGACGACGGCTACGAGGGCGTGCACCGGCACGCCCTCCCGGCCCTCGCCCGGTACGGCTTCCCGGCCACGCTGTTCGTCTCCACCGGCTGGATCAAGGGCGCCCACGACACCGGCGGCGGCCTGGACACCATGCTGGACTGGCCGCAGGTGCGCCAACTGGCGGACGCGGGCGTCGAGATCGGCGGCCACAGCCACAGCCACCCGCAGCTCGACCAGCTCGACGACCTCGCGCTGCGCACCGAGCTGACCCGCTGCCGGGACATCGTCGCCGATGAACTCGGCGCCCTGCCGGTGTCGTTCGCCTACCCGTACGGCTACTCCAGTCGCCGGGTGCGCACGGCGGTCCGCGAGAACGGCTTCGCCCAGGCGCTGGCCGTCGGCAACACCCTCGCCCGCCGCGCCCAGGGGCCGTACGCCCTGCGGCGGGTGACGGTGCGGCGCGGCACGGACGCCGAGGAGTTCGAACGGCTCCTCGACGGACGGGCGATCGGTCGTACGTTCGTCCGGGACCGGGCGCTGACGAAGGGATACGCGGTCGTGCGCGGGACGCGCCGGATCCGGCACAGGGCGGTCGACGCCCTGGTGTGAGCCGTCGAAGTTCCGGAGGGCGCCGGGCGACCGGCGCACTCCGGAACTTCCGGGCAAGACCGACACACCGCGCGCACCACGGAAACCGGGTGCAGAGGACGCCCCGGTGCCGGATCATGGCCGCTATGTCTGCGCACCCACACGACGCTCTGCCGATCCGGCTCAACGTCGACGACTCCGACTCCCCGTCCGATGTCGTCGACGCGCTGTTCCTCGGCCGCTTCGCGACGGGCGAGCAGCCGTACTCGCACGCGGTGAACATCGACCGCGTCCGCTCCGGGGCGACCCTGCTGCCGCCGCAGGCCCGCGTGCTGCGCGTCGCCCGCGACGACGACCGCAGCGCGACGCTCGCCGAGGGCGACGGCTGGACGCTGCTCGTCTCCCGCTGGAACCGCGGCGCCGACGTCACCGTCACCGCGACCACCGCCGAACTCGCCGCGAAGGTGCTGGACGAGGCCACCGACGGCGCGGCGGACGAGCCCGAGCCCCAGCCGGAGAACGTGACGATGGGCTTCTGGTACGTCTCGCCGCGGCGCGGGCCGCACCGCACCACACGCCAGATCTCCGCCGGCACCTGGGAGGAGGTACGGCCCAACTACACGGCGCCCGTGGCCGAGGCGATGGACCGGCTGATGGGCACGACCCCCGAGGACATCGCCGGGCGGCTGCTCCTGCTGCACGGCCCGCCCGGCACCGGCAAGACCTCGGCGCTGCGCACGCTGGCCCGTTCCTGGCGGGAGTGGTGCCAGGTGGACTGCGTCCTCGACCCCGAGCGGCTCTTCTCCGACGTCGGCTATCTGATGGACATCGCGATCGGCGAGGAGGACACCGCGGGCAAGGGCCGCTGGCGGCTGCTGCTCCTGGAGGACTGCGACGAGCTGATCCGCGGTGAGGCGAAGCACACGGCGGGCCAGGCGCTGTCGCGTCTGCTCAACCTCACCGACGGCCTGCTCGGCCAGGGGCGCAACGTCCTGGTCGGGGTCACCACCAACGAGGACCTGGAGCGCCTCCACCCGGCCGTGGTCCGCCCCGGCCGCTGCCTCGCCCGGATCGAGGTGGGCCCGCTGACCCGGCGGGAGGCGGTGGACTGGCTGGGCACCGAGGAGGGGATCGGCCGCGAGGGGGCGACGCTGGCGGAGCTGTACGCGCTGCGGCGGGGCACGTCCCCGACCTCGCTGCCGGAGCCGCGGAACCGCTCGGACGCGGGGCTTTATCTGTAGAGGTGCTTTGATGGAGGTATGACCCTGTACGTCGGCACATCGGGCTGGCAGTACAAGGACTGGCGTGAGGTCCTGTACCCGGCCGACGTGCCCCTGCGGCGATGGCTGGAGGAGTACACCGAGCACTTCGCCACCGTCGAGATCAACAACGCGTTCTACCGGCTGCCCTCCCGGGACACCTTCGCGTCCTGGGCCGAGCGCGTCCCGTCGGACTTCGTGGTGGCGGTCAAGGCCAGCCGCTATCTGACCCACATCAAGCGGCTGCGCGACCCCGAGGAGCCGGTGCACCGGCTGATGAGCCACGCCGCCGGGCTCGGCGCGCGCCTCGGCCCGGTCCTCCTGCAACTGCCGCCGACCCTGCGCGCCGACCCGGGGCTGCTGGACGCCTGTCTGTCCTGCTTCCCCTCCGGCACCCGTGTCGCGGTCGAACCACGTCACGAGTCGTGGTGGACGCCGCCGGTCCGCTCGGTCCTCCAGGCCAGGGGCGCGGCCCTGTGCTGGGCCGACGTCCAGTCCCGCCCGGCCACCCCGCTGTGGCGGACCGCCGACTGGGGCTACGTCCGCTTCCACGAGGGCCGCGCCAGCCCGTGGCCGCGCTACGGCCAGCGCGCCCTGGAGACCTGGATCGACCGCATCGCCACCACCTGGACCGACAGGGACGACGTCTACGCGTACTTCAACAACGACCCCGGCGGCGCGGCAGTGGGCGACGCGGCGCTGTTCGGCAGAACAGCGGAACGGGCGGGCCTGACGGCGACCCGCACCCCCCGATCCCTGGCGACCCGCCGCTGATCGCTCACCGTTCCTGCCGCAGGTCCGGCTCCGCCCTTGGTTTCCCGCCCTGATCTGCGTGTCCTGGCGGTACCGGACCCTGCTCAGCCTCGCGGCAGCAGGCCCTCACCCCTCATACGCCGCCCGCAGGGCATCCCGCACCGCGGCCGACGCCTGCTCCTCGCTCAGCCCCAGCCGCAGCGCCCTCTCGGCGTACGCCTGCGCGGCGGACGCGGCCTCACGTTCCGCGGCCGAGCCGGCGGCGGCAACGAACGTGCCGTTGCGGCCCCGCGTCTCGATCACGCCGTCGGTCTCCAGGGCCCGGTACGCCTTGGCGACGGTGTTGGCCGCCAGCCCCAGCGACTCGGCGAGCCCCCGTACCGTCGGCAACCGGTACCCGACCGGCAGCGCTCCGGACCGGGCCTGCTCGGCGATCTGCGCCCGCACCTGCTCGTACGGCGCGGCGCCCTCATCGATGTGGATCTTCAAGGTCACGGCCCGATTGTCCCGCACCCACCGGAAAATGAGAGGCACGAGCGCACGGACCGCCCGTAGCGTGCGCTCACATGACCGTCATCGTGCGCGAGCTGCGCCCCGGCGCGACTGCCGACGTCGAGGGCTTCGTCCGGATCCGGCACCTGGCCCTGCCCTACGTGTTCTTCAGCCCGGAGTCCGTGCGGCACCATCTCTCGTTGCCCCATCTCCGCCCCTTCTACCGCGCGCTGCTCGCCGAGGAGGACGGCGAGATCGTCGGCACCGCCCAACTGGGCGTCGCGCATGACAGCCCGGAGCCCGGTCAGGGCTATCTCAACCTGTACGTCGACCCGGCGCGCACCGGCCGCGGCGCGGGCGGGCTGCTGGTGCGCACCGCCGAGGATCACCTGGCAGCGCTCGGGGCGACCCATGTGTTCGCCTGGGTCCTGGACGAGCCCGGCAACCGCGCCTTCGCCGAGCTCCACGGCTACCGGCCGAGCCGCTCCGCGTACTTCCTGCGCCTGGACCTGGCGCACACCCCGCTGCCGCCGCTCCAGCCCCCGCCACCGGGTGTGGAGCTGCGCACGGGCGCGGACTTCGCGGACGACCCGCGTCCGCTGTTCGCCCTCGACGCGGAGGCCGGCTCGGACGAACCGAGCGACGTCCCCACCGAGTTCACGGACTACGAAGCCTGGGTCGAGGAGTACTGGAAACACCCCCACCTCCACCGGGAGCTGACCTCGGTCGCCGTGGCCGACGGCCGCCCCGTCGCCTTCAGCGTGGCCCACACCGACGGCTCCGGCCGCTACGGCACCGGTATGACCGGCACCGCCCGCGCCTACCGCGGCCGGGGTCTGGCCAAGCTCGTCAAGAACGACTCCCTGCACCGCGCCCGCACGGCGGGGTACACGGAGGCGTACACCGGCAACGACTCGGACAACGGGCCGATGCTCGCGATCAACAAGTGGTTCGGATACGAGATCTGTGCGACGGAGGTGCGCTATGTCCGCACACTCGGCTGACCCCGCCCGCCCGGTGGACGTGGTCCTGGTCAAGGGCGGCCGTACGAAGATCCGTTACGCGGCCGAGCTGCTGTCGGACGACGGCACGCGCATCGCCGTACGCGCCCCCTGGGCCGGTGACGGTGTGCGCGACTTCGGCTTCGTACGGTTCGAGACGGGTGACGTCTTCACCGAGTACTACTGGCGCGACCGGTGGTACGCGGTGAAGGAGGTCCGGGCCGCGACGGGCGCCCTGAAGGGCTGGTACTGCGATGTCACCCGCCCGGCCACGCTGTTCGGCACCGAGCTGGTCGTGGAGGACCTCGACCTGGACCTGTGGCGCTCCGCCGACGGTACGGACGTACGGCGGCTGGACGAGGACGAGTTCGCCGAGAGCGGCCTGGCCAGGACCGATCCCGAGGCGGCCGCGGCCGCCGTGGCCGCCCTCGACGAGCTGGAGACGCTGGCGCGTGAGGGCGACTTCGGGGCGCTGCTGGGGTGAGGGGCGGACAGCCCTGAGCGGTCGCTAGACGGTCGCCACCACCGCGTACCGCTCGTCCTCCACCGGCCCGCCCCACAGGCGCGGGTCCTCCGACAGCCGCTCCACGCGTGTGTCCACGGTGAGCGGGGCGAGCAGGGCGGTCAGGCGGTCCGCCGGTATGCCGGCCGGGGTGACCGTCCCCCAGACGCCCTCGACCAGGACGAGCCGCCCTCCCGGACGCAGCAGCCCGCGCCAGTGCCGCAGGGCGCGGGCGGGGTCGGGCAGCGCCCACACCACATGCCGTACGAGCACGGTGTCGAAGCGCTGCTCGCCGACCGGGGGCGCCGCCGCGTCACCGAGGAGGAACACCGCGTCACACCCGGCGAGTTTGGTGCGGGCCAGGTCGATCATGGGCGGGGACAGGTCGACGCCCGTGACACGGTGCCCCTGTTCGGCGGCGAGGAGGGAGAGGCTGCCGGTGCCGCAGCCGAGGTCGAGGACGTCGCACGCGCGCTCGGGTAGCCAGGTCCGCAGCCGGTCCGCCCAGGCGGCACGCACCTCGGGGTCGCGCAGTCCGTGATCGGGCTCCTCGTCGAAGCCCGCCGCCTCCGCGTCCCAGTCGACACCCGCTGGAGTCATTTCGTCACCGTTCTTCCGCATGTGCCCAAGAGTGACACCCACCACTGACACTCGAATCGTGACACCCGCCACTGACAGCGCGGGTTCGATGAGGAACTCTCCCGGAAAGGGTCTACCTCCGTGAGAACGCGGAACCCGGTGGCCCTGAAGGAGGCAGTCATGCGCCGCACTACCGTGCAGAAGCCCCTGAAGAAGACGGAATCCCGCCGGATCCGCGAAGAGGCGGACGAGCGCCCCGCGGGGCGCCCCGAGGTGCGCAAGGACATCGCACGCACCTGGTGGCCGGACGGGTGAGGCACCCCGCGGCCGGCGTCAGCCGAGCCGTTTGCGGTAGTGGAGGCGGTCGTAGTCGCCTTCCACCCGCCGTCCCACCAGCTCGTAGCCGTACCTCGGGTAGATCTTCTGGTTCTCCCACATCATCACGTTCGTGTAGAGCCTGACCTCGGGCAGGCCGAGTGCACGCGCGTGCGCGTCCACGAAGTGCAGCAGCCGCCGCCCGACGCCCCTGCCGTGGGCGTCCGGGTGGACGGCGATGCTGTCGAGGAACAGGTGGTCCGCGAACTCCTCTAAAACCACCAGGCCCGTGACGGGATCCCCGGTCACGAACACCTTCCCCGCGGCCACGTTCGCCGCGTGGTCCGCCCGCATGGGCATCGGCACGACGCCGATGCGCTCGATGTAGTGCGTGTACGCCGCGTCGGTGACCGCCTTCACGGCCGGTACGTCTGCCGCCGTGGCGGGCCGGATCTCCTCGTTCGTCATACCGGACACGCTAGCCATCCTCTCCGCCGTCCACCTCCGGCACCTACCTGATCTCCGTCTGAGCGCTCCCTTAAGGCAACCCTAAAGATCGCTCCGGCCCTCCCTCAGCAGGCGTTTTCGCGGTTTCTTGGTTGCGGCGCACATCGGCGCCGCCCGCCGCGCACCTGATTCCGGTTCCGAGGAGATCCCCCATGCCCGCACGCCGCAAGGCCGCCGCAGTCGCCGCCCTCGGGCTGACCCCGCTGGCCCTGACCGCGCTGTCCGCCGCGCCCGCGGCCGCGCACGGCACGCTGGGAGATCCGGTCAGCCGGGTGGCGCAGTGCTACGCGGAGGGTCCCGAGAACCCCCGGTCGAACGCGTGCCGGGCGGCGGTCGTGGCGGGCGGCACACAGGCGCTGTACGACTGGAACGGCGTCCGCATCGGCGATGCGAACGGGCGCCACCAGGAGCTGATCCCGGACGGCAGGCTGTGCAGCGCGGGCAACGAGGAGTTCAAGGGCCTCGACCTGACCCGCGCCGACTGGCCGGCGACGAGCGTGAGCAGGGGCGCGTACACCTTCAAGTACCGCGTGACCGCCCCGCACAAGGGCACCTTCACGGTGTACCTCACCAAGTCCGGCTACGACGCGGCGAAGCCGCTCGGCTGGTCCGACCTCGACCTGGAGCATCCGGTGGCGACGGCCACCGACCCGGTGGCGGCGGGCGGTTTCTACACGTTCTCCGGGACGCTGCCCGAGCGTTCCGGTCGGCAGCTGCTGTACGCGGTCTGGCAGCGCTCGGACAGTCCGGAGGCGTTCTACTCCTGCTCGGACGTCACGTTCGGCGGCACCTCCTCGGCGGCCCCGTCCGCCTCTGCGCCCTCCGAGGAGCAGATCGAGGACGGTGCCGACAAGTCGACGATCGAGCACGGCGGTCACGGGGACGACGACGCCGCGACGACGGCGGACCCCACCACGGACCCGTCGTCCGCGGCCCCGGCGGCCCCCGCGGCCGCGGACGACGTCGGTGCCGACACCGACACCAGAAACACCGATGCCGACACCGACGAGTCGGCGGTGCGGGCAGCCGGTACGAGGCAGAACCTCGCCGAGACCGGCGCCGACGACCGCACCTCCTACCTCGCGATGGGCGGTGCGGCCGTCCTCGCGGCGGGTGCGGCGCTGCTGTTCGCCTCGGTGCACCGGCGTGCGGTGGGCGGCGGCCGGCGCGGGCGCTGAGTCGCCGCGCCCCTCAAGGCTCCGGGGCCTGACCGGCGGCTCAGGCCGGACAGGCCCCGGAGGAACGATCCGCGCGTCAGCTCAGTGCGGACGCGCAGGTGGTGGCGGTGGCGTGGGCCGGGTCGAGCGCGTTGGCCACCTCGTGGAAGGCGATCCGGTCGAACAGGCCGATCGCCACGTGCTCGGAGAGGTCGAGCGGGCACAGGTCCTGCAGCAGGACGTTGTTGACGCCGGATCCGCTGAGGTACTGGCTGCGCCACGGCGTCGCCACCTCGTCGTACTTGGTGGCGATGACCGTGTAGCGGACGCCGGGCACGGTGTCGCCGCCGGCGTTGAGCTTGGTCAGGAACGCCGATCCGGGGATCTGGTCGGCGAGGCCGGGGGTGGCGGCCGAGAGCAGTTCCTCGGCGCCCGGGAAGTACGGGAGCAGGTTGGTGAGGCCGCTGAGCGTGGCGCCGTGGTTGTCGGGGGCGATCCCGACGAGCGCGTTCACCTTGGCGGCTCCGCCGAGGAACTTCAGGTAGTAGCGGGGCATCATGCCGCCCTGGGAGTGACCGACGAGGTCGGTCTCGGCGGCGCCGGTGGCGGAGAGCACCTTGTCGACGAAGGCGGAGAGCTGTCCGGCCGACGTGTCGATGGGGCCGAGGCCGTAGAAGAGCGGGACGCCCGGCAGTTGGCCGTAGTCGAGGGAGTAGACGCAGTAGCCCCGGTCCTTGAGGTAGGGGGCGAGGGACAGCCAGTTGTCGATCGAGTTCCCGAAGGTGCCGTGGACCAGGACGACGGGGCGGGGGTGGGCGGCGGAGGGCTTGCAGTTGTAGTCGTTCCAGCCACTCGATGGGGCGGCGGCCTGGGCGGTGGAGGCGGGGACGGTGGCGGCCGCGGCGGCCAGCAGCAGTGCGGCGAGTGGTCTGAGCACGCGCTTCCAGGGCAGCATCGTGTGATCTCCTTGCGGCTCAAGGGAGGTGCGATGGCCTTACGCCCTGTGATCCGGATCACGAGGATGCTGTTCACTCATCAAGTTACGAACGAGTAGCTCATGTGTGAAGTTACGCGTCAGTAAAAACTTCCAGTGGTAGTCAGTGACGGCCGGGGCCACTGACATTCCGTCACCAGGCGGGCCTGATGGGACCGTAGGGGGCGATGCGCCACAACTGATCGCACAACACGCGTACTCCCCCCTCCCCGAGCACGTCCACCCACTCGCGCACGACCTCGGCGGCCGCCTCCTCCGCCGCCCGAGTGCACTCCCACCCCCGCTCGGTGAGCACGATCAACCGGGCCCGGGCGTCGTCGGGATGCGCCCGCCGCTCGACATAGCCCTTCCGCACGAGCTCGTCGACGAGCTGACTCGCCGCCTGCTTGGTGACGCCGAGGTGGACGGCGAGGTCGGTGACCGTGGCGCCGTCCGGGGCCAGTCGGGCGAAGGCGAAGCCCTGGGCGGGCCTGACCCCCTCGAAGCCGCGCGCGACGACCCCCTCATGGATACGTCGGGTCAGCTCACCGGCTGCGCCGAGAAGAGCTGCGGACAGGGCCATGGCCTCGGAGTTCTGCACGGAGGCATTGAAACACCCTTGACTGGATGGTCAAGCAGCTTGACCATAGGTCAAGTAGTCAAGCATCTTGACCATATTGAAGGACTCGTCGAAGGAGACACCCATGCCCGTCGTCCGCCCGTCCGACGCCGTGGCCCACGAGATCCACGGCGCCCGTTTCATCTCGTACGCCTCTCCCCTGACCGGCAGCAAGGAGCTCTGCGCCTGGCGCGGCGAGATCCCGGCGGGGACGAAGGCTCCCGCGCACACCGTCAACCGGGAGGAGATCTTCCATCTGCTCATCGGCGAACTGCTCATCACGCTCGACGGGCACACCGAGCGGATCACGGCCGGGGACACCGTGATCATCAACCCGGGGACGACCCTGGCGGTCGAGAACCCGACCGGTCACACGGCGCTCTCGTGGGTCACCACGTCCATCGGTCTGGAGGCGGAACTGGCCGACGGCACGCGGATCACTCCGCCGTGGGCCAACTGACCCGCTCAGCGCCCCGTGTCACCTCACGCCGCCAGCGCCCCCGGTATCACCGCCCCCGGTCCGAACTTGGCCCGGACCCGGTCGGCGGCCTCCTCGATGCGGCGGACCTTCTCGTCCACGGGATCGAAGGTGAGCTGGTGGGAGGCCTGGTCGGCGGGGCCGAGGGCCTCGGCGCGCAGGACGAGCGCGCGGACCCGGGCGCGTTGCAGGCCGAGCGCCTCGTACAGGCCGTACGCCGTCCTCGTCAGGGCCGCCGAGTGCGCGGTCGGCTCCTTGAGGGTGCGGCTGCGGGTGGTGGAGGAGCGGTCGGCGTAGCGCACGGTGAGGGTGAGGGTGCGGCAGACCTTCTCCAGGGCGCGCAGCCGGGCGCCCAGTTCCCCGGCCGCCGACAGCAGGGCCCTGCGGTGCCGGTCGGGATCCAACTCGTCCCGCTCGAAGGGGCGTTCGGCGGCCAGCGAGCGGGAGACCGCGTTCGGTACGACCCGGCCGCGGTCGACGCCGCTCGCCTTCTCGTACAGCTCGCGGCCCGTCTTCGCGCCGACCAGGCGCTGGAGGGTGGACAGGGGGGCGGCGGCGACCCGGCCGAGGGTGTCGAGGCCGTAGTCGCACAGGGTGCGGGCGGTGGCCGCGCCGACGCCGGGCAGCGCGGCGACCGGTTTCTCGGCGAGGAACTCCCGCACCCGGCCCTCACCCTCCGGGACCGCGCGGGTCAGCCCCGGCCGGGCGTCCCGCAGCGCCATGCGGGCCAGCATCGGGCCGGGACCGGCGCCGATGACACAGTCGACGCCGTACAGCGCGAGGGCACGGACCCTGATCACCGACGCCAGCTCCACCGCGCTGCGCCCGAAGTACCGCTCGGCGCCCCCCAGATCCACCAGCGCCCCGTCCGGCGGCAGCGCCTCGACGACGGGCGTGAACTCCTGCAGCAGTCCGAGCAGCCCCGGCAGGGCGGCTTCGGCTTCGTACAGCGGAGGCAGCTGGAAACGTACGCAGAGGATGGTCATCCCGCACTCCCCGGGCTCTGGTGCCACAACTTCCGTACCGTCGAAGGCCTTTGAGAGGCCTCCTGTCCCGCGGGCCGCAGATCGGCCCACGGGTGGAGTTCGTATCCGGTCGGCAGATGGATTCGCCTGCCCCCTGTCGAATCACGACTTCCTTCCGCGTCACGGCTCCCTTTCGCGTCACGGCTCCCTTTCGCGTCACGGCTCCCTTTGGCGTCACCGCCCCCAGCCGTGCCACCGTCCCCAGCCCCGTCACCGGCCTCTTCCCGCACCGGCGCCGGCGCCGCGAGCCGTGCCGCCACCTCGTCCAGCCCGCCCTCGGCACGCAGTTCGACGAGTTCGGCGAGGTTCCAGGCGGCGGCGCCCACCACGCTGAGGCTGCGCGGGCCGCGCCGCTGCACCACCCCGCGCACCAGCAGCAGCCAGGAGTGGAAGACGGTGTGGGCGCAGGCGTCGTGGGAGTCGTCGAAGAAGGCGAGGTCGACCAGGCCCGTACCGTCGTCCAGGGTGGTGAAGATGACCCGTTTGCCGGACCGGATCGGCGGGGTCTGGGTGGCCGCCTTGGCGCCCGCGACCAGCACGGTCTCCCCGTGCCGCGCCTCCCGCAGCCGTCGCGCCGAGACCACGCCCAGTTCGTCGAGGAAGGCCCGGTGGTCGTCCATCAGGTTGCGTGAGGCGTCCATGGACAGCACACCCAGCTCGGCACTGAGCCGCTCGGCGGAGGACAGGTCCGGCAGTCCGGCCGGGGCGGTCTTCCGCCCGCCCGCCAAGGGGAGTTGGCCGCCGCCCGCGCCCCGCGCACCCCGGTGCAGCTCGGTCAAGTGCAGTTGCAGATCACGCCGGTTGGCGCCAAAGCCGTCCAACGCGCCCACCTGCGCGAGCCTTTGTGCGATCGGCCGACTCGGACGCGCCCGCTCCCAGAAGTCGAGGAGCGAGGCGTACGGCTGCCCGTCCGCGACCCGTGCCGCCTCGGCCTCGCTGATGCCGTGCACGTCGGAGAGGGCCAGACGGAGTCCCCAACGCCCCTGCGGGGACACCGATTCAGACACCAGTTCGATACGGTGTGCGACTCCCGAGCTGTTCACGTCCAACGGCAGGATCGGCACCCCGCGCCGCCGCGCGTCCGCCAGCAGCAGCCGCTTCGGATACATCCCGGGGTCGTGGGTGAGCAGCCCGGCGTAGAAGGCGGCCGGGTGGTGCGCCTTCAGCCACGCCGACTGGTAGGTCGGGACGGCGAAGGCGACCGCGTGCGCCTTGCAGAAGCCGTACGAACCGAAGGCCTCGACGATCCCCCAGGTCCGCTGAATCGTTTCCGCGTCGTACCCGTGTTCCGCCGCGTGCCGCGCGAACCACACCTTGATACGCCCCTGCGACTCCGGGTCGGACAGCCCGCGCCGCACCCGGTCCGCCTCGCCGCGCCCGCAGCCGGTCATGATCGCGACGATGTCGATGATCTGCTCGTGGAAGACGACGACCCCGTACGTCCCCTTCAGCGGCTCCTCCAGATCGGGGTGCGGGTAACGGACGGGCGCCCGTCCGTGCCGTGCCTCGATGAACGGCCGCACCATGTCGGCGGCGACCGGCCCGGGCCGGAACAGCGAGATGTCCACGACCAGGTCGTGGAAGGTGGCCGGCTGCAACCGCCCCACCAGGTCCCGCTGGCCCGGCGACTCGATCTGGAAGCAGCCCAGCGTCTCGGTGGAACGGATGAGCCGGTACGTCGCCGGATCGCCGCCCGCGACCGCGTCCAGGTCGATCCGCTCCCCCGTCGCCCGCTCCACCTCCGCGACCGCGTGCGCCATCGCCGACTGCATCCGCACGCCCAGCACGTCCAGCTTGAGCAGCCCGAGATCCTCCACGTCGTCCTTGTCGAACTGCGCCATCGGGAACCCCTCGCCGCTGGTCGGCATCACCGGCGTACGGGAGAGCAGCGAGGCGTCGGAGAGGAGCACCCCGCACGGGTGCATGGCGATCCCGCGCGGGAGGGCGTCGAGGGCCTCGACCAGCTCCCAGAGCTTGCCGTACTTCTCCCTCTCATCTGCCAGGGCCTTGAGTTCGGGCAACTCCTCCAGAGCGGCCCGGGCGTCCCGGGCCCGGATGTGCGGGAAGGACTTGGCGACCCGGTCGATGTCGGCGGGGTCCATGGACAGGGCGGCTCCGACGTCCCGGACGGCGTGGCGGACCCGGTAGGTCTCCGGCATCGCGACCGTCGCGACCCGCTCGGTGCCGAACCGGCCGATGATCGCGCGGTAGACCTCGAGCCGGCGCGCGGACTCCACGTCGATGTCGATGTCGGGCAGCACGACCCGCTCCTTCGACAGGAAGCGCTCCATCAGCAGCCCGTGCTCGACCGGGTCGGCGTGGGCGATACCGAGGAGGTGGTTGACGAGGGAGCCCGCGCCGGAGCCGCGCGCGGCGACCCGGATGCCCATGTGGCGTACGTCGTCGACGACCTGGGCGACCGTCAGGAAGTAGGAGGCGAAGCCGTGGTGGGCGATGATGTCCAGCTCGTGGTGCATCCGCTCCCAGTAGGCGTGCCGGTCGGCGTACCCGTACAGCACCATCCCCGCCGCCGCCCGTGAGGCCAGCGCCCGCTGGGCGGTGCGGCGGCCCGCGCCGACGAGGTGCGGTTCGGGGAAGTGGACGGTGCCCATGCCGAGGTCGTCCTCGGGGTCGACCAGGCACTCGGCGGCCGTGGCCCGGGTCTGCTCCAGCAGACGGTGGGCGGTGTCCCGCCGGAAGCCCGCGGCCTCCACGATCCGCTCCGCCGCCCCGCGCATGGCGTCCGCGCCCTTCAGCCAGGCCTCGCCCGAGTCGAGCTCCTTGGCCGGGTCGATGGGGACGAGCCGGCGGGCGGCGTCCAGGACGTCGGCGACCGGCCCCTGACCGGGGTCGGCGTACCGGACGGCGTTGCTGAGCACCGGGCGGATCCGCTGGTCGGCGGCGAAGCCGACGGTACGGGCGGCGAGGCGCAGGGAGCCGGGTCCCGTACCGGTGCGGCCGTGCCAGACGGCCTCCAGCCGCAGGGCGTCGCCGTAGACCTCGCGCCAGGGGGCGAGGAGCTTCGCGGCCCGGTCCGGACGCCCGGCGGCCAGGGCGCGGCCCACGTCGGAGGCGGGGCCGAGCAGGACGGTCAGACCGTCGCCGTGGTTGGCGGTCCAGGGCAGCACCGGGATGCCCTCGGCGGCGTGGGCGGCGGTCACGATCCGGCACAGGTCGGCCCAGCCCCGGGCGCCGTCGCGGGCGAGGAAGGTGACGCGGGGTGCCGACTCGTCGATGAAGGCACCACCGCGCACGGGGGTGCGGCGCCTTTCCCGTCGTACGTCACTCTCCTCACGTACCGGCGCGGTCACCGCCAGGTCGACCCCGAACAGCGGGCGCACGCCTTCCTTCGCGCAGGCCTTGGCGAAGCGGACCGTGCCGGCGAGGGTGTCGCGGTCGGTGAGGGCGAGGGCGTCCATGCCCCGCTCGGAGGCGCGCTCGGCCAGGCGCTCCGGGTGCGAGGCCCCGTACCGCAGGGAGAACCCGGAGACGGTGTGCAGATGCGTGAAGCCTGGCACACGCACCTCCCGCCACCCCGCTCTCGAACATCAGTTCCCTAATCCCTCACCCCCACCATAGACCAAATTCCGAACATGTGTACGACGACTGTTCGGGCGTCTCTCACCTGCGAAGACGCATCGAAACGCCCGGAAACGCGTCAGTCGATCCGCGTCCCCGTCGCCGACAGCGCCTCCGTCACCGGCTGGAAGAACGTCTCCCCGCCGGAGGTGCAGTCGCCGCTGCCCCCGGAGGTCAGGCCGATCGCGCTGCTGCCGGAGAAGAGGGAGCCGCCGCTGTCGCCGGGCTCGGCGCAGACGTCGGTCCGGATGAGACCGCTGACGATGTCGCCGTTGCCGTAGTTCACGGTGGCGTCCAGACCGGTGACCGTGCCGGAGTGGACCTGGGTGGTGGAGCCGCTGCGGGTGACCTTCATGCCGACGGTGGCCTCGGCGGCGGCGGTGATCCGCTGGGCGGAACCGTTGTAGAGGTCGACCTCGCTGGGGTGGTCGACGTCGGCGGTGTACCTGACCAGGCCGTAGTCGTCGCCCGGGAAGCTGGAGGTCTCGTTGGTGCCGATCACGGCGCCGGAGGAGTCCGACCAGGTGGAGATGGCGTCGGTGCAGTGGCCGGCGGTCAGGAAGTACGGCTCGCCGCCCTTGACCACGTTGAAGCCGAGCGAGCAGCGCCCACTGCCGCCGGTGATCGCGTCGCCGCCGGCGATGAAGGGCTTGAACTCCCCCTTGGTGCGCTGGAGTTCGACAACCTGCCCGAGGCCGTCGACGACCTCGGTGAGCCTGGCCCACTCGGCGTCGGAGACGGTGCGGTCGGCGGTGACGACGACCTTGTTGGTGCGCGGGTCGGTCACCCAGGCGGTGCCGGGGACGGCCGCGTCCGCCGTGAGCGCCGTACGGGCGCCGGCCAGTTCGGCGAGGGAGTTCTCCACGATTCTCGCCTTGGCGCCGGCCGCCTCGACGGCCTTCGCGGCGGCCGCGTCGAGCACGTTCACCACGAGGCTGCCGCTCTTCGCGTCGTAGTAGGTGCCCGCCGCGTCGGCGCCGAGGTCCTCGCCGAGTGCCGCGGCGAGCTTTCCGGCCGCGAAGGCCGAGAGGGTGGCCGGCTGCGGGCTCTTCGCCGGTTCACTGGCGTTCGCGGTCTGGAAGGTGACTCCCGCCGCGACGAGGGCGGCGACACCCGCGCCCGCCATGACCATCCGTCGCCGGGGTATGCGTCGGTGCTGCAACTCGCGTCCTCCTGTGGGGGTGGCCCGGACGGTTGTGGGGACCGTACGGGCCGGAAGGGTGGTTGACGGCCAGCCACTCTTCCGAAGGACACAGGGAGCACACAAGGTTGACTCCGGGACGCGCACAGGGTGAGCACTTCACGCCCTTCGCGCCTTCACCACCCCGTTCCCACTGCAAACGCCGCTCAGCGCTACTCCTGGCCGGTTCCCCGCGCCGGGGGGCCGGTCCCCTTCTCCGGTGAAGGCGCCGCGGGCAGTTGCTGCTGTGCCCTCTCCAGGAACCTCAGCAGCTCCACCGGGAACGGCAGCACCAGCGTGGAGTTCTTCTCGGCGGCGACCGCCACCACCGTCTGGAGCAGCCGCAGTTGGAGTGCGGCGGGCTGCTCGGACATCTCCCGCGCCGCCTCCGCGAGCTTCTTCGACGCCTGCAGCTCGGCGTCGGCGTTGATGACCCGGGCGCGGCGTTCCCGGTCGGCCTCGGCCTGCCGGGCCATGGACCGCTTCATCGTCTCGGGCAGGGAGACGTCCTTGATCTCGACCCGGTCGATGGTGACGCCCCATTCCACGGCCGGGCTGTCGATCATCAACTCCAGCCCCTGGTTGAGCTTTTCGCGGTCGGAGAGCAGATCGTCCAGCTCGCTCTTGCCGATGATGGACCGGAGCGAGGTCTGCGCCATCTGCGAGACGGCGAACCGGTAGTCCTCCACCCGGACGACCGCCTCGGCCGGGGAGGTCACCTTGAAGTAGACGACGGCGTCGACGCGGACCGTCACATTGTCCCGGGTGATGCCCTCCTGCCCCGGCACCGGCATCGTGACGATCTGCATGTTGACCTTACGGATCCGGTCGATGCCCGGAACGATCAGGGTGAGCCCGGGTCCGCGCACCTCGGGCCGGAGTTTCCCGAGGCGGAAGACCACGCCCCGCTCGTACTGTTTGACGACCCGCGCCGCCGCCGCCACGTACACCACTCCGGCGGACACGAGCGCGGCTCCCGCCGCCACCAACTCCACGACCATCCCGGCCCCCAGGGGTCCGAAAGACCCGTCCTACGACGGCGTCCTTCGACGGTAACCCCGCCCTCCGGACACGGGGAGACCCGGGACAGGGGAAGACCCCGGACAAGGGGAAGCCCCCGCACGCCGGTTCACGCGCGGGGGCCGGACGCACACTGCCGGGAAGGACTAGAACACGCTGACGCCGTAGGCGCTCAGGGCCTCCGCCACCGGCTGGAAGAAGGTCGTGCCGCCGGAGGTGCAGTTGCCGCTGCCGCCGGAGGTCAGACCGTAGGCGATGCCGCTGGACGAGTACAGCGGACCGCCGGAGTCGCCGCCCTCGGCGCAGACGTTGGTCTGGATCATGCCGTAGACGATGTCGCCGCTGCCGTAGTTGACGGTCGCGTTCAGAGCGGTGACGCGCCCGCTGTGGATACCGGTCGTCGAGCCGTCACGGTAGACCGTGGTGCCGACGCTGGGCGTGCCCGAGCTGGTGATGTCCGTGTTGCCCGCGGTGCCGGACTTGGTGACCGAGCTGTTGGTGTAGCGGACCAGCGCGTAGTCGTTGGTCGGGAAGCTGTAGCTGACGTTCGTGCCCAGCGTGGTGGTTTGCCCGGAGTTGGAGTACCACGTCGAGGCGACCTCACCGCAGTGGCCGGCGGTGAGGAAGTAGTAGGTGCTGCCGCTGACGACGTTGAAGCCGAGGGAACAGCGGTAGCCGCCGCCGTAGATGGCGTCGCCGCCCGCGATGAGCTTGTTGAACTTGCCCGGGGTGTGCTTGATCGTCAGGGCCCCGGCGTTGCTGCCCGCGGCCTCCTTGATCTTCGCGATCTCGGCGTCGGACACCGTGCTGTCGACGGTGACGAGAAGGCGGTCGGTCTTGCTGTCGACGGCCCAGGCGGTGCCCGGGACGTCCGCCTGGAGCACCGAGGTGCCGGCGCTCTTGAGCTGGGCGGAGCTGAAGGTGGCGGTGTCCGCCGCACTCGCGTTGGGGATCGCGACGGCGGCCGCGGCCATGAGGCCGGTGGTGACGGCGATCAGCCGGTTCCGTCTCGAGGTGCCGCGAGTGGTGGGGGTGGTGCGCTTGATCCTCACGTTTCGTTCCCTCCCAGGGGAAGTCGGGGGCCCGTCGTGTGGGGTCGGGGCCCGTGAGGCGCAGCCAGGACCGACGTTCGCCCGGATTTCGGACACGCCGTGACCCTGACAAGCGCTGAGGGGGAGTATTCGGCCGAACGGCCGGTCGGCGCAAGGGCGCCTTTCGGCCGTCAGACCTTGAACGAACTGCGTGAGTTGAGCACTCTTGAAGCCCTCTTGCCCCAGCTCAGACCAGGTTGCGCTCCCCTGCCTCGATCGCCACGCCCAGAGTGTTCCCCGGCGGCGGGAAGGGGCAGATGAAGGCGTCGGCGAATGCACACGGAGGTAGTACGGCCCGGTTGAAGTCGACCGTCGTGTGCCCGTGCGCGTCGGGTGCGCCCGGGTGGAGGAACCGGAACCGGTAGCTGGTCACCCGGCTGGTGGTGTCGGCGAACACCGCCCACAGCGAGCCGTCGCCCTGCACGGTCACCTGGAGCGTGTGCTCCTGCCCGTCGAGGGCGAACGCCAGTTCCCCGCCGAGCCCGAGCCCGCGCTCCCGCCCGTCCGCGTTCGGCACCCGGACGGTGCGGTCCTCGCCGTACGGCGTGAAGCGCCCCGGCACCGACCAGCGGTCCTCGTACGGAGTGGCCTCGACGCCCCGGAACAGGCGCCGGGCCTCGGCGCCCGGGTCGAAGTCGCGCACCCCCCACACCCCCTCCCGCACCAGCACGACCAGCCGTCGCTCCCCGTGCGCGACCCGGGCCGCGGCCACCGCTCCCGCGTCGGCGCCGAGCCGCACCTCACCGCTGAACGGCTTACCGTCCACGGTGAGCCCGTCGGCCTCGGCCGCCGTGAGGACCACCCCGTCCTCTCCGGCCACCCAGGCCCCGGGGATGTCCGGAAGTCGACCGTCCGGAAAGTCCTCCAGCCAGTACGTTCCGGTGAGCGCGAGCGGTCCGTAGGGCGCCGAGAGCGTCTCGACGCGGTGCTCGTGCCACTGCTTCCAGACGTCTGCCGCGTCCGTCGTCAACTGATCAGTCCTTCGAGTGGGGGGTGGGACAACCCGAGATGGGAGCGCAGGGTGGTGCCCTCGTATTCCGTGCGGAACGCGCCACGCTCCTGGAGCAGCGGCACCACCCGGTCGACGAACTCGTCGAGCCCGCCGGGCGTGAGATGCGGTACGAGGACGAAGCCGTCGGCGGCGCCCCGGCGCACGAACGTCTCCAGTTCGGCGGCGACCGCCCCGGGTGTGCCGATGAAGGACTGCCGGCCGCTCGCCTCGATCACGGTCTGCCGGATGGACAGCCCCTTCTCCTTGGACAGCGCCCGCCACTTCTCGGCGATCGCGACCGTGTCGCCGCGCCGGGTGCGGCCCCGGGTGAGCTGCGGATCGGGCACCGGGTCGATCTCGGGCAGCGGCCCGTCGGGGTCGTACGCCGACAGGTCGACGCCCCAGAGCTGCTCCAGGGCGAGGATCGCGTTCTGCGGGGAGACCTGCTGCCGGCGTATCTCCGTCGCCCGCTCCCGCGCCTCGGCGGCGGTGTCGCCGAGGACGACGGTGACCCCGGGCATGATCTTCAGATCGCCGGGCGTACGGCCGTACTTGGCGAGCCGCCGCTTGAGGTCGGCGGAGAAGGCGCGCCCGGCCTCCAGCGTGCCGTGCCGGCTGAAGACCACGTCGGCGGTGGCGGCCGCGAACTCCCTGCCCTCGGCGGAGTCGCCCGCCTGGATCACCACGGGGTGCCCCTGCGGCGAGCGGGGCACGGTGAACTCGCCCGCGATGTCGAAGTGCCGGCCCCGGTGCGCGAACGGCCGGGAGACCCCCTCCGGGGTCCAGGAGTCCCACAGCTGTCGTGCGGTGGCGACGAACTCGGCGGCCCGCCCGTACCGCTCGGAGTGGTTCAGGTAGCCGCCGCGCCGGAAGTTCTCACCGGTGAAGGCGTCCGAGGAGGTCACCACGTTCCAGGCGGCCCGGCCGCCGCTGAGGTGGTCCAGCGTGGCCAGTCTGCGGGCGAGTTCGTACGGCTCGTTGAAGGTGGCGTTGACGGTGGCGGCGAGCCCGAGGCGCTCGGTGACGGCGGCGAGCGCGTTGAGGACGGTGAGCGACTCGGGCCGTCCCACCACGTCCAGGTCGTGGATCCGGCCCTTGTGCTCGCGCAGCCGCAGCCCCTCGGCGAGGAAGAAGAAGTCGAACAGCCCGCGTTCGGCGGTGCGGGCGAGGTGCTCGAAGGAGGAGAACTCGATCTGCGACCGGGAGCGGGGGTCGGCCCAGACGGTGGTGTTGTTGACGCCGGGGATGGGGGTCCCCCCGCTCGAGCGAAGTCGAGAGTGGGGGAGGGCGGCGAGATGGACGATCGGTTTTCGGGCGCTCATGCTGCTCCCCCTGCGTACTGGTTGGCGGGCCGCGCCAGGCCGAGGTGCTCGCGGAGGGTGCTGCCCGGGTAGAAGGTGCGGAACAGACCGCGGTGCTGGAGCAGCGCGACCGTGCCGTTGACCAGGCGTTCCAGATCGCGGCGGGGTTCGACGGGGGTGAGGTGGAAGCCGTCGGCGGTGCCGTCCTGGTGCCAGGAGGCGATCAGCTCGGCGAGGTCGACGGGGCCGCCCCGGTAGAGCGGGCCCTGTGCGGTCTGCCGGGGGCCGCCCCCGCCGTGGCCCGGTTCGGCCGCGTGCTCGCCGTCGCCGAGGTCGACGAGCAGCCCCACCAGCACCCGCAGGGTGTCCGGGTCGCGCCCGAACGCGGCGGCGTCGGCACGCAGTTGCTCGCGTAGGGCACGGGCCTGCGCGGAACTCGCCACGCGCACCAGGGCCACGTCGGCGTACCGGGCGGCGGTGCCGCGCGCGTGCCCCTCGGTGGCGTCGACGACGCGCACGGGGTGCCCCTGCGGTGGCCGGGGCACGATCGAGGGGCCCTTCACCGCGAACGTGGTCCCGGTGAAGTCCACATGGTGCAGCTTGTCCCGGTCGAGGAAACGGCCCGTGGCCACGTCCCGGATCTCGGCGTCGTCCTCCCAGCTGTCCCACAGCCTCGCGGCGACGTCGGCCACTTCACCGGCCTCCTGCCACAGCGCCTCCAGCGGAGCGGCGTTGCGGCGGCCGAAGAGCCGAGCCTCGCCCTCGCCGACGGACACGTCGATCCGCCAGCCGGCCCGGCCCCGGCTGACCCAGTCGAGGGTGGCGACGGCGGCCTGGACGTGGAAGGGCTCGGTGTGGGTGGTGGTGAGGGTGGGCACCAGTCCGACGCGCTGGGTGGCGGGCGCCACCCGGGCCAGCACGGCGGGCGCGTCGAGTCCGGGCCGGGCGAAGGTGTCGTCCAGGGTCACGAAGTCGAGCCCGCCGCGCTCGGCGAGCCGCGCCAGCTCGACATGGGAGCCGGCGTCGTACACCCCGGGCTGGTCGACGGCGGCGGCCAGGTGCAGCAGCCCCCGGCCGTGCGAGGAAGTCATACGGGAGAAGCCCCTTCTGTGGATACCGCCGGACCGGCTCTAGGCGACGGCGTCGACGCCGAGGTCCCGCAGGAACACCAGGGCCGCCCGGGCGGTGGCGTCGTTCTGCCGGAACGCCGGTCCGCCCGTGCGTGGCCGGGTGAAGGCTCCCGGGGTACGTCCGTCGGTGTGCGGGCCGAGCGCGAAGCGCCGTGGGTGGGGCCGGCCGGACCCGTCCAGGACCCGCCCGTCGGCCCGGTCCACCCGCAGCAGTCCGTCCGCCGTCTCCCCGGCGCCCTCGGCGTGCAGCTCGCGCAGCAGCGGGTCGAGGGCGCGCCGGAGGGTCGGCTCGGGCAGCCGGGCCTCCACCAGCGCCCGCGCCTCGACGGAGAATCCGGGCACGGTCGGGCTGGAAGCCCGGAACACGCCGTCCTCTGCGCGTACGGCCATGTCGGCGCCGACGAACCTCAGCACCCCGGCCCGGGACAGCGCGAGCAGCTGCCGCAGCCGGGGGCCGGGCGGCCCCGAGGCGAGGTAGCTGAAGAACCCGTGCCACCAGGACCCGATGTCCCCGAGCCGTACGAGTTGCCCGTAGACGGACAGCAGTCCCAGGAAGACGGCGAGGTCGGCGCTGTTCCGGGCGTCGTGGCTCCGGTCGAGGTCGTCCTCCACGTACCGTCGCAGGCCGTCCTGGAACTCCTCGTGCGACGCGTACCGCGCCCCGTCCAGCGGCCGGTCGAGCGCGGCGAGGTCGAGCCGGTCCCGGGGATCGGGCACGGCGGACGCCACCAGGGCGTCGCGCTCGGCCGCGTCACCGGTGGCCGCGTACTTCTCCTCGAAGTCCGTCCACGCGATCGCGGTCCGCTCGGGGTGGGCGGTGAACAGCCGGTGGTAGTGGGCGAAGCCCAGCTCCTTCTCCACCAGCGGCCACACGTCCCGGCGGAAGTCGAAGCCCTGGGGCCGCGCGAGCAGCGCGTCGATCTCGGCGGGCCCGAGGAATCTGGGCAGCGGCGGCCGCTCCCCCGTCCAGTCGTAGCCGATCTTCGAGTGGTACGGCACTCCGCGCCGCGACCCGACGTACAGCACCGGCTCCCGCCCCGAGGGCACATAGGTGTCCCCCTCGTACCGTCCGCCGCGGCCCTCGGTGAGCAGCACCATGAGGTCGACGAAGGCGAGCCCGAAGCCGCGTACGAGGACGGGTTCGCCGGGACGGAGTGCGGACAGGTCGCTGTCGGCGGTGAAGTCGGGCGGCAGATGGGTGAGCCCGTGCGCGCGGGCGTACGCGGCCAGCTCGCGCTGCTCGTCGTCGAGTTCGGCGTCGAGGTGGCCCAGGGTGAGGACGACGAGGTCGGCGAGCAGCGGCCGGGGCCGCCCCTCCAGCCACACCTGCTGACGTCCCTCGCGCGGGCCGCTCACCCTGAGCGCACGCCGGGGATGGTGGTGGACGGTGATCTGCTCGGGCAGGCCGGCCACGGCCCGGTCGTGCACCCAGCGCAGATAGGCGCCCTGGAGCTGCCGGTCGGCAAAGAGCCGCCCGTCGACCCCGGCCCACTCGTGCAGGGTGGGTCCGGACCGCACCGGGCCGTCCATCTGCACGGTGTCGTCCGTGAACATGGTGACGTCCTCGGCGTGCGAGTTCATCCACAGCAGCGGCGACTGGGCGGCCCGCCAGATGCGTCCGGCGCCCGGCGGATGCGGGTCGACGAGATGGATGTCGAGACCCGAACCGGCGTACAGCTCGGGCGCGTTGGCGGCGATGCGTTCGATCAGACCGGTCCCCCGCGGCCCGGCTCCGACGATCACGAGTGACTGCCTCGCCGTGGAGGTGGGGTGGGTGCTTGTGCCGAGGGCGTCGGAAGGCATGGGAAGGCTCCGTGACACGGTTGGTCGAACACGTGGGTGCCTTCACACGGCGAAGAGGTACGGCCGAGCCCCTCAGCAGGGCCGTACAGCGAGAGTACGGGGACGTTTCCCCTCACTGTCAAGGCTGTCCGAACTGTGAGCCGTACGTCTCAAGTCGGTTGACGGTCAACCGGAGACCTGTTCCACTTGGCCCATGCATCCGCAGCAGTGGCTGGTCACACGCTCCCACATCGACTTCGGTCGAGTGTGGTCCTCGTCCTGTTGAGCTGACCCCGCTGCGCGCCCCGGCCCCTTGTTCCGGAGGGGCGCATCTCGCGTTCTCGCCCTACGCCTTCACACGCACACCCCTCCCCTCGCAGCACCCCGAGCCCCACGGCGATCAGCGCACGCCGACCGCCCGTCGCCTCGGGCTTGCCCGGACCCCGATCACGCGGTCCATCAGGGCGCCCAGCACGTCCCGTACCGAACCCCTTTCCCGCGCGTCGCACTCCAGCACGGGAATCTCGGGGTTCAGCCCCAACGCCCGCCGGACTTCCGCCAGTTCGACCCGCTCGGCCCCGTCGAACCGGTTCACGGCGAGCACGAACGGCACGCCCTGGGCCTCGAAGTAGTCCACGGCCGCGAAGGACTCCTCGATCCGCCGGGTGTCCGCGAGGACGACCGTCCCCAACGCGCCCTCCACCAGGTCGTCCCACAGGAACGAGAACCGTCCCTGTCCGGGCGTCCCGAACAGATACAGCGCGATGGTCGGATCGAGGGTGATCCGCCCGAAGTCGAGCGCGACGGTGGTTCTCGTCTTGGCCTCCACACCCTCCAGCGAGTCGACCCCCACCGACACCTGTGTGATCGCCGCCTCGGTGTCGAGGGGCTCGATCTCGGAGACGGCCCCGATGAAGGTCGACTTGCCGACGCCGAGCCCCCCGCTCACCACGATCTTCACGGCAAGCGGCACGGTCCTGTCAGAGCGCCCGGGCATGGTCCCCGCTCCTTTCGAGCATCCGCTTCTCGACAGGAGATACGTACCGGGGCCGCCGGACACTCACCGTGACGCCCCTCACAGAGCGCTACGTGCACCGGGAAGTGACCCTGTGTCAGCAGGAGCAGTCACAGCCGCAGCAGTCGCACCCGTCGCAGCAGCCGCAGTCCGAGCACCCGCAGTCACAGTTGCCGCAGTCACAGTTGCCGCAGCAGCCCTCGCGCTTCTTGCGCGACCACGGCCCCTCGAACTCGTCGGCGCAGCACACCTGGCAGGTGCAGCACAGCCCGAGCGCGACCGCGCACCCGGCCAGCAGCCCCCGTGGCTGCTTGGGGGTGACGGGCGGCTGGGGCATCTGCGGCGGCGGGCCGAAGGCGGACGGCGCCCGGTGTCCGCAGGACGCCGTCCCGAACGCCCGGTCCACCGACCGCTCCAGTTCGTGCGCGAGCAGCCGATGCGCCAGCCCGGCCTCCACGAACTCGACGTCCTTCAGCGCGAGCCGTATCCCGTGCAGGGCGTCGTCGGCGAGCCGGCGGGCCTCGGTGAGCGGGGTCCGGGTGGCCGTCAGCGGGTTCCAGGCACCGGCCTCCGCATCGGCCGCCTGGTCCTCCACGGCGTCCAGCAGATGCGCGAGGCGTCCGAACAGACGCCCGGCCTCGGCGAGCGGTACGGCGTTCCCGGGCCGTCCGGCCAGCACCGCGGTGTGGGCGAAGGCGGCGGCCGTGGCGGTCTCGGTCGGCTCGGTGACGGTCAGCAGCGAGGTGCCCGGCCCGGCGAGCGCCTCGATCCCGACCTGCCGGTCCACGGCGTCCACCAGGACCGCCGTGTCGAACCCGACCGCGGCCCCGCCGCGTTCCCCCGCCCGCCCCCAGCTCCGCGCGACCCGGCGGGCGGCGGCGGCGACCGGTCGCCGCGCCAGCAGCCCGTCCCCGTCGGCGACATGGTCGCGCACCTTGGCCGAGGCCAGCACCAGCGAGACGGCCGCGGCGAGCCGCGCGCCCTCGCCCTGCGCGACGGAGGCGGTGCGCATCCCGCGCAACGGGCACGGTCCCGCCGTACGCCGCCACCCCCCGGCCCGCTCGGCCTGAGCCTCCGTCAGGACCGAGACGAGCAGCCCGTCGTAGTTGGTGACGACCCGCGCGAACTGCCCGTGGTCGCCGCGCAGCGCGAGGCACAGCCCGCACAAGTGCGCCATCCACTGGGTCTTGAGCCGCTCACCGAGTCGATGACTGCACGGCCTGACGATTCCGAACATGAAAACCCCCGTAGTCAGACATTGAGCTGCCGCATGCTATCGGCCGATAATTGCCGTTGAACGTTCCGGCTTGTTCACCCGTACGCACCATGTATCACCCGTACGGCACGAACAGTCATATTTCACTCTCAGTCAGCAGCCGTGCACGGCAGGACCCTTGGGAGACGCGGGCTCTCGACGGATCCGCTGTGCACCAGTACCGTCACAAACCCCCCGCGCGGCGTCTATCCACTTGGCGCGACATCCGCATCATGGACGACCATGGGATGCGGAAAGCATGAAAGACCGCTGTGAGAGGAGGCGTCCATGGGATCGGTGCGCAAGGCGAGTGCTTGGCTTGGCCTCGTCGACGACAACGATGACGAGCGTTACTACGACGACGACTACTCCGAGGGGACCGACTCACAAGACGCCTGGGTCACCGACCCGCGCGTGAAGGTCGCCACGGACACGGCCGAGGAGAAGGGCCGCCGGATCGGCACCGTCACCCCGGACAGCTTCCGGGACGCGCGGCTGATCGGTGAGCTGTTCCGCGAGGGCGTGCCGGTCATCATGAACCTCACGGCCATGGAGGCCTCCGACGCCAAGCGCGTCGTCGACTTCGCGGCCGGGCTGATCTTCGGTCTGCGCGGTTCGATCGAGCGGGTCTCCACCCGGGTGTTCCTGCTGACCCCGTCCAACACGGAGATCGTGAACGGCGATCCGGCCGGGCACCGGACGGACGGTTTCTTCAACCAGAGCTGAGGCAGGGCCGCTCACCGGCCCTGCCTCGGCCCCCCGGGTCCGGGTCAGCGGAAGGCGTCGAGTCCGGTGAGCGCCTTGCCCAGGACGAGCTGGTGCATCTCGACGGTGCCCTCGTAGGTGAGCACCGACTCCAGGTTCGTCGCGTGCCGCATGACGGGATACTCGAGCGAGATCCCGTTGGCCCCGAGGATCGTCCGCGCCGTACGGCAGATCTCGATGGCCTCCCGTACGTTGTTGAGCTTGCCGAAGCTGACCTGCTCGGGACGCAGGCGGCCGGCGTCCATGCGCCGCCCCAGATGATGGGCGAGCAGGATCCCCTTGTGCAGCTCGACCGCCATGTCGGCGAGCTTGGCCTGGGTCAGCTGGAACCCCCCGATGGGCCGCCCGAACTGCTCCCGTGTCCGCGCGTACTCGACGGCCGTCTCGAAACAGCTGCGCGCCGCCCCCATCGCGCCCCAGACGATCCCGTACCGCGCGTGGGACAGACAGCTCAGCGGCCCCCGCAGCCCGACGACCTCCGGCAGCACCGCGTCGGCGGGCAACCGCACCTCGTCCAGCACGAGCTCACTGGTCACACTGGCCCGCAGCGACCACTTGTGCTTGATCTCGGGCGCGGAGAACCCGGGACTGTCGGTGGGCACGACGAACCCGCGGATCCCCCCGTCGGTCTGCGCCCACACCACCGCGACCCCGGCCACGGAACCATTGGTGATCCACATCTTCCGCCCGCTCAGCACCCAGTCCGAGCCGTCCCGCTTGGCGTAGGTCCGCATGCCGGCCGGGTCGGACCCGTGGTCGGGCTCGGTGAGCCCGAAGCACCCGATGACCTCACCGGCGGCCATCCGCGGCAGCCACGCCTGCTTCTGCTCCTCGCTCCCGAACCGGTGGATCGCGTACATGGCGAGGGACCCCTGCACGGACACCAGGGACCGGATCCCGGAATCGGCGGCCTCCAGCTCCATGCAGGCGAGCCCGTACTGCACGGCACTCGCCCCGGCGCACCCGTACCCGCTGAGCGACATCCCGAGCGCCCCGATCGCCCCGAGCTCCCGGGCCAGCTCCCGGATCCCCGGCAGCTCCCCCTGCTCGTACCACTCGGCCACCTCGGGCAGCACCCGGTCAGCGGCCCAGCTCCGGACGGTGTCACGGATGGCGAGATCCTCGGGGTCGAGCAGTTCGTCGAGACCGAGGGGATCGGCGGGATCGAACGGGGGCAACTTCGAGGACGCGGACATACGACAGCCTCCCGGGGGCATAAAACTAGCACCGCTAGTCACAATGTCCCGGGCGACGTTAGCCGTGCTTGTTTCCCGCCGCAACGGCAAGAGGCACGACGGCGCGGCCCGGCGGCGCCGAACAACCCGCCCGCGCTCCCCCACCCACCGCCCGCACGCACGCCCACCCCCCGGGGGAAAGTCGCCGACGGCGGATCACCCCCACGGGCGAGGGTCACTCCTCAGCGAACCGTCACGGGTGGTGCGTGGGTGGGAGACTCGACCTCGCGGGGAGCGGGCAGCTCCACCTCCACCCCGGCCGGCTCACACTGCATCGCCCGCGGCAGCCGCAGCGCCATCACCGCCCCCAGCAGCAACAACCCCGCGCTGACCAGCAATGTGACATGCAGCCCGTGCACAAAGCTGTCCTTCGCGACCCGCCGCAGCGCGACCCCGGCCGGCCCGCCCAACTGCCCGGAGACCTCATATGCCTCGCCCAGCGAATGCCCCGCGGCCGCCGACGCGGCCGCCGGCACCCCGGGCACGGAGGACAACCCGGGCGCGTAGGCGGCGTTCATCACGCTTCCCAGCAGGGCGATGCCGATACCCGCCCCCAGCTGGTAGGAGGTCTCGCCGATCGCCGCGGCCCCACCCGCCCGCTCCGCCGGAGCCTCGCTCAGCATCGACTCGTACGCCGCGAACAGCGTCGTCTCGAGACCGAATCCGAGCAGCACGAACCCGGACAGCAGCAGCCCCGCGTTGTCCGACCCGCCCATCGCGGTCAGCATCAGCACCGCGACCGCCGTGAGGAGGAACCCCCCGCAGACCATCCGCCGCGGCCCGAACCCCCGCAGCAGCCGCGCCCCGGCCAGCCCCGCCGCCATCGCGGCGAAGGTCAGTGGCAGGAGTCGTAGGCCCGTCTCCAGCGGCGAGAGCCCCAGCACCAGCTGGAGATACTGCGCGGCGATCAGTTCCAGACCGACCAGCGCCAGCATCGCCAGCACGATGCACCCCACGGACGTACTGAACGCCGGCCGCGTGAACATCCGCAGGTCCACCAGAGGATGCGCCCGCCGCCGCTGACGTCGTACGAAGAACGCGATCAGCACGATGCCCAGCGCGAGCGGCAGCACGGTGAACGGCCCCGGCTCCCCGCCGCCCAGCCGCTTCACGCCCAGGACGAGACAGAACAGCCCGGCCGCCGCCATCAGCGCGCCGACGACGTCCCAGGGCCCGTCACCGGCACCCCGCGACTCCGGCAGCAGCAGCCGTCCCACCGGAAGGCTGACCAGCATCAGCGGAATGTTGACGAGGAAGACCGACCCCCACCAGAAGTGCTCGAGGAGGAAGCCGCCCAGCAGCGGCCCGACGGCCGCGCCGACCGCGGCCACGGCACTCCAGATGCCTATCGCGAGCGCCCGTTCCCGCCGGTCGGGGAAGACCTGCCGCAGGATCGACAGCGTGGCCGGCATGATCATCGCACCGCCGACGCCGAGCAGCGCCCGCGCCGCGATCAGCACCTCGGCGCTCCCGGCGAACGCCGCCAGCGCGGAGGCGACGCCGAACAGGGCGTACCCGAGCAGCAGGATCCGCCGGCGGCCCACCTTGTCGCCGAGCGTGCCGAACAGGATCAGCAGCGCGGCGCAGACCAGTGGATAGGTGTCGACGATCCAGAGCAGCTCGATCGCGCCGGGCCTCAGGTCCTCGGTGACGGCGGGCACCGCGACGTGCAGCACGGTCGCGTCGACGGCGACCAGGAGCAGGCTGACGCACAGCACCACGAGCACGACCCAGCGGTTGGCACCGGCCCCGGCCGCCCGACGGCGCAGCCCAGCGGCGGCCGTGGTCGTCCCGGACATGTACATACCTCCCAGGTGATCCCTCGGTCCGGCGGGCTCGCGGGGTGGGGACTCCCCGCGACTCGGCCGGAGAGGAGCGGTGGTCTCCGGCCCGCGCAAACGAACACGAGTGAATCGCAGCGTACGCGAGTTCGCGCCAGGGCCACGTGGCGGAACTCTCACACTTCGCCGGGATCCCGTGTGGCGTACGCCACTCACCTGGGCCACTTCGCGGCAACACTCCCGTTACCCGGTCGATAATCGAGCCCGTGACCGATCTTGAAACGCGCGTGGCGCCTCGCCGCACCGCGGCCCTGCGCCGGGCGGCCCCCGCCCTGCTGGGGTACGCGGCCGTGCGGGCCCTGGGCCTGCTCGCCCTGGCCCTGTGGAGCGCCGCCCGCGACAAGAGCGCGTACACGCTGCTGACGGCCCGCTGGGACGCCCTCTGGTACACGAGGGTCGCCGAGCTCGGGTACGGCTACGAGGTCCGGCTGCCGAACGGCGACGTCCACTCCAATCTCGCCTTCTTCCCGCTGCTGCCCTGGCTGGAAAGGCTGCTGCACGCGACCACTCCGCTGTCGTACGCCGACGCCGGTCTCACCGTCTCCCTGCTCGCCTCGCTCGCCGCGGCCTGGGGGATCTTCGCGGTCGCCGATCACGTGTACGGCCGCCGGGCCGGCGTCTGCGCGGTGCTGGTGTGGGCCCTGCTGCCCGTCGGGATCGTGCAGTCGATGGCGTACAGCGAGTCACTGTTCACCGCGCTGGCCGCCTGGTCGCTGTACGCGGTGCTGACCGGACGGTGGGTGATCGCGGGCGTGCTCGCGGCGCTGTCCGGCCTGACCCGGCCGGTGGGGCTCGCGGTGGTCGCGGCGGTCTGGGCGGCCGGCCTGGCGTCCTTCCTGCGGGAGCGGGGCGCCCTCTCCGGGTTCTCGTTCGTGCGGAACCGCAGCGCGGCGCCCGAGCCCGGCGCGCACGCCACGGCACGCGCCCTCGGTCTGCTCCTCGCCCCACTGGGCACCGCGGGGTTCGTCCTGTGGGTCGGCCACCACACCGGCACGGGCCCGCTCGGCTACCTCGACGTCCAGGCGGGCTGGCGCAACGGCTTCGACGGCGGCTACGCCTTCGCCCGCTTCGTCGCCGACAAGTTCACGTCGTTTCCGTCCGCCCTGGCCGGACTCGGCCTGGTCGTCGGCGTCGCCCTGCTGATCCGGCTGTACGTCGTCTGCGTACGGCAGCGCCAGCCGCTTCCGCTGCTGGTGTACGGGGGTGTGGTGCTCGCGCTGGCGCTGTGCGCGTCGAGCTACTTCGGCTCGAAGCCGCGCCTGCTGCTGCCGGGCTTCCCGCTGCTGTTCCCCCTCGCCCTGGCCCTGGCCCGGCTGCGGACGTCGAGGTCGGCACTGGTCGCGGGCGGTGTCGCGGTGGCGTCGGCCGTGTACGGGGCGTGGTGGCTGAACGGTTCCGGTCCTCCGTGAGTTTCCGGTGAACTCATTCATAAGTTCCTTAAAACTATCCCCGCCAATGATCAAAGGAATTGAAGGGACCGGTGTTCGAGGAATACCGATTCCGTAGGAATAAACCTGCTTCTGAGAGCAATCCCACATCACATCGTCATCACAAACCAGCGGATTCGGCCGAGTGCCGAGCTCACTCGCTGTAACGTCGTTTAGGTGCGTACCGAACGAAACCTCACCCGTCTGGACCGGGTGTTCGCCAGGCTCGACCGCGAGCCGGAACGACCGGCCCACATCGATGTGCCGAGGATGAGCCGGCACAGGATCGCGCTGCTCGCGGCGACCCTGGCCTTCTATCTGGCGATCGTGTGGCTCGTGGTGATCACCTCGTGGCTCGTCCGCCTCGACTGGCAGGTCATGTTCTTCCGGCCGTACCAGCAGTGGCCCGAGATCCACGCGTTCCTGGACTACTACGTCGTCCTCGGCCAGCGCGGCCCGACCGCCGTGATGGTCGCCGCCTGGCTCGGCTGGAGATCCTGGCGCCAGCACACCCTGCGCCCGCTGCTCACGCTGGGCGCCTCCCTGCTGCTGCTGAACATCACCGTCGGCGCCGCCAAGCTCGGCATGGGCCGCCTGGGACCGCACTACGCGACCTCCATCGGCGCGAACGAGATGGGTCTGGGCGGCGATATATTCCCCAGCGGCCACACCGCCAACGCGGTCGTGACCTGGGGAATCCTGGCGTATCTGGCCTCCACCCCGCGTGCCCGCCGCTGGCTGTCCGCCGTCTCCGCGGTGGTCTCGCTCGGCGTCGGCCTCACCACCGTCTACCTCGGTACGCACTGGCTGAGCGATGTCGTGCTCGGCTGGGCCGCCGGTCTGCTGATCCTGCTGGCCCTGCCCTGGTGCGAGCCGCTGATCGCCCGCGCCGAGGTCGCGATCCTCGACCTGCGCGACCGCTGGCGCGAGCGCCGCGCCGGCACCGTCCCGGCGCCGGCCGCCCCCGTCGCCGTACCCGTGCCGTTCAAGCCGCGGGCCACGGCCCAGGACGAGGCCGCCGCGGCCCGCGAGACGGTCGCCGCGGCCCGTTCGGCCCGGGCGCCGGTCTACCTGGCCCCGGGCCCGCACACGGCCCGCTCCGAGCGCACCCCGGTCACCCCCGTCGGCAGCCGCAGACCCCCGCACGCCGAGCGCCTGCCGCGCGGTGCGACCGCCTCGGCGGCCCGCCCGCTGACCGGCGGCTGACCCCCTCGAGCAGCGGGACCACCGGTACGCACAGCCCGGTCCCGCGCACGAAGGCCCCGGTTCCCCTCCTGACGGGAACCGGGGCCTTCGCCGTGTCCTCCTCCGCCCTTCCGGCTCAGCCCTTCCAGGCCCGCGCCACGCGGCCGTCGCGCACCTCGAAGTTCATCCGCCCGAAGCGGTACTCCATGGTGATGATCGTCCCGGGCGCCAGCGAGCGGACGGTCGACCACCCCCGTTCCCGGGCGAGCCGCTCGGCGCGCGCGGCCTCGAGGCCGACGTATTCGTCCGGATTGTCCTGGGGCTCATTCGATGCCATGCCTCCCACGCTAGGCCGCGCAGGGCCGCCGGGGAAACCCCGGAACGGGGATGTGGATCACTCCGGTCACACTTCTGTCACAGGATCACGACACGTGTTTCGGTCGAACTCCGTCACACGTACGAGCGGCTCCGGGAGTCTTCCCTACGCATTCGAACGTAATTCCTGCGCGTCGTCACACCTCCCCGAAAAACCCTGCGGAAAGTTCCCGGAGAATCCCCCCAGAGCCCCTTTCCCAGGCGATTGCGCACGGGTTCGCGGGAGCCGTCACCTCAGCTGACACCTCATAGGAAAAGCACCACTCCGCCACACAACCTACGCACGCGAAGGCGACGGCTTCACCCCCCTGCCGCGGATCCGCTCGTCCGCTCGAGCGCCCGGGACAGCCGGTCCCGCGCCGTCCTGATCACGTCGGTCAGCCCGGCCGGCTCCAGCACCTCGAACTCCAGGCCCGCCATCATCACGTGGATCACCATCACCTCCAGGCTCGCGGCTCCGGTGCGCAGGACACAGGCACCGGGCCCGTCTGCCTCCAGCGTCCCGGCCGAGGGCGAGAACCGCTCGGCGGCCTCCGCCAGGGGCACCAGCAGCCGGACGGTGGCCTGCGTGGCGTACGCGCGCGTGGAGACGCCCTGCGACACATAGGCGGCGAGATCCTCGGCGGGCGGCTCGCGCGGCTCGAAGCGCGGTCCGTGCGGCGGCTTCGGCGTGAGGCGGTCCACGCGGAACGTACGCCAGTCCGCGCGGTCGAGGTCCCAGGCGACCAGGTACCAGCGGGGCTCGCTGCACACCAGGCGGTGGGGTTCGACGGTGCGGCGGGTGGCCGTGCCGTCGTGCGCCTCGTAGGTGAAGCGGAGGCGTTCGGCGTCCCGGCAGAGGGCGGCGAGCTCGCTCAGCACGGCCGGGTCGACGGCGTCGGGGCGCGGGCCGCGCAGCATGGGGACGGTGAAGGAGTTCAGGGCGCCGACCCGGCGGCGCAGCCGGTGCGGGAGCACCTGCTCCAGCTTCGCCAGGGCCCGTACCGAGGTCTCGCCGATGCCCTCGACGCCCTGCCCCGCGGCGGTGCGCAGGCCCACGGCGACGGCGACGGCCTCGTCGTCGTCCAGGAGCAGCGGCGGCAGCTCGGCCCCGGCGCCCAGCTGGTAGCCGCCACCGCTGCCGGGGCTGGCGTTGACGGGGTAGCCGAGCTCGCGCAGCCGGTCGACGTCCCGGCGGACGGTGCGCGGGCTGACGCCGAGCCGGTCGGCGAGCTGCGCCCCGGACCTCCCCCACTGCCTGAAGGGCGTGGGCGGTGCCCCCAGCGGTGGGCCTGGAGCAGGGAGAGCAGACGCAGCAGTCGGGCGGAGGTCTCCAGCATGAGCCCCAGTCTGTCTCACGGGGTGTAGGGCAGTTGCGGGACGTCGAAGCAGGTTTGGGTCATCTCGCCCTGCGCCACCCAGCCCCGGCCGTCCTGCCAGCGGGCCACCGACAGACATGTGCGCCGGGTCCTCGGGGGTTCGGCGAGGCGCTCGAAGCGGACGGGGAGCAGCAGTCCGTCGGCGTCGTAGTCCTGACTGCGGTTCATGAAGTCGTCGACGCACGCGCGCGTGATGCCGTCGTCCGCGCACGACCGGGCGGCCCGCGTGAACCACATCGCGGCCGCCCATCCCTCCAGCTGCCACTGCGAGTGCGTCTCGAGGTCCTCGGTCGCGTCCCGGAACTCCCGTACGGCCGGCTGGGAGGTGTCCTCGTAGTCGCGGCTGGACCCGGTGGCCCACAGGGCGTTGCGGCAGGCCGGGGAGTCCTTGTAGTCGTCGGGGACGGTGGAGGTCCAGTTCTGCACGTTGGTGACCTTGGCGGTGACCCGTGCCCCGACCTCGTCCATGGCCTCGCACAGCTGCGCGTTGCCGTGCGTGTCGAGGGCGTCGAAGACGAGGTCGGCGCCCTCCGCCTTCAGATCGGCGGCCGCGGCACGGAAGTTGGGCAGCGCGAAGTCGACCTGTTCGCTGACGACCTCGTACCCCTCGGCCTTCAGCCCCCGCTCGACGAGCCGGGCGTAGGCGGCGGACGCGGACTGGTTGTAGGAGACGACGGCGGCCGTGCGGGCGCCGTGCTCGCGCTTGAAGTACCGGTAGACCTCCGTGCCGCCGTACAGCGTGCCGTCCCAGCCCGGGGTGCCGTCGCGGGGTGCGAGGCTGCCGTAGATGCCGTACAGGTGCGGCCAGGTGTCGTAGGCGGCGCCGATGGGCTGGCCGCCGATGTCGGGCACGCGCGCGTGGGAGACCCGGGAGGCGCCCGCGTAGTCGAGGGACGTGGTGGCGACCAGGGCGACGACCTTGTCCTCGTCGAGCAGCTTGTGCACACACGTGTTGTTGCCGACGCCGCTGCCGCCGTCGTCGCACAGCCGCACCTCGACCCGGCGGCCGTCGATGCCCCCGCGCGCGTTGAGCCGGTCGAAGAAGGCCACCGCTCCGTCGCGCGGCCCGGTGAAGGCGGCGCCGCCGACGGGGCTGGTGGCGCTGGCGATGACGCCGACCCGGACGACCGCGGCCTGCGGGGTCGTGGTGTGCTCGAAGTCGCTCTCCGGGAGCCGACTGCCGCAGGCCGCGCTCAGCAGGAGCAGCAGCGTGACGGCAGCGGTCTCAGCAGCCCGGAACCGCCGACGCGGACGCATCGCCGCTCAGCTCGACCAGCGCGCAGAGCGTGGTGACGGAGACCTTCCAGGTGCCGTCCTGCAGGACCGCCTTCCCGGAGGCGTTCGGCAGGGCGGTCGCGCCGTCGAGGGTGAGGGTGTACGTCACGGTCGCCTCGGTCGGGCTGGTGAACTCGACCTTCTCGACCTCGGCCGCCACCTGTCCGCCGCGCTGGTCCCCGCCGAACGCCTGGAGCACCGGCCCCATCATCCGGCCGTTCTCCAGCACGGCCACCTTGTCCTCGGTGGAGGTGGCCGGGTCGAAGAACTTCTGCCAGTTCCGCCGGACCTGCTGCTCGGCCGCCGCCGCGTCGGCGGGCGCGCTGGCCGCCGCGCTCGTGGGCGCCGGGGTGGCCGACGCCGAGGGCGAGGAGGCGCCGTTGCCGCCGTCGTCGTCGCTGCAGGCCGCGAGGGTCGGGGCGAACACGAGGACGAAGGCTGCCGCCACTGCCGTGCCCCGTCCCACCGCCCGGGAGCCGTTGCCCCGCCGTGCGTTCCCTCGCCTGAGGTCGCTCCCGAGAACCATCTGGCTCACCACCGGGTGTCGGCCCGGGCGTGCGCGCCCGGTGCTTTCAGGGTCAGCTTGCAGAGGGCATAGTGCAAGCCATTGGCCGACATGACCGTCGTACGACGTGTGGGAGCCGGAGATGCGGAGAGGACGACTGCGGACCCTGCGGCCCTTCCCGTGGGCCGGCCTGACCGCGCTGGCCGCCGGCGCGGTGCTGTGCGTGGTCGGCTGGTACGGCGTCTCCGGCGAGCGTTTCGCCGAACGGCAGTTGCCGTATCTCGCGTCCTGCACGATCCCGGGCGCCGCGCTGATCGTGGCCGGGGCGGTCCTGCTGACGTACGGGCGGACGCATACCGCGACCGCGCGCGTGGAGGAGCTGTACGGCCTTCTCGTGGCCACCGAGCCGGAGGAGCCCGAGGAGGCGGAGGCGCCGGCGGCGGTCGTGCCTGTGGCGGTCAGCGGTGAGCTGCGGATGGTGCCCGGCGGCACGCTGTGGCACCGCGCGGACTGCCCGCTCGTCGCCGGGAAGCCGGAGGCGGTGCCGGTGGACGGCGGGCTGCTGGCGAGCGGCGACCTCGACCCGTGCCCGATCTGCGAGCCGGACGCGGTGGACTCCTGATGTCGTCCCTGACCTACGACCTGACGCTCGCCGGCCTCTCGGTCGGCAGCGCGGCCGCCCTCACCGGGATCGGTCTGATCGTCACCTACCGGGCGACCGGGGTCCTCAACTTCGCGCACGGGGCGATCGCGATGGTCTGCGCGTACGTGCTGCGGCAGTGCGTGGTGGAGTGGGGGTGGCCGCTGTGGCCGGCGGCGGCGGTGACGCTGCTGCTGCTCGCACCGGCGATCGGGGTGGTGCTGGAACGGTTCGTCTTCCGTCCGCTCGCGGTTCTGGGGGGCGATCCCGCGCAGACCCTGGTGGCGTCGATCGGTGTGTTCGTGCTGCTGGTGGGCGGGGCGGCGCTGGTGTGGGGGCAGGGGGCGCGGGCCGACGTGCCGGAGCTGGTGCCGGCGGATCCGTGGGGGCAGTTGGCCGTGGTGCTGGTCCTGGCGGGCGGTGTCGGCGCGGTACTGCGTCCTTCCCGGGGACACCCCCGCGGTCGTCGGCGGTGGACGCGGTTCGGGCGGGAGCTGCGGGCGGTGGTCGACGACCGGGAACTGGCCGTGCTCGGCGGCGTCGACGCGGACCGGGTGGCGGCGGCAGGCTGGGCGTTCGGCGCTTTCACGGCCGGCCTGACAGGAGTGCTGCTGGCGCCGTACGTGCGTCTCGACCCGTACGGTCTGCCGCTTCTGGTGATGGAGGTCCTCTCGGTCGCGGTGGCGGCGCGGATGCGCAGTCTGCCGCTCGCGGTGGCGGTCGCGCTGGGCATCGGGATCGCGCAGAGCCAGCTGACCCGGCTGCACCCGTCGGGCTGGGGTGCCCCGTTGCTGCAGGCGATCGGCGCGAACCTGTTCGTGGTGGCGCTGCTGGTCGCCGCGCTCGTCCTGCCCGGCGTGGGCACGCGCGACGCGCTGCCGCCTCCGGCGGGGGCACGCGTGCGTACGCCGCCGGGCGCGTGGCTCGTGGCCTCGGTGCTGTTCCTGCTGCCGCTGGGGTTCGCCGGGTCGGACCTGCACACCGCGATCCAGGTGCCGGCGCTGGGCGTGATCCTGCTGTCCCTGGTGGTGGTCACCGGCCGCGGCGGCCAGATCTCCCTCGGGCAGGCGGCATACGCGGGCCTGGGTGCCCTGTTCACCGCGCTGCTGGCCGCGGGCCGCTTCCCGGGTCTGCCCCGCCTTCCCGAGCTGGCGGCACTCGCCGTGGCGGTCCTGCTGGTGGCCCCGCTGGGCCTGCTGACCGGCTGGCCCGCGATCGGCCGCCACGGTCTCGCGCCGGCCCTCGCGACCTTCGCGGTCGGCGTCGGTGTGAGCCGCTTCGTCTTCGCCCAGCCGTACGCCACCTCGGGCCTGTCCCTCGGCCGCCCCGCGGGCTTCGACGGGGACCGCGCCTACTACGTCCTGGAGCTGGCCCTGCTGGCCCTGGCTCTGCTGGCGACGCGGGCGCTGCGCCGGGGCCGCACCGGGCGGGCGCTGGCGGCGATGCGGGACCACGAGCCGGGCGCCTCGGCGGCGGGCGTGCGCGTGCCGTCCATGAAACTCCTCGCCTTCGTCGCGGGGGCCGCGCTGGCCGCCCTCGGCGGCGCCCTGCTCGGCATGGGCCTGCGCGCCTTCGACGCCGGCGCGTACGACCCCGTGCGCGGCCTGCTCTGGTTCGCGGCGGTGATGGTCCTCGGCGCCGACAACCCCCTGGGCGCCCTGACCGCGGCGGCCCTGCTGGTGGGCCTGGACGCGGGCGCCAGGGGCGGGGTCGCGGCGGCCCTGGTGGGCATCCTGGCGGCACTGGCGGGACGCTTCCCCGACGGCCCGTACCAGGCCCTGCGAGCGGCACACGCCCGCGTGCGGCCACGAGGGGTGCTGACGCCACTGGGGGCGCGGGTACGGCGGAGACTGCGGGCAGCGGGGAGGACGGGCGAGGAGCGACAGCCGGGGTACGGCGCGCGGACGGACCCCCGCGACATGGCCCGCCCTGCTCGTACGCCGTCCCCACCGGGAGGCACCCCGCGCGGCACGCTCCGGCCCGGACGCGGACCGTCCCCACCGGAAGACGTCCCACGCGACACGCTCCAGGCCGCCCGCACACCGTCCCCGCCCAGGGCCGTCCCACGCGGCAAGTCCACGACACCCGGCACACCGTCCCCACCCGAGACAGTCCCCCACGACGCGCTCCAGGCCGCCCGCACACCGTCCCCACCGGGAGGCACCCCACGCGACGCGCTCCGTGCCGGACGTACACCGTCCCCGCCCGGGGCCGTCCCACGCGGCGAGTCCGCGACCGCCCGCACATCGTCCTCACCCCAGGACGCCCCCCGCGCGACCCCCCGCAAGCCGTCCCCGCCCGAGGGCACTTCGCGCCGCGCGTTCGCGGCCGCCCGGAGGCCGGCACCGCCGCCGCCTCTCCTCAGCGCCCGTCACCTCGAAGCCCGCTACGGGCGCTTCACCGCGCTCGACGGTGTCGGTCTCGATGTGCCCGCCGGACGGGTCACCGCCGTGGTGGGGCCCAACGGTGCCGGGAAGAGCACCCTGTTCCACTGTCTCGCCGGCACGCTGCGCCCCGCGCGCGGGCGGGTGCTGTTCGGCGGGCGGGACATCACGCGGCTTCCCGCGCATGCCCGTACCCGGCTCGGTGTCGCGCGGACCTTCCAGCAGTTGGCCGTGTTCCCGTCGCTGACCGTGGCGGAGAACGTGCGGGTCGGTGCCGAGCAGGGGCGGCTCGCCGGGCCGGAGGCCGTGGAGCGGGCGCTGGCGTTGTTCGGGCTGGACGGGCCGGTCCCTGCGCGGCGCGCCGCCGGACTGCCCACCGGCACGCTCCGCCGGGTCGAGCTGGCCCGGGCGTTCGCGGGGAGCCCGCGTGTGCTGCTGCTGGACGAGCCCGCCGCCGGACTCGACACGGCCGAGGTGAGCGCGCTCGCGAGGATCCTGCGGGCGCTGGCCGCCGACGGCACCGCCCTGCTCGTCGTCGAGCACGACCTCGATCTGGTCGCCGGCCTCGCCGACGTCGTGCACGTCATGGCGGCGGGCCGGATCGTCGCCTCGGGCCCGCCCGACCGTGTCCTCGACGTCCTGGAGGCGACGACGTGATCTCGCTGCGGCACGCGCGCGTGCGGTACGGCCCCCTGGAGGCCCTGCACGGCGTCACCCTCACCGCCCCGGCTCCGGGCCTCACCCTGCTGCTGGGCCGCAACGGCTCCGGCCGTACGACGGTGCTGCGGGCGCTGGCCGGGGCCGTGCCGCTGTCGGGGGGCGCGGTGGTGTGGGACGGGACGGACGTGACCCGGATGCCCGCGTTCGAGCGGGCCCGGCGCGGGCTGCGCCTGGTGCCCGAACGGCGGGCGGTGTTCGGTTCGCTGACGGTACGGGAGAACCTGGACCTCACCGCGGCCGACCACACGCTGTACCCGCAGCTGGAGCCCCTGCTCGGGCGCCGCGCCGGAACGCTCTCGGGCGGTGAGCAGCGCATGGTGGCCCTGTGCCGCGCCCTGTCGGCACACGCGCGCGTGGTCCTCGTCGATGAGCCGGCCCAGGGGATGTCCCCGGCGGTCGCGGCCCGTACCTACGCCCTGCTGGCCTCGCTCGACGCGTGCGTGGTGCTCGCCGAGCAGCGGCTGCCGCCCGCGCTGCGCGCCCGCAGGGCCTTCGTGTACGAACTGCGGCGCGGGGCCGTCGTGTTCGGCGGGGAGGCGGTCGAGTGGGCGCGTCGCGCCCCAGACGGCGCGGCCCCACCCGGTGGGTGAACCGGATGGGGCCGCGACGGCCGGCGGGGCGTCCGCTTCGGACGGCGCCTCAGATCGCGAGGCGCTGACCCGGCAGGATCAGGTCGGGGTCGCCGCCGACGACGCCCTTGTTGGCGGCGTAGAGCCGCTGCCAGGTGGTGTTGTGCGCGGCCGCGATGGTGCTGAGGGTGTCGCCCACGCGGACCGTGTAGTCGCCGCGGCCGGTGCCGCGCGAGGTGTTGTTCGTCGAGCGCTCGGGCGCCTTCGACGCAGCGCTCTTCGACGAGCCGGACTTGGTGGCCGGCTTCGTCGACCGGGTCGACGTGCTCGGCTTGCTCGACTTGCTCGAGTTGCTCGACTTACTGGATGTCGACTCGGTGGAGGATCCGGAGTTCGCCGGTGCGCTGCCGGTCGCTCCGGCGCGGGCCGAGCAGACCGGCCACGCGCCCCACCCCTGGGACTTCTGGACCTTGGTGGCGACGGCGATCTGCTGGGCCTTGGTCGCCTTGTCGGCGGTGGACGCGTAGGCGGTGCCGCCGTACCCGCGCCAGGTACTGGCGGAGAACTGCAGTCCTCCGTAGTAGCCGTTGCCGGTGTTGATGTGCCAGTTGCCTCCGCTCTCGCACTGGGCGATGCGGTCCCACACCCCGCTGTCGGCCGCCGCGGCGTTGCCGGTCGCGGCCAGCAGTCCGAGGGGGGCGAGCAGTGCCGCCCCGGCGAGGACCGCCGTCGTACGCGTCTTGCGGGGCTGGTTATCGGCACATTCGGACATGAAGTTCCCTCTCTACGGACCCGGGCCTCCCCCGGGCGGGGCGCTTCCCACGTGTCGACGCGGGTGTCGCGCTCCGCCCCGTCCACCGGCGGTGTCGCTGCGCGTTGTCTGGCTCTGCGCGGCCGTTGGACGTACCCGAGCGGTGCTCGCTGCACACGGCGGAGCAATCTAGGGAGCCTGACGAGCCGTTATCAACCAAATGCCTGTTGTCGCAGGCCAGTTGATGGTTACCGCAAGTAGCGGTGAGTTTCGGCCACCCACTACATACGGAGATTTCAGGATTTGTCGGATGGCGACCCGGGCACGCTGTGAGTCAGTTCACGGAACCAACCTCCGTGACCTTCCCGTTACTTGACAAGGAGTGCCCGATTCCACACTTAAAGTGACCAACCGTGTTCGGTGATTTGATCGTGCCGGACGTTCAGCGTGACCCCCACCACAGCTCCCCCGTTGTCATCTCATGAGCCGGGGAGCCACCCGGCCCGTCAACGCACCGCATTCCGAGGGAGTCACCGTGCCGCGCATGCTCGACGTCAGCGACGAGGTACGCGCCGAGATCGGCGACGAAGAAGCCGACCGGCTGCTCACCGGAGAGAACGCCCCGGGCAGTTACGACTGCACGTCCTGCCGCACCCCGGGCGACTCCGCGCACGAGCGCACCAGCACCGTCCTGTTCATCGGGGACGAGACCGCCGTCCTCGCCTTCGCCCACGCCACCTGTCTGCCCTCGCAGGTCGTCCAGGTCACCGAGGAGCAGCTCCAGGGAGCCGTCCGCTCCATCAGCGGCGACACCGTCGACCTGGACACGGAGAAGGTCGTCCCCGAGCAGGCCGTGCTCGGTGTGACCAGCGGACTCGTCCTGCTCGCCGGAGAGTTGCACCCCGCGCTGGTCGTCGAGCCCACCGCGCCCATCGTGCGCCCCGGCACCGTCGGAGCCGGCGACGACTTCCTGCCGCTCCTCATCGAGCAGGGCTTCATGCCGCTGTCCGAGCTGTCGGAGGTGCCGCCGGTGCAGCACGGCTGGTCCGTGCTGCTGGCGATGGGCCAGCTGCACGCCGTACTGCAGCCGTCCGTGAACGGCGGGCAGCCGGTCGCCTGGTGGCAGGCCCACCAGCCGCTGCAGGTGACGGAGGGGTGGCGGGCCGCCGCCAACAAGCACCAGCAGGTCCTGATGTTCGCGGCGCCGGTGGGCTCGATCGGCCGCCAGCCGCGGGAGGACCTGCTGCGGGACGCGCTGGACAGGGCGGCGGCGAACGGGAAGCTGGTGGGGGCGGCGCTTCCTCTCGCCGGGACCTGAGATTCGCCTCGTGCGCCGCAGCCCCGCGCCCCTGCCGGTAACCGCATCTCTTGAAGTGCGCCGTCGTTTGGACATACGTGCACACCTACGAGGTTCCCCGCCGCCAGTCCTACCAGTCGATCCCGTCCGCGCGACCGGCCCAGGACTCCCAGGGCGGCCCATCGGCCACGCCGATCTACGACGCGCTCTACGCCGAGTACGTCAAGACGTTCCGCTCGCTGCCGGGCGACCGCAGCGGCGAGGACAACCTGGGGTTCACCGCTTTCGGGAACATCCCGAACAGCACGGGGGGCGCGCCGACCGCGTACCGGCCGGGCTCGTTCAGCCACTCCTACAGTGCCTACAGCGCGGGCGCCCAGACCGCGCGACAGCAGTCGCAGTGGCAGCGCGTCGGCCAGGTCGGTCAGTCCGGCCAGCAGCAGACACAGACCGCGATGGTGCCCGTCCCGGCCGCGCTGCCGCCCGGGCCGCGAAGAAGTCTGTGAGCAACGGGAGTCCGTGACACGGCCGGAGGGCGGTTCCCCTGGGGGAACCGCCCTCCGGCCGTGTCGGCGTCACTTCTTCTTGCCGCGCTTCTCGCGCACCCGCACCGAGATGTGGATCGGGGTGCCCTCGAAGCCGAACTCCTCGCGCAGGCGGCGCTCGATGAAGCGCCGGTAGCCCGCCTCGATGAAGCCGGAGGCGAAGAGGACGAACCGCGGCGGCTTGGTTCCCGCCTGGGTGCCGAAGAGGATGCGCGGCTGCTTGCCACCCCGGATCGGGTGCGGGTGGGCGGCGACCAGTTCCCCGAGGAAGGCGTTGAGACGGCCCGTCGGGACGCGGGTCTCCCAGCCGGCGAGGGCGGTCTCGATCGCCGGGACCAGCTTCTCCATGTGCCGGCCGGTGCGCGCCGAGACGTTGACCCGGGGCGCCCAGGCGACCTGGCCGAACTCGGTCTCGATCTCCCGCTCCAGGTAGTAGCGGCGCTCCTCGTCGAGGGTGTCCCACTTGTTGTAGGCGATGACCATCGCACGGCCCGCCTCGACCGCCATCGTCACGATGCGCTGGTCCTGGACCGAGATGGACTCGGAGGCGTCGATCAGGATGACCGCCACCTCGGCCTTCTCCACGGCGGCGGCCGTGCGCAGCGAGGCGTAGTAGTCGGCGCCCTGCTGGAGGTGGACGCGCTTGCGGATACCGGCCGTGTCGACGAACTTCCAGGTCACGCCGCCGAGTTCGATCAGCTCGTCGACCGGGTCGCGAGTGGTGCCCGCGAGTTCGTTGACGACGACGCGCTCCTCGTTCGCCACCTTGTTCAGCAGCGAGGACTTGCCGACGTTCGGGCGGCCGATGAGGGCGATGCGGCGCGGTCCGCCGATCCCGGTGCCGCCGAAGCTCTGCGCGGGCGCTTCCGGCAGCGCCTCCAGGACGGCGTCCAGCATGTCGCCGGTGCCGCGGCCGTGCAGCGCGGAGACCGGGTACGGCTCGCCGAGGCCCAGGGACCACAGGTACGCCGCGTCTGCCTCGCCGCTCGGCCCGTCGACCTTGTTGGCGGCCAGCACGACGGGCTTGCCGGCCTTGCGCAGCAGCCGTACGACCGCCTCGTCGGTGTCGGTGGCGCCGACCTTGGCGTCGACGACGAACACGACGGCGTCGGCGGCCTCGATCGCGTACTCGGCCTGCGCGGCCACGGAGGCGTCGATGCCGAGGACGTCCTGCTCCCAGCCGCCGGTGTCGACGACCTTGAAGCGGCGGCCCGCCCACTCGGCCTCGTAGGTCACGCGGTCACGGGTGACACCCGGCTTGTCCTCGACGACGGCCTCGCGCCGCCCGATGATCCGGTTGACGAGGGTCGACTTGCCGACGTTCGGACGGCCGACGACGGCGAGCACGGGCAGCGGCCCGTGACCCGCCTCCTCGATGGCGCCCTCGACGTCCTCGAGGTCGAAGCCCTCTTCCGCGGCGAGCTCCATGAACTCCGCGTACTCGGCGTCGCCGAGCGCCCCGTGGTCGTGCTCGAATCCGTCCGAGCCGCCGGGCTGGATGTGGTCGTTCATGAAGTCCGTACCTCGTCGTTCATCGTGGTGATCGGTGGATCACCCCGTTCGTCCCGGGTGACCCACTACTCAGTGTTGCCCGGCGCCCGGTCGGGCGCGCGGCGTTTATTCGCCCGCCGTGCGGCGGCCGGTGAGCCGCCTGGCGTGCTCCAGGTGCGCGGCCAGGTGCTTCTGGATGCGCTCGGTCGCCTCGTCCAGCGCCTTGCGGGTGCGCCGTCCGCTGCCGTCCCCCGCCTCGAACGGGTCGCCGAAGACGATGTCGACCCGGGAGCGCAGCGGGGGAAGCCCCTTTATCAACCGTCCGCGCTTCTCGGAACTTCCCAGTACGGCGACGGGCACGATCGGCGCCCCGCTGCGTACGGCGAAGTAGGCGAGCCCGGCGCGCAGGGAGGCGAAGTCGCCCTCGCCGCGGGTGCCCTCCGGGAAGATGCCGAGGACACCGCCGTTCTCCAGGACGCCGAGCGCGCGGGCGATGGCCGTACGGTCGGTGGACGCACGATCGACCGCGATCTGGCCGGTGCGGACCATGAACGTGCCGACCGGGCCGACGAACGCCTCCTTCTTGACGAGGAAGTGCGAGGCCCGGGGCGCCACGCCGATGACCATCGGGCCGTCGAGGTTGTGGGAGTGGTTCGGCGCGAAGATCACCGGACCGCTCGCGGGGACCTTCCAGGCACCCAGCACGCGCGGCTTCCACAGCCCGTACATCAGGCCGACGCCGATCCGGCGCCCGATCTCGGCGCCCCTCGCGGAAGGCAGATCGCTCACTTCGCGGCTCGCTTCTCCTCGACGAGGGTGACGACGCACTCGATGACCTGGGCCAGCGTCAGCTCGGTGGTGTCCACCTCGACGGCGTCGTCCGCCTTGGCGAGCGGGGAGGTCTTGCGGGAGGAGTCGGCCGCGTCCCGCTTGATCAGCGCCTCACGGGTGGTGTGCACGTCCGCGCCCTTCAGCTCACCGCTGCGGCGGGCGGCACGGGCCTCGGGGGAGGCGGTGAGGAAGATCTTCAGATCGGCGTCGGGCAGCACGGTCGTACCGATGTCGCGCCCCTCGACGACGATCCCCTTCTCCGCTCCGGCGGCCAGCGACCGCTGCAGCTCGGTGATCCGGGCCCGCACCTCCGGTACGGCGCTCACCGCGCTGACCTGGGAGGTGACCTCCTGGGTACGGATCGGGCCGGCGACGTCGATGCCGTCGACGGTGATCGTCGGGTTCGCCGGGTCGGTGCCGGAGACGATCTCCGCCTTGCCCGCGACGGCGGCGATGGCGGTGGGGTCCTCGATGTCGATCCCGTTGGTCACCATCCACCAGGTGATCGCCCGGTACTGGGCGCCGGTGTCCAGGTAGCTCAGCCCGAGCTGGGCGGCCACGGCCTTGGACGTGCTCGACTTGCCCGTGCCGGAGGGACCGTCGATGGCGACAATCACGGGCTGGGCGGCGCCGTTTTCCACGGGGGGACACCTTCCTGGTGCGAGGCGGTGGGTGTACGGGGCGCGACTGTGCCCCGCACAAGGTTACCGGGCATACGTCACCCTCTTGGCCGAGGTGCACGCCGAGCAGCCGGTCCGGGGGCGGCGGCCCCCGGCTACTGCCGGATGGCCCACCCACGCTCACGCAGCGCCGAGGACAACACCACCGCGGACTTCGGCTCGACCATCAACTGCACGAGACCCGCCTGCTGCCCCGTCGCATGCTCGATGCGCACGTCCTCGATGTTGACCCCCGCCTGCCCGGCGTCCGCGAAGATCCGGGCCAGCTGCCCCGGCTGGTCGTCGATCAGCACCGCCACGACCTCGTACACCCGCGGAGCCGCCCCGTGCTTGCCGGGGACGCGGACCTGCCCGGCGTTGCCGCGGCGCAGCACGTCCTCGACGCCGTCGGCGCCCTCGCGGCGCTTGGCCTCGTCGGAGGACTGCAGCGCGCGCAGCGCCTGCACGGTCTCCTCCAGGTCGGCGGCGACGTCGGTGAGCAGGTCGGCGACCGGGCCGGGGTTCGCGGAGAGGATGTCGATCCACATCCGGGGGTCGGAGGCGGCGATCCGGGTGACGTCCCGGATGCCCTGTCCGCACAGCCGTACGGCGGCCTCCTCGGCGTTCTCCAGGCGGGCGGCGACCATGCTGGAGACCAGGTGGGGCATGTGGGAGACGAGCGCCACGGCACGGTCGTGGGCGTCGGCGTCCATCACCACGGGGACGGCCCGGCAGTGCGAGACCAGTTCCAGGGCGAGGTTCAGCACCTCGGTGTCGGTGTCCCGGGTCGGGGTCAGCACCCAGGGCCGGCCCTCGAAGAGGTCGCCGGTCGCGGCCAGCGGGCCGGACTTCTCCCGGCCGGACATGGGATGCGAGCCGATGTACGCCGACAGGTCCAGGCCGAGCGCCTCCAGCTCGCGGCGCGGCCCGCCCTTGACGCTGGCCACGTCGAGGTAGCCGCGGGCCACGCCCCGGCGCATCGCGTCGGCGAGCACCCCGGCCACATGGGCGGGCGGGGCCGCGACGACGGCGAGGTCGACCGGCCCCTCGGGTGCCTCGTCGGTGCCGGCGCCGAGCGCGGCCGCCGTACGGGCCTGCTCCGGGTCGTGGTCCTCCAGATGGACGACGACGCCGCGCTGGGCGAGGGCCAGGGCGGCGGACGTACCGATGAGGCCGGTACCGATGACGAGCGCGGTTCTCACTGGGCGATGTCCTTGCGCAGGGCGGCGGCGGCACCGAGGTAGACATGGCTGATCTCGGCGCGGGGCCGGTCGGACTCGATGTGCGCGAGTATCCGCACGACCCGCGGCATGGCGCCCTCGATGTCGAGTTCCTGCGCGCAGATCAGCGGCACGTCGACGATCCCGAGCTTGCGGGCGGCGGCCGCCGGGAAGTCGCTGTGCAGGTCGGGCGTGGCCGTGAACCAGATGCTGATCAGGTCGTCCACGCTGAGGGAGTTCCGCTCCAGGACGGCGGTGAGCAGGGCCCCGACCTGCTCGTCCATGTGCCCGGCCTCGTCGCGTTCCAGTTGGACGGCTCCCCGGACCGCTCGTACCGCCACGGCGCTGCTCCTTGCTGATGTACGGCTCTTGAGACATCCAGCCTAGTCAGCCGCTGCCGGGCCGGGTGCGCTCCGCCCGCCCGCTGAGACGGACGTGCCCCCGTACGCCCTTTACGCCGGGCGCGGCTTCCGCTGTCATGACGGGGTGACGGCAGGACACCCGCCTCGGGGAGGGCCGACATGAAGCGTCCGGGACCCCTGCTCACCCTGCTCGCGGGACTGGTGCTCGCCGTGTTCCTGCTGGCGCTCAACGCGACGACGGGTACGCCGGGCGGGACGAACGCCTCGTCCTCCCGGCAGGAGAGATCACCGAGTCCGGCGCCCACCCGGAGCTCCGGCTCCCCCGGCCCCACCGCCACGGCCTCCGCCACTCCGCCCCCGAACGCCGACTACGCCGGCCGCACGGACGACGACTCGGCGGCGATCGCCCTGTCCCTGCGCGACGGGAAGGCGATCGCGTACTTCTGCGACGGCCGTACGAAGGAGTCCTGGCTGAAGGGCGACGTCGAGGACGACGGCACCCTGCGGCTCACGGGGAAGAACGGCGCCCGGCTGGACGGCACGCTGAAGGAGGGCAAGGTGATCCGCGGCACGGTCGACGTGGCGGGCGCGCACCACGGGTTCACCGCCGACAAGGCGAAGAAGCCGTCGGGGCTGTACCGGGCGACGGCCACCGTGCGCTCCGCGACGATCGACGCCGGCTGGATCGTGCTGAAGGACGGCACCCAGGTCGGCGTCCTCACCCGGGACGGCCTTGCGTCCCCCGCGCCCGGGTTCGATCCGGAGACCGGCGCGGTGACGGTCGACGGAGAACGGCTCACGGCCCGCCCCGCCACCCCCTGACCACACCACCAGGGAGTCGATCATGTCCGTCGACCCGAACGCCGTCACGCAGGACTTCCCCTCCCCCGAACCGCCCGGCTCGCACCCCGCCCGCTATCTGGTCCCTGCCCTGGCGGCCGCCGCGGTGGCGGTCGCCCTGGGGGTGTACGGCAGGGTCCACGACCCGTCCGGGACCGTCTTCAACCTGGCGGGCCTCGGCAGCACGATCGCGGTGAAGTCGTGGCTGGCGACGGCCGCGGTGTTCTTCGCGCTGGTCCAGGGCGTGTCGGCGCTGATGCTGTACAGCAGGCTGCCGGGCCCTCGCTGGTCGGGAACCCTGCACCGGTGGTCGGGCCGAGCGGCCTTCCTGATCTCGGTCCCGGTTGCGGTCCACTGCCTGTACGCGCTTGGCTATCAGTCATACGAACAGCGCGTTTTGTGGCACTCCCTCCTGGGTTGCTTCTTCTTCGGCGCCTTCACTGCCAAGATGCTGCTGCTCCGCTCGGAGCGACTCCCGGGCTGGCTGCTGCCGGTCGTGGGCGGACTGGTCTTCGTCGTGCTCACGATCATCTGGCTGACATCCGCGCTCTGGTACTTCCGCACTTTCGGAGTGACGACATGACTTTCTCCCCGACACGGCGCACCGTCCTCATCGCCACGGGCGGCGCGGCCGCGGCGACCCTCGCCGCGGGCTGCGACGACGACGACGGCGGCTCCTCGTCGACCTCGACCACGACCGACCGGTCCACCACCGGCGCCGCCGGTGAGGAACTGGCGAAGACCAGTGAGATCCCCGTCGGCGGCGGCAAGATCTTCGCGGGCCCGAAGGTCGTCGTCACCCAGCCGACGGAGGGCGACTTCAAGGCCTTCTCCGCGGTCTGCACCCATCAGGGCTGCACGGTCAGCACCGTCGCCGACGGCACCATCAACTGCGCCTGCCACAAGAGCGAGTTCCGCATCTCCGACGGCTCGGTGGCCGCGGGCCCGGCGACCGAGCCACTGCCCCAGGAACAGATCACGGTGACGGGCGGCTCCATCACACTGGCCTGATCACCCACACTGGCCTGATCACAGGTCCCACAGCGCCCCGAGCGTCACCAGTTCCCCCTGGTACTCGATCCGGTCCGCCCACGGCGTGGGCCAGGCCTCGGCACCGGCGTACGCGCCCGCGAAGGCGCCCGTCAGACAGGCGATGGAGTCGGAGTCGCCCGAGGAGCAGGCGGCCCGGCGCAGTGCGGTCACCGGCTCGTCGGGGAAGAGCAGGAAGCACAGCAGCCCGGTGGCCAGGGCCTCCTCGGCGATCCATCCCGCTCCCGTGGCCAGGCACGGGTCGCTCTCGGGCGCCGGGTCGCGCAGCGCGGCCTCCAGGCTGTCCAGGACGCCCAGGCACTCGTCCCAGCCCCGCGCGATGAAGTGCTCGGGGTCCGGGTCCTGACTGCGGGTCCACAGGTCGCCGAGCCAGCGGTGGTGGTAGCGGGTGCGGTTGTCGAGGGCGTACGACCGCAGCAGCGCGACCAGTCCGGCCGGCTCGGCCCCCTGCACGAGCAGCCGTACGGCGTGGGCGGTGAGGTCGGAGGCGGCGAGCGCGGTGGGGTGCCCGTGCGTGAGCGCGGACTGGAACTGGGCGGCCCCGGCGCGCTGTTCCTCACTGAGACCGGGGGCCAGACCGACGGGGGCGACGCGCATGTTGGCGCCGCAGCCCTTGGAGCCGATCTGGCTGGCGTCCTGCCACAGCCGCCGGTCGTCCTTCAGCAGGTTGCAGGCGGTCAGGCAGGTCCGCCCCGGGGCCCGGTTGTTCTCCGGCGACTGGTACCAGTCCACGAACTCCTCGCGCAGGGGCCGCTCCAGCCGCGTCGGCACGAGCAGCCCCCGGTCCATCGCGGTGCGCATGGCGCGGGCCACGGCCAGTGTCATCTGGGTGTCGTCGGAGACGAAGGGGCGCTTGGGCAGCTCCATCTCCCGCCAGGGCCCGCACTTGGCGAGGATCGAGGGGACGTCGTTGAACTCGGTGGGGAAGCCGAGCGCGTCCCCGAGGGCGAGGCCCAGCAGGGATCCGGTGGCGGCGCGCTTCTTCACGGTGGTCATGGTCATGCGGATCGTCCTTCCCGGGGCGGTCGAAGCAGGGGCGGGTGGAGCGCGGTGGCGGTGCCCGCGCGGTAGAGGGCGGCCGGCTTGCCGCGGCCGCCGGTCAGGCGCGCGGCACCGGGCACGGGCTCGACGAACCCCGGTGTGGCCAGCACCTTGCGGCGGAAGTTGGGACGATCGAGCCCCGTCCCCCACACCGTCTCGTAGACCCCCTGGAGCTCCCCGAGCGTGAACTCGGGCGGGCAGAACGCGGTCGCGAGGCAGGTGTACTCGAGCTTGGCGCCGACGCGGTCGTGGGCGTCGGCCAGGATCCGGTCGTGGTCGAAGGCGAGCGGCCCGGCCGTGTCGTACGGCAGCCAGCGGGCCTGGGCCGCGTCGCCGCCGCCCGTCGGTTCGGGCGCGTCCGGCAGCAGCGCGGCGAAGGCGACGGACACGACCCGCATCCGGGGGTCACGGCCGGGCTCGCTGTAGGTGCGCAGCTGCTCCAGGTGCAGACCGGAGAGGTCGTCCAGGCCGGTCTCCTCGGCGAGCTCGCGCCGGGCGGCGGTCTCGGCGGACTCGTCCGGCAGCACGAACCCCCCGGGCAGCGCCCACCGCCCGGCGTACGGCTCCTGTCCCCGTTCGACGAGCAGCACGTGCAGCGTGCCGGAGCGGAGGGTGAGCACGGCGAGGTCGACGGTGACGGCGAAGGGTTCGTAGGCGTACTTGTCGTAGCCCTGCACGACCGCCACCCCCTTTATGGTCAGTGTGACTAATAGTCGTTACGACTATAAAGAGCGTCGTCGGTCGGCACAAGCCCCTGGCGCCGCTCTGAGCGCCTTCTCCGCAAACGGAAGCGGCCGACACCGGAAAACCCGGCATCGGCCGCCACAGCCGCACTCAGGACGCTTCTAGAGGTCGACCTCCTGCATCAGCATCCCGACCTCCGTGTTGGACAGCCGCCGCAGCCAGCCCGACTTCTGGTCGCCCAGGGTGATCGGCCCGAAGGCGACCCGCACGAGCTTGTCGACCGGGAAGCCCGCCTCGGCCAGCATGCGGCGCACGATGTGCTTGCGGCCCTCGTGCAGCGTGACCTCGACCAGGTAGTTCTTGCCGGTCTGCTCGACGACCCGGAAGTGGTCCGCGCGCGCGTACCCGTCCTCCAGCTGGATGCCGTCCTTGAGCTTCTTGCCCAGGTCGCGCGGGATCGGGCCCACGATGTGCGCGAGGTAGGTCTTCTTCACGCCGTACTTGGGGTGGGTCAGCCGGTGCGCCAGCTCGCCGTGGTTGGTGAGCAGGATGACGCCCTCGGTCTCGGTGTCGAGCCGCCCGACGTGGAAGAGCCGGGTCTCGCGGTTGGTGACGTAGTCCCCGAGGCACTGCCGCCCCTCCGGGTCCTCCATCGTCGAAACGACCCCGGCCGGCTTGTTCAGCGAGAAGAACTGGTACGACTGCGTGGCGACGGTCAGGCCGTCGACCTTGACCTCGTCCTTCTCCGGGTCGACCCGCTTGCCCTGCTCGAGCACGATCTCGCCGTTGACCTCGACCCGCGCCTGCTCGATCAGCTCCTCGCAGGCCCGCCGGGAGCCGTAGCCCGCGCGCGCGAGGACCTTCTGCAGCCGCTCGCCCTCCTGCTCGGCGCCCGGGAAGGTCTTGGGCAGCTTGATGTCCTTCTTGCCCGCGTACCGCTCGCGGTTGCGCTCCTCGGCGCGCGCCTCGTACTCACGGGAGCTGCCGGGTGCCGTACGGCCACGACCGGTGCCCTGGCCCTGCCTGGGCCCGCCCTTGGCGCCGCCGCGCGCCGAGGCGCCACGACCCGACTTCGGGCCGTCCTGAGTGGCGCCGGGGCCCACGTCGTAGCGCCGCTCCTCCGGGCGCGGCTTCTTCGGCCGGCCGCCCTGCTTGTCGTCGCGGGCGTTCCCGGCGCCGCGGTAATTACCGCGGCCACCGCTGCTCCCGCCGCGGCCGCCGCTGTTGCCACCACGGCTCCCGCCGTTGTTTCCGCTGCTGTTCCTGCCGCTGCTGCTTCGCATCAAAGTTCCGTCTTAGTCGTCTACGTCCGCTGCGCCCGGCGCGTCGGGCGCGTCCGGGTCGAACGACGGCACCGCTTCCTGGGTCTCGGCCTCGATCGCCTCCGCCTCCGGGAGGAAGGGCGCGAGCTCCGGGAGCTCGTCCAGACCGCGCAGGCCCATCCGCTCCAGGAAGTAGTTCGTCGTCGCATACAGGATCGCACCTGTTTCGGGTTCCGTGCCCGCCTCCTCGACCAGACCCCGTTGCAGGAGGGTGCGCATCACACCGTCACAGTTCACTCCGCGCACCGCGGAGACCCGGCTGCGGCTGACCGGCTGCCGGTACGCGACCACGGCCAGCGTCTCCAGCGCGGCCTGGGTGAGCCGGGCCTGCTGCCCGTCCAGGACGAACCGCTCCACGGCCGGGGCGTACTCGGCCCGGGTGTAGAACCGCCAGCCACCCGCGACGAACCGCAGCTCGAAGCCCCGCCCCTGCACGGTGTACTCGTCGGCCAGCTCGCGCAGCGCGTCCGCGACCTGCCGCCGGGGCCGCTCCACGATCTTCGCCAGGTGCTCCTCGGTCGCGGGCTCGTCCACGACCATCAGGACGGCCTCCAGGGCGCCCTTGAGATCGAGCGCGGCGACGGTGTCCTCGGTGGTCACTGTTTCTTCTCCTTCCCGGGCTCCTCGGGTGTCTCCGGCGGCCGGTCGAACTCGTCGGTGACCATCGGCGCCGCGTCCCCGTCCCCACCCGTCCAGCGCACGAGCAGCTCCCCGAGCGCGGTCTCCTGGTCGAGCGCGACCGCCTTCTCCCGGTACAGCTCCAGGAGCGCGAGGAAACGGGCCACGACGGTCAGGGTGTCCTCGGTGTCCGCCACCAGCACCCGGAAACTGGCCTCCCCCAGCTCCCGCAGCCGCGCGACGACGATCCCGGCCTGCTCCTGCACGCTCACCAGCGGCGCGTGGATGTGATCGACGTACACCTGCGGCTTGGGCCTGGGCTGCATCGCCTTCACGGCGAGCCTGGCGAATCCTTCCGCCCCGATGCTGATGACCACCTCGGGCAGCAGCTCCGCGTGGTGCGGTTCGAGGCCGACGGTACGGGGGTAACGGCGGGCCTCCACGTCCAGCCGGTACGTGAAGATGTCGGCGATCTGTTTGTACGCGCGGTACTGGAGCAGCCGCGCGAACAACAGGTCCCGCGCCTCCAGCAGCGCCAGATCCGCCTCGTCCTCGACCTCCGCCGCGGGCAACAGGCGGGCGGCCTTGAGGTCGAGCAGTGTCGCGGCGACGACAAGAAACTCGGTGGTCTGGTCGAGGTCCCAGTCCGGCCCCATGGCCCGGATGTGCGCCATGAACTCATCGGTCACCTTCGACAGCGCGACCTCGGTCACATCCAGCTTGTGCTTGGAGATCAGCTGGAGCAGCAGATCGAAGGGCCCTTCGAAGTTGGCAAGCCGAACCTTGAAGACACCGTCGGGGGCCTCCGGCGGCACATCGGCCTCCGGCACCTCCTCAACAACGGGTACCTCTTCGACAGCCACGGGCTCATCGGCGAACGGCTCCTCCTGGGGAACCGGCGCGTCCAGAGGTCTATCCGGCTCCGCCCGCGGAGCTCCCGGCCCCCGCCCCAGCGCGCGCCGGCGACCACCGGCGGCACCGGGTGCGGGACTGGGAACGTCGTTCGAGGTCATAGCCCCCGCAGGCTACCGCTACCGCCCGCGCAACCGTCGTACGAGGATGCTCGCATCCCCACGGGTCTCCAGGTCGGCGAGGACCACGGCCACCGCCTCCCGCACGATCCGCCCCCGGTCCACGGCCAGCCCGTGCTCACCGCGGAGCACGAGCCGGGCGTGCTCCAGATCCATGAGCTCCTCGGCGGACACGTACACGGTGATCTTCTCGTCGTGCCGCTCACGCCCACTGGGCCGCCGGGCGGCCTGCCGCCCCCGCTTGCGCTGCTGAGCCTCGCCTGCGGCGGCAGCGGCGGCAGAACCTTCCTGCGCCGGTGCCGCCGGCCGCCGCGCGGGGCGTTCCCCGGCGACGGTCCGGCTGCGCGGCTCGGCGTCGGTCTGTTCGGCGTCGGCCGCCACATGCTCCGCGCCCTCGCCGTCCCCGCCCTGCGCGGGCACGGCCTGTGGCGCGTCCTCGCCCGGGCCGGCCGCCACCCCGTCGCTCTCGCCCGCCGGCGCGGGCACCCGGACCTCGCCGTTGGCCTGGCGCCGGGGGGCGGACGGCTGCAGCGCCATTCCCCCTGTCGTACGGAAGAGTTCGTCGGCCCCCGGCAGACTCACTCGGCGTGACACCGGGCGAGCACCTCCCTGGCGAGCTGGCGGTAGGCGGCGGCACCGACGGAGTTGGAGGCGTACGTGGTGATCGGTTCACCGGCGACCGTGGTCTCCGGGAAGCGGACCGTGCGCCCGATGACCGTGTGGTAGACGTGGTCGTCGAACGCCTCGACGACACGCGCGAGCACCTCACGGCTGTGCACGGTGCGCGAGTCGTACATGGTCGCGAGGATCCCGTCGAGCTCCAGCTCGGGGTTGAGCCGCTCCTGGACCTTCTCGATGGTCTCGGTCAGCAGCGCCACACCGCGCAGCGCGAAGAACTCGCACTCCAGCGGCACGATCACCTTGTGCGCGGCCGTCAGCGCGTTGACGGTGAGCAGGCCGAGCGAGGGCTGACAGTCGATGACGATGTAGTCGTAGTCGTCCATCAGCGGCTTCAGCGCCCGCTGGAGGGTCGACTCGCGCGCGACCTCGGAGACCAACTGGACCTCGGCGGCCGACAGGTCGATGTTGCTCGGCAGCAGGTCCATGTTGGGGACCGCCGTCTTCAGGAGCACCTCGTCGGCCGACATGCCCCGCTCCATGAGCAGGTTGTAGACCGTGAGGTCGAGCTCCATCGGGTTGACGCCGAGACCGACCGACAGCGCGCCCTGCGGGTCGAAGTCCACGAGCAGCACCCGGCGGCCGTACTCCGCGAGCGCGGCACCCAGGTTGATGGTCGACGTGGTCTTGCCGACGCCGCCCTTCTGGTTGCACATCGCGATGATCGTCGCGGGACCGTGGTTCGTCAGCGGTCCCGGGATCGGGAAGTACGGCAGCGGGCGTCCGGTCGGGCCGATGCGCTCCCGGCGCTGGCGGGCAGCGTCGGGCGCGAGCGTGGCCGCGTACTCCGGGTCCGGCTCGTATTCGGCGTCGGGGTCGTAGAAGTGCCCGTCGGGCAGTTCGTCGTAGTCGGCGAAGTGGTTGTGGGGCGCGCCACTTCCGTCGCCGGCCATGGCGTTCACGTGATGACCGTCCATGCTCTGGTGTGCTGACAGAGCCGTGCGGGGGCGGGTCCGGCTCTGGTGGGCTGCGAAGGTTCGGACAGCGACGGAGCCGACAGCCTGAGGCCCCGCGGGGCCCGGGCCCAGCGTAGGCATTCCTGGTTGACCACCCCCGGGAGCAAATGTCGACTCATTCACAAGTCGTCTTACCTCCTTGGTGACCAGGAAACTTCTAGACAAGGTCAGCGTGGCACCATGCCGACGGTTGGCGACTCTATGGCGTGTCGGGCGTCCGCAGCAACACAATCCGCCGGACCCGGCCCGATGTGTCGGCAATGAAACATGTCGCTGTCAAGGGCGTACGGCCGTCGCACGGCAGGTTCGACCGGTGTGCGAATCGGTCGAAGGGTTACGTTCGAGGCGAGTTGGCCGAGAGCCGCAAAGTGACCATACACACATCCGGCCGGACCTTGTGGGGCAAGGTCCGGCCGTGTGTGAGCCGTTGACGCGCCTTGTTGACGTATCGCCTTTGCGAAAAGGTGACTTAATCGTGGCGCTCACGGAAGGGGGCTCAGCCGAGCAACTGGTCGAGCTCCACGTGCTCCAGGCCGTGCGCCTCGGCCACCTCGCGGTAAACGACCTGTCCGTCATGCGTGTTGAGGCCCCGGGCCAGCGCGGCGTCGCGGCGCAGCGCCTCCACCCAGCCCCGGTCGGCGAGTTCGACGATGTAGGGCAGCGTGGCGTTGGTGAGCGCGTAGGTGGAGGTGTTGGGGACGGCGCCGGGCATGTTGGCGACGCAGTAGAAGACCGAGTTGTGGACCTGGAAGGTCGGCTCGGCGTGGGTGGTCGGGCGGGAGTCCTCGAAGCAGCCGCCCTGGTCGATCGCGATGTCGACAAGGACACTTCCGGGCTTCATACGGGACACCAGCTCGTTGGTGACCAGCTTCGGGGCCTTGGCGCCGGGGATGAGCACGGCACCGATGACGAGGTCGGCCTCGAGGCAGGCCTTCTCCAGCTCGAAGGCGTTGGAGACGACGGTCTGGATCTTCGTACCGAAGATCTTGTCGGCCTCCTTGAGCTTGTTGATGTCCTTGTCGAGCAGGGTCACGTGGAAGCCCATGCCGATGGCGATCTGCGCCGCGTTCCAGCCGGAGACGCCACCGCCGATGACGACGGCCTTGCCCGCCGGCACGCCCGGGACACCGCCGGGCAGCACGCCGCGGCCGCCGCCGGCGCGCATCAGGTGGTAGGCGCCGACCTGGGGGGCCAGCCGACCGGCGACCTCGGACATGGGCGCGAGCAGCGGCAGGGCGCGGCCCGGAAGCTCGACGGTCTCGTACGCGATCGCGGTCGTCCCGGACTCCAGCAGGGCGTCCGTGCACTCCTTGGACGCGGCCAGGTGCAGGTAGGTGAAGAGCGTCTGGTCCTTGCGGAGGCGGTGGTACTCCTCGGCGATGGGCTCCTTGACCTTCAGCAGCAGGTCGGCGGTGGCCCACACCTCGTCGGCCGTCTCCAGGATCTCGGCACCGGCGGCCACGTACTCCTCGTCGACGATCGAGGAGCCGACGCCGGCGTTGCGCTCGACGACGACCTGGTGGCCGTGGCGCACGAGCTCGTGCACACCGGCGGGGGTGATGGCCACCCGGAACTCGTTGTTCTTGACCTCGCGGGGGATGCCGACCTTCACGTCGATCACGGTCCTTGGCTCAGAGGGTGTTGTGGGGCATAGCAATACATACCCGGATGGAAGGGATGCACCGGGATACACCGCAGGAGAAGGTGCGGCAGAGCCAGTCTAATGAAGGTGTTCCCGCTGTCCAGCCTTTCAATGCATCAATCTTCAGCGGGTGTACTACGGATTTCGCAGGCGTTAGGGCTGTGTTCCAGCCGATTCGGGGTCCGGCTCCCGCTCCTGGGGCTCCTCTCCCAGCAGACGCTCCGCCGCGCCGCGGTGCAGTCCGGCGGCCGTCGGGTCGCCGAGATGGTCCAGGGTGTCGGCGAGCCGCAGCCGCACCGCCGCCTGCAACCGGGTGTCCTCGGCGCGCCGCGCCCACTCCAGCGCCTCCTCGCAGGTGCGCAGCGACTCCTCGGGCCGGCCCGCGTACTCCTGGACCCGCGCCAGCTCGCTCAACGCCCGTGCGTAGGCGGCCACATCGCCGTTCTTGCGGTGTCCGGCCACCGCCGCCCGCCAGGCCCGCTGTGCCTCGCCGTAGCGGCCCGCGTAGGTGTGCGCGGTGGCGATCCGGCCGTACAGCCGGGCGGCGTCCTCACGCTCGTCACGGGCCAGCCGCTGGGCCAGGGCCCGGCCGAACCAGTCGGCGGCCCGTTCGTAGTCCCCCAGCTCCAGATGCGCGCCGCCTACGGATTCCATCGCGCGGCCCGTCGCGTACGGGTCGTGCGCCGCCCGTCCGGCGTCCAGAGCCGCCCGGTAGCGCACCAGGGCCTCCGCGGTGCGCCCGGTCCGGGCGTCCACGTCGGCCAGGTTCAGCAGGGCGGCGGCCTTCTCCCGGGGCAGGTCGCGGCGCTCGGCCACGTCGAGGACGAGCTGGTGGATGCCGTACAGGTCGGACGCGGCCGCCCGGGTGCCGAAGTGCGCGACCATCGCCCTGACCAGCTGGGACATCAGTCGGCGGGCCAGGGTGTCCAGCTCCCCGTCCGCGACGGCCGCCCGGGCGGCCGCGAGCAGCGCGGGGCGGCGGGCGCGCAGCCAGTCGGCGGCGGCGCGCGGGGTGGGGAAGCGCAGGGCGCGGGGCGTGCCCTGGAGCCTCTCGCGGGCCTGGGGGTTGTCCGGCTCGGTGACGGCCCGGCAGGACTGCAGCAGCCGTACCGTGCGCTCGAGCATGCGGGCGCGGGCCAGCAGGAGCTCGGCGGGGCGCTCGTGGGTCTCGGCGGCGGCGCGCAGCAGCGGGTGCAGCGCGCCGGGGACCTCGTACTCGGGCAGCGGGGAGTCGACGGTCCGCAGCAGCCCGAGGGCGGTGAGGTCGTCCAGGGTCTTGCGGGCGGCGTCGATCGAGCAGCCCGCGAGCGCGGAGGCGGTGTGCGGGTCGACGAGTCCGGCCGGGGCGAGCGAGAGCAGGCGCAGGGTGCGGGCGGCCGGGGCGGGCAGACCGGCGTGGACGAGCCCGAAGACCCGGCTGAGCGGGGTGCCGTCGTCGCCTTCCGCGTGCAGTTGCTTGGCGAGGTCGGAGACGGCCGCCTGGGGGCGGGCGGCGAGCCAGCCGCCGGCCAGGATCAGCGCGGCGGGCTGGCCCTGGCAGGCCTCGACGAGGCCCTCGGCGGCGCGTGGGTCGACGGTGATGCGGACCGAGCCGGTGAAGCGGGTGAGGAGTTCGAGGGCGGATTTGGTGTCCAGCCCGCCGAGGGTGCAGGGGCGGACGTCCGCGATGCCGGTGAGAGGGCCCGCGGAGACGGCGACGAGCAGGCATTCCGGGGTGTCCGGCAGCAGCGCGTCGACCTGTTCCGCCCCGGCCGCGTCGTCCAGCAGGATCAGCGCGCGCCGGCCGGCGAGGGTCTCCCGCAGGGTGGCCGCGAGCTCGTCCTCGTCGGCGCCGGCCGGGGTCGGCAGGTCCAGGGCGGCGAGCAGTTCCCGGGCGGCGCGCTCGACCGGGACGGGGGTGCCGTCGGGTTCGGCGAGCCGGGCGCGCAGGACACCGTCGCGGTAGCGGCCGGCGACCTGCCGTACGAGTTCCTCGGCGAGCGCCGTACGCCCGGATCCAGGCCGGCCCGCGATGAGGAGCACACGTGCGCGGGGCGCCTTCTTCCCGGTCAGGGTGTCCAGGCCGGTGCGCTCTATGTCGGCGCGCAGTTCCTTCAACTCCCGGGTACGGCCCAGGAATTGGCCCCGTGTCGCGGCGTGTCCGGACAGCTGAACGCCGCCTGTGTCCACTGCCTGATCCGTCACGGGCCACACTCCCGTCCCACGCGCACGCCGGCCCGCCGGGACTCCGGATCGGGCGTTTCCAGAGCCTAGTTCACGCTCTGCGACGTTCCGGGCGGAGGACGGCGGGGCACGGCCGCGACATCCCCCGATCGGATCAGGCGATCGTCACACCGGAACCACCGGAACCAGTGGTGAGTGTGTGGCTCATGCCTCGAACGGACGGGCCGGCCAGGGCGCCTCGGCCGGACGCAGCGCGTCGAGACCGTCCCCGGCACGCGCGGCCACGAACGACAGCACGCCCACGACGAGGCAGTTGTTGTGCACATCGCCCGCGAGCACCGCCCGGACGAGTTCGTCGACCGGCACGCGCGCGTGCTCCATGTCGGCCTCCTCGTCCTCCACCTCGAAGCGCTGCCCGTCCGCCTCGGCCAGCCCCCGGGCGAGGAAGACCCGTACGGACTCGTCACAGCCGCCGGGGGTCGTGTACACGTCGGTCAGCACCCGCCAGTCCTCGGCCTTGACGTGCGCCTCCTCGTACAGCTCGCGCTGGGCGGCGTGCAGCGGGTTCTCACCGGGCACGTCGAGCAGGCCGGCGGGGATCTCCCAGAGCTTGTGCCGCACGGGGTGGCGGTACTGCTTGATCAGCAGCACCCGGTCCTCGGCGTCGAGGGCGAGGACGGCCACGGAACCGGGGTGGACCTGGTAGTCCCGGCGGACCACCGAGCCGTCGGGCATGACCACCTCGTCCGTGCGCACGGAGGTCTTGTTGCCCACGAAGGGGGTCTCCGTGGACCGGATCTCCCACGTCTGCGGGGTGTCCTTGATCGTCATGCTCCTTGCCGTCCTTCCACGTGCGCAAAGAAAAACCGGGGTGCCCACCTTTGAAGGTATGCACCCCGGCCACCGTAACAACTGGTGTGTTACTTGGAATTCTTCCGCTCGACCGCGGCCTTCACGAGGCCGGCGAACAGCGGGTGCGGACGCGTCGGCCGCGAGCGCAGCTCGGGGTGCGCCTGCGTGGCGACCAGGTAGGGGTGGACGTCACGCGGGTACTCGACGTACTCGACGAGCTTGCCGTCCGGCGAGGTGCCGGAGAACAGGATGCCCGCCTTCTTCTCCAGCTCGGCGCGGTAGGCGTTGTTCACCTCGTACCGGTGACGGTGCCGCTCCTCGACGTACTCCTTGCCGTCGTAGACCTCGCGGACGATGGAACCTTCCGCCAGCTTGGCCGGATACATGCCCAGGCGCATCGTTCCGCCCATGTCGCCCTCGCCGGCGACGATGTCGAGCTGCTCGGCCATGGTGGAGATGACCGGGTGGGCGGTGGCCGCGTCGAACTCGGTGGAGTTCGCGTCGCCGATGTCGGCGAGGTTGCGGGCCGCCTCGATCACGATGCACTGCAGGCCGAGGCACAGGCCCAGCAGCGGGATCTTGTTCTCGCGGGCGTAGCGGATCGCGCCGACCTTGCCGAGCACACCGCGGTCGCCGAAGCCACCCGGGATGCAGATGCCGTCGACGTCGGCGAGCTGCGCCTTGGCCCCGGCCGGGGTCTTGCAGTCGTCGGAGGTGACCCACTTGATCTTCACGCGGGCCTTGTTGGCGAAGCCGCCGGCGCGCAGCGCCTCGGTGACCGAGAGATAGGCGTCGGGCAGGTCGATGTACTTGCCGACCAGGGCGAGGGTGATCTCGTGGTCGGGGTTGTGGACGCGGTCGAGCAGGTCGTCCCAGGTCGTCCAGTCCACGTCACGGAACGGCAGGTCCAGCTTGCGGACGACATAGGCGTCCAGGCCCTCGCCGTGCACGGTCTTCGGGATGTCGTAGATGGACCGCGCGTCCGGGCAGGCCACGACCGCCGCCTCGTCGACGTCGCACATCAGCGAGATCTTGCGCTTGATCGCGGTCGGCACCTCGCGGTCGCAGCGCAGCACGATCGCGTCCGGCTGGATACCGATGTTCCGCAGCGCCGCCACCGAGTGCTGGGTGGGCTTGGTCTTCAGCTCGCCGGACGGGCCGATGTAGGGCAGGAGAGAGATGTGGACCACGAAGACGTTGTCCCGGCCGACCTCGTGCCGAACCTGGCGGACGGTCTCCAGGAAGGGCAGCGACTCGATGTCGCCGACCGTGCCGCCGACCTCGGTGATCACGACGTCGACCTCGTCCGTCGCCATCCGGCGGATGCGGTGCTTGATCTCGTTGGTGATGTGCGGGATGACCTGGACCGTGTCGCCCAGGTACTCGCCGCGGCGCTCCTTGGCGATCACCGTCGAGTAGACCTGACCGGTGGTGACGTTCGCGGAGCCGTCCAGGTCGCGGTCGAGGAAGCGCTCGTAGTGGCCGATGTCCAGGTCGGTCTCGGCGCCGTCGTTGGTGACGAACACCTCGCCGTGCTGGAAGGGGTTCATCGTGCCCGGGTCGACGTTCAGATACGGGTCGAGCTTCTGCATCACGACACGCAGGCCCCGCGCCTTCAGCAGCATGCCGAGGCTGGACGCCGTCAGACCCTTGCCGAGCGAGGAGGCGACACCCCCGGTGACGAAGATGTGCTTGGTCGTCGTGGATTTCGGCAACATGGCCAAGAGGGGGCTCCCGTGGTCGCGGTCTGGGGTCGCTGCGGTTCGGGGGTTTCGAGCCCACCGGTCCACGGGCTACCAGGGTATCAGCGCCTCGGAGAGATGGCTTCCGGCCACGCTCCGCGCACGCGCCGACACCGGACGCACCTTCCGCGAGAGCCAGGCAGACTTCTCTTACGGGCTTCTCACCGGTGGCTCACCCGTTCGGCGTACCCGCGTTGCCCGGAGCGACACACAGATCATCTACGTGCGTCGTATCCTGCTCGGACACTCGCTGCCGAGCCCGGCCGGCAAGACGGCACACCCCAGCCCGTATCCCACCGGAACAACGAGAGCTCGTCAGTTCGTTGAGCAACAATTGACGTTTTGCCCATACGGCGGAGCGTTTGCTTTGCTTCATCGCTCAACGACGCATTACAACGACCCCTTGACCGCACTAGCGACAGCCCCCCGTACGCGTGGGGGTGACGTGGCCGTTCGACTGGAGTTGCACGTGGCCGGGCGCATCGAAGACTACGCACTCATCGGAGACATGCAGACCGCTGCCTTGGTCTGCCGTGACGGGACAGTGGACTGGCTGTGCCTGCCCCGCTTCGACTCGCACGCGATCTTCGCCGGTCTGCTCGGCACAGAGGAACACGGCTTCTGGCGCCTCGGCCCCGCGCACGCCTCCGACGCACCGCCGCCGCGCGCGGCCCGCCGCACCTACCGCGGCGACTCGCTGATCCTGGAATCCGAGTGGGACACCCCGCGCGGCACGGTCCGAGTGACCGATTTCATGCCCCCTCGTGACGGCGCGCCCCAGCTGATCCGCATCGTCGAGGGCGTCACGGGCCGCGTCCCCATGCGCTCCACCCTGCGCATGCGCTTCTCCTACGGCCGCGTGGTCCCGTGGGTGCACAAGCACGAGGGGCGCACGGTCGCCGTCGCGGGACCCGACTCGGTGTGGTTCGACACCACCGCCGAGACCTACGGGAAGTCGCTGACCACGTACGCGGACTTCACGGTCGCCCCCGGTGACCGCATCGCGTTCACGATCTCCTGGGAGCCCTCGCACAAGCAGCCGCCGGCCCTGCCGGAGCCGGAGCAGTCGCTGGAGGCGACGGAGGAGTTCTGGCGCGAGTGGGTCGAGCACTGCACGTACCACGGCCCGTACCGCGAGGCGGTGATCCGCTCGCTGATCACCCTGAAGGCCCTGACGTACGCCCCCACCGGCGGCATCGTGGCGGCCCCCACGACCTCCCTCCCCGAGGACATCGGCGGCGTCCGCAACTGGGACTACCGCTACACCTGGCTGCGCGACGCGGCGATCACCCTGTCCTCCCTCCTGCGCACCGGCTACCGCGAGGAGGCCCGCGCCTGGCGCGAGTGGCTGCTGCGCGCGGTCGCCGGCGACCCGGAGAACCTGCAGATCATGTACGGCATCGCGGGCGAGCGCGAGCTGGGCGAGGCCGAGCTGGACTGGCTGCCCGGCTACGAGAACTCCGCCCCGGTCCGGGTCGGCAACGGCGCGGCGCACCAGCTCCAGCTGGACGTGTACGGCGAGGTCACCGAGGCCCTGCACCTCGGCCACATGACGGGCCTCGCCCGCAACGACTACGCCTCCCTCCTCCAGCTGAAGCTGATCCGCTACCTGGAGAAGCACTGGGACGCGCCGGACGAGGGCATCTGGGAGGTGCGCGGCCCGCGCCGCCACTTCGTGCACTCCAAGGTCATGGCCTGGGTCGCGGTCGACCGCACGATCAAGCTGATCGAGTCGGGCGACGCGGACGGCCCGCTGGAGCGGTGGCGCGAGCTGCGCGACGACATCCACCGGGACGTGTGCGAGAAGGGCTACGACAAGGAGCGCAACACCTTCACCCAGTCGTACGGCTCGAAGGAACTGGACGCCTCCCTGCTCCTGATCCCCCAGATGGGCTTCCTGCCGCCCGACGACAAGCGCGTGATCGGCACCATCGAGGCGATCCAGCGCGAGCTGTCCACCCCGGACGGCTTCATCCTGCGCTACCCGACGCAGGGCGACGACGAGGGCGTCGACGGCCTCCCCGGCGACGAGGGCGCCTTCCTCGCCTGCTCGTTCTGGATGGCGGACGACCTCGCGATGATCGGCCGCGTCGACGAGGCCCGCAAGCTCTTCGAGAAGCTGCTGTCCCTGCGCAACGACCTCGGTCTGCTCGCCGAGGAGTGGGACCCGCGCCTCAAGCGCCAGGTCGGCAACTTCCCGCAGGCCTTCAGCCACGTCCCCCTGATCGACACGGCCCTGCGCCTGACGGCGTCCGGCGCGTACGGCGGCTGAACAGGAAGGCGACACCGGGCCCGCCTAGGCTGGGAGGATCAGCCCCTGCACGGAAGGGGGCGCCTCATGGCCTCCCCATCGAAGGCGGGCGCGGCCCTCGCCGCGCTGCGCGAGGATCTGGTCGGCGACGTGTTCGCCCCGGGGGACACGGGCTACGACGAGGCCCGCGCCGTCTTCAACGCGATGATCGACCGGCGTCCGGCGGTGATCGCCCAGTGCGTGGACGAGGCCGACGTCGCCCGGACCGTGCGCTTCGCCCGCGACCTCGACCTGAAGATCGCGGTGCGCGGCGGCGGGCACAGCGTGGCCGGCCAGGCGCTGGGCGACGGCGCCGTGGTGGCCGACCTGCGGCACATGCGGGCCGTCACCGTGGATCCGGCGGCCGAGGCGGTACGCGTCGCGGGCGGCGCCACGATGAGCGACCTGGACCGCGCCTGCCAGCCCTTCGGCCTCGCCACGACCGGCGGCCGGGCCTCCACCACCGGCGTCGGCGGCTTCGTCCTGGGCGGTGGCACCGGCTGGCTGGACCGCTGCTGCGGCCTCGCCGTCGACAACCTGCTCGGCGTCGAACTGGTCACCGCCGACGGCGAGCGCGTCCACGCGAACGCCGACGAGCACCCGGACCTGTTCTGGGCCCTGCACGGCGGGGGCGGCAACTTCGGCGTCGCCACCGCGCTCACCCTGAAGCTGTACGAGCTGCCCGAGTTCTCCATCGCCCTGGTGCTCTATCTCCCGGAGCACGGCCTCGACGTGGTGCGCACCTACCGCGACGTGATCGCGGCGGCCCCCGACGAGGCGAGCGGCGCGGTCCTGTACCTCACCGGCCCGCCCGAGGAGTTCGTACCGCCCGCGCTGGTGGGCAGGCTGGTCTGCGGGGTGCTGCTGACGTACGCGGGTGCCGAGGAGGACATGCGCAAGCTGGCCCAGCCGCTGCTGGCGCTGCCGCACGAGGGGGAGGTCGTCGGGGCGATGCCGTACGCGGACGTCCAGTGCATGATCGACGATCCGCCGGGGATGCGGAACTACTGGTCGGCGGAGTACCTGACGGGCATGCCCGACGACCTCGTGGACGCCTTCTGCGCCCTCGCGGACTCCATGCCCGTGCCGACGGCCACCCAGCACCTGATGTTGCCGCAGGGCGGCGCGATCGCCGGCGGGCCGCACGAGTACCCGGTGCCGTACCGGGACGCGCCCTGGGCCGTGCACCCGTTCGGGATCTGGGAGGACCCCAAGGACGACGAGCGCTGCGTCCAGTGGGTCCGGGACGTACGCGCCGTCGTCCGCCCGTGGAGCACCGGCGACGTGTACCTCAACTTCATCGGCGACGAGGGCACCGACCGGGTGGTGGCGGGTCTGGGCACCGAGAACACCCGTCGGCTCGCGGAGGTGAAGCGGCAGTACGACCCCGACAACGTCTTCCGCTTCAACCACAACATCAAGCCCGCCTGACCACGGTCACGTCCGGCCTCAGGCCGGCCCGAGCGCCCGCAGCGTCCGCTCCCCCGCCGGATCACCGGCCGTCGCCGGCACCAGGGCGACCTCGTCGAGCCCGGCCTCGGCACAGGCGTCGAGCCGCTCCCGTACGGCGCCCAGGTCGCCCACCAGGCCCACGCCGCGGCCTCCGGCGGCAGGGCCCCCACCAGGGTGTCCCGGCCGGCGCCCGCCGCGGCCGGCTCGACGGCCTCACCGAAGCCGGCCCGGGCGAACACCTCGCGGTACCCCGGCACGGTCAGATACCCGGCGATGCTCCCGAGCACCTGCGCGAGCGACTCCGGCGCCGGGTCGACGGCCGCCGGCAGCCACGCGGCCGGCACCGGCGGTGTACGACCGGCCTTCCGCGCGGGCGTGTCCAGCCTGCCGCGCAGCTCGCGCACCTGCTCCGGGGAGACGACGTCGAGCAGCATGCGGTCGGCGTGCGCGGCGGCCGTGGCGACCGCCCGCTCCCCGAAGGCGGCCACGGTGAGCGGCCCGCCGGGCGGCGGCAGCCGGCGCCGGAAGGTGCTGCCGGGCACGACCGGCTCCCCCGGCGTGCCGTGCAGCAGGGTCCGCAGGGCCGACGCGGTCTCGTCGAGGACGGCGGCGGGCCGCGTCCGGGCCCGCCCGTGCACGCCTTCGACGACCCGCCTGCTGGAGGTGCGCAGTGCCACCCCGACCGCCCGTCCGGTGACGGCGGCGACCGAGGCGGCGCCGCGGGCGATCGTCAGCGGGTCGCGCACGGACACCGGGACCGGCCCCGCCGTGAGCGCGGCCCGCTCGGTGACCCGTCCGAGCACCGGCGGCGAACACGAAGGAGTCCCAGGTCGGCCCCTCCCCCGCCCACACCTCGCGGTATCAGCCGGTCGGCGAGCGCCGCGACCCGCAGGGGCTCCTCGACCGGGCTGCCGTCCTCACGGGCGACGGCGACCACACTGAAGTCCATGGCCCGCCGCTACCCGCCCGCGGCCCGCGCAACCCGGGGAGATGTTGCCGGGGCGTTTTCGCAGGTAGCGTCCGCTGCATGGACAGCCGCACGGACCTCCCACCCGACAGCCAGGGCGCCGGCATCACCGTGCGGCGCGCGCTGGAGCTGCCCGGCCTGCGCAGCGGGCTGCCCGAGATCCTCGCGGGCGCCGACCGGCTGGGGCGGACCGTGCGCTGGGTGCACGCGGGCGAGGTCCCGCACATCGCCTCGCTGCTCAAGGGCGGCGAGTTGCTGCTGACCACGGGCTACGGCCTCGGCACCCGTCCGGCCGAACAGCGGGCGTTCGTCCGGACCCTGGCCGAGCGGGGCATCGCGGCCCTGGTGATCGAGCTGGGCCCCCGTTTCACGCGGCTGCCCGCGACCCTCGTGGAGACGGCGCGGGCGACCGGTCTGCCCCTGGTCCAACTGCACCGCGAGGTGCCCTTCGTGACGGTCACGGAGGAGATCCACACCGAGATCGTCAACGGGCACTACGCCCTGCTGCAGCGCGCGGAGGAGGTCCACCGCCGCTGCACGCAGGCGCTGCTGGGCGGCGGCGGGATCCCGCAGGTGCTGGGCATCCTGGCCGGCTTCAGCGGCAACCCGGTGTTCCTGGAGACGACGGACGGTCAGCTCCTGTACGCCGCCGGGGAGGGCCCGGAAGGGGCGGATCCGCTCCAGGTGTGGGAGGGGCTGCGCGGGCCGCACAAGGACGCGCCGCCGCCCGCCGGTTCGGTGCTGGTGGACGTGCCCGGGGGCGGGCCGGGGGCGGGTGCGGTCCGCGCCCGGCTCGTCCTGCTGCCCGTGCGCGCCCCGCTCGCCCCGGTGCACCGGATCGCCGCCGAGCGGGCGGCGGGGATCCTGGCGGTGGTGCTGATGCAGGCCCGCCAGGAGGAGGAGCTGGCGGCACGCGGCCGCGGCGACTTCCTGACCGATCTCGCCGAGGGCCGGATCGCGGCGGAGGACGCTCCGGCACAGGCGCGCGTGCTCGGTTTCAAACCCGGTGCCGGCCCGCTGCTGCCGATCGTGATGCGGCTCGGCGACGCTCCCCCACTCTCGGCTTCGCTCGAGCGGGGGGACCCCCGTACCCCCGGCGGGGGCTGGGCGGTCCTGGCGCGGGCGGTCGGCGAGGAGCTGGCGTCGGTGGGCGTGCCGGTGCTGCTGGGCGTACGGCCGGTGGAGGGCCGGGTCCCGCTCCTGTTGTGCCTGCGGTCGGAGGCGGAGCGGTCGGCGGTCGCGGACCGGGTCGCGACGGCGCTGCGGGCCGGGGTGGAACGGGCCGGCATGCAGCGGCCGGGCGCCGCGCCGCCGGTCGTGGTGGTCGGGGTCGCGGGCGGCTGGGCGGCCGCCTCGGCGGGCCTGCGGCACGCGGCGGAGACGGCGACCGCCGCGCAGGGCCTGCCGGACCGCCCCTGGTACGACGCCCGCCGCCTGGACATCGACCTGCTGCTGTGGCGGCTGCGCGACCACCCGGACCTGGCGGCCTTCGTGGACCGCGCGATCGGCCCCGTCCGCGACCACGACGACCGCTCCAAGCCGCCCCTGCTGCCCACTCTGGAGACCTATCTGGCCCACGCCGGCCGCAAGGCGGAGACGGCCCGCGAACTGCACCTCAACCGCCAGACCCTCTACAACCGCCTCGCCCGCATCGGCGAGTTGCTGGGCACCGACCTGGACGACCCCCAGACGGTCCTGGCCCTCAGCCTGGCCCTCCGAGCCCGCAGACACGTCCCGTAGCCCCGCCACCGCCCCTGACAGGCACCGCAGGCACTCCGCCGGGTCAGATCATCGGCAGGGGCTGCGTCAGCTCGTCGTACACGCTCAGGACCTGCGCGACGGTCTCGTCCTCGGTGGGCCAAGTGGCGGTCTGACGGGTCCCCAGGTCCCGTAGCCGCTCGCACCGCTGCGGATCGTCGAGCAGGCGTACGACGGCGGCGGCGAAGGCCTGCGCGTCGTCGGGCGGGACGAGTTCGGCCGCGTCGCCGACGAGTTCGCGGACGCCACCGGCCAGGGCCGCGACGAGCGGCACGCGCGCGTGGAGGGCCTCCTGCGCCAGGACCGACCGGGCCTCCTCACCGCCTGGCAGCAGCGCGAGGTCGGCGGCCGAGAGCAGGGCGCCCACGTCGTCCCGCCGTCCGAGGAGCCGCACCGGCAGCTCCTCGTCCTCGATACGGCGCTGCAGCTCCGGCCGCAGCGGCCCCTCCCCGGCGATGACGACCAGGGGCACGGGATCCAGCCGGCACCACGCGCGTGTGGCGTCCAGCAGCAGGTCGTAGCCCCGGTGGCGGTCCAGTGATCCGACGGCCATGAGCAACGGGCGGCCGATCGCACCGAGTTCGGCCCGCACCTTGGGGTGCGGCTGCTCGGCGTCCTCCTGCCCCTCGGCCGGCCTGGGCCCGGGCAGCGCCACCCCGGCGAGCCGCGCGTCCTTGGCGCCGGTCCGGCGCGCCCGGTCGACGAGGTCGGAGGTGGTGCCCAGCACCACGGCGGCCGCCTTCGCCACCCGCCGCTCCAGCAGCCGCAGCAGATGGGCGCGGGCTCCCTCGGCACGCGCCCGGCTGTGCCAGGTGACGACGAGGGGGGTGCGGCGCCCGCTGAGCGCGAGGACGGCCCGGAAGGAGGCGTGCAGCCCGTGCGCGTGGACCAGGTCGGCGTCCGTGCAGGCCGCCCGCAGCGCCGCCACCGACCCCGGGTCGCTGCTGCGCGGCACGTGCACGTGTTCGGCGCCGGCGCCCGTGAAGTCGTAGAGGTGCTCGGCCTCGGACGGGGCGCACACCGTCACCCGTACGCCCCGTGCGACGAGCCCCGCGGCCAGGGAGCGCACATGCGCGCTGCTGCCGGCGTTGCCGCCGCCCAGCACCTGCACGGTGCGCAGCGGCGACTGGCCGTGCGGTGAGTGGCTGCTCACGTGGCCGGGGCTCCTGGTTTCGGCGTCGGACGGTCACGAAGGAACGTACAGAGGGACCGGCGGAGGGGTGGACCGCTCGGCTTCCTCCACGTATGAGCCCAAGGATGCCAGCACGCACGGGTGTTCCGTGCCGCCCGGCCCCCGGGCCCCCGGCGACACGGCCGTACAGGTCACCCACACGAGTGAAGGAACCTAGGGATCCGTTCGATTAAGCCCTCTGTGCGCCCGCCAGTTCTCCACGCGCCCTACGCGTCCGCCCGAGCCGTCGCCAGCAGTTCCTCCGCGTGTGCCCGTGCCGTCTCCGAGTCCTCCTGGCCGGCGAGCATCCGGGACAGCTCCCGGATCCGCTCCTCGCCCTCCAGGACCTTCACGCCGGACCGGGTCACCGACCCGTCGTTGGTCTTCTCGACCAGCAGCTGCCGGTCCGCGAAGGCGGCGACCTGCGGCAGATGGGTGACCACCACGACCTGCGCGGACTTCGCGAGCTTGGCGAGCCGCCGCCCGATCTCGACCGCCGCCTTGCCGCCGACACCCGCGTCGACCTCGTCGAAGAGGTACGTCGGCACGGGGTCCGTCCCCGCGAACACGACCTCCACGGCGAGCATCACCCGCGACAGCTCACCGCCGGACGCGCCCTTGGCGATCGGCCGCGGCGGCGCGCCCGGGTGCGGGGCGAGCAGCAGCTCGACCTCGTCGGCACCGGACGGCCCGTAGGCGACCGTACGCCCGCCGACCTCGACACCCTCGGGGTCCTCGGTCTGCCGGATCGCGAACGACACACGCGCGTGCGGCATCGCCAGCGAGGCCAGCTCCGCCGTCACCGCCGCCGCGAACCTCTCGGCGGCGTCCGTGCGCGCGTCCGTCAGCGCCTGCGCGAGCCCGCCCAGTTCGGTCCGCAGCGCGTCCCGCTCGGCGGTCAGCTCGTCGATCCGCTCGTCGTCGCCGTCCAGCTCGGTCAGCCGCCCGGCGCTCTGCTCGGCCCACGCCAGAACAGCGTTCACGTCCGGCCCGTACTTCCGCGTCAGCGCGGTGAGCGCGGCCCGCCGCTCCTCCACCGCCGCCAGCCGCAGCGGATCGGCGTCGAGGTCGTCGGCGTACCCGGCGAGCTCGCCCGCCACATCGCCCAGCAGGATCCCGATCTCCCCGATCCGGTCGGCGAGCGCGGCCAGCGCCGGGTCGTACGACCGGACGGCCTCCAGAGCCCGCTGAGCGCCCGCCACGAGGGTGGCGGCGTCGATGCCCTCGGGATCCTCCGGATTGCCCGCGAGAGCGGCGTGAGCGGCCGTGGCGGCCGAGGACAGCGCCTCCGCGTGCCCGAGCCGCTCCGCCTCCTCCGCCAGCTCCACGTCCTCCCCGGCGCGCGGTTCGACCCCGGCGACCTCGTCGAGCCCGTAGCGCAGCATGTCGGCTTCCTGGGCCCGCTCACGCGCGCGCGTGACGATCTCGTCCAGCTCGACGGCCACGGCCCGCAGCCGCCGGTACGCCTCGCTGTACTTGGCGAGCGGCACCGCGACGGCGTCCCCGGCGTACCGGTCGAGCGCCTGCCGCTGCCGGGACAGCTTCAGCAGCCCCTGCTGGTCGGTCTGCCCGTGCACGGCGACCAGCTCGTCGGCCAGCTCGGCCAGCACGCCCACGGGCACACTGCGCCCGCCGACATGCGCCCGCGACCGCCCCTCGGCGGAAACGGTACGGCTGATGAGCAGCGCCCCGTCGTCGAGCTCGGCGCCCGCCTCCTCGGCGCGTACGACCACCGAGGCGTCCGAGGGCACGGCGATGCGCCCCTCCACGACTGCCCGCTCCGCGCCGATCCGCACGAGCGCGGGATCGGCGCGCCCGCCCAGCAGCAGCCCGAGGCTGGTGACCACCATGGTCTTGCCCGCGCCCGTCTCACCGGTGACAGCGGTGAACCCCGGCGACAGCTCGACAACAGCGTCGTCGATGACTCCGAGCGACCGTATCCGCATCTCCTCCAACACGGAGAAGACCTTACGAGGTCGGGGAGAGAAAGCGCGAGGCACCCTGTCACCCAGGCGAGTGGAGATGCTTTCAGGGGCGCGGGGCTGTGACGACATGCGGCTCCGCCGCGTGGGCGCGACAAGCCACGACGAACCCGCAGCCGCCGACGAGCCCCCGCCATCCCCTACAAGCCGCTAATGCCGAGCCCCCCGCCACCCCGAAACAGGCAGCGCGAACTTCGCCACCAGCCGATCAGTGAAGGAAGCGTGATGCAGTCGCGCAAGCCGCACCGGCACAGCCCCCCGCCGCACCTCCACCCGAGCCCCCGGGGGCAGCTCGAAGGTCCGCCGCCCGTCACACCACAGCACACCCGGCGGAATATGAGGCAGCAACTCCACGGCGAGCACGGAGTTCGGCGAGGTCACCAACGGCTTCGCGAACAGCGCGTGCGCACTGATCGGCACCATCAGCAGCGCCTCCACCTCGGGCCACACCACAGGCCCACCGGCCGAGAAGGCGTAGGCGGTCGACCCGGTCGGCGTGGACAGGACGATCCCGTCACACCCGAACCCCGTCACCGGCCGCCCGTCGATCTCCAGGACGACTTCCAGCAGCTTCTCGGCGCCCGCCTTCTGCACCGCCGCCTCGTTCAGCGCCCAGTCCGTGTGCACGATGTCCCCGTTGCGATGCACGACGACATCGACGGTCATCCGCTCCTCGACCTCGTACGCCTTCGACACCACCCGGTCGACGACCTTGTCGAGGTCGTCACGCTCGGCCTCGGCGAGGAAGCCGACACTCCCGAGGTTGACGCCGAGCATCGGCACCCCGGACGCCCGCGCGAACTCCGCGCCGCGCAGCAGCGTCCCGTCACCGCCGAGGACGATGAGCAGCTCACAGCCCTCCAGGCACTGCGGGGTTGCCTCGGAGACCAGCTCGACCTCGTCCGGCACATGCAGGTCGGAGGCCTCGTACTCCAGGACGCGCACCCCGATGCCCTCGCGCAGCAGCCCCTTCACCACCAACTCCGCGCTGCGGATGGCGGCGGGCCGGCCCGTGTGGGCGAGCAGGAAAACAGTACGAGCTTTGTTCTGTGTCAACGCGGCCCCTCCGCAACTGCACGGTCAACGTCGGCCGGGTCCAGGGCAGGCGCCCCGGCCCGGAGCCACAGAAAGTACTCGACATTGCCCGAGGGCCCGGGCAGCGGACTGGCGGTGACACCCTTCACGCCGAGCCCCAGGTCCCACGCCTTCCCGGCGACGCCGCGCACCGCCTCGGCCCGCAGCTGCGGGCTGCGTACGACGCCCCCGCTGCCGAGCCGTTCCTTCCCCACCTCGAACTGCGGCTTGACCATCATCACCAGATCCGCGTCCGGCTCGGTGCACCGCGCCAGGGCCGGCAGCACCAGCCCGAGCGGAATGAAGGACAAGTCCCCCACGACAAGATCCACAGGCTCCCCATCGATCGCTTCAAGCGTCAACTCGCGTACGTTCGTACGGTCCTTGACGGTGACGCGTTCATCGCTCCGAAGAGACCAGGCGAGTTGTCCGTACCCGACGTCCACGGCGACGACATGCGCGGCCCCCGCCCGCAGCAGCACATCCGTGAACCCCCCGGTCGACGCCCCGGCGTCCAGCGCCCGCCGTCCCTCGACGACGAGCCCCTGCGGCACGAACACCTGCAGCGCGCCCGCGAGCTTGTGGCCGCCCCGGGAGACGTAGTCGGGGTCGTCGTCGTCGACGGCGACGACGATCGCCGCCGCCGTCTCCACCTGGGTGGCCGGTTTGGTCGCGACGGTCTTGCCGACGGTGACCCGCCCGGCGGCGATCAGCTGCCCGGCGTGCTCACGCGACCGCGCGAGCTTCCGGCGGACCAGCTCCGCGTCCAGACGGCGACGTGCGACTCCTGCCACGTTCGGTTCAGCTCCTACTGCTGTACGTCGAAGGGGGCGCCGGAGGTCCCGGGCGGGCGTCGAGCGCGGTGAGCGCGTCGCGCAGCCCCCGGTGTACATCCTCGTACACCTCCACGTGGCCGTCCGTGGCGAGGTGGTCGGCATCGGCAAGCCGGTCCAGCTGGGCGTCGACCTCGGCGTTGCCGGTGGGCGTGCGGGTGACGGCCAGCGGGGCGGGCGCGGCGGGGTCGTACTCCGGCTCCCGGTGCTCCGCTTCCCGCGGCTCCGGCCCCTCCGGCACGGTCTCCGACTCCGGCACTGTGTCGCTCATGCCCAGACGCTACCCCGACCCCCTGGGGTACCGTCGATCTCGATGGCCACGATCGAGGAGTGCCGCGCCGCACTCGAGAAGCTCTCGGACAACATGCAGCACGCCGAAGGGGACGTCCGCACAGCCGCGGAACTGGACCGTTCGGTCAGCTGCTGGATCACCGACCTGGACGTCACGTTCGTGGGCCGTATGACAGGCGGCCGGATCGTGGTCCAGGACACCCTGCAGGGCCCTCCGCGGGAGAAGGCCCAGATCAGACTGAGCATGGCCGGGGACGACCTGGTGGCCCTGGTGGGCGGCGGGCTGAACTTCGCGAAGGCCTGGGGCTCGGGCCGGGTGAAGCTGCACGCGGGCGTGCGCGACCTGCTCGTCCTCAGGAAGCTTCTGTAGCCACCACCCGTGCCCGTGCCGTGCGCGCCGCCGGCACCACCAGCGGCGTCCCCGTCTCCGGGTCGTCGATGACCTGGCAGCGCAGCCCGAAGACCTCCTCGACCAGTGTGGCCGTGACGATGTCGTTCGGGGCGCCCTGAGCGATGACCTCGCCGCCCTTCAGCGCGATCAGATGGGTGGCGTACCGGGCCGCGTGGTTGAGGTCGTGCAGCACCGCGACGAGCGTGCGGCCCTGTTCCTCGTGCAGCTCGGCACACAGGTCGAGGACGTCGATCTGGTGCTGGATGTCGAGGTAGGTCGTCGGCTCGTCGAGCAGCAGCAGCGGGGTCTGCTGGGCGAGGGCCATGGCGATCCACACGCGCTGGCGCTGGCCACCGGACAGCTCGTCGACGTACCGGTCGGCGAGCTCGGCCACCCCGGTCTGCGTCATGGACTCCCGCACGACCCGCTCGTCCTCGGCCGACCACTGCCGCAGGATCCCCTGGTGCGGGTAGCGACCGCGGCCCACCAGGTCGGCGACGGTGATCCCGTCCGGCGCGATGGACGACTGCGGCAGCAGACCGAGCGTCCGCGCCACCTTCTTGGCCGGCATCGACTGGATGACCTGCCCGTCGAGCAGCACCCGGCCCTCCGACGGCTTCAGCATCCGCGACAGCGCCCGCAGGAGCGTCGACTTGCCGCACGCGTTGGGGCCGACGATCACCGTGAACGAGTGGTCGGGGATCTCCACCGACAGCTGCTCGGCGATGACCCGCTGGTCATAGGCGAGGGTGACGTTCTCGGCGGACAGGCGGTTCACGGTGCTCCTTCGGTTGTTCGTCCCCCGGCTTTCGAGAGGGGTGCTGCTCATATCCGGCCCGCCCTGCGCTCGGTGACAAGGAGCCACAGCAGATAGACCCCGCCGAGCACACCGGTGACCACGCCCACGGGCAGCTGTCCGTCGCCGAACAGCCGCTGCGAGGCCCAGTCCGCCGTGACCAGCAGGGCGGCGCCCATGCACAGGGAGGCCACGAGGTTCGGTCCGGGAGAGCGGGTCAGACGCCGGGCGAGCTGAGGCGCGGTGAGCGCCACGAAGCTGACGGGGCCCGCGGCGGCGGTGGCGGCGGCGGTCAGCAGCACGGCCGACACCATCAGCACCAGCCGAACGCGCTCCACCCGCACCCCGAGCGCGTTCGAGACGTCGTCGCCCATCTCCATCATCCGCAGCCCGCGCGCGTTGGTGAGGACGAGCGGTACGAGCACACAGACCAGGACGAGCAGCGGCCAGACCTGCTTCCAGTCCCGCCCGTCGAGGGTGCCGGTCATCCAGACGACGGCACGCGCCGCGTCGACGAAGTCGGCCTTGGTGATCAGATAGCCGTTGACCGCCGTCGCCACCGCCGACACGCCGATGCCGACGAGCACCAGCCGGTAGCCGTGCACGCCACGCTTCCACGCCAGCAGATAGATCGCGGCCCCGGTCACCAGCCCGCCCACCAGCGCGCCGACGGTGACCTGGGTGGTGCTCCCGGAGAACAGCACGATCATCACGAGCGCGCCGGCCGTCGCCCCCTGCCCGAGGCCGAGCACGTCCGGGCTGCCCAGCGGATTGCGCGACACGGCCTGGAACAGCGCACCGCCGAGCCCCAGCGAGGCCCCGACCAGCAGCCCGACGAGGACCCGCGGCAGCCGCAGCTCGTTGACGACGAGCTCCTGACCGGGGTTCCCGTCGCCGAACAGCGTCCTGACGACGTCGCCGAACGAGATCGGGAAGTCGCCGGTGCCGATCAGCACGACACTCGCGGCGAACGCGGTGGCCAGCAGCAGCACGACGACGACCAGGGCCCGCACGTCCAGCCGCACCGACAGCCCGCCCGGCGTGCGCAGGGCACGGAGTCCGGTCCGCGTGGCCGTCTCCTCCCGCGCCGCGCTCTTCGTTGTCTCCTCGGTCCTCACAGTTGGGCCGTCCTCCGCCGTCGTACGAGCAAGATGAAGACCGGCCCGCCGATGATCGCGGTGATGATGCCGACCTGGACCTCGGACGGACGGGCCACGACCCGGCCGATCACATCGGAGCCGAGCAGCAGCACCGGCGAGAGGATCGCCGCGTACGGCATGATCCAGCGCAGATCGGGGCCGGTGAAGGAGCGGACGATGTGCGGGACCATCAGCCCGACGAACACGATCGGCCCACAGGCGGCGGTCGCGGCCCCGCACAGCACGGTCGCGGCGAGCATGGCCAGCGCCCGGGTGCGGTTGAGGTTCGCGCCGAGCGCCTTGGCCGTGTCGTCGCCCATCTCCACGGCGTTCAGCGGCCGCGCCAGGGCGAGCGCCAGGATCGTGCCGACGACCAGGAAGGGCAGCACCTGCCAGATGGTCTCGTCGGTCGCCGAGGACAGCGAACCGACGGTCCAGAACCGCATCCTGGCCAGCGCCGCGTCATCCATGATCATCACGGCTTGGAGGTAGCCGTACAGCGCGGCGCTGATCGCCGTGCCGGCGAGCGCGAGCCGCACGGGCGTGGCCCCCCGGCTCCCGCCCAGGAACCAGACCAGCGCACCGACGGCCGCCGCCCCGAGGAAGGCGAACCACACATACCCGCTCAGGCTCGTCACGCCCAGGAAGGTGATGGCGGTGACGACGGCGGCCGAGGCACCCGCGTTGATGCCGAGCAGCCCGGGGTCGGCCAGCGGGTTGCGCGTCAGGGCCTGGAGCACCGCTCCGGACAGCCCCAGCGCGGCACCGACCAGCAGCCCGAGCACGGTCCGCGACAACCGCTCGTCCACGACGACGTCCGCGTACGTCCCCGAATCCGCGAACAGCCCGTGCCAGACCTGGGCGACGGACAGCTCCTTGGCCCCGACGGCGATGCTCGCGACCGCCACCAGCGCGAGCACGCCCGCGGCGACGAGCAGTCCGACGGAACGGATCGCCCGGCGACTTGGAGGCGCGGGGGCGGTCTCCGCGCGCTGTTCGGGAACACTGTCGACCAACACGCAGTTAGGTTAGCCTACCCTCCCAAGTCGCCCCGAGACCTGGTCACGACCGTTGCCGGGTTCACAGGTTCGGGGCTCCCGGAGCCTCGCGGAGTCACAACCCCAGCCGCGCCAGCGCCTTCCCCGCGTCCAGCTCACAACTCCCCTCACCCGCAGCCGTCCAGGCCGCCGCGCACAACGCCCGCAGCCCGTCCAACGCCTCGCCGTCCCCGTCCAGCTCCAGCCCCGCGGCACCCGCCGTCGCCGTCCAGCCACCGCACCGGAAACCGTCCCCGTCCCCGACCACCTCCGGCTGCCCGGTGAGCAGCCCACGCAGGTCGGCGTCCACGAACGTCGGCCGGTGCTGCGGCGGCGCGGCCAGCAACTGCGCCCCGTCGGTGACACCGGTGAGAACGAGCAGCGAGTCCACCTCCCCGTTGAACGCCCCCTCGATGTCGGTGTCCAGCCGGTCCCCGACGACCAACGGCCGCTTCGCACCCGTCCGCAGGATCGTCTCCCGGTGCATCGGCGGCAACGGCTTGCCCGCGACCTGCGGCTCGGCACCCGTGGCTATCCGCACGACCTCCACCGCCGCCCCGTTCCCCGGCGCGATCCCCCGACCGCTCGGAATCGTCAGGTCGGTGTTGGACGCGAACCACGGCACCCCGCGCGCGACGGCGTACGAAGCCTCCGCGAACCGCCCCCACGGCAGATCCGGCCCGCCGTACCCCTGCACCACGGCCACCGGATCGTCGTCCGCGGACTCCACCGGCGTCAGCCCCCGCTCCCGCAGCGCGACCCGCAGCCCCTCCCCGCCGATCACCAGCACCCGCGCCCCCGCCGGCACCTGCTCACTGATCAGCCGCGCGACCGCCTGAGCCGAGGTGATGACGTCCTCGGCCCCCGTCGGGATGCCCAGCTCGGTGAGGTGCCCGGCCACGGTGTCCGGCGTCCGCAGCGCGTTGTTGGTGACGTACGCCAGATGCATACCGCCCGCCCGCGCAGTGTCCAGCGACTCGACGGCGTGCACGATCGCACTCCCGCCCGCGTACACCACCCCGTCCAGGTCGAGCAGAGCCGTGTCGTACGCCTCGCTCAGGGCCTGCCCATTGCCCTCGGGCCTCGTCCTGACGCTCCGGCTCATTCCACATCGCTCCTCACTCGATCCGCTTTCCTTCGATCATCCCGCACGCCACTGACACACGTACGATGCCGGGATGAACACAGCAGGTCACTCGGAAGCAACGGCGCCCCGAGGCCTGGAACTCACCCCGTTCCGAGGCCTGCGCTACGACCCGGACCGGGTCGGCAGCCTCGCCGCCGTCACGTCCCCGCCGTACGACGTCGTCGTCCGCCCCGACGGCCTGCACCAGCTCCAGGACGCGGACCCGTACAACATCGTCCGCCTGATCCTCCCCCAGGCCACCACGCCCAGCGCCCGCAACGAACAGGCCGCCGACGCCCTGCGCCGCTGGCTCACCGAGGGCGTCCTGACGGCCGACCCCGAGCCCGCCCTCTACGTCTACGAGCAGAGCCACAGCGACGGCATGCTCCAGCGCGGCCTCATCGGCACCCTGCGCGTCTCCGAGCCGGAGGAGGGGGTCGTCCTCCCCCACGAGGACGTCATCGCCCCCGTGGTGGCGGAGCGCGCGGCCCTCATGCGCGCCACCTACGCCAACCTCGAACCGCTCCTGCTCACCTACCGCGGCAACGGCACGGCGGCGGAGATCGTCGACCGCACCGCCGAGCGCCCCCCGCTCCTCACCACGACCACCGAGGACGGTTACCGCCACCGCCTGTGGGCGATCACCGACCGCACCGACCAGACCCTCGTCCAGACGGACCTCGCCCACCACCAGGCCCTGATCGCCGACGGCCACCACCGCTGGGCCACCTACCGCCGGCTCCGTGCCGAGCACCCCTCCCCCAGCCCCTGGGACCACGGCCTGGTCCTCCTGGTCGACACGGCCCGCTACCCCCTGCGCGTCCGCGCCATCCACCGCCTCCTGCACGGCCTGCCGGTGACACAGGCCCTGGCCGCGGTGGAGGGCCTGTTCCGCGTCCGGCACCTCCAGGTCCCCCTCCCCGAAGCCCTGGCGGCCCTGGCGGACACGGCCTGCGCCGGCAACGCCTTCCTCCTTGCGGGTGACGGCACCTTCCATCTCCTCGACCGCCCGGACCCGGCCCTCCTGGACCGTACGATCCCCCGGGACCGCCCGCAGGCCTGGCGCACCCTCGACGCGACGGTCCTGCATGCCACCCTCCTCGACCACGTGTGGCGCATCCCCGAGGACGACCCGACCCGCATCGCCTACATACACGACACGGCCGCCACCGTGCGGAAGGCGGAACGCGGCGGCGCCACGGCGGTCCTGCTCCACCCCGTCCGCGAGGAGGTCGTCCGCGACCTCGCCCGCCAGGGCGTCACCATGCCCCGCAAGTCCACGTCCTTCGGCCCCAAACCGGCCTCCGGCCTGGTCCTGCGCGCCTTGGACGTCTGAAACGCGAAAGGGGCGGGTTCCCCTCGGAACCCGCCCCTCTCACCGGACGCACTCAGTCCTTGTCGTCGTCCTCGCCCGGCGTCTCCTCGGGCTCACCCTCGTCGAGGGCGTCGACGAACTCCACCCCGTCCAGCTCGGCGAGCCGGTCGGAGGCGTCCGTGCTGCCGTCGCGGTCCGCCTCGACGGCCTTCGCGAACCACTCCCGCGCCTCGCCCGCACGCCCGGCCGCCAGCAGCGCGTCGGCATAGGCGTACCGCAGCCGCGCGGTCCACGGCTGTACGGAGTTGGACGCCAGCTCGGGGCTCTGCAGCGTCACGATGGCCGCGTCGAGCTGCCCCATGTCACGCCGCGCACCGGCCGCGACCAGCCGCATCTCCACCTGGCCGGCCTTGTCGAGCTTGTGCACCTCGGGGGCACCGGCCATGTCCAGCGCCTTCTCCGGCCGCCCGAGCCCACGCTCGCAGTCGGCCATGACGGGCCACAGCTCCACCGAACCGGTCATCCGCCGCGCCGCCCGGAACTCGGCCAGCGCCTCGCTGTACTTCTGGTTCGCGTACGCCGCGAACCCGGCCGCCTCGCGCACGGCGGCGACACGCGACGCGAGCCGCAGCGCCACCTTGCTGTAGCCGTAGGCACCCTCGGGGTCCTCGTCGATCAGCCGCGCGACCATCACCAGGTTCCTGGCCACGTCGTCGGCGAGCGTCTTGGGCAGGCTCTGCAGCTCCTGCCGTACGTCCTTGTCGATCTCCTCGCCGGTGACGTCCTCGGGGATCGGCAGCCGCTTGATCGGCTCACGGTCCCGGTCCCGCTCGTCACGGAACCGACCGCCACCCCGCCGGTCGTCGCCGCGCCGGTCGTCCCTACGGTCGTCCCGGCCCCGGAAACCGCCGGGCCGCCCGCCCCGGTCGTCACGCCGGTCGTCCCGACGGAACCCACCGCGCCCACCGCGGTCGTCCCGACGGTCATCGCGCCGGAACCCACCGCGCTCACCACGGTCGTCCCGCCGCTCGTCACGGCGGAAGCCGCCACGCTCACCACGGTCGTCGCCGCGCCGGTCGTCCCTGCGGTCGTCACGCCGGTCGTCCCGACGGAACCCACCTCGGTCACCACGGTCGTCCCGGCGATCGTCGCGACGGAACCCGCGGTCGTCGCCGCGGTGCCCTCCGCGCTCACCACGGTCGTCACGCCGGTCGTCCCGTCGGTCGTCCCTGCGGTCGTCACGCCGGTCATCGCGGCGGAACCCACCACGGTCGCCACGGTCGTCCCGGCGGAAGGCCGGACGGTCCCCGCGGTCATCGCGCCGGAAGGCCGGACGCTCGCCACGGTCGTCACGCCGGTCGTCCCTACGGTCATCCCGGCGGAAGCCCCCGCGCTCACCACGGTCGTCGCCGCGCCGGTCGTCCCTGCGGTCGTCGCGCCGCCCGTAACCGCCACGGTCCCGGTCGCCGGACCCACCACGGCTGTCATCGCGCCGGAAGGCCGGACGGTCACCGCGGTCGTCCCGTCGGAACCCGCGGTCCCTGTCGTCCCGACGCGGACCACGGTCGCGGTCGTCACGCTGGAACGCGGGACGAGAGCCACGATCGCCCTCACGGCGGTCGTCACGCCGGTCGTCACGCCGGCCGTACCCACCGCCACGATTGTCATCGCGCCGGTCGTCACGCCGGAAGCCACCACGATCGCCACGGTCCCGGTCATCGCGACGGCCGTAGCCACCGCCACGGTTGTCGTCGCGCCGGCCGTAGCCACCACGATCGTTGTCCCGGCGGAAGCCCCCGCGTTCACCGCGGTCACGGTCTCCGCGGTAACCGCCACGATCGCCGCGATCCCCACCGTCCCGTCGCCGCTGCTCGCGCTCCGGTCGGTCGTCGGGAGAGTTGGTGGACATCGGTGACTCCTGTCTTCGGTACACAAGCATTGTAAAAACGAAAGGACCCCTGGTCCCAGCTGAACGCTGGGGACCAGGGGTCCTTCCCAAAGATTGTTCGGCGGTGTCCTACTCTCCCACAGGGTCCCCCCTGCAGTACCATCGGCGCTGTAAGGCTTAGCTTCCGGGTTCGGAATGTAACCGGGC
>NZ_JBIWGA010000039.1:0-67868 GCF_044763345.1 Streptomyces sp. NPDC096132
CAGGAACAAGATCAGCACGCACCCCGCCCACCCTGCCGACCAAGATCGTCGAGCACAAGACCGGCAGCTCAACTCATTCTGAAACGATCAGTAAGTACGGCAACAGCGAGGGAGCCTGCTACGCGCTGAACGTACGGGCAGCCACGGCGGCTCAGCCCGGCGCCAACAGCGCCGCCGACGCCCCTTCCGCCGGATCGCCGACGGACGACACGTCAGACCCAGCGGCCGGCCCGGACGCCACACCCGCGCCCGAGGACACTGCCGCGGAGGCTGAAGCATCCCAGTCCACTGCCGCCTCGGCGTCGGCCTCAGGCAGTGCGGCTCTCGCTGCTCTACAGCACCAGGCCCTGACCCGCACCTACACGCTCGGCGACTACACGGTGAACCTCACCAACGCCGACCCCTCCGGGTATGACATCAACGACCAACAGATCTACATCGCCGGCACGGTAACCTCCCACTCCTCCGATACCGGCACCATGAAACAGTTCGGCGTCGTCGTCACCCTGCTGCGCGCGAACGGCTCGGTCGACACCAGCGGCACACTGTGCGTCGAGCTCATGGGCGGAACCTCCGACGTGGTCGACACCACTACGGACGGCGGCACGCCGGACTGGACCTCGATCCGCATCACGCGCAGCCCCACGACGCCGTGCTGAACGGGCTCAGACGGCCTCACCGTGCAAGGCCGTCGTCCGGTTCGGCCCGACCCCTGTGAAAGTGCGAGATCTCGTGGGTTCAATCCCGCTTCTTTCCCTCGCTCTACGGAGAAGACGTCGCCGAGGCCCATGTCATGCTGAGGAAGCAGTATCGAGTTCACGGCTTGTCGAAACCGTAAGCATGCTCAAAGCACATCGGGCAGAGATCGCGGCGGCCGTCTTTGGTGGGCACCACCACGCTTCCGCAGCCGTACTCGCACGCGACCAGCTCCTCGTAGCTGTTGCCGCAGGAGAAGCACAAGGGGCTGGGTCTGTCCGGGGCGGCGGCGGTGCGCGCATCCAGGACCAAGAGTCCGGACCTGCAGTCGGGGCATGCGCGGGGCAACGGTCCGTCGCCACCGTTCTCGAAGTCCGCGTAAGCCTTTGGGTCCAGGACGTTCCTGGCGTAATGGTGGGCGAGTTGCTCTGGGGTGGCCCAGGTCTCTTCGCAGAAGCGACAGCTGAGCGGGCTGTCGACAACCAGGGGCAGGGCCGGCTGCGAACACTCGGGACACGCGACGGTCTGGGCGGCGTACGGCTCGAGTTCGGGACGCAGCCGGTCCATGCGGGTCTTGATGAAGGCCTGAATCTTCGCCAGTCGGCTGCGGACAGTGTAGATACCTTCGTCCGCGAACTCCGCCTCCCCACCGCTCAAACCAGGAACCAGATGGTCGGTGATGAACCGGAGCAGAATGTCCAGGACCTGGGCGGCGCGGGACTCCACGGCGGGGGCGGGCACGGACAGGCCGTAGTGCTGGAGAGCGTTGCGCCACTTTGCGAGCTGGGCTATCTGCTTCGTGTCCTTCTCGGAAACGACGATTCCTACGATGCCGCGCAGGCGGCTGATCGCCTCGGCGGTGCCGCAACTCTCGAACTCACCGTTCTCGAAGCGCACCCGGTCGGCCTTGCCTGGATCCTTGAACACCAAGCTCCAGTGCTCCTGCTGTAGACGTGCCTTGAGTAGCACCTCGGTGGCGGATTGGAGGTGAAGCACGGCGTACTTCAGATCCCAGACGGTCGGCTCGCCTGCCAGGTGGTTCACGACGCTTTGCAGGTAGTCGATGCCGTTGGCGATCGGGGGGAAGTGCACGCGCGGGCGCTCGCTCGGGATCAGCTCAGTCATGCACGCAAGCTAGCGAAGCGAACGATGTGGTCCCTGCCCCTCCTGTCCCTGCTTCCGACGTTGTTCGAACGGTTGATGCCCGGTGCGACTGGGTGGCCCCAGCCGTTCTACCGCCCGCCGAATCGAGCGCCGACGGGCGCCGGGAGGTACGGCCATCGGATATCGCCCCCCGATACCGATCATGATGGCTCTTCCAACGAGACACGGAAGCGGGAACGAACCCACAGGATCTCGCACACGAAGGAAGCGACGCCATCGCCGTACCACCGCCACGATGTCCGACGACACCCTGGACCATGTCCGGTGCGGCGAGAAAGCCCTTGTCCTCGCAGAAGCGAGCGAGGTCCGCAACAAATACGTCCTCGCTCCCCCGACAGGCGCGATCTGATCTCCGGCCCCCCTGATCCCTCGGCCTTGGCGGCCCGCCATCCACTACAATTGAAGAGTTGTTCAATTCACTAGTTGCCCTGTCAAGCAAGATTCAACAGGAGGAGGTCCTGGGTGGGCGGGTTCGTCGAAGCCGTACGGGAACGGGTCCGTGAGGCACGTGCCCGGCTCGCAGCCGCGCTGGCAGCCGAGGACGCCTACGAGGTAGCCGTGGCGGAGGACGAGCTGGACGACGCGATGCGGGTTGCGCGGCGGCACGGTGTCGACGTCAGTGCCGGCCCGGCCATGGACACGACCGAGGAGTGACCCGATGCCGGTTCCGCTGTACGAGGCGAAGGCGGAGTTCTTCCGGATGCTGGGGCATCCGGTGCGTATCCGGGTGCTGGAGCTGTTGCAGGACGGGCCGAAGCCCGTGCGGGAGCTGCTCGCGAAGATCGAGGTCGAGCCGTCGAACCTGTCCCAGCAGCTTGCCGTGCTGCGCCGCTCGGGCATCGTGACAGCTACGCGCACCGGTTCCACGGTGGTGTACGAGCTGGCCGGCGGTGATGTGGCGGAGCTGCTCGCCGCAGCGCGGCGGATCCTGGCCGTCCTCTGGTCCGGCCAGCGGGACCTGCTGGGTGAGTTGCAGGCTGCGGAGCCCTCACCGTGACGAGCGGGGGAGGGTTTCGACTGCCATGGCGGCGGGCTCGGCCGGCGGCCACGATCGAGCATGTGCCGCCAGCGGTGCGGCGGCACATCGTCTCGCTGAAGCTGGGGCCGGACACGGTCAGGCGGACACGCGAGGCGGTGGCCCGGCACCTGCCGGACGCGGGCGTGTCCCCGGGTTCGGCGTTCGCGGACGCGGTGCTGCTGGTGACCAGTGAGCTGGTCACCAACGTGCTACGGCATGCCGCGCACTCACCGGTGATCGATGTCGGGCTGACGAGCGCGGCCGGACAGCTCGTCGTCAGCGTCGCGGACGCCGAACCGCGCCTGCCGGAGCTCACCGACAGCGGCATGCGGGCGGGGCTGCGGACGGTGAGCGAGCTCGCTGCCGACTACGACGGTGACATCAGTGCCGAACCGGCTGTCGACCACGACGGCAAGGTCGTCCTCGTACGGTTCCGGATGCCTTCGTAGAGCGCACCGGACGGGAGCCAGGCAGGAGACACTCCAATGAACAGGGAAAAGAAGAAGGCCCAGGACAGGGAGAGCCGGGAGGAGCGCGGCATGTGGCTGCGCGCCTTCTACTACATCTTCGGCACGCACATCATCGCGGGCTGGGTGATGCTGCTGTTCTACCTCGCAGACCACGCCGGCAAGTGACAGGGCGTACATCCGCAGCCCAATGCCGACGCGCCTTCACCATCGGACGGACCAGAGCGAGGCGAGCCAGAGTGGCCGTACCCGGAGAGACGACTCCCTGAAGTGATCACCGTCTCGGGGCACCCCGATCTCACCGCGCCCGCTCTGGCGCTGCTTGAAGAGGAACTGGGCAGGCGCCTGACCACCCGCGCACGAATGGGGAAGGCCGGTCTGGTGCAAGCCGGGCAGGAGCTGCCGGTGGTCTTCGGGCGGGCCGCCCGCCCGGCGGAACTGGCGCCGGTCACCGTGCTGCCCTCCAGGAACGGCGTCCCGGAGGTGTTGGAGGCGCGAGACCGTCGAGCGGCGGGGGAGTTGCCGCTGCTCTCGCAGCAGGCGCGGCTGCTGGAGTACGGCCCGAGTGCCCCTCACGCTTGCTGATCATGGCCTGCGGAGACGTCTTCGGGGCTGTGCGTAAAGCGACCCTGTTATCTCTGGCAAGGAGGAGACCGTGCCTCCGTCGTGCCGCTCGTCGATTTCTGAAGTCGCCTGCACGGATGTCCAAAGTCCTCTGCACGCCTGCATCTCGAAGGCGTTCGTCAGTACTCTGGATTTCCGGGATGTCGTCTTGTCTGGTGGTCGATGATTGGGTGTCATGACGAGGCATGGATGGGTTTGGGGCGGAGCTGGCGTCATAGCCGTGGCGGTGGCTGGACTGAGCGCCTACTTCGCGGTGGTCGGGTTGGACAAGGCCGACAAGATGGCCAGTGTGGTCGGGGGCTTGGCCGCGTTGGTCGGGCTGGCCTTAACGGCCTACGGGGTCAGAGCCCCCGGCGAAGGCCCGCGTGTGGTGCAGCGGGCCAGGGCGTCTGGCCAGGGTCGGGTGACCCAGGTCGGCGGGAATGAGACGACCGGTGAGTCGGGGGGCGGGGCAGCGAGGGGCGTTCCCGGAGGCGTGCAGCAGGACGCCGAAGCCACGGAGAAGGGGACGATCTCCCAGGTCGGAGGGGATCAAGACCCTCCGGGTCGGCCGTGACCGGGCGCTGGCCCCGCCGGGGGCGGGGGTCTCAGGAGGTGTCACAGGAGGCCACGGCGTCAGGTGACGCCCGGATCTACCAGGCGGGCAGGGACCAGCACGTCCATCACCACCACCCGACGGGTGAAGGGTCTACGGCAAGGGTGCCGGTAGGGCGGACGGTGGATCATTGGGATCCCGTGGAACTCGGGGTACACCGGGCCATCGAGGGTGGGGCACTGCCGCCGTACGTGCGGCGGCAGCATGATGATCTGCTGGATGCAGTGCTCAACCCGGAGCTGGCCACCAACCGGCTTGTGGTGCTGCGTGGGGGCTCCTCCACAGGCAAGTCGCGCACGGCCTACGAAGCGGTGATGGCGCGGTGGAAGCGCTCGCCGTTGTTCTACCCACGCACGGCGGCCGAGTTGGCCCGGCTGTTGCGAGAAAGGAGCATGCGCAGTGCGGTGCTGTGGCTCAACGAACTGCGCCACTACGCCGATGAGCCCGGTAGATCGGAGGTGTTGTTCGAGCTGGCCGAGCTCCTGACCGGCCGCGACCGCATCCTGGCCATCACCGCGGTGTGGCCGAATTTCTGGGCCAAGTATCGTGCCAACCCACCCGGCGAGCCAGGCAGCCCCGATCCGTACCGGGCGGTCCGGGAACTACTCTCGCCATTGGCGGACCTGGCCAGCACCGATCCTCAGAATGTGGACGCTGGTCGTGGCTGGGTCATCGACGTACCCAACCACTTCACCGCCAATGACCTCGACTATGCCCGCCGCCTCGACGACACCGTGCTACACAATGCCATCGCCGCTGCCGTAAACGCCGATCCACCGGGCCAGGTCACGCAGTACCTGGCCGGTGTTCCCGATCTACTCAACCACTACCAGGGGCCCGGCGCCGACCCCTACGGGCAGGCCCTGATCACCGCGGCCATGGACGCCATACGACTCGGGCACGACCAACCTTGCCAGCCTGAACTACTACAGGAGGCCGCGATCGGCTACCTGGGCTCTCGGCGCCGCACCGTCCCGGCCGCACAGTGGCAGCAGGACGCCTTGGCCTACGCTATTCAGCCTCTCAAAGGCGCGGTCCAGGCATTGGAACCGGTTCCGCCCGAGTGCGGCACCGGCGTGGTCAGCTACGTGCTGGCCGACTACCTCGACCAGCACGGCCGCAAGACCCGGCGTACCGCGGACGTTCCCATGGCCCTCTGGCAAGCACTCCTCGATCACGGTGATCCCCGCGAATACCTGTCCCTAGCTGCCGCAGCTCAGGCACGAGGGCTGCTTCGGCTCTCGTTTCGCTTCTCCTCTGCTGCGGCGGCAGCCGGAGAGGAAGCCGGGCTCAGCATGACTGCGCGCCTCCTGAGAGACTCCGACCGGATCGACGAGGCGATCACCTGGTATCGCCGTGCAGCTGAGGCTGGAGTCGAGGACGCACTATATAGCCTGGCTGAGGCATTGCGCTCTGCGTCCCGTGCGGATGAAGCGCTTCTCTACTACCAGCGCGCTGCCAAGGGCGGCAACAAGCAGGCCATGAGTCACATGGCTGACCTGTTGCGGCGGGAGGGCAACCTCGATGGAGCCATGGTCTGGGAACGACGTGCTGCCAACGCCGGAAACCCCGACGCGGCGCTCCGTGTGGCGGAGCGGCTGGTCAAGGTGGGCAGCTTGGATGAGGCGATTGTCTACTACCGCCGAGTGGCGGGAAACGGCAGCCTGTCTGCCGCGAGGGAACTCGTCGTTCTGCTGACCGAGGTCGGCAGAGCCGAAGAGGCCGCAGAAGTGGAGCAAGACGCTGACACACGGGAGTACTACGCCGACCTGGATGAAATTCGTGCCATCGAGGACGAGGACAGGCGCGATCTTCAGTGGCTGAGTGAGGAGGCCGAGGGTCTGGCCGATGCGGGAGCCATCGAGAGTGCGCTCTTCTATTACGAGAAGTGCGCCGATGCGGCAGGCGACGACATCACGCCCTATGCGGGGTGGTACGCATTCGGAGCCATGCGTGATGCCGTGCGCCTACTTCATCGAACGCGTGGGCTGGAGGCCGCTCTGTCCTGGCTGTGGAATCGAGCCAAAGCTGCCGATGACAGGGCCCTCGACGAGGCCGTCAATCTGCTGCGGGAGGCCGGACGGGCATCAGAGAGCGATCAACTGCGCCGTTTCGGGTGGGAGCTTGACGGGTCGATCTCCCCTCCCTGGCGGTCTTTGCCCGCCCTGCCTCGGTCCGGCTGAACCGCGATATCGGCGAGCAGTACCATCCACCTGGTGAAGGATGTGGAAACTCGTCCGGCAGCCAGCGGCCCGAGCGGGGGTTGGGGTGCAACTGCTGGGTCTCCTCCCGCCCGTGCTGCACACGACTACGGCCAAGTCGACCCGCAGTGCAGGCCACTTCGGGGCGTCCGAGAGTTCACAGCCCCCTGCACTCGGTAGCGGACTCGCAGCTCACCAGTACGGGCGACTTCGGACATTGACACAGCTGCCCGCCGGGAGGGCGTTGACCGTTCGCAGGGCGGCGGACGTGTTCCTCGACTCGCTTGACAACGCGAACACCCTCCGGTCGTACGGCATCGGGGTCGGCAAGTCGGCCGCACGCCTCGGCGAGATGCGTCCGCTCGCCACTGTCTCGGACGACGAGATCGGCAAGGCTCTCGAACTTCTTTGGGGTACCTCGGCAGTCAACACGCGGAACGCTCGCCGGGCGGCGGTGCTGTCCTGGCTGGGCTGGTGCGCCGAGCGCGGGTACGACGGCCCGCGGTGCCGGCCTGGGTGAAGCGGCTGCCTCCGCCGGAGTCGCAGACCCCGGCCCGCTCGAAGATGGCGATCGATCGGCTGATCGCCCGCCGCGATGTCCATCTGCGGGAGAAGACGCTGTGGCGGTTGCTGTACAAGACGGTCGCGTGGGTGGAGGAAATCCTTGGCCCGATGTTCACCCACGGCAGGCCCGGTCCCGGGAAGGTCCTCGGCTCCCGCGATGTCTGCCCCGATACCGGGCTGGCCCGGCTGTCGTACGGGCAGGCCCGCGCTCTGCTGGATGCGCACACGGCCGTCGGCGGGTGCCAGGCACAGGATGGGGCCTGCACGAGTACCGGCACTCGGGACTCACCCACCTCAGCGAGGGCGGGGCCAGTCTGCCGATGCTCATGGCGAAGTCGCGGCACAAGAAGCCGGAGAACGTACGGCGCTACTCCCATCCGTCAGCGGAGGCGATCGCCGAGGTCACCAGCCTGCTCGCGCCCGGCGACAGCCGACACTGAACCCAACGCTGTTGGCCGGCGGGCTCGTCGTCGAAGCCGGCCGACCCCCGTCTCGTCTCCGCGCCAGCTGATGCCGGTACGGCATGGAGGGCGGATCGGTTCGGCGAGCCCTGCCCAACCCAACCCGGCACCCCTGCTGCGCCTCCAGCCCGCCAGAACTCGCCTTCGGCAAATCTCTTGTACTCATTCAAAATCTTGTGCATCATTCAATGCATGCCTTCACAGGAACTGCTGAACGACATCTTCGACATCCGCTGGCCGCTGCCGCACTTCCCCGAAGATGACCAGGCCCCTCCGGGCCAGCGCAGAGCCGCGGAAGACGCGTTGGGACAGCGCGCGGCCTACATCAGGAGAATGGGAGCCGCAGCGGCAGAGCACGGCGGCCCGGACCACGATCCACTCCTCGCCTCTCTCGGGGACCTCGTCGCGATCAAGAAGGCCGCCGACGAGCAGATCCGGCTGCTCCTGGCCTACGGCCGGGTCTACGTCACCCCGCGGCCGCACACGCTGGAAACCCTCGGCCAGGCCGCCGGTCTCACGCCCTCCGGCGTCAGCCGCGCCTTCGGCGCCAAGGAGATCCTCGCCGTCGGGAACCTGACCGGCCGGCGCCCCGCCGCAGTCGAGATCAGCGATCACCACCCCGACCTCTTCCCCGGTGATGACAGCCGACGGCGGTGCACCTGGGGAGGCAGCAAGAACAACCCCTGCACCGACGAGCCCAAGTACGCCGTCACCGACAAGTCAGGCACCAAGTGGGCCTGCTGCGACAGCCACCTGCCCGGTTACCTCCGCTCCCGCCCCCACGCCTGAGCAGCCGAACGGGCTCTCCATGTACACCCGGTACTGCCGAAGCTGCCGCCGAGTAGCGCTGCGGAGGTACGCCAGCACACTGCGAGTACACCGTGACCCCTGCCTTGAGCGGCCGTCCTGGCGGGGGGTCACGGTCTCATCGCTTCTACGAACCGACCAGGTCGCGGATGCGGTCGAGCTTCTACTCCGGGGTCAGCACTTCGCCGTGATCCGCCAGGGCCTCCAGTGCCGCCCGGACGGTCGCGCTGGTCCGGGTGGAGAACGGCGTTGATGATCCGGGCGCGGGTGCCGCCGTCGTTCTCATAGATCCAGACCCTCTGCGCCTGGCAAGGCACGGTGTTGTGCTGCGGGTCGAGCGTGCCCTCCGGGAAGCAGCCCAGCCTTTCCCTGTCCAACGCCTCCGCCACCTCGACGAGCACCCACTTGCCCAGCTTCGTGTGACCGAACTCCTTCCTAAGGCCCCGAGGTTGGCCCAATCAGCCCGCCCTCCGCACGGCACCATGCCGCGATGGTGGTGCTTTCGCCAGGGCCGAATCATCCGTGATTGACATGCCCACTTCAGTGGCGGGTTACAGGTCGTTTCCGGCGTAGGAGAGGTTGAAGCTCTTGTTGGTCAGGGGGAAGTCCGGAACGATCGTGTCCGCGAGGGCGACCGGCAGGGCGGGCCAGTTGAAGAAGGACGGGTCGACGGGCTTGACCCGGGCCAGGGTGTTGTCGGGGGCGAGTTCGACGCGGGTGGCGATGGTGCCGCGCCATCCCTCGACCAGGCTCGCCCCCGTGCGCGGGCCCGCGCCGGGCTCCGGCGGGGCGGCCAGTATCGCCTTCGGGGCTTCGAGGTCCGCGGCGAAGTGCTCGATCAGGGCGAGGGAGGTGTCGATCTCCTCGGCGCGGACGAGGAAGCGGGCCAGGACGTCGCCGCTGTCGTGGACGGGTACGTCGAGGGCGTTGGCGTAGAGCGTGAAGGGGTGGGTGATCCGGGCGTCGGCGGGGATGCCGCTGGCGCGGGCGACGTAGCCGAGGCAGCCGATCTCGCGGGCGGCGTCCGTGTGCAGGATGGCTGTACCGGTGAAGCGGTCACGGACGGTGGAGTGGCCCAGAGCCAGGTCCGTGATCTCGCGGATGTCCGCGCCAATGGTCTTGAGCCGGGCTGGGTCGGGCAGGGCGCGCAGGGCCGCTCCGCCCGGGACGACTCCGCCGCGCAGCAGACGGTGGCCGGTGGTCTCCTGGTTGAGGCGCAGCAGTTGTTCGCGGACGCGCTGGGCGTGGGTGTTGAGGATGCCGTGGCCGACGTCGTTGCAGAGCATGCCGAGGTCGGCGACGTGGTTGTGGACTCGTTCGAGCTCCAGGAGCAGGGCGCGGGCGCGCTGGGCCTCGGGGGGAACCTGGGTGTCCGTGCCTTCCTCGACGGCGAGGCAGTACGCGAGGGCGTGGCCGACGGCGGTGTCACCGCTGATGCGTTCGGCCAGCGGCAGTCCGGCCGCGATCGAGCGGCCCTGAAAGAGCTTTTCGATGCCCTTGTGGACGAACCAGAGGCGGGCCTTGAGTTTGAGGATGGTCTCGCCGACGACGGAGAAGCGGAAGTGGCCGGGTTCGATGAGGCCGGCGTGGACCGGGCCGACCGGGATCTCGTAGACGCCGTCGCCCTCGACCTCCAGGAAGGGGTAGGGGCCTTCCTGCTCACCGAAGGCCGGCGGAGGCCCGGCGTCGGGCCGCATGGGGTACCAGCCGCGCGGCCAGTGGAAGTGGCGTACGAGACGGCGGGGCAGGGGGTGGTCGAGGGGGGTGATACCGAAGAGGTCGTGCATCTCGCGCTCGAACCGGCCCGCGGGGAAGGAGAGGTGGGCGAGGGTGGGCACCTCGGGGTGGTCGGGGTGGAGGCGGACGTGGAGTTCGGTGCGGGTGTCGGGCGGTCCGGAGGTGAACAGGTACACCACGCGCGGGCCGGTGTCGTCCATGTGTGCGGCGACCAGTGCGAGCCGGTGGCCTTTGCTGAGCAGGTCCTCGGCGTGCTGGGGCAGTGCGGCGGGGCTGATTTGGTACGTCGTACGCGTCACTGTCAGTGGCCTCCGATCGCCTGGGCGGCGGCGTGGAGCAGGTCGGTGAGCGGACCGGTGGCGATGCCCAGGGCGGCGCAGGCCGCCAGGCCCAGCGACAGAGGCCAGTCGGCGGCAGAGCCGCGTTCAACCGGTGTGCCCGGGCCCAGGAGCATGCGGGCGGTACGGGCGGCGAGCGCCGCGAAGGCGACGAGGACGAGCAGCAGGGCCGCCGCCGTGGCCCAGGCCAGACCGCCTCCGGCGGCGAACCCGGCGCGGGCGATGCCCAGTTCGGAGGCGAAGAGACTGAACGGCGGAAACGCCATCAGCGCGACGATCGCCAGCCCGAACGCCCCGGCCACTGCGGGAACTTGGGAGAGCAGGCCGCGGACCCGGCCGATCCGCGCCGTACCGGTCAGGTGAAGGATGCGGCCGGAGGCGCAAAACGCGACGGACTTGGCGAGCCCGTGCCCGGCGATGTGCAGCAGGGCCGCGGACAGGGCGAGCGGGCTGCCGATCGCCGTGGCCAGGGCGATCAGGCTCATGTGTTCCATGCTGGAGTAGGCGAGCATCCGTTTGTAGTCGCGCTGGGCCAGCAGCAGTCCGGCCGCGAGCGCGAGCGTGAGCAGGGCGATCCCGGTGAGCAGGACACGGGTGAAGTCGGGGCCGAGGGCGGCATCCGCGATGACCCGGTAGCGCAGGATCGCCGCGAAGGCGACGGACAGCAGCACGCCGGACATGAGGGCGGAGACCGGGGCGGGGGCCTGGCTGTGGGCGTCGGGCAGCCAGGCGTGCAGCGGGATCAGACCCGCCTTGGCGCCGAAGCCGAGGACGATCAGGGTGATGCCGAGCCGGGTGACGGCCGGGTCGAGTCGGTCGGCGCGGGCGACGAGGGTGGGCCAGTCCAGCGCCCACGCCTCGGCGATGCCGGCCTGCCGGGCGGCGTAGTAGATCAGGACGGTGCCGAGGAAGGCGAGCGCGATGCCCGCCGAGCAGATGACGACGTACTTCCAGGCGGCCTCGACCGAGGTCCGGGTGTGGCGGTGGCCGACGAGGAAGGCGGTGACGATGGTGGTGGCCTCGACGGCGACCCACAGCACGCCGAGGTTCGCCGTCACCACGGCCAGGCACATGGCGGCCAGGAACGCCTGGACGAGGACGTGGTAGCGCCACGCGGCCCGTGCCGATGCCCGTCCGGCGGTCCGCTCGCCGGCCAGATACGCGGGAGCAGAGGCGCAGGCGATCAGCGCCACGGTGCCGACGACCAGCAGCATCCAGGCGGTCAGGGCATCGGCCCGCAGCAGTCCGGCGTACACGGACAGCGGTCCGTCGTCCACCACGGCCCTCGCCAGCAGGCTCCCGCACACAAGGATCACAGCAGGCGAGACGAGGACAGCCCAGGCAGAGGGATACCGCTGCGGAACATCCCTCACCTCGGGTGCTTCTGTCACCAGGAGGGCGCCCTCCCCTGGCATCTGTCGAGGCGCTGCCGGCACCTTGGCCGGGGTCCGGACCCGCAGCCCGGTCAGCGCGTACACGCCCGCCACGGCGAGCGGGACGGTGACGGGCAGCGTGAGGAGCAGCGCGGAAGCGGTGGCCCCTTGTGATGGATGCAGCATCAGTCGTGCAGCTCCCGCAGGTCGTCGATGTCGGTGGTGCCGAACGCCTCCCGCATCCGGGTGGTGAGGACCTGCAGGACGAGGACCGCGAGGAGGACATCGAAGGAGACACCGAGTTCGACGATGAGCGGTACCCCGGAAGTGGCCAGGAAGGCGGTGGCGGTGATGCCGTTGTCCAGGAGCAGGAAGCCGACGACCTGGGCGAGGGCACGGCGGCGGGTGACCAGGACGAAGAAGCCGATCAGGACGACGGCGAGGCCGACGGGCAGGGCCCGGGTGGCGGGGGTCGGGTTCAGCGCGGTCAGGGGCCGGGCGACGGCGTAGGCCAGCAGGGTCAGCAGGGCGGCGGTCAGCAGCGAGGCGGCGACGTTGACTAGGGGCTGGGTCTCCCGTACCTCCTCACCACGCACCCGGTCGGCAGCGAGCGCTGTCAGCGCACGCCGCATCAGATACGGCAGGGCGCCCGCCCTGAGCAGGCCGACACCGATCCCCACACCGATCAGGTCCCACCGCTCCTCGTGTACGCCGAGGAGTACGGCGATCGCGGCGAGCGCGATGCCCTGAAGGGCGAAGACCCGGACGATCGCGGCCAGTTCACGCAGCCACAGCACGATCACGGCCGCCAGTAGGAACGCGCCGCAGGCCAGATCAAGGAGCTGGGTGTACAGGCCGTCGCTCATGCCGCTCCGTTCAGGAAGTAGGAGGCGGTCACCGCGAGCAGCGCCAACAGGAAGGACCCGGCCAGGAGTTCGGGCACCCGGAACAGCCGTACCTTGGCCCAGAACACCTCGGCCGCCGCCAGCACCGCGCCCAGGAGCGTGACCTTCGCCGCGAACAGCACCAAGGCCAGGACGAGCGCACCCCAGGAGCCGTCGGTGGCGATGCCCCAGGGGAGGAACAGCGAAGACAGCAACCCGAGCAGCAGGGTGAGCCGCATCTGGGCGCCGAGTTCGACCAGCGCCAGGTCAGGTCCGGCGTACTCCAGGACCATCGCCTCGTGGATCATCGTCAGTTCGAGGTGGGTGGCGGGGTTGTCCACGGGGATCCGCCCGGTCTCCGCGAGTACGGCGACGGCGAGCGCGGCGGTGGCCAGCAGGCCGGCCGGGGAGGCGAGGCGGGCCGGATCACGGACCGCGCCGGTGACGATGGCCGGGATGTTGGTCGTACCCGACGGTATCGACAGGGCGAACACCGACAGCAGGATGGTCGGTTCCACCAGCGCGGCCACCGTCATCTCCCGGGAGGCGCCCATCCCGCCGAACGCGGTACCGGTGTCCAGCCCGGCCAGAGCCAGCGCCAGCGTGCCCAGCGCGATCAGCGCCACCACCACGATGAGGTCCGCGTGCCCACTGACCGGGGTGTCGGTGGACAGCAGCGGCACCAGGGCTGCGGCGACCACGGTGGTCGCGACCAGCAGAGCGGGGGCGGCTCGGAAGGCGGCACCGGTGCCCACCGGTGTGATGGGCTCCTTGCGCAGCAGCTTGCGCGCATCCCGCCACGGCTGGAGTACTCCGGCCCCGGCCCGGCCCTCCATATGGGCGCGTACCTGCCGCATCCACCCGGTCAGCAGCGGGGCCCCGGCACCGACCACGACGATCTGGCCGGCCACGGCCGTGTATCCGACAGCACTCATCTGTTCGCTCTCACCAGCCCACCGCCAACGCCAACAGCAGGACGACCAGGCCGACGAAGCCGTAGCCGAGATAGAGGTGGACACTGCCGTTCGCCAGCCGCCTGGCGGCCCGACCGGTGCCGGCCAGAGCCCGCAGCACCGGCTCGTACAGCCGGTGCTCGATCCGGTCGGGCACCCGGTGCTGGAAGCGCACCCGTTCCACCAGGTACGCCGACTCGCGCACCGGTGTGACATCCACGTCCTGCTCGGGCGCGAGAACGTCGTCGAAAACCCGCTGCAGCGGCTCGGCGAACGAGGTCGCCGTATAGGCCATGCGCGGACTCGGCGCCCCGCCGCCGCAGTCCCACAGCCGGGCGTTCACCCGGCGCCGCCGCCGCTGGTACAGCCGGGGCAGCCCCACGGCCACCCCCATCGCGGCGGTCAGGGCGGCCACCACCCACAGCGGCGACAGCGTTGCCGAGACATCCGCGAGCCGAACCTGCAGCCCACCGCCCGACACCGCACCGCTGCCCGGCAGCCCGGTCGCGCCCACAGCTCGGTCCAGGCCGTCGCCCAGCAGCCCGGGCACCAGCGCCAGAGCCACGCACGCCGCCCCGAGCAAGCCCATTCCGGCCAGCATGAGGAAGTGGGCTTCCTCGGCCGAGGCGGCCTTCTCACTGCGCGGCCGGGCGAAGAAGCCAACGCCGAGGGCCTTGACAAAGACCGCCGCCGCGATGCCGGCGGACAGCGCGATCAGCGCCACCGACAGCGGCAGGACGACGGCCATGGCGACGCCGGGCACGTCCAGTCCGTGGATCAGGGACTGCAGCAGCAGCCACTCGCTGATGAACCCGTTGCCGGGCGGCAGGGCCACGGCACCCAGCGCGGCCAGCGCGAACAGCCCGGCGGTGGCCGGCATCCGCGGCCGTAGCCCGCCCAGCTGGTCGAGGTCGCGCACGCCGGTCGCCCGTAGCACCGACCCGGCCGCGCAGAACAAAAGGGCCTTGAAGGCGGCATGGTTGACGACGTGGAGCAGGGCCGCCGCCAGTGCCAGTGCCGCGAGCGGCTCGTCGCCGTAGGCGGCGAACAGCCCGGACGCCCCCACGCCGATCAGGACGAGCCCCATGTTCTCCGAGGTCGAGTACGCGAGCAGCCGTTTCAGGTCGGAGGCCATCGCCGCCTGCAGGATGCCGTACACCGCGCTCGCGCCGCCCACCGTGATCAGCCCGAGCCACCACCACGCCGGTCCGCCGCCGAGCAGGTCGAGACCGGTGCGGACGAGGCCGTAGATCCCGAGGTTGACCATCGCGGCGCTCATCAGCGCCGACACCGGGCTGGGTGCCTCCGGGTGGGCGCGCGGCAGCCAGGCGTGCAGCGGCACCGCGCCCGCCTTCGACGCGAACGCCGCCGCGACCAGCACGAACACCAGCCCGCGAACCTCGGGCGACACCGCCGGCTCGCCCGCCCGCAGCGTGGCGAACGTCTCCCCGCCGGCCTGCGCGGCGAAGAGGGCGAACCCCGCGAGGAGCAGCACCAGTCCGAGGTGGGTCATCACCGCGTACCAGACCCCGGCCTGCCGCACCGAGGCCCGCTCACGGTGCTCGGCCAGGACCAGCAGCAGGGAGGCGAGCGCCATCAGCTCCCACAGCAGAAGGAACGTCGACACCGACGCCGCCACGGGCACCAGGACCAGCGTCAGCGCGAACAGCGGCAGCACCGCCTGCGCCGTACGGGAGGCGAGGGCGTGCGGCCCGTGCCCGGCCGTGTAGCCGATGCCGTACACCGCGACCGCCGTCACGACCGCCCCGGCCACCGCCATGAACAGGCCCGCGAGCGCGTCCACCGCGAGATGCGTCCCGGCCAGCGGCAGCACCCCCGGGAAGACGGCCGTCCAGCGGTCTCCGCCCAGCGCTGCGACACCGGCCGCGCCACCGCTCACCCCCACACCCGCCGTCAGAACCCCCACCACCGCACCGCGCATCCGGTACGGCAGCACGCTCCCGGCCAGCGCCCCCGCGCCGCCCAGCGAAGTGGCCGTCGCCAGGGCGGCCGGGATCACGCTCACCGGCCGGTCACCCTCCTCAGGGCCGCCACGATCTCCCCCGGCTGCGGCGGGCACCCGGGCACCGCCAGGTCCACCGGTACGACATCGGCGACCGCGCCCTCGACGCCGTAGCCGCCGGCGAACTCCCCGCAGTCGATCGCGCAGTCCCCCACCGCGACCACCAGCCGCGGCTCCCCCATCGCGGCGACCGTCCGGCGCAGCGGCTCCGCCATGTTCCGTGTCACCGGCCCGGTCACCAGTGCCACGTCCGCGTGCCGGGGCGAGGCCACCAGCCGGGCGCCGTAGCGTTCGGCGTCATACACCGGGTTGAAGGCCGCCGCGATCTCGATCTCGCAGCCGTTGCAGGAACCCGCGTCCACGCACCGCACCTGCGCCGAACCGCCCAGCTCCGGCGCCCGCTCGGGCACGTCGCCGGTCGGGCGCGGCGGCGCGGGTTCGGCCACCCGCCCGGTGTCATGGATCTTGCGCAACAGCCCCATGAACCTCTCCTCGTTACGGTGAGGACCTCTCCGCAGATGACCAACGAGCCTTCCCGCGGTCGGAGTCACGGCATTTTCCGACGCTTTTACCTGTAGGGAGGAGGCGGCCGCCTCCCTGACCCTTGAGCGCTGTCCAGCTCACGGGAGACGGCCGCCGTATGTGGGCCGTCGTCACGACGGCGGTTTGCCCTGGGGCTGGGCGGCCTGGAGGTCGGCGAGCAGTTCGGCCTGTCCGCTCAGTACCCCGGAAAGAATGGTGCGGGCGACCCGCAGCAGCTCGGCGACATGCGGGCTGGTCAGCGAGTAGTAGACCGTCGAGCCCTCCCTGCGCGTCACGACCAGGTTCGCCCGCCGCAGCACGGCCAGTTGCTGGGAGAGGTGCGCGGGCTCGATGCCGACCTCGGGCAGCATCTCGGCGACCGCGTGCTCGCGCTCGCTCAGCAGCTCCAGGACCCGGATGCGGGCCGGATGCCCGAGCGTTTTGAAGAACTCGGCCTTCAGCTGGTACAGCGGCGTACTCACCTGGCCTCCCCCTTCCCGCAACAACAGCACGGCACTGCCGGCCGGACCTCGGCGCATCGCATCCACCCACTCGTCACACGCATGCGGCCCATCCTCACCCGCGCGAGCGGCCGCACCGAATCCGCGCTGAGACACCGGGCCGCCGATTCCGGCGATGATGAACTCTGGAATTGCTAACATTAGCAATTACTGAGGCTGTGTGAGGGAGGTTTGCGTGAGGATCACTCCGCTGCGCGGTAACGGCGTCACCTGGTTCAAGTGCCCGGCCTGCCGCCTGAAGTGCCGCCCGGCCGCCGTCGGCGAGGACGGCAGCTGCCCGGGATGCGGCCATGGCCGCATGCTGAGACTTTCGTTCGGCGGTCGTACCACCAGGCAGCCTGTACGGAACGACCGCGACTGATCCGCGCACGGCAGGCCGACGGGGAGGGTGCGATGGGCGGCTGGGGGTCCCAGTCCGGCAGCGGGGTACGTTTCGAGTGGGGCCCCGCGGGCGCGGCGCACCTCACCAAGGGGGCCGCCTGTGTGGTCGTCGTTGACGTGCTGTCCTTCACCACGGCGGTGAGCGTCGCCACCGCGAAGGGCATCCGTGTCCTTCCCTTCTGGTGGCCTGCCGCGGGCGCCGGTGACGCCGAGCGCGCCGGTGCGGCCATGGCCGCCGAGGCATACGCCCGCCAGTCGGGCGCCCGGCTGGCCGCCGGACGCCGGACGGTCAGCCCCGACACCCCGTGGTCGCTCTCGCCCGCGCATCTGCGGACCGCGCCGTTCGTCGCCCGTCTGGTGCTCCCCTCGCCGAATGGTGCGTCCATCGCGGCCACGACCCCGCGCGGCGTGCCACTGGTCGCCGCGTGCCTGCGCAACGTCACGGCGGTCGGCAGCTGGCTCACCTCGCGTGGTTACGGCTCCCCCGCGCGCCCGGTCGCCGTCGTCGCGGCCGGAGAACAGTGGCCGGACGGCCGACTGCGCCCCGCCGTGGAAGACCTCATCGGTGCCGGAGCCCTCATCAGCGACCTTCACTCGCAGGGCGCCGGCCCGCTTTCCGCCGAGGCCGCCGCCGCGAAGGCGGTCTACGACGGCACGGCCGACCTCGGCCGCGCGGTCGCCACCGGCGCCTCGGGCCGCGAACTGACGGCGCTGGGCTTCGCGGAGGACATCGCCATCGCCACGCAGGAGGACGCCTGCACGCACGTGCCGGTACGGGACGGCGACGGCGCTTTCGCCCGGGGCTGACCGGGCCGGATCAGCGGTCGGCGTCCTGGGTGGGCCAGCCCGTGGTGCGCCACTCCTGGCGCTCCTCGCTCTGCTCCGCTTTCTGCCCGGTCCGGTGTGCGGCGAGCGCTGACAGCAGATCCGCGTGGACCGGGATCGGTGGGCAGTCACCGGCCGGGACGAGGGAGCCGTCGGCGGGGATCGCGGCCAACTCGAGGCTGCGGCCCGCCTCGGCGAGGAGCTGAGCGGCGTCGATGATGGCAAGCTGCCCCTCGGGCGACCACCCGCGCAGCTCGGTGAGGTCCACGACGACCGGGCCGGTGCCACGGGCGAGGGACCAGCCGATGGCTCCGCGGAAGCGGTGCACGGCGTCGGGGCCGAGATGCCCGGCGACAGAGAGGACGCCGAGATCGTCCTGGACGGTGTAGCGCCAGTCGATGGTCATGGTGGTGCACTTCCTTGCGCGATCGGATGGTGGAGGTCTGCGCTCCGGTCAGAGAGGGAGGGTGATCCAGATGCTCTTGCCCTGGCCGTCGGCGTCACCGCGGACGACGGCGGTGCCACCCAGGGTGATGACGAGCTCCATGACGGTGCCCAGCCCACCCGCGCCGTTTCCGGTGACCGCCCCGTACAGCTGTGGCTGGTAGGGGTGGCGGTCGTGCACGGCGAGGGCCAGACAGTCCGCGCCCGCCGCGTAGATCACGGTGACCTGAGGGGAGAGCACGGCGGCATGCCGGACACAGTTGGTCACCAGCTCGCTCAGGATCAGCAGCGCCGGATCCACAGCGGGGTGGCGTAGGCCGATGCCCCACTCGACCAGCACCTGTTCCGCGGTCTCGCGCGCCAGGCGGACGGCGGGCGGCCGGCTGGGCACGGTGAGCACATGCCGACGGGGCAGCGCTTCGAGCCGGACGGACATCAGCCCACCGCGCGGGCGAGGCGGAAACCGGTCACCGTCTTGGGGTGGATGCGCAGCACGGTGTCGTGCGGACCATGGGTCCAGCCGGCCAAGGTACGCCGGTGGTGGGCGGCCTCGTTCGGGTCGTCGATCACCTCGGCGGGGCCGGACAGGGTCACGGTCCAGCCGGTGCCGGCCGCGACCCGGATCTCGTCCACCTGATACGTCACCACCTCAGGCACGACAGCCGCCTGGACGGGAGCCCGGACGATCAGACGCCCGTACTCCCACACATGCCGGGCAGGCCGCACGACGGTCTGCTCCCGCTGCGCGTACACCAGCCGCCCCAGACTGCTTCCCTCCACCAGCCACAGCGCCTCCGCACCGGAGACCTCGGCCATGCGCAGGGCCGCGGGAAGCGTCATCGGGCAGGCTCCTCACGGGATTCGGGGGACTTCGTGGCGTTCGGGATCGCCGTCCGCCGGCGGGGGGCGGGCAGGACCCCGGCCAGCTCCAGGTGGTCGCGGGCGCCCCGGATGGCCTCCGGGGTGGTGGTGTACTCCCGGCCGTCGTGCCGAAGCAGCTCCAGCGCGCCGACCGAGTCCAGGACCTGGCGCTGGCCGGGGCGAACGCCGGAGGCCAGGACGAGGATGCCGCGCCGGCGCAGTTTCTGGACCGCGTCCTTGAGGACGAGGGCGCCGGTCGCGTCCATCGTCGACACCCGGGACATGCGCAGGATGACCACCTGGACGTCCGCGACCTCGGTCAGTTCCAGCAGGAAGCGGTGCGCGGCGGCGAAGAACAGCGGCCCGTCGATGCGGTAGGCCACGATGTGTTCGGCGAGCAGGGCGTGTTCCTCCGCGCTGTGATCGCCGCGGTCGAGGGATACCTCTTCGAGGCGGACCTGCCTGGCCACCGCCCGCAGCGCGAGTGCGCCGGATACGACCAGGCCGATGATGACGGCGTAGACGAGGTCCAGGGCCAGGGTGGCGACCGCGGTGAGGACGAGGATCAGCGCGTCCGAGCGGGTGGCCCGGGCCATGGCTCGCAGCGAGCCCACCTCGACCATGCGGATCGCGGTAGCCAGCAGCACACCGGCCAGTGCCGCGAGGGGAATCCTCGACACCAGCGGCGCGGCGGCGAAGACGATGACGGCGAGGATCGCGGCGTGGGTGAGGGCGGCCAGGCGGGAGGTCGCTCCCGTACGGACGTTGACGGCGGTGCGGGCGATCGCGCCGGTCGCGGGGACACCGCCGAACAGCGGGGCGGCGATGTTGGCGAGGCCCTGGCCGAACAGCTCCCGGTCGGGGTCGTGCCGCTGCCCGACGGTCATGCCGTCGGCGACCGACGCGGACAGCAGGGACTCCAGGGCCGCGAGGGCGGCGACCGCGACGGCGGGAGCGAGCAGCGAGCCGAGCGCGCCCGGGTCGAGGAAGGACAGGGACGGGACGGGCAGTCCGGACGGCAGGTCGCCGATCGGCTTCGCCGCGTCCAGGCCCGCCACCTGCGCCACGACGGTCGCGGCGATCACCGCGACAATGGAGAAGGGAATCGTCGGCCGCCACCGGGCGCCGACGAGCATGACGACGGCCACGGCCACCGCGAGGCCGACGGCCGTCCAGTTCGAAGACTTCGCGAACTCCTCGATCGCCCGCCAGGTGACCACGAGTACGCGGTCGCCTTCGGGCTTGGGCACACCGAGGGCGTTCGGGATCTGCTGGAGCCCGATGACGCAGGCGATACCGAGGGTGAAGCCCTCGACCACGGGGGCGGGCACGTACTGCATGTACTTCCCCGCCCGCAGCGCCGCCAGCGCCACCAGCATCACGCCCGCCATCAGACCGACAGTGAGGACGCCGGTCGTCCCGTACTGGCCGACGATCGGCACGAGGACGACCGTCATCGCGCCGGTCGGCCCGGACACCTGGAGGTTCGATCCGCCGAAGACCGCGGCCAGCGCGCCCGCGACGACCGCGGTGGCCAGTCCCGCCTGCGCGCCCAGCCCCGAGGAGACCCCGAAACCGAGCGCGAGCGGCAGCGCGACGATCGCCACGGTCAGCCCCGCGAGCAGGTCCCGGCGCGGGTCGCGCCGCAGGTCCGTCAGGTCGGCGCGGCCGGGCAGCAGGTCGGTGAGCCGGGCCCACGCCCGGCTGATCCCCGAGGTCATCACGCGACGACCCCGGCTTCCCGCAGCTCGGCCAGCAGCTCATTGCGCCCGGCGAGCATCTCGGTCAGGATCCGGCGCGCGGCCTTCATCAGATCGGCGACGTCCCCGCCGGCCAGTTCATAGACCACCGTGGAGCCCTTCCGGGCGGACGTGACGATCCCGGACCGGCGCAGGACGGCCAGTTGCTGGGACAGGCCGGAGGGTTCCACCTCGATCGCGGCCAGCAGGTCTCGCACCGGCATCGGTCCGTCCTGGAGGAGCTCCAGCACGCGGATCCGTACGGGATGCCCCAGCATCCGGAAGAACTCGGCCTTGGCCTGGTACAGCGGAACCGACACGACTCCTCGACTTCCCTGGACGACACCCCACCCGGGGGCCACGCGGAAGGTGCTGCGCCCGCGGCAACCGTTGGCAGGCGCAGCCAACAAAGCATCTAACCAATTGCGAAATTTTGCAATTCAGCATCCATGCGCGACCGTCTGCGACCACCCACGGCTCAGCCCGTCCGGCCGCTCACCGCTTGTCTGCCCGCTCCCACTCACGCCCCGGCCCGAGCGTGGGACTGCGCCTTGCTCTGCCCGGTGCGCGTCGCGGGAGAAAGGGTCCGCGCGCCGAAGAACTCCATCTCACGGCGCGAAAAAGTCCGACGCGGGAGACGAACAAGCCGATCGCCGGGTCCCACCATGCGGTTGCCGCACTTCTCCAGCCGGCCAAGGGGACGCATCCACCGACATGGAGCCACAGCCTCGCGCCCTGCGTCAGGACAGGGCGCGAGGTTGTGCCCGCAGCTACCTACGGGTACAGCCATCACAGCATCTAGTCAATTGCGAAAATACGCAATCCGCCGTCCGACTGGCGCCTGGAACACGTCCGCGGGCAGGTCAGGCCTTCTTGACCACGCTCGACTTGAGCTGCATCGCCCCGAAACCGTCGATCCGGCAGTCGATGTCATGACCGTCGACCCCGTCGACGAGGCGGATACCACGCACCCTGGTGCCGGCCTTGATGCCGGAAGGGCTCCCCTTGACCTTGAGCGCCTTGACCACGACCACGGAGTCACCGTCCCGCAGAACGTTGCCGACAGCATCCTTGACCACGCGCTCGACGGGAGCATCGGCCTCCTGGGCGCCTTCGGCGGGCACCCACTCATGGCCGCACTCCGGGCAGACCACGAGGGCGTTCATCTCGTAGGTGTACTCACAAGAGCACTTCGGGCAGGGAGGAAGGTTCTCGATCATCCCGCCAGGGTATCCGGCGCCATCCTTTCCCCGACCAGGTGCGAGGAGCCCCGCACCACCCGCCCGAATCCGCGGCGCCCCGTTCGCAGCCGCGAATGTCCTGCTGATCCGGGGACCGGCGAAGACGGATCGCCGAGCCGCAGCCGGAGCTGGTCAACGACGTCGACGGCCGAGACCCTGGCTCGTGAGTACGGGCGCGGTGTCCCCGCCGACGCCCACGGCATCACCACCGCGATCCGGGCCGCCGCCGGACTCGCGGCCGGTCTTCTGGTCGGGGCCCGGATGCACGAAACGTACCCGCGTCCTGCTCCTCAGGACACCTGACCGCACGGTGACCTGCCGCCTCGCGTGGCACCGCCCGGCAGGCCGACGACTCCCCGCCAGGACAACCGAAGCGTCGGTCAGTCGGAGAGCCGGATCCCCGAGCGACGCCATCGCCGATCCTCACTGTCGGTCGTTGTCACCCCGGTCGTCCGTGGCGGCCTTGGAAAAGCCGTCCTGCCAGGCGGCCTTCGCCCCGGAGTCGCCGATCCGGTACACGTCCACCACCGCGCCTGCGGCCACCCCCACGGACAGCACCGCTGCCGCCACGCGGACGACCAGCGCGGACCGGGGCGAGGCCGACCGAGTCCGCTGCTCCCCGGAAGCGGCCTGTGCCGCGGCCGGCCTGCGGGTCGTCCACCAGACCGCCGTCGCCAGCACGAACAGGCCCACGGCCCAGGGGAGCAACCCGTCGCCGAGCTCGGCGTGCCTGCGTACCAGGGCGTTGCTGTCGACGTGTTCCTCCAGCCACTCGCCGGCCTCCGTGGCCAGCGGCACGCTCGCCAGCGTCAGCAGAGCCAGCACCGGCAGCACGATCCCCATCCGCCGGGCGGCACTCGGCCATATCGCACCGACCACGACCGCCAGAGCACTCAGAGGAACCAGCACGACGACGAAGTGCACGATCAGGACGTGTAGCGGCAGACCGTTGACAACGGTGAGGCTCATCAGGTGTTCCTCCAGAAAGCGACCGTGAGGAGTAGCCGGCTCGGGCTCGTCCCGGCGTGCCGGCGGGTGGGGCGCGTCAGCCTGACACAGGAACCTCTCAGGTTCTTCTCAACCCCCGCCCTGTCGGGAGGCAGTGGACGCGGGTCTCGCGACCTCCACTGCCCCCTCCACGGAGCGCTGAGGGACGAACGGCCCCTTGTGGCGCGGGCGGGCCGCGGACGCAGACTGGATGACGTGGGGCGTAGCGGATCTCACCGTCCGAAAGCAGGTCTGACGCATGAACGGGCAGGTCGCGGGCTTGACCGAGGGAACGCAGGTGCTGGTCGTGGAGGACGACCGCAGCATCGCGGAATCATTGGTGCGTGGCCTGCGGCAGGCGGGATACGCGGTCGAGGGGGTGCGTACCGGCCGGGCAGCCCTGACGGCTGCGTCCCCCGACGTCGTACTGCTCGATCTGGGGCTGCCCGACATCGACGGGATCGAGGTGTGCCGGATGCTGCGCGCGCGGTCGGATGCCGCGATCATCGCGGTGACCGCGCGCGGCGAGGAGGCGGACCGGGTGGTGGCCCTGGACGAGGGCGCTGACGACTACCTGGTCAAACCGTTCGGGCTGGCCGAGCTGCTGGCGCGGGTCCGGGCCGTGCTGCGCCGCAGACGCCCCGTCGGACCGGAGATCCTGCGGCACGGGCCGCTGGCACTCGACCTGCGCACCCGCCAGGTCTCGGTGGACGGCCGGCCGGTCGCGCTGACCCCGAAGGAGTTCGGGATCCTGGAGTGCCTGGCCGCCGACCCGGGCAGGGTGGTGAGTCGGCAGCAGATCCTGGAACGGGCCTGGGACGCCCACTGGTACGGCCCCACGAAGGTCCTGGACGTGCACATCGCGGCGCTGCGCCGCAAACTCGGCGTGCCGGGGCTGATCGAGACGGTCTACGGGCACGGTTTCCGGCTCGGTGCGGCCGAAGGGGCGCGGGAGCGGCCGTGAGCCGGCGCCTCACCTGGACGCTGCTCGCCCTGACCTCCGTCCTGCTGGTGCTGGCGGTCGTACCACTGGCCGTGCTGATGACGGCACGCGAGCGCGTCGCCTTCCGCGACGACCAGCGCGCGGCCACCCGCGTGATCGCCGCGGCGGCCGAGGAGCACCTCTCCGACCGCAAGCCGGCGACCGGAATGCGCCAGGAGTTGGACGCCGCGGCACGGGCCGGGGATTGTGCCGCCGTGTACGACGCCTCCGCGCGCCTGGTGGCGAGTACGCCGTGTACCGCCGCCCAGGGTGAGGACTCACAGGAGGTGGTGGCGGACGTGCTGGCCGGGCACGAGCCGGAGCCGCCGGAGAGCGAGGGCCGGCTGCTGACGGCGGAACCGGCCGGTGAGGTCCGACAGCCCGCCGGCGCCGTCGTCCTGGCCCGCTCGGCGGCCCCGCTCGATGGCCGTGTCGCCGCGATCTGGGGGTGGTCCGCGGCGATCGCCGCCGCGGGGCTCGTCGCGTCCGTACTGCTGTCCGTCCGTCTCGCCCGCTGGGTGAGCCGTCCGTTGTCCGCGCTCGATGCCAGCGCCCGGAAGCTGGGCGAGGGCACTCTCGACGAGCGGGCCGACGTCGGCGGCGGTCCGCCGGAAGTGCGCCGTCTGGCCGCGACGTTCAACACCATGGCGGCCCGCACGGAGGCCCTGGTGCACGGCCATCGGGCCGTGCTCGCCGACGTGTCCCACCAGCTGCGCACCCCGCTGGCGGCGCTTCGGCTGCGGCTCGATGTCCTGAGTACCGGTGCCGAGGGCGACACCGCCGCGGAGCTGGACGCGGCCCAGGAGGAGATCGCGCGGCTGTCACGGCTGGTCGACGGGCTGCTCGCGGTGGCACGCGCCGAGCAGGCGACGCCCCGGCCGGCCGCGGTCCGGGTCGACGACGTGGTCACGGAGCGGGTCGCCGCCTGGTCGCCGGTGGCCGAGGAGCGCGGCGTGCGTCTGACGGCGTCGGAGGGGCCAGCCCTGACCGCCTCTCTGGGCAGTGGTCACCTGGAGCAGATCCTCGACAACCTGATCGCCAACGCCTTGGACGCCGTTCCCGACGAAGGGAACGTGACCGTCGACTGCCGGCTGGTGGGGGACGCGGCCCGGGTGTGCGTGAGGGACGACGGCCCGGGGATGCCCGCCGAGGCCAAGGCGGTCGCGTTCCGGCGGTTCGGCAACCCCGCGGCCAGGGGCACGGGTCTGGGGCTGGCCATCGTCCACCGGCTGGTCACCGTCAACGGGGGCGGCGCGCGGCTGGAGGACACTCCGGGCGGCGGGCTGACCGTCGTCCTGGACCTGCCTCTGTGGGCGGGAGAGCCCTGAGATCTTTACCGGTTCTGAAGAGGACGTGAGCAGGTTCCCGAGTGCCGTGCGCACAGCCTGGAGTTGCACGCAGCCGATTTTCCGGGCCGCCGATCCACCAGGAGCCGCTGCCATGTCCCCCTCGTCCGACGATTTCGACCAGCTCCTGCCCCCGCCGGACCCGGCACGCGCACACGATCGTGATCGCGGCCTGCGGCGGAGCCGCCGCCTCACCCGCTGGATCGCCGTCGCCGCAGTGACCGGCGCGGCGGCCCTGGGCAGCCTCTACACCCACCTGCTCCCCGGGAGTTCGGCCTCACCCGTGCCGTCGAGCCCGCCCCTGCACAACCCTGCGGCACCCTCCGCCGTCACCCCGACATCCGGCGGCGACAACCACGGCGACTCGGCCCGTCACGAGAACGACGACGACGGCGAGGACGACGACCCGGGTGCGGCCCCCGTGTCGCGGCCGGCACCGCAGCCCCCGGCGCAGCCGCCCGCTCCCACCCAGCAGCAGCCTCACACCACGACGGGGGCGTCATGACCGCCCACACTCCCGTACCGTCCCTCCCCGAGGCCGTGTTCCCGGCGCTCGGCACCACGGCCGTGCTGCTCGTGACCGACCCGGACGCCGTGCCGGACGCGGAGGCCGTCCTGCGCGCCGAGCTGGCCGCCGTCGACCTCGCGTGCAGCCGTTTCCGGCCGGACTCCGAACTCACCCGCGTCAACCGGAACGCGGGCAACCCGACGACGGTCGGCGAACGCTTCGCCGAGGCACTCCAGGCCGCCCTCCGCGCCGCCCGGCTCACCGACGGGGCCGTCGACCCGACCGTGGGACGCACCATGACCGCCCTCGGCTACGACCGCACCTTCGCCGCTCTGCGTCCCGAGGACACCCGTCCGCTGCCCCTTGCCCTGCCCGCCCCCGGATGGCGGCGGATCGTCTTCGACCCGCGCTCCCGGCGGCTGCGTCTGCCCCGGCACACCCACCTCGACCTGGGCGCGACCGCCAAGGCCCTCGCCGCGGACCGCGCCGCCCGCCGCGCCGCCGCGGTCACCGGGTGCGGAGTCCTGGTCGGTCTCGGCGGTGACCTCTCGGTGGCCGGTCCGGCCCCGGCAGGGGGCTGGCGGATCGCCCTCGCCGACGACCACGCCCGGCCCGCCACGGACCCCGGCCCGGCCGTCGCGGTGACCGGCGGAGCGCTGGCGACCTCGGGCATCCGGGTACGCACCTGGCGGCGGGCAGGACGCACCCTGCATCACATCGTCGACCCGGCCACCGGCGAGCCCGCCACTCCCGTCTGGCGCACGGTCACCGTCGCGGCCGCGACCTGCGTGGACGCCAACACCGCCAGTACGGCGGCGATCGTGCTCGGCGGCAGGGCGGTCGACTGGCTGCTCGGCGCGGCTCTGCCCGCCCGCCTGGTGGACCTGGACGGCCGTGTCGTGCGTCTCGGCGGATGGCCGTCCGACACCGCCGCCGTCCCCGGAGCCACCGATGGAGGTCCGCGATGACAACCCTGGCCCTGACCGGAAGCCCCCTGTGGTACTCGAGCCGCGCGGCCGGAACCCTGGCCCTGCTGCTGCTCACCGCCACCGTGATGCTCGGCATCGCATCCGGCGTACGGGTACGGCCGCGTCGGCTCGGCCGCTTCGAGCGCGCCGCGCTTCACCGCAACCTGTCCCTGCTCACGCTGGTGTTCCTCGTCGTGCACGTGGTGACGGCGGTGCTCGATCCGTTCGTCCGCCTCGGGTGGGCGGTGTCCGTGGTGCCGTTCGGGGCGTCCTATCGTCCGCTGTGGCTCGGGCTGGGCACGGCCGGGCTGGATCTGCTGCTGGCCGTCGCGGTCACCAGCGCGTTGCGCCGACGCCTGGGGGCGCGCCGCTGGAAGGCCGTGCACTGGCTGGCGTATGCCGCCTGGCCGCTCGCCCTCTTCCACGGGGTGGGCACCGGCACCGACACCCGGCTCCCCTTTCAGCTGTGGCTGTACGCCGGGTGTCTCGGCGCGGTGGTCGCGGCCGTGTGGTGGCGGCTGGTGAAGGCCGGTCCGGGCCGGGTTGCCGGGCGTCTGACGGCGGCGGTCGCCGCGACCGCCATTCCGGTGGTACTCACCGCTTTCCTCGCCGCCGGGCCGCTGCAGCCTGGCTGGTCCCAGCGCGCCGCCTCGACGGCAGTCCTTCTCGGGGGTGGACGGTGAACTCCTCGGCCGCGGCGCCCTTCGCGCCCCACCACCACGCCCCCGGAACGGACGATCCGGCCGGCCCCCGGCTGCTGGCGGGCTGGTACGCCACCGGCCGGCCTGCCGACCTGACCGAGCATCTGAGGCGCTACGGGCCACCCCTCACCGGCGACCGCGGCCCCCTCCCCCTCGTGGAGGCCGTGACGGCGGCCGGGCTCACCGGGCGCGGCGGCGCCGGGTTCCCGACCGGCCGCAAGCTGGGCGCGGTCGCCGCGCGACGGGGCCGCCGCGTGGTCGTCGTCAACGCCATGGAGAGCGAACCCCCAAGCCTCAAGGACCGGTTCCTGATCGCCGTCGCACCCCATCTCGTCCTCGACGGCGCCGTGCTGGCCGCCACGGCGGTCGGCGCGGACACCGTCCACGTGTGTCTCGCCCGCGACCGCGCCGCTCAGTACCGGCAGCTGAGCAGCGCCGTGCACGAGCGCCGTCGCGCCCGCCTCGAGCCGGTACGGCTGCGTCTGAACGCCCTTCCGCACTCCTATGTCGCCAGCGAGTCGACGTCGCTCGTGCGCTGGCTCAACGGCGGCCCGGCCCTGCCCCAGGGCAGCCCGCCGCGGACCTACGAGCGGGGTGTCGGCCGGTGTCCCACGCTGGTCCACAACGCCGAGACCCTCGCCCATCTGGCGCTGATCGCCCGCTACGGACCGGCCTGGTTCCGGCAGGTCGGCACGCCGGACGAGCCCGGCACCCTGCTCGTCACCGCCTCCGGTGCCGTCCGCGCCCCCTCCGTGCTGGAGGTGGCTCTGGGAACGCCGCTCGCCACGGTCCTCGACCGGGCGGGCGGTGCCACGCAGCCCTTGCGAGCGGTCCTGCTCGGCGGCTTCTCCGGAAGCTGGCTCCCCGCCGAGCATCTGCGCACCCCGCTCACTCGGCGCGATCTGGCCCCGCTGGGGGCGGCACCCGGTGCCGGGGTGCTGGTCGCGCTGCCCGAAGAGTCCTGCGGCCTGACCGAGACGGCCCGCATCCTCACGTACCTGGCAGCGCAGGGTGCCCGCCAGTGCGGGCCCTGCCGTCTCGGTCTGCCCGCCGTTGCCGAGGACTTCACCGCCCTGGCCGTCGGCCGGGGGCATCCGGCCCTGCTGTCCCGCCTGCGCCACCGCGTCGGTCTGCTGCCCGACCGGGGCGCCTGCCGCCACCCCGACGGCGCCGCCCGCCTGGCAGCCTCCGCCCTGCACACCTTCGCCGACGACGTCGACCACCACCTCGCCCACGGCACCTGCCCGGCCGCCCATCTGCCGCCCCGGATCCCCGTGCCACCTGCCACCGCCCCGGAGAGCCGGCGATGAGCCGCCCCCGCACCCTGCGCATCGACCGCATCGCCTGTACCGGGCACGGCCTGTGCGCAGAGTTGCTGCCCGAACTGATCGACCTCGACGAATGGGGCTACCCGATCCTCCAGGACACGGCCGTCCCCGACCGACTGCGCGCCCACGCCCGGCGGGCCGTGGCAGCCTGTCCCGTCCTCGCCCTGCGCACGGACGACGAACGGACCTGACCAGCTGGAGTCCGGCCCGGCGTACGGCCCAGGCGGCGGGGCCGTTCGTCCCCTGGCGGGAGTGCGGGTGGCGGGGTGTGCTGGACGGGGACCGAAGTGAAGGTCGTCGCATCGGACCGAGCGAGGTGTGCCATGGTCAACGCGACCGAAACCACCGTCGGGGCCCGGCTGCGCCGCTTGGCAGGCGCGGTCGTCTCGTCACGGCTGGAACCCGCACTCCTGGCCGTCACAGCGGCGGCTCTGACGGCCGGCGGCATCGCCTGGCTCGTCGGCGCCGGCGGCCTCGCGGACCTGTTCTGGGGCCTGGGCACGGTGTCCGCCGTCGTCCCCGCGGTGGGGTGGGTGCTGGACGCGCTGCGGCACGGGCGGGCGGGCGTCGACCTGATCGCCGTGCTCGCGCTGGGCGGCACCCTGGCCGTGGGCGAGTACCTGGCCGGGGCCCTGATCGCGCTGATGCTCGCCACCGGCCGCACCCTCGAGGCCGCCGCGCAGCGGCGTGCCTCCCACGACCTGCGCGCCCTGCTGGAACACGCGCCCCGCTCGGCGCGCCGCCGTACGGACGCCGGGGTGGACTCGGTGCCGCTGGCAGAGGTCGACCCGGGCGACCTGCTGGTCGTGGGTCCCGGTGAGGTCGTCCCCGTGGACGGCCGGGTGGAGAGCACCACCGCCGTCCTCGACGAATCGGTGCTCACCGGCGAGCCCCTCCAGGTCGAACGGCCGCAGGGCGAAACGGTCCGCAGCGGTGTGGTCAACGCCGGCGGCGCCTTCGAACTGCGCGCGACCGCGACCGCGGAGGACAGCACCTACGCGGGAATCGTCCGTCTGGCCCGGCAGGCCGGGGCGGAGTCGGCGCCCGTCGTGCGGCTGGCCGACCGCTACGCGGCCTGGTTCCTGCCGCTGTCGCTCGCGGTCGCGGGGCTGGCCTGGCTGGTCAGCGGGTCCGCAGTACGGGCGGTCGCGGTCCTGGTCGTCGCCACGCCGTGCCCGCTGCTGCTGGCCGCGCCGGTCGCGATCGTCTCCGGTCTTTCCCGGGCCTCCCGGCTCGGCGTGGTCATCCGCGACGGCGGCGCCCTGGAGAACCTCGGCCGCGCCCGCACCCTCCTGCTGGACAAGACCGGCACCCTCACCGGCGGCCACCCCCGTGTCCTGGACGTGAGCGCGGCCCCCGGCCGCAAGCCCGCGGAGGTGCTGCGCCTGGCGGCATCCCTCGACCAGTACTCGCCGCACGTCCTGGCCCGGGCCATCGTCGACGCGGCCCGTGAACGCAGGCTGGAGTTGTCGGTGCCGTCGGACGTCACCGAGGAGGCAGGACGGGGTGCCTCGGGCACGGTGGACGGGCACCGGGTCCACATCGGCCGTCTCGGCCCCTGGGACGGTCAGCCTCCCTGGGCCCGCGCCATCGACAACCGCGCTCTCCTCGACGGTGCGGCCGTCGCCTGGCTGACCGTCGACGACAAACCGGCCGGCGCCGTCCTCCTGCGCGACCCCGTCCGGCCCGACGCGCCCCGCACCCTGCGTCACCTGCGAGCGGCGGGTATCGAACGGTTGCTGATGCTCACGGGCGACCGCGCCGAACCCGCCCAGGAGGTCGCCGCCGTCCTCGGCCTCGACGACGTGCGCGCCGAGCTCAGCCCGGCCGGCAAGGTCGCCGTCGTGCGCGCCGAGCGCGAACGCGCGGTCACCGTGATGGTCGGCGACGGCGTCAACGACGCGCCCGCCCTCGCCGTCGCCGACATCGGTGTGGCCATGGGCGCACACGGCTCCACCGCCTCCTCCGAAGCCGCCGACATCGTCCTGACCACCGACCGCGTCGACCGCCTGGCCGACGCCGTCTCCATCGCCGTACGAGCCCGGCGCATCGCCGTGCAGAGCGCGCTCGGCGGCATGCTGATGTCGCTCACCGCCATGGCCGCGGCCGCCTTCGGCCTCCTCCCGCCCGCCGTCGGCGCGCTGCTCCAGGAGGGCATCGACGTCGCGGTCATCCTCAACGCGCTGCGCGCCCTGCGCGTCGACCAGGCCGCGCGGCCGGCGCTCACTCCCACCGCCGAAGCTCTCATCCACCGCTTCGCGGCCGAACACGACGACCTCCAGGACGTCCTCGAGGCCGTACGCGACGCCGCCGACCGGCTCTCCGACAGCCCCGGCCCCAAGGCCCTCTCGGCCGTCGAGGAGACCCACCGGCTGCTCACCGAACGGCTGCTGCCCCACGAACACGCCGAAGAACACCAGCTCTACCCCGCCCTGGCCCCCACCCTCGGCGGCCCCGAAGCCACCGCCACCATGAGCCGCGCCCACGCCGAGATCGAACGCCTCTCCCGCCGCATCGCCACCCACCTGCGCCTCGCCCACGCCGACGGCGGTCTCAGTCCCGGCCAACTCGACGACCTGCGCTCCAGCCTCTACGGACTGAACACCGTCCTGCGCCTGCACTTCACCCAGGAAGAGGAGAACTACTTCTCGCTGGCCCCGTGAGACAAAGGGGCCGACGCCCTGCTGTTCGCCGACGCGCACCGGCTCGTCGGGCTGCTCACGGCCCGGGACCGCGCCCCGGCTCGGCATTCACGGGGCCGCTTGGACCACATGAGTACCCGATCGGCCCAGTGCACGCGTCGGCCCGAGGAGCACCCTCGAAGAAAGGACCTGCGCGAGAACACCGCGAAGGAGGCCGGAGGCCCGGCGTTCGCGGTTCACCAGCAGGACGGCCGCGACCGAAGAGTACCCACGAGCGCCCCCGCCCGTGGCAGGGACACCGTCGGAGGAGCGGCCGGGACAAGGAACGAAGGAACGACGTCATGGCCAGAGCGATATGGACGACAGCAGATGTGTTCGCCGGGCGGGGAGGCGCCCGTACGGACGAGGGCGGCGTGATGAGTGGCAACCTGACCCTGCGCACGACGTGGGACGGTGTTCAGGCCGAGGTGGCGGTGCGGTACACCGGCACCTCCCAGTGGTACGCCCTCGCCGGAAGTCCGGTGACCTGCCTGTCCCAGCAGGACAGCAGGCAGCTGCACCAGGCGGTGGTGGACGCCGTGCGAGCGGGCGGCGGCGCGACCGTTCCGCGGTATGACCACGTCGGCTGGCCTGCCCGATCCCGGTGATCCCGGTGGGCGGCGGCTGGTCGCGGCCTGCAGGGGGCATGTCGGGCCCAGCGCGGGTGCGCCGTTGCCGCGCATCAGGGAGCCGGCCGCGCGCGGTCGGCCACCTGGCGGCTCCCGACGGCTGGGGTCACGCTGGAAGGACGGCGGCACGGGATTTTTCTGGAGGTGCCATGAGCGGTGCGGACGGGCGTGGACCGATCGTCGTGGGCGTCGATCCCGACCCCTCCAAGCGGCTGGCGCTCGCTTGGGCCGCGGACGAGGCGGATCGCCGCGGGCTGCCGGTGCGGCTCGTCCAGGCCCAGGGGGTGCCGACGGGTGGATACCGGTCGGGCGAGGTACGGCCGTCCTGGGAGGAGTGGAACCGGGCACTGCACGAAGCGGGCGCCGAGGTGCTCAAGGCGGCGGTCGACTTCGTCGAGTCCCGACGGCCGGCGGTGGAGGTGTCGACCGTGCTGGCGGAGGGCGAGCCGGCGTGGGTCCTGCGCGAGGAGGCACGGAACGCTTCCCTCGTCGTGGTGGGCTCCTGGCATCTGAGCACCCGGCGCGAACTGTTCACCTCCACCGCCGTGGCGCTGCCGCTCACCGCCCACGCGCCCTGTCCGGTCGTGGTCGTCCCGGAGCCGGAGCACATCACCCAGGCGCCCGCGTACTTCGTGGTCGGCGTCGACGGCAGTCCGCACTCCGCCGCGGCGGTGGACCTGGCGTTCGAGGAGGCGGCCTTGCGCGGAGCGGTCCTGCGGGCCTTGTACGTGTGGCATCCGCCGCTCCTCGGTGTGCTGGACGAGGACGCCGCGGTGCGGGAGTGCCGCCGGGTGCTGTCCGAGACGGTCGCGGGCCGCACCGCGACGCACCCGGAAGTGGAGTTGCACCACGAGGTCGTGCGCGGCCATCCGGTGCGGGTCCTGACGGAAGCCTCGGAACACGCCCTGGGCCTGGTCGTGGGAACCCGGGGGCACGGAGGGTTCACGGGCATGCTGCTGGGCTCGGTGAGCCAGGGAGTACTGCACCACGCCCACTGCCCCGTCATCACTGTCCCGGTGTGAGGAAGCGCCGGACGGCCCCGTCCCCTGCACCGGACGGCCCTGGTGGTGCCGGCCCGCCCGTCACACGATGAGGTGACGCCGCAGCTCGGGGGCGGCGCACCGGCGGAACGGCCGCCGCACTCACTGGAGTCCGTGATGGAAGCCTCACGCAAGGCCCCGATCCGCCCGGTTCGGCCGGAGACGAGCGCCTCGGCGCCGTACGGGTTCGGATGATGCGCGCCGGTACGGACCCGCTGGTACCGGGCAGAGGGGCGGACGAGGCGGTCGGCGCCCCTCCCGGTTCCGGTCCGCGTCCGCGTCCGCCGGTACGGGAGCTCGCCGCCGGTGATGTCTTCACCGCGCTCGGTACGTCACGGCGCGGCCTGTCGGCGGAGCGGGCACGGGCGGGGCTCGAGCGGTACGGGGCCAACGAACTGCCCCGTACGAGGCGCCGCCCCGTCTGGAGGCAACTGGGCGCACAGTTCACGGACCTCTTCGCGGTCGTGCTGCTCGTCGCCTCGGGAATCACCTTCCTGGCGTACGGGCTTCAGGAACCGCGTGACGTGGGCACCCTGCAGCTCGCGGTGGCGATTCTGGGCGTCGTGGTGCTGAACGCGGCCATCGGTTTCGCGCAGGAGTACTCGGCCGAGCGGACGGCTCAGGCCCTGGAGGCGATGGTGCCCCACACCTGCCGGGTGCTGCGCGGCGGGGAACGGCTGGAGGTGCCCGCCCGGGACCTGGTGCCGGGGGACGTGGTGGTGCTGGAGGCCGGGGACGCGGTGTCGGCGGACTGCCGGGTGGTCGAGGCGCACGAACTGGCCGTGAACAACGCGCCGTTGACCGGTGAGAGCAACGCGGTGGGCCGCACGGCCGATCCGGTGGCGGCCGGGCCGCCGCTCGAGGCCCGCAACTGTGTGTTCATGGGGACCGACGTGGTCGCCGGGTCCGGGCGCGCCGTGGTCTGTGCCACCGGTGCGGCGACCGAGTTCGGTCGGATCTACCGGCTGGCCGCGGCGGCCCCGCGGCAGAAGACCCCGTTGCAGCACCAGGTGGCCTCCATGGCGCGTCGGGTGGCGGGGGCCGCGCTGGCGATCGGCGCCCTGATGTTCGCCGTGCGGCTGCCCACCGGGCAGTCGGTGGTGAGCCTGTTCGTGTTCGCGCTCGGGGTGATGGTGGCTCTGGTGCCGGAAGGGCTGCCCGCCACCCTCTCGGTGTCCCTGGCGATCGGTGTACGGCGGATGGCGCGCCGTCAGGCCCTGATCAAGCAGCTGCTGGCCGTGGAGGCGCTCGGGTCGACCACGGTGGTGTGCACCGACAAGACCGGGACGCTCACCCAGGCGGAGATGACCGTCACCCAGGTGTGGGCGGGGGGTACGACGCATGCGGTGACCGGGGTGGGATACGCGCCGGACGGGGAGGTCGCTGACGCGGCGGTGCTGCGTGAGCTGCTGCGGGTGGCGGGCCTGTGCTGCAATGCCCGGCTGGTGCCGCCCGAGGACGGGCAGCGGTGGCGGGTGCTCGGCGACACCACGGAGGGCGCGTTGCTTGTCGCCGCCGCCAAGGCGGGTCTCGATCCGGGCGCGGAGGAGGCGGCGGCTCCGCGCGTGACCGAGTTCCCCTTCGACTCCGACCGCAAGCTGATGACCACGGTGCACAAGAGCGGTCTGGGCTACCAGGCGTGTGTCAAGGGGGCGCCCGCCGAGCTGCTGGCGCGCTGCACCGACGTGGAGTGGGAGGGCCGGGGCGGGCCACTGAACGAGCGGGACCGGGCGGCGGTCCTGGCGGCGAGTGACGAGCTGGCGTCGCAGGGGCTGCGGGTGCTGGCCGTCGCCCGCGGGGAGCTCGACGGGCCCCGCCCCGCACAGGAGGAGGCCGAGTCGTCACTCACGCTGCTGGGGCTGGTCGGCATGCAGGATCCGCCGCGTCCAGAGGTCACCGCCGCGGTCGCCGCCTGCCGTCGGGCCGGTATCCGGATCGTCATGGTCACCGGCGACCATCCCCTCACGGGCGAGGCCGTGGCCCGGCGGGTGGGGATCGTACGGGGGCCGGATCCGATCGTGGTCACGGGGGCCCGGCTGGACGCGATGGACGACAAGGCGCTCGACTCGCTGCTCGCCGAGCCGTCCGAGCTGCTGCTGTGCCGGGTCAGCCCGGAGCACAAGATGCGCGTGGTCACCGCCTTCCAGCGACGGGACGAGGTCGTGGCGGTCACCGGCGACGGCGCGAACGACGCCCCCGCGCTCAAACACGCGGACATCGGCGTGGCGATGGGGGCGTCCGGCACCGACGTGGCCCGGGAGGCGGCGTCGATGGTGCTGCTGGACGACTCGTTCGCCTCGATCGCCGCCGCGGTGCGGCTCGGCCGGGCCGTGTACCAGAACATCCGCAAGTTCCTCGTCTACCTCTTCAGCCACAACATCGGGGAGCTGGTCCCGATTCTGGCGGCGACCTTCGCCGGCTTCCCGCTGGTGCCGATCAGCGCGGTGCAGATCCTGGCGATCGACCTGGGGTCCGACGTACTGCCCGCCCTGGCCCTGGGAGCCGAACCTCCCGAGCCCGACGTGATGGAGCGCCCGCCACGGTCACGGCGGGAACGGCTGTTCTCGGCCGCCGTGGTGGAGCGGATCCTGTTCCTCGGCGGCATCCAGGCGGTGTGCGTCACCGCCGTCTTCTTCTGGCACATCGATGCCTCGGGCATCCCGTTCGACGACTTCACCAAGGACACGCCCGCCTACCGGGAGGCGATCACCATGGTCCAGGCCGGGATCGTGCTGAGCCAGTTCTTCAACGCGCTCGCAGTGCGCACCGACCGGCAGAGCATCCTGCGGGTGGGGCTGCTGTCCAATCCGGCTCTGCTGGCGGCGGGCGGCTTCGGCGTCGCCCTCATGGCCGCGATCAGCTACGTGCCGCCGCTGCAGGCCGTCTTCAACACCGCCCCGCTCGACGCCGCCGACTGGGCCCTGCTGACCGGGCTCGGGACCCTGCCCCTGATCGCGGACGAGATCCGCAAGTGGCGGCTGCGCCGCCGCGCCGAGCGCCGGAAGGGAGCACAACGGTGAAGGTGATCGTCGTCGGCTGCGGACGGGTAGGGGCCACCCTGGCCGGTCTGCTCGCCTCCGAAGGGCACGACGTGCACGTCGTCGACCGCCGTGCCAAGGCGGCCCGGCGGCTGCCCGACAGCCCGCGCATCCGCTTCCACGAGGGCAACGGCTACAGCCGCGCCGTGCTCCGGGCCGCCGGCGTCGAGCACGCGGACGCCTTCGTCGCCGTCACCTCCGGGGACAACAGCAACATCGTCAGCGCGCGCACGGCGAAGGAGACCTACCGGGTGCCGATCGTCCTCGCCCGCATCTACGATCCCCGGCGCGCCGACATCTACCGCGACCTCGGCATCCCCACCATCGCCAGCGTCCGCTGGACCGTGCACCAGATCCACCAGATGCTGCTGCACCGCCACCTCAGCCCCGAACTCAGCTTCGGCAACGGAGAGACCCTGCTCCTGCGCTCCGAGGTGCCCGGCTACCTCATCGGGCGGCGGCTGGCCGAGTTCGAGGTCGACGGCGAGATCCGCGTCGTCGAAGTCACCCGCGCCGGCCGCTCCTTGATTCCCGTGCACAGCACGCCGGCGCGAGCGGGCGACCTGGTCACCTTCGCCGTCGCCGCGACGGCGCTCGGCAGGCTGCGCGGCTTTCTCGACAAGGAGCTGGGGACATGAACGTGATCATCGCCGGGGCCGGACGGCTCGGCACCCAGATCGCCCAGGTACTCTCCGCCGCCCGCAACGAGGTGACGCTGATCGACGCCGACGACGACCGCCTCGCCGAACTTCAGGACCGTGTTCCGGTGCGGCTGGTCGCCGGGGACGCCTGCGAACCCGCCCTGCTGGAACACGCCGGCGCCCTGACCGCGGATCTCGTCATCGCCACCACCGGGGACGACGAGGACAACCTCGTCATCAGCCTGCTCGCCAAACGGCAGTTCTCGGTGCCCCGAGTGGCAGCCCGCATCAACGACGCCGACAACGCCTGGCTGTTCGACAGCCGTTGGGGCGTCGACGTCGCGGTCCCCGCCGCCACCCCGCTGGTCTCGCTCATCGAGGAGGCCACCGGGGCCACCGACACGGTCGCCCTGCTGCGGCTGAGCAAGGCCGGCGTCGACGTCATCGAGACGGCCATCACACCGCGGTCCAGGACGGCAGGTCGGGCTTTGGGCGACGTCCGGCTGCCCGAGGGGACGGTCGTCGCCACGATCGTCCGGGACGGACAGCCCACCGTGCCGGATCCGGCGGTCCGGCTCCGCCCCGGGGACGAGATCCTGCTCGTCTCGCACACCGCGACCGAGCAGGAGATCCACGCCGCGTTCCAGTGAACGGTCACCGCCCGGTGCTCCGGGCCGCCCAGCGCCGCCGGACCCCGTCCTCGTGCTCGGCCTGTTCCAGAGCGAGGTCGGCCCGGTCGAGCGCCTCCCGCAGGCGGGGGATCCAGTGCCGTCGCAGGGCGCGGACCCGGTGCCGGGTGCTGATGACCTCGGTGCCCAGCAGTTCGGCGGCGGCGTGGGCGGCGGCGTACTCGGCGGCGGCGCGCAGGGCACGGCCGTACGCCGCTTCGGCGTGCACGAGTGCCGTGTTCCCGGGAGCGGCGGCGGTGAGCGGGCGGGCCGGCACAAAGGCAGTGGCCGTCGCGGGGTGGCGAACTCCCATGGAGGTGGTCCAGCGCACCGTGACCTCGGCGGGACCGACTCCCTCGGCAGCCGTGTCGAGGGCCTGTTCACCGCCCAGGAGAAGCCCTCGCAGCAGCCAGTCCTCGGCCTCGGACAACAGATCCCGCCAGGCACCGGCGGCCTTCTTCTCCGCGTTCAGCAGCCGCTCGTGCTCGGCGCGCAGGATGCGGAGCTTCTGCTCCAGCAGGTCGGCTCCGCGCTCGGCGACATCGAGGCTGTGCCGCAGTCGCAGCCGCCCCGCCCGACCGGGCGGCGCGGGCCGGGCGCCGGTCATCGGGAGGTCTCCGTGTCCGGGGCGTCCTTCGCCCCGTGGGCGTCGAGGAGTGCGGCGGGGAGCATGGAGAGCTGGCCGCGGGGCAGCGTGAGCAGGGCCCGCCAGCCGCGTTCCAGGGAGGCGTCGAGGCTGCGGGGCTCGTCGCTGCGCTGGTCGGCGAAGTCCCGCAGGAACGCCTCGTCGAAGTCGAGGTAGCGGCGGTCGGTGGGGCTCAGCGCCGCCTGGCCGACCAGGTCCGCGAGGTCACGGATCTGCCGTGCTCGGGCGAGGGCGGCCAGCAGCTGGGCGGCGACGTCGAGGTGGTCGTCGCGGGTGCGGCCGGGCCCGGCGCCCTTGCGCATCAGCCGGGACAGGGAGGACAGGGCGTCCAGCGGCGGGTACACGCCCCGCGCGTGCGTCTCGGGCGAGAGCACGATCTGGCCCTCGGTGATGTAGCCGGTCAGGTCGGGTACGGGATGGGTGATGTCACCGGCGGGCATGGTGAGCACCGGCAGCACGGTGACCGAGCCGGGCCGTCCGCGGACGCGTCCGCAGCGTTCGTACAGGGAGGCCAGGTCGCTGTAGAGGTAGCCGGGGTAGGCGCGGCGGGCGGGGATCTCCCCGCGGGCGGCGGACACCTCGCGCAGGGCTTCGGCGTACGTCGTCATGTCGGTCATCACGACCAGGACGTGTCGTCCGTCGGTGAAGGCGAGGTGCTCGGCGACGGTGAGCGCGATCCTCGGGGTGAGGATCCGTTCGATCACCGGGTCGTCGGCGGTGTTCAGCAGCAGGACCAGTTCCCCGGCCGCGGACCGCTCCTCCAGGGCGTCGCGTACGAAGGAGGCGTCGGCGTGGGTGAGTCCCATGCCGGCGAAGACGACGCTGAACGGTTCGCCGCCCGCGGTGGCCTGCGCGGCGATCTGGGCGGCGAGTTCCAGATGCGGCAGCCCGGCCACCGAGAACACCGGCAGTTTCTGTCCCCGTACCAGCGTGGTCAGGGCGTCGACGGCTCCGACACCGGTGAGCACCGGTTCGGACGGCGGTTCGCGCCGTACCGGGTTGAGGGGAGCGCCGCCCACCTCGGCCTGGTGGGCGCCGAGGACGGGTGGCCCGTCGTCGAGGGGGTCGCCGCGGCCGTTGCAGACGCGGCCGAGCCAGTCCGTGCCGACCGGGACGCGCAGCGGGCTGCCCGAGAAGACCGCGCGGACGCCCTGCGGGTCCATGCCCGCCGTGCCCTCCAGCACCTGGACGACGGCCAGGTCACGGTCGGCGTCCAGGACCACGCCGTGGCGCCGTTCACCCGAGGCGAGGGTGAGGCGCGCGTACTCGTCCCAGCCGACCCCCGAGACGCCTTCGACGATCGCGAGCGGCCCGCGGAGTTCGCGCACCGCCGTGTACTCGATGCCACCGGACAGGCTCACGGCCGCACCTCTCCCAGCCTGGAGAGCATGGCGTCACGCCGCGCCGCCACCCCGTCGGTGTCGTGCGGGCCGGTGTCCTCCCGGGCGCGCAGCAGCGGACCGAAGTCGACCTCCTCGACCGACGCCGCCGGTACACCGGAGTCCACGAGCTCCCGGCAGCGGTCGACGACCGCCAGGACGGCGTCGACCAGGGCCGCCGTCTTCTCCGGCCCGCAGTAAGCGTCCCACTCCGACAGCGCGCTCTGCTGCAGCACGCCCTCCCGCACCAGGCGGCCCGCGAGCACGCTGATCCGCTCCCGCTCCGGGAGGGCGGCGATCCCGATCAGGTCCACGAGGTCGGCCAGCCGGTCGGCTTCCGCCAGGGCCGCTCCCACCCGGTCGCGGCGCCGGGACCACGCCGGATCCCCGGCCGCCCGGTGTCCGGCGGCCAGCACGGGAACGTCCCGTGAGAAGGACCCGGCCCAGGAGACCGCCGGGTAGTGGCGGGCGTAGGCGAGGTCGCGGTCCAGGGTCCACAGGCAGCGGACGAAGCGTTCGGTGTGGGCGGTGACCGGTTCGGTCATGTCCCCGCCGGGCGGGGACACCGCGCCGATCACGGTCACCGAGCCCCGGTCACCGCCGAGCGTGGTCACGGCGGAGGCCCGCTCGTAGAAGGCCGCGATGGCCGAGGCCAGGCCGGCCGGGTAGCCTTCCTCGGCGGGCAGCGCGCCGGTACGGGAGGCGAACTCGCGCAGCGCCTCGGCCCATCGGGAGGTCGAGTCGGCGATGACCACCACGTCCAGGCCCATGTCACGGAAGTACTCGGCGACCGTCACCCCCGTGTGGACACTCGCCTCGCGCGCCATCATCGGCATGTTGGAGGTGTTGGCTATCGTCACCGTGCGCTCCGCCAGACGTCCGCCCGTGCGCGGGTCCTGAAGCTCCGCCAGCTCGGTGATGACATCGGCCATCTCGTTGCCGCGCTCTCCGCAGCCGACGTAGACGATGACGTCCGCGTCGCACCATTTGGCGATCTGCTGCAGCAGCACCGTCTTGCCGGTGCCGAAGCCACCGGGCACCGCGACGGTGCTGCCACGGGCCACGGGGAAGAGCAGGTCGATCACCCGCTGGCCGGTGTCGAGGGCCTCGTGGGTGTCGACGCGCTCCCGCACGGGGCGGGGCCTGCGCACCGGCCACAGGGCGCCCAGCCCCACCTCGGTGCCGCCCACCACAGCCACCGTCGCGTCCTGCGGCTGGTTCCCGGGGCCGGCGATCTCCGTCAGCGTGCCCCCGCGGCCCGGTGGCACGAGGACCTTCACCCGTACCGGTCCCGCGTCGCGGATCTCCCCGACCGCCTCCCCCTCGGCGAGTTCCTCGCCCGCCGCTGCCAGCGGCGAGAAGAACCAGGTGCGTTGCTCGGCCCCGGTCCGCCGCGTGTCCGGCAGCAGCCAGTCGCCGGCGCCGGACAGCGGGCGCAGCAGCCCGTCGAAGATCCCTCCGAGCAGGTGCGGACCGAGCCGTACCGACAACGGACGGCCCTGGGGCAGCGCCGGCTGTCCCGGCGCGAGCCCGCCGGTGTACTCGTACGCCTGGACGGTGACCACGTCACCGCTGATGGCCACCACCTCGCCGGGCAGTCCGGCGGGGCCGATCGAGACCAGGTCGTACATCGCGGTGCCGCTCGTGTACTCCATCTCGACCAGGGGTCCGGTGACACGCAGGACCCGGGAGACCGGTCGCCGGGCGGTGGGCGGCCGGTCCGTCCCGGTGGACGTCGTCACGGCTCCCACAGGTTGCGCACCTCCGCTCCCATGCCGTCCAGGGCCCGATCGGCCAGCGCGGTCAGCGACAGGTCGACCCGCCTTCCCGGTGTCCGGGCCACCACTCCCCCGTCGGCGTGCTCGGTGACCTGGGCGTCAGGGCCGAGGACCGCGCGGGCCCGCCGCTGGAGTCGCTCCCGGACAGACGCGTAGCCGTCGGCCCGGCGCAGTTCGCGGACCCGTTCCGCCGCCTCGCGGCGCAGCTGCTCGTACGGCTCACGGCGCGCGGAGAGCGTGCGGGATCTGGCCTCCCTCCGGGCCCTGACCAGGAGGTCACGGGCGGCGTCCGCGCCGTCGGCCTCCCCCTGCCGGCGGGCGTCGTCGAGGATCGCCCGGGCCTCGGCCCGGGCCTGGTCGAGCCGGGCGGCAGCCTCCCGTCCGGCGCGGGCCAGGAGCGTGTCCGCATCGGCGTGAGCGGCTCGCAGCAAACCTGCTCGGACCGGCTGGAGCGCGTCCGTCTTCTGGTCGGGGGCACGGGTCGTCACGGCGGCATCACCACGGTCAGGCGGCGGTGCGCGGGCGGCGCCGGATCGTGTTCGAGTGCCTCGGCCGCGGCAGGGGTGAGGATCACCAGGTCGATGTCGTCCGGCAGACTGCGCCGGCCCCGGCGTACGGCCTCGGGGTCGTCCGCGACGACGACGACCGCGCCGGCCAGAGCGAGACCGGCCACACGGGACCGCTCTCCGAGGGCGGCGACGCGTCCCATGGTCACGCCTTGCCGATGAGGATGACCGCGACGACCAGGCCGTAGATGGCGATGCCCTCGGCCAGACCGACGATGACCATGGCACGACCGAAGAGTTCGGGCCGTTCGCTGAGCGCCGCGAGGGCCGCCGCACCGGTGTAGGCGACGGCGATGCCCGCCCCGATCGTCGCCCCGGCCACCGCGATCGCGGCACCGATGAGGGCGGCGGAGCCGGAGCCCGAGTCCTGCGCCGCCGTGGTCGCGGCCTGGGCCGATCCTCCTCCGAGTGCGAGCGTCAGAACCACGGTGGCAGCCACCAGGAGAACGGCGTCGGCGGCGATCATCCACCACAGGGCCGTCCGTCCCGAGCGCCGCAGCACCAGGCGTGCGGCGACGAATCCGGCCGCGATCACGGGCAGGGCCAAGAACCAGGTGCTCACGACTGCTCCTCCCTCACCGGGCTGTGCTCGACGGGCAGCTGCCAGGGTCTGAAGGGACGTCCCTCTCCCTCGAAGAGCCGGGAGAAGAGTTCGTAGTACTCCAGGCGCAGTGCCTGGACACCGGCCACCAACGCCTCCAACGAGAAGGCCAGGCCATTGCCCGCGAGGAACACCAGCAGCGCGGCGGCGACGCCGACCGGGCCCCGCCCCGCCAGCGCTGTCGTGCCGTCCCAGACGATCGCGCCGAGCGCCGCGTGGGTGAGCCCGAAGGCCGCCAGCCGCGCGAAGGACACGACGTTGGAGCCGATCCGGACCACCGCGTCCAAGAGCTGGACGCCGGTCTGCACGACACCGCCCGGCCCGCCCGCCGTGGTCGCGTAGAGACCCGCCGCGACCAGGACCAGACCGGCGACGGCGACCACGACCCACGCGGCGGCGAACGCCGTCCGGCCGAGCCACAGGCATCCGGCGCCGGCCGCGAGGCCGAGATAGAGCGCGGCTCCGGCGATGCCGGTCTGCGCGTACAGGGCCGCGGCCGGTCCGCTCTCCCGCCACCGGTTCACGATCCCCGCCGCGTAGGCGAGGGCCAGCAGCACGGCGCCGAGCACGACGGCGGCGGCCAGCAGCCGCATGGGCTCCTCCAGCGGCGCCAGCCACAGCACGGGCAGCACTCCGGTCGGGCCGAAGAACTCGCCGTACGCCACGCCCGCCAGGGTCGCGGCCAGCCCCGCCCCGGCGACGAAGGGCCACAGGGGGCGCAGCGCCGCCAGTCGGCGCGGCCGCCCCGCGCGCAGCAGAAGGGCGAGGGCGACGAGCAGCAGCCCGTGCCCGGCATCACCGAACATCAGGCCGAACATCACCACGTAGACGATCCCGGCCGGCAGGGTGGGGTCGAGGTCCGCATAGGGCACGGCGCCGTACGTGCTGACCAGCGGCGTGAACGAGCGGCGCACGGTTCTCGCCGGTGGCTTCGCGGCCGCCCCTGTGAGCAGGGTCGGCGGATCGACACCACGCGGGGACCTCAGCACCACGAGCGCGCCCCCGGCACCGGCGATGCGCGCCGCCGTGGTGCCCACCTCCGCCTCCGGGCACCAGCCGGCCAGTGCGGCGGCCTCGCCATGCCGGACCGCGCTGCCGAGTCGTTCCTCCAGCTGCGCCTCACCGGCCAACAGGTCCGCCCGGCCCGCGCGCTCCAGGGCGTCCAGGTCCGGAGGAGTCTCACTGAGAACCGATTGTCCGGGTTCGGTGCGCAGCCGCCGCAAGCGCGTCGTCGCGGGCCCTCGGACGCCGTCCGGCCCCCCGTCACCGGCCAGATCGATCTCGACGCAGCCGGCCTCGGCGATCCGCACCAGGCTCTCCCGCAGCGCCTTCTCGGGGGCCACGACGGCCACCCTGCGCATCCGGACCGGGACGGCCGCCTCAGCCCGGGGCACGGAACACCTCCGCGGGCCAGACCACGGAGCCACCGCCCCGCGCGGCCAGCTCCAGCGCCCCGCGGGTCCGCCACGCATCGGCCGACAGCAGTGCCGCGGCCCCCACGACCGGCTGCGGACCGAAGCGGGCCCGCCGCAGCAGTTCACGGCCGTCCCGCTCGACCGCGTCCCACCAGCGTGCCTCCGCCCGCCACAGGTCCGCCGCCTCGCCGACATCGGCGAGCAGCCATCCGGCGGTGGCCGGCAGCGCCGGCCGGAAATCGGCGTACGACGCCGCGCCGACCGCTCGCGGGCCGAGCAGGCGGGCCGCCCGGCGGGCGGTGACGTCCGGCAGCGGGCGGCCGGCAACGAACACCTCGCGGCCGAAGAGCAGGGCGAGCCGGGCCGCGGCCCAGCGCGCCGCGTCGGGAACGGCGGCGGCGAGCCGTACGGCGGCGGAGACCCGCATGCCCGTGGCGATCGCGGCCGGCGAGTCGCCCCCGGGGTCGCCCCAGGCGGAGGCCGCCAGCGCGGTACGCAGCTCCGACGGCGAACGGGTGCGGGCGAGCCGCGTCCAGGCCGTCGCCAGCGCGCCCAGACGGTAGGGCGGGGGGTGGAGACGTTCCGTGCCCGGCTGTCGCGGGTCGGCCAGGAGTTCGCTCAGACGGTGCTCGGTGTTGGAGATCTCGAATCCCGCGGCGAGGGCCCGGACGGCGTTGGCGCCAGTGGCAGGCTGCCAGCCGGCGAGGACCCGGAGATGCCAGAGCAGTGTCGCCGAGATCGCACGCTGGGCTTCGGCGAGCGTGGCGCCCGGGGTGACGTCGTGCCGGTACGGAGTGGCCGCCAAGTAGCGCAGGGCGTCGTCGAGTTCGCGGGACGCGGCCACCTGCCCGGCGGCCTCGGCGCCCAGGCACCTGGTCCGCAGGGCCCGTGCCCGGGTCACACCCGCCACCCAGTCTGCGCCCATCAGGAACCGCCTCCCCGGCCTTCCGGTGCCACATCGGCCTCGACGTACTCCAGCACGAGGGCGAGCACCTGGTCGACGAGCGCGGGCGTGCGGCTCCTGGCACGGTCACGTACGGCGATCGCCTCACGCTCGGCCTCGGCGAGCAGGGCCGCGGCCTCGCCCTCGGCCGCGCGCAGCACCTGCTCGGCGGTACGCGCCCGTACCTGGCGGGCCTGCTCACGCGCCGAGGCCACGATCGCCTCGGCGCGCCGCTCTGCTTCTCGTCGGCCCGAGGCGGCAGTGGCCGCGGCCCGTTCGCGTATGCTCCGGGCTTCCGCCTCCGTCTGTTCGAGCAGGGCCAGCGGCGGTGCCAGTTCCGCACGGAGTTCGGCGGAGCGGTCCGTCGGGACACCACCCGGAGCGGCGCGGCCGGGCGAGGCCGCCGGCCGGAACCGCGTCAGAAAGTCCCGGAAACCCGTCACACGCTCTCCTCAAGGTGGGCCAGGGCCCCGCTTCCCAGTCTCCCCGGTGGGTGGTGACCTGTCGCGTCGCCCTCGGCCACCCGTCCTCGCCAGGGCCGTTCGGCCCAGAGGCCGCACCGGTCGATCGATGCGAAACTGAGCCCGTAGGTGAACGGCGTCCCCAGGAGGCAGCCGTGAGCGACTTCGAGCACAGCTCCGCGGAGAAGGACGCCCGCCGTACCCAGCCGGGCCGCCCCTGGACGCCCCAGGAGGATTTTCGCCAGGACGCACTGCGCCGCTACCTCGCGGCGGTCGCCGGTGCCGCGTCGGCGAGGAGCACCGAGGAGTCCGAACGCCCGCACGGCAGGGAGCATCTCGAGCCGCGTGCCACGACCGCACCCGAACCGCCCGTCCGGAAACCGGCCGTACCGCGCGTACGGGACGTCATGCGGGTACCGGCGGCCTCCGTTCCCGGTGACATGACGTTCCTGGACGTGGCCCACGCACTCGCCCGGGAGCAGGTGAACGCCCTGCCGGTGGTCGACGCCGACGACCACGTGATCGGTGTCGTCTCGGAATCGGATCTGCTGGCCAAGGCCGCCGTGATGGCGGAGCCGCGTCGGCACGGAGCGGTCGGCAGGCTGTGGCAGCACCGCCTGTACGACAAGAGCCACGGCGACACGGCCGCCACGTTGATGACCTTCCCGCCCGTCACCGTCCACCCGGAGCAGAAGGTGGCGGACGCGGCATGGACCGCCGCGCACGGCCGGTTGAAGCGCCTCCCCGTGACCGACCATCACGGTCGGCTCGTCGGCGTGGTGAGCCGACTCGATCTGCTGCGTGCCCTGATCCGCGACGACGCCGAGATCCTCGCCGAGGTCGAGTCGCTGGTCGGCCGGCACCTGCTGGATCCGCGCGGCGTCGAGGTCACGGTGGAGCGCGGCGTGGTGACCGTGGCGGGGAGGGTGGACAAGGCACTCGTCCCCGAACTGCTCGCCTCCGTACGGGACATCGACGACGTGGTGGATGTCGTCGACGACACCGAAGCGGTCTGAGTCGTTCCCGTCCACGGGGCGCGGGTCACCGTGCGCGGGCGACCAGGAAGTCGGCGCTGCCGGACAGCGTGGTCAGCCGAGGCGTGTCCTCGTCGTCGATACGGACGCCGGACCGTTCGCTGAGCACCTCCACGAAGCTCAGGAAGTCCAGGGAGTCCATCTCCAGCACGTCACGGAACGCCTCGTCGGGCCCCAGGGCGGCGACGTCGGCGTCAGGAACCACCTGAGAGATCGATTCCCGCACCATGTCGAGCGCGTCGGTTCGGTCGATGTTGTTCACAGCTGCTCCGGGTTCTGCAGGAGGCGGGTGACCGCCGTGAGGTAGCGGGCGCCGACGGCGCCGTCCGTTGCCCGGTGGTCGGCCGAGAGGGTCGCCGTGACCACGGGCCGCACGCCCAGCAGGCCGTCGACGGCGCACGGCCGGTCGACGACGCGCCCGAAACCGACGAGGGCCACCTGCGGCGGATAGATCACTCCGAACACGGTCTCCACACCCTGGTCCCCGAGGTTGGTGACGGTGATCGTGACGTCCGACACTTCGGAGCCCCGCAGTCTGCCTGTACGGGCCCGGGAGACCAGGTTCTTCAGGTCCGCCATCAACTGTGGGAGTGCCAGAGTGTCGGCGTGGTGCAGGGCGGGGGCGACGAGCCCTCCGCCACGCAGCGAAACGGCCACGCCGAGGTGTACCCCCTCCCCTGCCGTGAAGTGGCCGTCGGTCCAGGAACCGTTGAGCTCGGGGACCTCCCGGGCCGCCAGGGCCGCGGCCTTCAGCAGCAGGGCGGCGGGGAGCAGCCGTTCACCGACCGGGCTGCGCCGGTTGTGTTCGTGCAGCCAGTTCATCGCGGCTGCCATGTCCACGGTCGTGGAGAGGTAGTAGTGGGGAATCTCCCGGTTGGCCCGGCTCATCAGACCGGCGATCGCCTCGCGCATGGCCGTCCCCCGGTCCTGCGGGAGGCGCTCGTCGGACGGACGTACGGGAGGAGCTTCGGCGTGCGCGGGCGGGGCCTCCGTCGCCGGACCTGGGGCTGCCCGGCGTACGTCCGCGGCACGGACCGCCGAGTCCTTGCCGGTTCCCCTCACCGTGGTCAGGTCGACACCCAGTTCGGCGGCGAGCCGCCGGGCGAAGGGGGTTGCCCGCAAGCGCGGTGGGTGTTCAGTGACGAGGGCGGCCGCCGCTTCCTCGACGTCGGTTCGGGTGACGCGCCCCCCGGGGCCGGAGCCGTGCAGCGTCTCCAGGTCGACGCCGCTCTGCTCCGCGAGGTGCCGGACCAGAGGGCCCGCCTCCAGGTGGCCGCCCCGTCCGGCGGTGGACGGTACCGGGCCCGTGCCGGTGGCTGGTTCGGGGGTCGGCACCGTGGCGGGTTCGGGGGCTGGGACCATGGCAGCGTCGGGGGGCGGCACCGTGGCGGGTTCGGTGGCCGGCACCGTGGCGGGTTCGGGGGCCGGCACCGTGGCGGGTTCGGGGGGCGGGGGCTTGGACGGCTCGCCCTTCTTCGGAGTGCGAGAGGCCGCTCGTCGCTTCTCCGCCTTCGCGGGCTTCTTCCTCGTCGCCCTCTCGGGTTCTTCCGTCGCCTTCCCGCTCTTCTCCGCCGTCGTCCCGATCAGCGCGAGCGGTGTGCCCACCGGCACCGTCGTACCGGGCTCGACGAGCAGCTCGGCCATGGTTCCGGTCTCGAAGCACTCCACCTCGATGGTCGACTTGGCGGTTTCGACGACGGCGACCGGATCGCCCTTGTGGACGGGGTCGCCGGGTGCCACCAGCCACTCGAGGAGCGTGCCCTCGTCCATGTCGGCGCCGAGGGACGGCATGGTGAACTCGGCCATGGTCAGCCCACCGCCCGCCGGGCGGCCGCCACGATGTCGGCGGTCTGCGGCAGGGCGGCCTCCTCCAGCCTGCGGGCGTACGGCATGGGCACCTCCGCGCTGCACACCCGCTCGACGGGCGCGTCCAGTTCGTAGAACGACTCCTCCGCGATGCGGGCGGACACCTCGGCGGCGAGGCTTCCCGTTCGCCATGCCTCGTCGACGACCACCGCGCGGTGGGTGCGGGCCACGGAATCGGCGACGGCCCCCGTGTCGAGGGGCCGGAGGGTGCGCAGGTCGATGACGTCGGCGCTGATGCCCACGGCAGCCAGCTCGTCCGCCGCCGCGAGGGCCTTGGGCAGCGAACCCCCGTAGGTGATCAGTGAGATGTCGGTGCCACTCCTGCGGATCGCCGCGTGGTCCAGGTCCACGGGCGCGGTAACGGGAAGGAGTTCACCGGAGACGTTGTAGAGGCTCCCGTGCTCGAAGATCAGTACGGGGTCGGGGTCCGCGAGGGCCGGAGCCAGCATGTGGCGTGCGTCCTCGAGCGTGGCGGGGGCGAGAACCCGGATGCCGGGGATGTGCGCGTACCAGCCCTCCAGACTGTGCGAGTGCTGGGCGGCGAGCTGCCGTCCGGCGCCCGTGGTCATGCGGATGACCAGCGGTACGGCCAGTTGACCGCCCGACATGTGCAGGAGGGTGGCGGCGTTGTTGAGGATCTGGTCGAGGGCGAGCAGGCTGAAGTTGACGGTCATGATCTCGACGATCGGCCGCATCCCCGCCAGGGCGGCGCCGATGCCGGCCCCCACGAACCCGGACTCCGACAGCGGAGTGTCGCGGACACGTGCGGGGCCGAACTCCTCCAGCAGCCCGAGGCTGACGCCGAAGCATCCGCCGTAGCGGCCCACGTCCTCGCCCATCAGGAAGACCCGGTCGTCGGAGCGCAGCGCCTCCCGGAGTGCCTCGCGCATCGCCTCCCGGTAGGTCGTCTTCGCCGCCTCGGGCCGCTCGCCGTCCCCCATGGTCAGTCCACCTCCGCCGGAGCGCTGGTGACGTGGTGCAGGAGATGCTCCACGGGTTCCTCGGGCGCCCGCTCGGCCGCCTCCACGGCGTGGTCGACCTCGGCGGCGACCCGGCGCTCGATCCCGGCGAGTGTCTCGTCGACCGGGTCGCCGTCCTCGCGCATGCGGTCGAGGAGCCGGATGATCGGGTCCCGGTGCTTCCAGCGCTCGACCTCCGCCTTGTCCCGGTAGCGGTCCGGGTCGTACATGGAGTGGGCCCGGAAGCGGTAGGTGCGCAGTTCGAGGAAATGCGGCCCGGCACCGGCCCTGATGGCCTCGGCGGCCCGGCGGGCGGCCTGTTCGACGGCCTCCACGTCCATGCCGTCGACGGCCCAGGCGACCATGCCGTACGAGGCGGCCCGCATCGCCAGGTCGGTCTGCGCCTCGTGCCGTTCCAGGGCCGTGCCCATGGCGTAGAGGTTGTTCTCGCAGACGAGCAGCAGGGGTAGTTTCCACAGGGCCGCGAGGTTCGCCGTCTCATGGAACTCGCCCTCGGCGAAGGCTCCGTCACCGAAGAAGCAGCAGGTGACGTGGTCCTGTCCGCGCATGCGGTCCGCGAGCGCGAGGCCGGCGGCCAGGGGAAGCCCGCCGGCGACGATCGCGTTGCCGCCGTAGAAACGCCGGGTCGCGTCGAACAGGTGCATGGACCCGCCCCGGCCGCCGCTGCACCCGGTCGTCCTGCCGTACATCTCGGCCATGACGGCCTCGGCCGTGATCCCGCGCGCCAGGGCGTGGCCGTGTTCGCGGTAGGTGGCGACGACCGCGTCCTCGGGTGTCAGCGCCTCGTTGACGCCGACGGCGACGGCCTCCTCACCGATGTACAGGTGGACGAAGCCGCGGATCTTCGTGGCGCTGTAGAGCTCGACGCACCGCTCCTCGAAGCGCCGGATGCGCAGCATGGCTTCCAGCAGATCCGTCCGGTGCCCCGTGCTCGTCGCCTTCCTGGGCGCCTTCTTGGCCGTCGCGGTCTTCTTCCTGCCGCCCTTCCTGGGCTTCGGGTCCTTGCGCGTGCGGGTGGGGCGGGCCAGGCTCATGAGGATCCCTCCAGGGTGGACAGGTCGCCCGTGGGCAGGCCGAGTTCACGTGCGCGCAGCAGGCGGCGCATCACCTTCCCGCTGCGCGTCTTGGGCAGGTTCTGGTCGAACGCGATCTCTCTCGGCGCGACGGCGGGCCCCAGCTTGCGGCGGCCGAAAGCCAGCAGCTCCCGTTCCAGACCCGGACTCGGCGGGACACCGGGGCGCAGCGACACGAACGCCTTGACGACGTTCCCGGCGACCGGGTCCGGCCGTCCGATCACGCCGGCCTCGGCCACCGAAGGGTGCTCCATCAGCGCGCTCTCCACCTCGAACGGGCCGATCAGATGGCCGGCCGACTTGATGACGTCGTCGGCACGCCCCACGAACCAGTACCAGCCGTCCGCGTCCCGGCGGACCAGGTCACCGGTCAGGTACCAGCCGTCCGCGAACGCGGCGTCGTAGCGCTCCTTGTCGTGCAGATAGCCGCGGAACATCGACGGCCATCCCGGCCGCAGTGCCAACTCGCCCTCGGCATCGGCGCGTCGCACCTCGGTGACCCGGCCGTCGACGACCAGGGCCCGGCCGTCCTCGCCCTGCTCCAGCACGGTCGCCTCGACGCCGGGCAGCGGTCGCCCCATCGAGCCGGGCCGGACCTCGCAGGCGGCGAAGTTCGCGATCATGATGCAGCCGGTCTCGGTCTGCCACCAGTTGTCGTGCACCGGCAGACCCAGCACGTCCCGCCCCCACAGCACGGCCTCCGGGTTGAGGGGCTCGCCGACGGAGGCGACGAAGCGCAGGGCCGACAGGTCGTGGGAGCGCGGCAGGTCGTACGGGCCCTGGCGCGGTGTGGCGCGCATGAGCATGCGCAGGGCCGTGGGCGCGGTGTACCAGACACTCACCCGCTGCTCGCCGAGGATCCGGTACCAGCGCCGGGCGTCGTAGTCCCCTTCGTCGACGACCACCGTCACGCCGTGGACGAGCGGGGCGATGATCCCGTACGACATGCCGGTGACCCAGCCGGGGTCGGCGGTGCACCAGTACACGTCCCCGGGGTGCAGGTCGAGGGCGTACGCGGCCGTGGCGTAGTGGGCGACGACGGCCTGGTGGACGTGGACCGCGCCCTTGGGGGTGCCGGTGGTGCCGCTGGTGAAGTGCAGCAGGGCCATGTCGTCGGGGGACGTCGCCGGGATGGTGAAGGTGTCCGGGGCGGCGGCCATCAGGTCGTCGAAGGAGGCGGTGCCGGGAAGTTCCGCGCCGCCGGGCCCGACGATCAGGACGTGTTCCAGTCCGGCGAGCGATGCCCGGCGTTCGGCGACCTTGCGCCGGTAGAGAGCCGCGGTGGTGACCAGGACCCGCGCGTCCCCCAGGCGCAGCCGCTGCTCCACCGGGTCGGGTCCGAATGCGGAGAAGAGCGGGCAGAGCACACTGGTGTTCTTCAGCGTGCCCAGCACCGTGGTGTACAGCTCGGGGCAGCGGCCGAGCAGGGTGAACACCCGGTCGCCGTGTCCGACGCCGAGTGACCGCAGGACGTTCGCGAAGCGGGCCGTGCGGCGGGCCAGTTCCGCGTATGTGACGGTGGCGACGGAGTCGTCCCGGGCGACGCATCGCAGGGCGGCCTTGTCCGCGTGGTCGGAGGCCGCGTGCCGGTCGACCGCCTCGTGGGCGATGTTGAGCCCACCGCCGGGCAGCCCGGCCAGCTCGGTGCGCGCCTGCGACCAGGTGAAGTCCGAGCGTGCCCGGTCGTAGTCGGCGAGACGGGGCGGGACGACCGGCGTGGTGTCCTTGCGGATTGTTTCCCGGTGCATCGGCGCTCCTCCCGGCCCTTCGGTCATGCGACTGGCCGGCCCGCTCCGGCTCCAGTCCCCGCGGCCCCTCTCACTCTCGGTGCAGCACGACCTTGAGAGCACCCGTGGTGGCGCCCTGCGAGAACACCTCGTAGGCGTGCTCCATGCGGTCGAGGCCGAAGGTGTGGGTGACGAGCTGGGACACGGGCAGGCGTCCGAACATCAACAGTTCCAGCAGCCACGGTGTGGAGGACGTGTCCACCTGGCCGGTGCTGATGGTCACGTTCTTCCGCCACAGGGACTCGAGGTGCAGCGTGGCCGGTCTGCCGTGCGTCCCGATGTTGGCGATGTGTCCTCCGGCGCGGACGGCCTGGGTGCACAGCACGAAGCCGTCGGGTTCGCCGGATGCCTCGATGGCGACATCGGCGCCCGGCTCGTCGGACAGCTCGGCGATCATCTTCCCCGGCAGTTCGGCGGCATCGGCGCCCAGCCTGGCGGCGGCTTCCAGCCGGGCTTCGGACAGGTCCACGACGATGATCCGGCGGGGGGAGTAGAGCCGTGCGACGACGACCGTGGCGAGACCGACGGGCCCCGCGCCCACCACGACGACGGTGTCCCCGGGCCCGACGTGTCCGTTCTGTACCCCGACCTCGTATGCGGTGGGGAGTACCTCGGCGAGCAGAAGCGCGTCATCGAGCGGGACGCTGGGAGGTCGTGGGTGGGTGGAGTGGTCGGCGAAGGGGACGCGTACGAACTCGGCCTGCGTTCCGTTGATCTGGTTTCCGAGGATCCAGCCACCGCCTCCTCGGCACTGCCCGCGCCTGGTGTCGCGGCACGCCTGACAGCGGCCGCAGGCCGAGACGGACGACACGATCACCTGGTGGCCCGGGCGCAGGCCGTGGACATCGCTGCCGACCTCCACGACCTCGCCCACGGCCTCGTGGCCGAGGACCGTTCCGGGCTTCACCTCGGGGAGGTCTCCTCGCAGGATGTGCAGATCGCTGCCGCAGACGGTGGTGGCGTCGACGCGCACGATCGCGTCGGTGGTCTCCTCCGTCCTGGGGTCCGGGACGGTGTCCCAGGAGATGTGTCCCGGGCCGTGATGGACGAGCGCTCGCACGGTACTCACTCCCTCGCTCCGCATCACCTCCACGGTCACCCCGGCGGTGCACCCCGGCAACACGGGCCTCCGCGTCGCACTCGTCTCTCCCTTCAGTCCGGCTCCAGGTAGGGGCGGCTCTCCCGTCAGTCCGGCTCCATGTAGGGGCGGCGGAAGACCGGTGCCTGGCCCGCGCCCCAGGGACGTACGGCCTCCAGCGCCCGGCCGACCGCGGACTCCAACGGGCCACTGGTGTCCACGGCGACGGCATCGGGCCACGCGGGTTCCCTTGCCGCCATGGCGGTGGCGATGTCGAGGTCGGCGTCGGACGGGCCGGCGGAGCGTTCCCTCAGACGGGCCGCTGCCACGTCGTCCGGTACCTGGCAGTGGAGGGCGACCAGGTCGGCGCCGGTGCGTTCGGCCACGCGCTGTGCCGCTTCTCGCTGTGCCGTGTCGGACCAGGTGGCGTCCAGGACGACGGACTCGCCGGCGGACAGCAGGGCGGCCGCACGGTCGAGGAGAGTGGCGTAGGTCCTGGCGGTCCACGCGGGTGTGTACAGCCCCTCGCCGTAGGGGGCTGACGCGGACCGCTCCACGGGAATGCCCGCGAGTTCCTTGCGGACACGGTCGCTGCTGAGCAGGGTGAGCCCCAGCCGGTCGGCCAGGGCGCCGGAGAGGGTGGACTTCGCGCTGCCCGGCAGCCCGCCGACGAGGGTCAGGCCGACGGCGGAGGTGCGAAGGTGCCGCAGCGTCGTCGAGACCAGCCGACGTGACGCCGAACGCGCGCCGGGCGCGCCCTGACGGGCCTGGAGCAGGGAGACCTTGGCGCGGACGAACGCCCGGTAGGCGACGTAGTGGTGCCACAGGGACGCGGGGGCGGGGTCGCCGGAGTACTCGCTGTACCGCGCGAGGAAGTACGCGGCGGCCTCCGGGGCTCCGAGTTGTTCCAGGTCCATGGCGAGGAACGCGGCGTCGTCCAGGCCGTCGACGTAGCGCAGGCGGTCGTCGAACTCCAGGCAGTCCAGGACGCGGGGGCCGTCGTCGAGGCAGAAGACGTCCTCGGCGAGCAGGTCGCCGTGGCCGTCGACCACCCGGCCCTGCTCGATACGGGACGCGAACAACCGCTCGCGGCCGGAGAGATAGCGGCGCACCAGCCGTTCCACCTCCGTGACCCCGTCGGGGACGGAGCCGTCGTCGGCCGACGCGCGGACCTGCGCGAAGCCGGCCTCCCACCGCGATGACAGGGCGTCCCGCGTGCCTTGCTCATCCACGTCCCGGCCACGGGGCGCGTCCGCGTGCCACGCGGCAAGGCGCCGGGCGACGCTCCGCAGGACGTCGTCCAGTGCCGCCCCTTGTCGTACCAGGCGGGACAGGCGTCGGTCCGCCGGCATGCGCCGCATCACCACGAGTGGCTCGGACACCTGGGTGTCGGGGCCGCGGAACTCGCCCAGGCCGAGATAGACGTCCGGGGCGAAGCGGCGGTTGAGCGTGACTTCACGTTCGCAGGCCGCTCGCCGAGCCGCCCGCGTGGTGTAGTCCAGGAACCCGAGGTTCACCGGCTTCTTGACCTTGTAGGCGCGCTCGCCGGCGAAGAACACGATCGCGGAATGGGTCTCGCACACCTCCGCGCGCGGCGGCTGCTTCCCGTGGTGGCCGGCCTCAGTCATGGGGGACGACGGCGACGGGGCAGCGTCCGTGATGGAGGGCGGCGTGGGCGACGGGACCCAGGTGGGGTGCCACACCGTGCCGGTGGGCGCGTCGGCCGACGACCAGGAGCGCGGCGCCTTCCGCGGCCTGTACGACGGCCTTGGCCGGGCTCGCGAGACGGATGCTGTCGGCCACGTCCACCTGTGGGTACTTCTCGTGCCAGGGGCGGAGCGCCTTGCCCAGCTCCTTGCGCGCGTCCTTCGTCATCTCCTCGCTGACGTCGTGATCCACACCCCAGGGCAGGCGCGCGTGGAGTGGCACGCTTCGGCCGTGGACCGCCATCAGGGGAACGCCCCGGGCGGCGGCACTGTGGAACGCGAAGTCGAGCAGGTCGTCGCTGGAACCACGGAGTTTCAGCGCCACGACCACGCCGCTCGCGGGCGCTGGGTGTGCGCCCTCCTCGCGGGTCTCGGCGCGGACCAGGATCACAGGCCGCTCCGCCCGCGCCACGACGGGCATGCTGATGTCGCCCAGGAAGTAGCTCTCGACGGACTCCAGCCCTCGCGAGCCGAGCACGAGCATCTCGGATTCCGACGCCGCCTGGAGCAGGGCGTGCTGGGCGTCGTCGGCCATCAGGCTCCCGACAATGGTCAGGTCGGGGTGGCGGGCTTGGAGTTCCGCCCGCGCGGTGTGGACGAGACGCTTCGCCCAGTAGTTCTGATCGACTTCGGAGGGGGCATGGGCCGGTTCCGGTGCGAGCAGGGGCCACGCGTGCAGCAGGCGCAGCGTGAGCCTGCGCTTCTCGGCCTCGTCGGCGGCCCATCGGGCGGCGGCAAGGCTTTCGGGTGAGCCGTCGAGGCCCACGGTGACGACCGGTTGCATGGCGGCGGCCTCCGTCTCGTACGAAGCTGGATACGACGGTGGATGACGGTGAACGAGTCCGATCGCGTGCAGGGTCCGGACGTCGCTGGCATGCCGAGCGCGGTGCTTCTCTCCTTCGAGGAGTACCCCAATCCCCTCCTCGGCGCATGTGGAGCCATGGAGGAGGAGGCCGGGCATGTGGCACCCGCCACGAGAGGAGACAGGTGCGGTGGCGATTCCCCTGGTGGTCGGCATCGACGGGTCCGAAGCGAGTCTGCAGGCCGTGGACTGGGCCGCCGACGAGGCGGTCCGGCACGGCGTGCCGCTCCACCTCCTGCATGCGGCCGCCGGGGAGCACGAGGCGTCCGACGTGATCAGTGCCGCCTCGGAGCGCGCCGGGGAAAGAGCGTCAACGGTCGCACTGTCGAGCGAGGTGCTGCACGAGGACGCCGCCTCCGCCCTCGTCGACAGGGGCCGCAACGCCTTCGCGCTGGTGCTCGGGGCCAGGGGACTCGGAGACCTCACCGGCCTGCTCCTGGGCGCGGTCAGCCTGGCCGTGGCGGCCCGGGCGGACTGCCCGGTCGTCGTGGTGCGCGGTGCCGTGGAGCACCGGGACGGCCGGTTCGGGAACGTCGTCGTCGGCGTCGAGGAGGGGGAGGCCAGCGGCACGGCCTTGGAGTTCGCGTTCCGGGAGGCCCACGTGCGGGGCTGCCGGCTGACGGCGGTGCACGCCTGGAACCCGTCGTCCAGGGCTCTCACCCCACGGCCGGCCCGGTCGTGGTACGCCCTGGAGGCCCATCGGCGCCCGCCGTCCCAGGTGCTCGACGACGCCCTGCGCGGTCCGGCGCGGCGGTATCGCGACGCCCGGGTGAGCCCCGAGGTGATCGAGGGCCCGGCCCGCCGAGCGCTGCTGGACGCGGCGTCGAAGGCGGACCTGCTGGTCGTCGGCGCCCGTAGCCGACAGGGGCACCCGGGCCTGCAACTGGGCCTGATCAATCACGCGTTGCTGCATCACGCGCCGTGTCCCGTCGTGGTCGTGCCCCAGATATGACCGACGTGACCGCGGCCCTCGCAGACGGCCCGCAATCGGTGGGCCTGGGCCGGAAACCGGCAGGGCGGGGACCTTCGGCCCTGTGCCCCGGGCCGCCTGCCGTTCGACGGTGGAGGCTGGTGGTGGGGGACGGCCGGCGAGTTGCTGGAGGCCCAGTCATGAGCGCGCAAGGTTCGCCGTACACACCCGGTCCGCCGTCGAGGCGTGGCGATCACGCACCCAAGGGCCCGAACTCCCTGAGACGTGCGTCCGACAGGTTCGAGTGCTGGTTCCGCCGTGTCCTGATGGTCGTTCTCGTCCTCGGTCTGCCGGCGGCTGCGGTCGGCGCGGGGCTGGCGGCCTACGAGGCGTCGATGCGCACCGTGCGGGCCCAGACGGCGGAGCGGCACCAGGTCACCGCACGGCTGACATCGAGCGTCAAGAGCGACGACGGCTGGGCGAAGCAGTCGGCACAGGTCCGCTGGACCGACACCGACGGTGTCGTGCGGACGGGAGCGGCCCTCGTGAAGCCGGGAACTCCCGCGGGTGCCACCGTGCGGGTGTGGGTGGACCGGGACGGAACCGTCACCACCGCACCGGCGAGCACTCTCAACGCGACGACCAGTGGCTGGATGGTGGGCGCCATGGCGGGGTTCGGTGTGGCCGCCGGGTCCTACGCGGCGTGGGCGGGCATGCGTCTGGTCCTGGACCGGAGAAGGTACGCGCGGTGGGGCGCGGAGTGGGAGCTGGTGGAGCCCCAGTGGTCCGCGCGCTTCCACCGGTGACGCAAGGTGACCGACCCGGAAGTCCAGGAGGTGACCCCGATGTCGGACGCGACGACCACCGATCTGTACGAGGTCACGATGGCCATGTCCTACCTGCGGGAGGGGACGACCGGCCTGGCGACGTTCAGCCTCTTCGTCCGCGACCTGCCCCCCGAACGCGGCTTCCTCGTGGCGGCCGGCCTGGAGTCGGCACTCGACTACCTGGGCGGCTTCAGGGTCGGCCCCGAGGATGTCGACGCCTTCGCTGCCGCGCTGCACCGTCCGCCACGGGATCTGGAGCCGCTGCTCGGCCTGACGTTCACCGGCCGGGTACGGGCGGTTCCGGAAGGGCGGATCGTGCTCGCCGGTGAGCCGCTGCTGGAAGTGACCGCACCGCTTCCGCAGGCGCAGTTGGCCGAGACGTACGTCCTCAACCAGCTCAGCCATCAGACAGCGATCGCCTCGAAAGCCGCACGCTGTGTGCTCGCGGCGGACGGTCGCCCCGTCGTCGACTTCTCCCTGCGGCGCACCCACGGTCCGCAGGCGGGATTCCAGGCCGCTCGACTGGGCGCGATGGTCGGCTTCGCCGGGACCAGCAACGTGGCGGCGGCCACCGCCGAGGGCATCCCCGCCGTCGGCACGATGGCCCACTCCTTCGTGGAGGCACTCGACTCGGAGGAAGAGGCGTTCCGCGCCTTCGCCCGGTCCCACCCCGGCCCGGTGACCCTGCTGGTGGACACCTACGACACGGAGGAAGGCGTCCGCGTGGCGGCACGTGTCCTGAGAGACCTGGACCGCGGGCCCGGCTCCGCCGTACGGCTGGACAGCGGTGACCTCGGGGACCTGGCGGTACGGGCCCGGTCGATCCTGGACGAGGCGGGTCTGCCGGACGTGCGGATCATCGCCAGTGGCGGTCTCGACGAGTACGCCGTGGACGACCTCGTCCGCTCCGGAGCACCGATCGACACGTACGCCGTGGGCACCCGTGTCGGCGTCTCGGCCGACGCGCCGTACCTGGACTCCGCGTACAAGCTGGTGGAGTTCGAGGGCCGCCCGGTGATGAAGCTGTCGTCGGCGAAGGTGACGGCACCCGGCCGCAAGCAGGTGTTCCGCCGCCCCGGCTGCGCCGACGTGATCGGTCTCGCCGACGAGCGGCCTCCCGCCGACGGCGTTCCGCTGCTGGAGACGGTGATGCGCAACGGGCAGCGCACCGGCCCCAGGCCCACGCTCGACGAGTGCCGGGGCAGATTCACCACGGACCTGGGAGACCTGCGCTCCGCCGCCCGCCGGATCCGGGCGCCCGTCGCGCCCCGCGCGACCACCTCCGAGCGGCTGAGCGTGCTCACCGCGCACGTCCGGCGCCGCATCGAGGAACAACTGTCGGCCGCCTCCGCACGGCCCCGAATCCCCGAACGAGCCCCGTCCGGATCGCATCGGTCCGGATCGAGGTGAGGAGGAAAGCGATGCCGCACACGTCGGAATGGAAGGTTCGTCTTCATCTGTTCGAGGACGACGAAGGAACGACCAAGGCCCGTCTGATCCTGGACACGGGCAGCACAGAACTCACCGGTCACGGGGCCGCGCGCTGCCATCCGGCGGACGCGAACGTTCCGGAGATCGGCGACGAACTGGCCGCCGGCCGGGCCCTGAACGACCTGGCCCAGCAGCTGCTGAAGACCGCCGAGCGCGACATCGGGGGCATGGGCGCGCCGCAGCCACGCAGACGGCAGGCCGCCGGCCGGGCCACGTGACCGACGGCGACACCGCGACCGCCGAGGCAGAAGTCAAGGAGGAACGAGCCATGACACATCCCGCACGACACAGCAGAGGTGCGCTCCCGGCAGCCCTGCGGGAGCTGGAGGACCTGCGTGCCAGGGTGGACCAGCTCATGCACGCCGCCTTTCCCGGGGCCGGCTTCCCCGGGTTCGGCGCGGCCGAGCCGTGGGCACCCCTGGCCGACATCGAGGACACCGACGACGCCTACCTGGTGGAACTGGAGCTGCCCGGAGTGGACAAGGACCAGATCACCGTGGAGGTCGCCGAAGGCGAACTCGACATCCACGGCGAGATCAGGGAGAAGGAGCACGCCGGGACGGTCCGTCGGCAGACCCGCCATATCGGCCAGTTCGACTACCGGACGATTCTGCCGCCGAACTCCGACACCGAACACATCAGCGCGGATCTCACCAACGGTGTCCTCACGGTGAAGGTCCCCAAGACCGAGAAGGGCAAGGCTCAGCGCATCGAGATCACCGGCTGACCGGCTCAGTCGGTTCACGGCCGTGCGGGAGCCGGTCGGACAGCCTCCCGGCCGATCGGTCCCGTGCGGCCGCACGCCGCGCGTGGCACGTTGGATACAGCACCACTCTGAGGAGAGGGCGGCGTCATGAGAGCTCACCTCGGCGACCAACTCGTCATCGAAAGCACGACGACCGGCGCCGCCCGGCGCGACGGCGAGATCGTCGGACTCCATCACGAGGACGGAACTCCGCCCTACGACGTGCGCTGGTCGGACACCGACGAAGTGACGCTCGTGTTCCCCGGGCCCGACGCGCACATCCGCCATCTCGAACACGGGCAGCCCGGGACCACGCATGCCCCTGCCGGATCCGACACGGCAGAGGCGGAGGCCAGGCCGCCGGAGACGCCCCGCCCCGGTGACATCGGCCGACGCGTGGCCGTCGAACGCCGAAGACAACGGCTCAGCCGTGAGGAGACGGCCCGCCGTGCCCGCATGTCCCCCGGCTACCTGGAGTACCTGGAGGAACGGCCCGCAGACCCGAGTGTGGCGACCCTGATCAGGCTGGCCGACACGCTGGGCACCACCGTCACCTCCCTGCGCGGCGGAGGAGCGGATCTGCCTCCCGGTCAGGGGCAGGCGCTGCTGCGTCCTCAGCTGCGGGATCTCGGCCCGGAGGAATGCCGCGCCCTGCTCTCCACCCACGGCGTGGGGCGCATCGCGGTGTCGGCGTCCGACGGCCGACCGGCGGTCGTTCCGGTCAACTACGAGGTCGTCGATGACGCGATCGTCTTCCGGACCGCGCCGAATTCCACGCCCGCGGCGGCTGTCGGAACCGAGGTCGCCTTCGAGGTCGACCACATGGACGAGGCCCTGAGCCAGGGCTGGAGTGTCCTCGCCGTCGGCCCCGCGAGCGTCGTCACGGAGCCCGACGCCGTGCGCAGGCTCACCGAACACGCCCACACCACTCCCTGGCCGGGCGGTGAACGCGAGATGTGGGTGTCGATCCGGCCCGCACACCTCACGGGCCGGCGCATCACTCCGGCCGATGGCTGAACGGACACGGGCCACCGACGGCGGTCCCGTCCGGAGAGACAGATCCCCGAGGCGGTGCGGGAGGCTCTCGCCTCGAGTGCTCGCGTCGGGGGAGCGGCACTGATGTTCCCCGCCTCATGGCATCTGTCGGAAGTACTGGAACCGGTCCGGGAAGCCGGGGCCGCAACATCACCGACGGGGCACTACGCCTTCGGGCCGTGCAAGCGGGCATCGAGCCCTGCCCCCTGAAAGTGTCCACAGTCCGCGTTCACGAGTCCGCGTTCACGCCTCGTGCACCGGTCAGCGGCCGGCCTCGGGCACGTCCGGGGTGGCGCTCCCGCCGCTGAGCCGGGACTCCACGTCCACCACCCCCTCCACGGCCCGGACCAGGCGCTCGGCGACCCGGACGAGCGAGGCGTCGTCGACCCGCCCCCGGAGCGTGACGACCCCGTTGTGCACGGACACGTGGATGGTGTGGCTGAGGGCGGGAAACAGATACGACACCACCGTGCGACGGATCTCCTCCTCCAGGGCGTCGTCCGACCGCAGGAAGACCTTCAGCAGATCGCCGCGACTGACGATGGCCCGCAGTCGGTCCTGGTCATCGACCACGGGCAACCGCTTCACCCGCTCGACGGCCATGATCCTGGCCGCCTGGGCCAGGGTGATGTCCGGGTGGACTGTGACCGCGGGAGCGGTCATGAGCTGCTCGGCGGTCACCGCCCCCGCTTTGGCGAGTTCGGACAGGTGCCGGAGCTGCTCGGCCCGGGTGAGATCGCGGTCCCGGTACTCCTCCTTGGGCAGCAGATCGGCTTCGGACACGACACCGACGACTCGCTCCTCGCCGTCCACGACCGGCACGGCACTGAGGTGCCGCTGAGTCATGGCCCGCACGATCTCCTTGAAGGGCGTGTCGCACCGGACGGCGACGACCGGGGAGGTCATCACATCGCTCACGGTGTGCGGGGTGTCAGGCATGTCCCAGGTCCTTGTGCAGCACGCCGACGGCGGGCCGGGCCGTACATCTCCAGCATCGTCGCGACCCGGCTCACCGCAACCCGGCCGACCGCCGCCCGACCATGCGTCGGCTCGTATGTCGCGGCGGCGCCCGGGCGGTGCGACGGTATTCAAAGAGGGCCTGTCGGCAACGGGACGAAAGGCGGTGGCCCCGATGGAACTCCCGCTGGTCGTGGGCATCGACGGATCGGAGTCCAGCCTGGTGGCGGTCGACTGGGCGGTGGACGAAGCGGCACGCCACGGGCTGCCGCTGCGGCTCGTCCATGCCTCTCTGTGGGAGCGCTACGAAAGAGCCCGGCCCTCGTTCCGCACAGAGCGCCCCGCCGGAGAGGTCATGGCGCAGAACATCGTCGCCTCCTGCGCTGAACGCGCCCGGCTCCGCGACCCCGAGGTGAAGGTCTCCGGCGACGTAGTGGCCGCCGACGCGGTGTCCACCCTGCTGCGGGCGGCGTCCGAGGCGTTCGCCCTGGTCACGGGCGTTCGCGGACGCGGCGAGGTCGCCGGGCTGCTGCTGGGGTCGGTCAGTCTCACGGTGGCGGCTCGTGCCGTGTGCCCGGTCGTCGTCGTCCGTGGCGAGGAGCGCAACGTCCGGGGATCGTTCGGCCGGGTCGTGGTGGGAGTCGGTGACGCGACCGGAGGCACGGGCGCCGTACGGTTCGCCGTCCGCGAAGCCGAGGCGCGAGGCTGCTCCCTGACCGCCGTACGGGCCTGGCGCAGTCCGGACCAGGCGCCCGCGGAGTCCGGCGCGGTGGACACGGGGCTCGCGGCCGACGCCGCCGACGCGGGCGGGGAGGGGGCCTCGGCCACCCTCGACGACGCACTGCGCGAAGCGGTGCGGGAGCATCCCGAGGTCGATGTCCACCGGCACACGGTTGAGGGCCCGGCCCACCGTGCCCTGCTGGAGGCATCGTCCGAGGCCGACCTGATCGTCGTGGGCGCCCTGCGCCGCCACGGTCACTTCGGTCTGCAACTCGGCAGGGTCGCCCACGCCCTGCTGCACCACTCCGCGTGCCCGGTCGCCGTCGTCCCCCACCGGATCTGAGGTTCGCTGTGCGGGTCCGGCTCCCACGGCCGGCGCACTGAGGAGAGGGTGAGGGATGTCCGAGTGGACGTGGGAGTGGAACGGGTACGACCCCGCCGGCGAACGATTGCGCGAGTCGCTCTGCACGCTCGGCAACGGCTATGTCGCCACACGGGGCGCGGTGCCCGAATGCCGGGCGGGCCTGGTGCACTACCCGGGAACCTACGCGGCCGGATGCTACAACCGACCGCGGTCGACCGTGGCGGGACGACAGGTGGTGAACGAGGACCTGGTCAACCTCCCCAACTGGCTGCTGCTGCGGTTCCGCCTGCGCCGCGCCGAGGGAGCGTGGGGATCGTGGTTCTCCCCCCGTCCGCACACCCTCCTGGACCACCGGCACACGCTGGATCTGCGCCGCGCCATGCTCACCCGTACCTTCCGCCACCGGGACAGGGAGGCGGGCGTGGTCGCCGTCGAGCAGACCCGCCTGGTGCACATGGGTGATCCTCATCTGGCGGCGCTGCGGACGGTGTTCACGGCCGAAGGCTGGGCGGGCGAGGTCGAGATCGAGTCCTGCCTCGACGGCGAGGTGATCAACGGCAACGTGCACCGCTATCGCGCACTCGACCGGCACCAGCTGAGCCAGGTCCGGACGGGGGCGCTCGCCCCTCACACGGTCTGGCTGACCTGCCGGACCAGCACCTCCGACATCGCTGTCGCCATGGCCGCCCGAACAGTCCTCGCCGAGGGCTCCGCGGCCTCGTCGGAACTCCGCCAGGCCCGCCACCGTGCCGTCCACCGCCTGGTGGTCCCGCTCGCTCCCGGCCGGCCCTCCGCCGTGGAGAAGACCGTGGCGCTGCACACCTCACGCGACGCGGCGATCAGCGATCCGCTCGGGGCGGCGCTCGACCGGTTGTCGGCGTCGGCGGACTTCCCGGGCCTGCTGAACTCCCACGTCGCTGCCTGGGAGCGGTTGTGGCGGCGCGCGGAGCTCCAGGTGCCCGGCCGGTCCGGGCGCGTCCTGCGCCTCCACCTCTTCCACCTTCTGCAGACGCTCTCACCGCACACGGCTGATCTGGACGTGGGCGTCCCTGCCCGGGGGCTGCACGGCGAGGCGTACCGGGGCCACGTCTTCTGGGACGAGCTGTTCGTGCTGCCGTACCTCAACCTGCACTTCCCGGAGGTCTCGAGGGCTCTGCTGAACTACCGGTACCGACGCCTCCCACGGGCCTGCCGGGCCGCCGCCGCGAGCGGCCGGGCCGGGGCGATGTACCCGTGGCAGAGCGGCAGCGACGGCCGCGAGGAGTCGCAGGAGTGGCATCTCAACCCCCACTCGGGCCGCTGGCTCCCCGACCACTCCCGGCTCCAGCACCACGTGGGCTCGGCGATCGCCTACGACGTCTGGCAGTACTGCGAGGCCACCGGGGACACCGAGTTCCTGCACACCAGGGGCGCCGAGATGCTGCTGCAGATCGCCCGCTTCTGGGCGGACCTCGCGGACTTCGACCCCGGGACGAAGCGCTACCACATCCGAGGGGTCGTCGGCCCCGACGAGTACCACGACGCCTACCCGGGTGCCGCCCGCCCGGGACTGGACGACAACGCGTACACCAACGTCACCGCCGCGTGGGTGCTCGGCCGCGCCCTGGACCTCCTGCGGCGCCTTCCCGCCTGGCGTCGGGAGGAACTGCGCGATCGCGTGCGACTGGACGGAGACGAGATCCCGAAGTGGGAGGAGGTGTCGCGGCGGTTGTGGGTGCCGTTCCACGGTGGCGTGATCAGCCAGTTCGAGGGCTACGACGATCTGGCCGAGCTGGACTGGGACTCCTACCGGGCGCGCTACGACGACATCCGGCGCCTGGACCGGATCCTGGAGGCCGAGGGCGACACGGTCAACCGCTACAAGGCGTCCAAGCAGGCCGATGTCCTCATGCTGGGCCACCTCTTCTCCCCTGCCGAACTGCGGCGGCTGTTCGAGCGTCTCGGTTACCACCTGGACGACGAGGTCTGGCGCGGGACCGTCGACTACTACCTCGGGCGCACCAGCCACGGTTCCACCCTCAGCGGCCTCGTCCACGGCCTGGTCCTCGCCAGGGCCAGACGGGCCGATGCCTGGCAGTACGTGCAGGAGGCCCTGGAGGCGGACATCGCCGACGTCCAGGGCGGCACGACCGGCGAGGGCATCCATCTAGGGGCGATGGCCGGGACCCTCGACCTGGTCCAGCGCGGTCTGACCGGACTGGAGACGCGCGAGGGCGCCCTGTGGCTGGATCCGGTGCCCCTTCCAGCGCTTTCCGAGTACGGGTTCTCGCTGCGTTGTCGCGGCCACTGGGGGGTGCGCATACGGCGCCTGAGCGGGCGGCTGGAGATCGGCGTGCCCGATTCGGAGGAGTCACCCCTGCGCGTGGTGCTCGCGGACCGGGCCGTGACCGTCGCGCCCGGGGAGACCTGCACACTCGTGGTGCCGGCGGAGGATCCGGGCGGATGAGCACAGGGTGCCCGCCGCGCCCTCGCCCGCCCCGGGCTCCGGAAGCGGGCTTCCGCCCATTCGTCAGGCCGTGGGGAGACACGGATGAAGTGGTTGGTCTCGCTGGCCGGCGCCGGGCTCGTCATGATCACCCTGAGGGACCTGTTCCACACGCTCTGGCACCCCACCCGCCACGGTGGCCTGAGCCGACTGGTGATGACGGCCCTGTGGCGACTCGCCCGGCGCTTCCGTGCGCCCGGGCGCGTGGTCGGACTCGTCGGGCCGCTCGCCATGGTCACGGTGGTGGGCATGTGGGCCCTGACTGTCGTCCTCGGCTGGGCGATCGTCTACTGGCCCCACATGCCCGGGGCGTTCACCTTCTCCCCCGGCTCCAAGGCGGCGCAGGAGCCGGCGCTGCTCGACTCCCTGTATCTGTCGCTGGTCACCGTGGCCACCCTGGGGCTGGGCGACATCGCACCCGACGAGGGCTGGCTGCGCCTGGTCTCACCGCTCGAAGCCCTGGTCGGTTTCGCCCTCCTGACGGCCACCGTCTCCTGGGTGCTGGAGATATATCCGGCGCTGACCCGCAGGAGGGTCCTGGCCATCCGGCTGGCCCTGCTGCGCGACGCGGATCCGGCGACGGCGCAGCTCGACTGCACCGCGGGGGCACTGCTCCTGGACAGCCTGGCCACCGAGGTCGCACGCGTCCGCATCGACTTCACCCAGTACGCCGAGGCGTACTACTTCCACGACGGGGAGGACCACTCGTCGCTGGCGGCCATGGTCGGTCACGCCGCCGTTCTCGCCCAGCGCGGGCAGGCAGCGAAGCGGCCGGAGGTGCGGCTGGCAGGTTCCCTGCTCGCCGGCGCGCTGAACGACCTCGCCACCATCCTCGACCAGCGTTTCCTCCATACGGGCGGCCCGCCTGCGGACGTTTTCGCCGCGTACGCCGCCGATCACGGGCGCGACGGCGCTCAGCCCTGAGCGGACCGGGCCGGCACTCCGAGAAGCGGGAACCGTCCTTCGGGGCGGCCGCTCACGGGAGACGGGAGCGGTTGATGGCACCCGGTAGGCAGAGCCGTTTCCGGGCGGCCTTGGCAACGACCGTGAACCGGCGCGGCAAGAACCGAAGGCCCACCGCCGAGGCGGACCGGCGCCGGGGCGCAGCTCCCCCGACAGGTCTCTCGTCGGACGAGGCGGCACGGCGTCCGTCGCGCTACGGGCCCCGCCCCTGACGATCGCCACCGGCGACCTACCCGACAGCCCCACCGCCGAGTCATCCGGTCCGATCGGGTCGACGGGCGGGACCGACCGGCCCATGCGGCAGCTCCGTGACGGGCGGAGAGTGGAAGGAGGAACGCCCGCGGCATCGGGAGGCGAGAGCCATGTGGCACCGGACAGTGAGCGATCTCATGACCACGTCGGTCGTCCGGGTACGCCGGGACACCGGCTTCAAGGAGGTCGCCAAGCTGCTCGCCGAGTACGGCATCACGGCCGTACCGGTCGTGGACGACGACGAGCACCCCGTGGGTGTCGTCTCCGAGGCGGACCTGCTGCGCAAGGAGGCCGCGCAGCTGGACCCGGCCGGCCTGCTGCCGGTCCTGCGCCCCCGGCCCGCCGCCCGCGCGAAGGCGGAGGCGGTGACGGCCGAGGGCCTGATGAACAGCCCCGCCGTGACCGCCAGACCGCAGTGGACGGTCGTGGAAGCCGCCCAGGTCATGGAACGCCATCACGTCAAACGGCTGCCGGTGGTCGACGAGGCCGGCAGACTGGTCGGCCTGATCAGCCGGGCCGATCTGCTGCGCGTCTTCCTGCGCGGGGACAGCGCCATCCGGGAGGAAATCTCCGGGGACGTACTCGTCCGCACCCTCGGGATCACGCCCGGCGCGGTAACCGTGCGGGTGGTCGACGGTCGGGTCTCGCTGAAGGGCATCGTTGAGCGCAAGTCCCTCGTCCCGGTCGTCGTACGCCTGTGTCAGGGTGTGGACGGCGTGGTCGACGTCAACGCCGAACTGCGGCACCGGATCGACGACACCTCCGAGGCTCCGGAGTCGGGCGCCTCGCGCCGCGCCGGACTGGCGACGTGAGCGGGAGGTGACGTGACCGCCATGACGTCCCCGGCCGCCCTGCCCGACCACCCGGTCCGGGTCACCGCGCGGCTCGACGCCCCGCTGTCCCGCTGGCTGTGGCTGGTGAAGTGGATCCTGGTCATCCCGCACTACGTGGTGCTGTTCTTCCTGTGGATCGCCTTCGTCGTCGTCAG
>NZ_JBIWGA010000040.1:0-64800 GCF_044763345.1 Streptomyces sp. NPDC096132
GGGAATGCTCCATCACTGCCTGCAACACCAGATTCCCTACGACGAACACCGAGCCTTCGCCCCGCTCCTCGAAGCCACTCCGGCTTGACTCTTAGCGCCGTGAGATGTCTTTCCGCGGTCCTGACCTCGATTCCGGGGGTTGCGTCCAGGACCGCCGCCGCATCAACGTGCTGTTCGCGATGCTCCGCGACGGCACCCGGCGCACTGGGCCGAGCGGAACCCGGTCCGCGCCGCGGGGGTGGTGTCCGTGGACGGCGCCGTTGCGTACGGCCTGACCGGCGAGGACGGCCACAAGCGGGTCCGCCGGCTGTTCGGCCGGATGCTGCCGCTGACGCGCCCGCTGGGCATGGTCGCCCGGATGGCCGCCGACCAGCACGCCGCCGCCTGGAAGCGGCACGTGGCGGGCTCAGGACCACCGCGCGACCGGCCGGGCCCAGCTGGAGCCGGCTGCGGATGGGCCCGGCTGCGCCTGGCGCCGGAGCCGTTGAAGGCACGGCCGGCCCGGGTGCGGCCGGCCGGTGGCGAACGAGGAAACGAGCGGCATCCGGTATCCGGGGCGGCGGCCGGCCGCCGTGGACGTCCACCGGCTTCGAAAAGGAGGCCGCCAGTGGTCAGCGGATGATCGGGGGCACGGGAGGGGGCGTGCCGCAAAGGGTATGTACGGCTGTTCGCGCGGCTCGCTCCACGGCGGCGATGCCGTCCGACATGCTCGGGCTGCCGTGGGAGAGGATGACGACGTAGAACGTGCTCCCGTGTGCTTCGAGGCGCCCCATGCTGTTGATGGCCCAGCGTTGGGAGTGGGAACGCTGCAGCCAGCCGTTCTTGAGCTGCCAGCGGCTGCCTTCCGCGGACACTCCCCAGTCCTGGCCGGCGTCGATCCGGCCCATAAAGGTCTGGATCAGGTGGCGTGAGGCTTCGCTGAGCGGTGAATGGTTGGCGAACACGGCCGTCAGCAGGGTCAGTTGGTCTGCCGCAGTCGTGCGAGTGAGGCCCCAGTGGGGACCTGGTCCTGCCTGGGTGGAGGCGAGCCCCAGGGTCTTGTTGGCGTCGTCGAGCCCTGGGCCGCCGCCGATACGCCGCCACAGCACATCCGCGGAGTCGTTGTCGCTGCTCTGGATCATCGAGGCGGCCGTCGATGTCTCCCACGGGACGAGTGACTGCCCTTCGCGCTGGGCGTGCAGCAGCAGGGCCGCCAGGATGTTCACCTTCGCCAGGCTCGCGGTGATGTATGTCTGTGAGCCGTACACCGCCCGCCGGCCGGTCCGGGGCTCCAGAACGGCGGCGGACACCTCGGTGCCGCTCCGTGTCCGGACCGGTTCGAGCGCACGAGCGAGCACGCTGTTCACATCCGGCGGGGCCGGCGTCCGCGTGCCCGGCGGCGCCTGGGCCGGGCTGCTGTGTGCCGACGTCCACGGTGCCCGGCTGGATGCCAGGGAGCGTCCGGCCCGGTCGGCGGCTGTGTGCTGACCGGCAGCGAAGCAGCCCGTGAGCAGCATGCCCGCCGCCGAGCAGGCCAGCACCTGCTGTATCCGCTCCCGCCGCGCACGGGCCCTGTCGTGTCCGGCCGGGCCGGGCGGACCGGGCGGGACAGGCCGGTGCTCCATCCCGTGGGGTGGACAGAGCGCATGGTTCGGATGCATCGGAAACCTCAATCGTACGAGCGGACGACAACCGGGGGGAAAGGCATGCCCACAGTCTTTTCTGGGGCGAGGCGCGCCGCATCCCGGGCCGGTTTCCCCCTGGAGGCGTAACGCGCTTGCCGCAGCCGCCGTCTGACAGCTCCTTGGAAACGGAACGAAGGCCCGTCTCTCGCGGGCCCGTGCACCTGCTCCGCGCCGGCATGCCCCGCGGGCGCAGCCTGATGGTCCCGGGTGCCGTGGCCGGTGCACGCCACTCTTGACGGTGAGTGCCCCGCGGCGTTTGGGGGAGCTGCGCGGCGCCGCTGAGGGTGTCACCGGGGCTGGATCCGGGCGTGGAGTGCACGGGCTGTCTGCGGTGCGGGTGAGGGCTCGTCCGGCAGGCGTGGGCGCCCCACCTGGTCACCGCGGGCTGGCCGGCGGGACGGTCCGTGATACCGGCGGAGGAAGCCGCCGCCTGCTACGCACCCCCGACGACGCCGACACACTGCCACTGTTCGCCGGCTGGCGCGGGCAGCACTGCCCCGGCAACGACCCGGTCGGTGCGGCCATGCAGCGCATACATGTACTGCGGGAACACCGTGGCGCCTGCCATCTGGCGGCGGTGCGCCTGTGCGGGCTGAGCGCCCGAGCGGCAATGGTCATCAACCTCGGCGTCGAGCAGGCAACCCGCTACGGCTGGCAGGAGCCACATCCCGTGGCTGGTTGCCGGAGTGGAACTCGCGTGGAAGCCTCCGGGTATGTGACCCGCTCGAGCGCGCCGTGCGGTCGATGCGCTTACCGGCCGGGCGGGCGGGCGGGCGGGCGGATCAGCGCAGTCCGGCGAAGAGATCGTTCTCGGGTAGGGCCGCGTCGGTGGCGTCCTTGACGCGAACGAAGGTCTCCATGCCCATCAACTCGCCGAACCTCTCCTTGCCCATCTTGAGGAAGAAGATGTTCTCGCCCTGACTGGCGTGTGCGGCCAACGCGTCGAACTTCTGACCGCTGAAGGCGGTGGTGTCCACCCACGTGGTGATCTCATCGTCGGGGAGGCCGATCTCGGCCATCGCGGCGGCCTCGGCAGGATCCGGCTCCGGCATGTCCTCATGAAACTCGCGCATGATCTCGCCGAACCGCTGCATCATCGAGCGGGGCATCGTGGTCCAGTACACCTTCGGTGTCAGCGCGGTCATCTCCAGCGCCGCCATCGTGATGCGATGGGCCTGGATGTGGTCGGGGTGGCCGTAGAAGCCGTTCTCGTCGTAGGTGACGACCACATCAGGTCGGTAGTGCCGCATGAGTTCCGCGAGTCGCGCCGCGCCTTCCTGCACGGGGGTCCGCCAGAAGGATCCCGGGGCGTCGTTGCTCGGCCAGCCCATCATCCCGGAGTCGGCATAGTCCAGCAGCTCCAGATCCCTGACCTTCAGGACCTCACAGCTCGCCTCAAGTTCTTGACGGCGCATCAAGACGACCGCCGCCGGATCGTGCCCGGGATCCCCCGGCTTGACACCCCCCGGTCCATCACCGCAACCGCCGTCGGTACACGTCACGAGAACCGTGCGGATGCCTTCCGCCGCGTACCGCGCGAGGACCCCTCCGGTTCCGGTGGCCTCGTCGTCGGGGTGGGCGTGTACTGCCATGAGCGTCAAAGGCCGGTCAGTCATGAAACAGTCCTCCTGCACAAATTCGTCTTGGTCCGAGTGCGCGGCAGGCATACCGCGACCCCGGGGACCCGGATCCTGGTGGGCGGACGACCTTGTGGTCTCCGTGTTCCCCGCCCGTGCGGCACCGGTCCCTCGGTCGATGCAACCGTGCAGGCCGGCCCGGCTGTTCCCGGGGCGGCCGCTTGGCCTTCCAGGCTTCGGCGTTTCAACGCGAACGAGGTACAGGCGCGACCTGCATGTCTCAGCGCCACGCCGGATCCGACTTCCACCCGGTGCACCGGCCCGGGCCAAGTCCAGCCACACCCCGCCCGGCCGAGCAGCACCCGCGAACCACCGGGCCCGCATGGCCGGGGTAACAGCCGGCGGTTTGGGCTGAGGCTGACCTGCCCTGGGCTGTCGGACGGCCCCGGACCAGGGCGCGGTGTGCGGGGGCGCCGAGCCCTGTCGTCCTGCCAAACAGCTCCTGGCGTCTCCTCGGGCCAGGCCCTCACAGGTCGGCATGTACCACCCGGGGTCGGCCTCGCCGTACCGGTTCATCCCTACGCCAGCGAACGAGCCTGCCGACCCCTGCAGGCAACTGGTTGTGACTGACCCTGGTTGGCCGGGCTGAGCATGGCAGGAGCCCGCCGGATGGCCGCCCAGGGTGCGGCTTCGCGCCTACCGAAAGCCGAGGTGCGGATCGGTGCCGACCAGCTCACCGCTGACCGCCCACAGGCGAGCGGCGACGGCCGGGTCGGCCATGTGGGAGGGGACGGGCTCACGCCGCGGTATGCCACGCAGGCCGAAGACCCTCGGCCCCCACAGCTGCCCTCCTTGCACGTCCGGGTCGAGGACGGCACGGACGACGGGCCATGCTCCGGCGTCCTTGCCCTGCACCAAGAGCGCGGAGGGCAAGGCGCGCAGCCGCTCGCCCGGGGTTGTCACGCCTACCTGCGGGCGGGACGGGGTGAGGGAGTCCAGTGCGCCGCCGGGGTGGGCCACCACACTGAGCACCGTGCTGCCGACGGCACGCAGGCGGCGATCGAGTTCGAAGCCGAAGCACATCTGCGCCAGCTTCGATCGGCCGTAGGCGCGCTTGGGCCGGTAGTCCTGGATCGACTGGAGATCGCCGAGGTCCAGTCGCTCGGACCGCGCCGCGAAGCTTCCCACCGTCACGATGCGGCCCGCCGGCGCCGCGGACAGCAGGGGGGCCAGCCACTGGGTCAGCGCGAAGTGGCCGAGGTGGTTGGTGCCGAACATCAGCTCGTGGCCGTCCTTGGTCTCGCGACGCGGCGGGTCGTCGAGCGCGACCCCCGCGTTGTAGACCACCGCGTCGAGACGATCGAGGTCCAGCCTGTCCACGGAGGTCTTCAGGGACGACAGGTCGGCGAGGTCCAGTTGTAGGCGGCGCACCTGCGCGCCGGGGACGCGGGAGCGGATCGAGGCCATGGCGGCGTCGGCCTTCGCGCGGTCCCGGCTGCCGAGTATGACGACGGCGCCGGTGGCGGCGAGCTGCTCCGCGGCAAAGTAGCCGATCCCGGCGTTACCCCCGGTGACCAGGAAGATCCTGTCCTCGGCAGACGGCAGCCGGTGAACGTCCCACGGTCGGCTCTGGGATGCGGAAGACACGATGACAGGCTCCTTGCGTTCTGGGGCAGCCGCTCATGGAGAGCACCAACCCCCACAAGGTCGCAACCTCCACCGACATACCGCCGACAGATCACGCACACCGCCGACAGATTTCCGACGCCCTCCGGAGAACTGCAGAGAACAAAAGGGCCCCTACAGCACGACCGGCGCAGAAACTGAGAGCGAGCGCCGCACCAGGGCCCAAGGGTCGATGGGCTTGCTGATGTAGTCGACAGCGCCGGCTGCGTATCCGCGGGCGGAGTGTTCCGGGTTCATGCCCATCGCGGTAAGGAAGATGACGGGCAGCAGTGCCTTGAGTCCATTCCCTCGTGCCGGCGTTGCCGGCTCCCACTGCCCTCGGTGTCGATGAGGCGGTGCAAGAACGGAATCGCCAGTCCGGCGGCGACGAGGCCCGCAAGCAGGCCGCGCGGCATCCGCCTTCCCCATCTGACCTCTCCCGGCCCAGCCGCAGAAGCGTGGGCAGTGCACATGCCCACCACCGCGGCATGCAGCCAGACGTGGCCGACCTGTGGAACCGCACCAATGCCGAGTGGGCTTCAAAGAGGCGGGCCGCGAGGTCTCCAGTCCACTCCAGTGCCCAAGCGCGGGGCGGTACCGGCGGCATCGTTCAGTCCCCAGGCAGCGAAGGCATCGTCGTCAGTCCACTCTGCGCCCGTGAGGTTCGCCTGCAGGTCCTCACGCTCGACACGGCCCCGGGCGTGGCGGCGGCCGGACTCCTCGAGCTCAGCATCGGTCCCGACCTTGGCCCTACGAGGCGATCGGGCGGTCAGCCAGGTGGGCGAGGTCGGTGAAGAAGGCGCGGTAGAGGGGCTCGTCGGCGGTCGGGATCTCGTGCCGGAAGAACACCGGTCCGGAGTTCGGCACGCACCCGTAGATCGGTTCGCCCAGATCCTCGGCGATCCCGAATTGCAGCCGGGTCCGGCCCCCTCGAAGGGCCTTGGCGTACACCGTCACCCAGGCCGGCGGGGTAGCGTTACGGGCCCCCGGTCCACGCGCAGTTGCAGATACTCGTAGTCGAACGTGAGCGGATCCGTGGCGGGAAGATAGCCCGGCACCCGTGTCACAGCGCGACCACCCCCACCACGGCCGCCGCTGCCACGACCAGAACACCCACGACGTTGACGGCCATGTCCCGCTTCCAGGACCGGCGTTCGGCCTCGACGTCCAGGACGAAGACGGCCGGGTCGTCGGGGGCGTAGTGGATCGCGACGTCCCGGCCCTGCGATCCGGCGGGGTCCGGCAGTCCTGACTCGCAGTAGGCCGTGACGGCAGTACCGTCGAGGGTGGTGAAGGTGACGACCGGTACCAGATGGGTGGAGGTGTGTCCGTCGTCGTCGGTGCTGACGCTCTTGAGTACGGCGACGACGCGGCCGGGTACGGCGGCCATGGCGGCGAGTTCGTCGAGACGGCGGTTCCTGTCGCGTACGTTCCCGGGCAGGTGGTACACCCCGGAGAGCGCCCACGGCCCGCAGAAGCCGAGCAGAGCCCACGGCCAGCCCCAGTCGATCGCGGCGACGACGACCAGACCGGCGTAGACGAGGAAGACCGCGAAGGTCGGCCAGCCGAGTCCGCGCCCGCCTTCTTCGGAGGGGTCGTTGGTGAACCGGAAGGCGTGGGGTCTGCCGCTCGGGTAGGGGACGCCGATCTCCCGGCCCGTCCAGGCCGCGCTGATCCTCTCGCCCCGCTCACCGTCGTTGGTGACGGTGAACTCCTGCCCGGTGGACGGATCCTGGAAGGAGACGACCACGGCTATCCCCTCGCTCGGAGAGCTTCCGTGCCGGGGCTCCCCCACCCTCTCGATCCGCCCCTTCGCCCGGACCGCTCGCTGCGCCCGGGTCACCCCGGCCAGCGACCTCCCGTAGCCGACCAGCGCGACCGTGCCGAACACGCCACACCACAGCACCAGATATCCGTGCCAGCCCATCCGTCTTTCCTCCTGCCACTTCGGGGACGGCCACCGAGCACACCCCTTACCGTCCGGAACAGTGCGGTCCCAGGGCACCTCATCGTGCGGGCGCGCGCCGCACCACCTTGCCCTGTCCGTTCGCCTCCAGTGACGCCGTGCCCTCGGGCCCGGTCACGACGACCCTGATGACGAGGGAGCCGGTGAGACGGTCGGCGGTGATCTGCCAGGTCTGCGGGGAGCGGACGCCGAGGGTGGTCGTGGCCTCCTCGACCAGGGCGGGGAAACCGTCGTAGGGCAGCGCACGGGGGTCGAGCCCCGGGGTCTGCGTGCCGGTCGGCGAGAACACGACCGTCAGCAGGCGCTCCTGCACGACGACGGTGAGCGCCGGGCGGGTGTCCCCACCCCTGGTGAGCGAGCCGACCGCCCGGTCCAGCTCACCCTTGTCGAGAAACGACTGGCCTGGGCCCAGGGCGACCGTTCCGGAGGCCGACGACACCACCGTGGTCGACGACGTGGAGGAGACGGACGGCCGTGCGGCCGAAGGCGGCTTCGCGGTGTCGTCCCGGGCGAAGAGGTCCGCGCGGAACAGCAGGACCACGACGACCGCGCCGAGGAGCAGGCCGAGGAGCATGATGAAGCCGAAGGCACAGCCCTCCGGGGGCGCGGCCACCCTGGCCGTCCCGGGCGCCGAGTCGAGGCGGGCCGAGGCCGCCCGGTCCTCCCACTCCGGTGTCGGCCGCTTGACGATGCGCACCCGCCACGGCCTGTCCGGCGGGTACTGGACCACCACGACGCCGCGCGGCCGGTAGTCGGACAGGTCCACGAGGTTGATGTCCTGCGTGATCTCTACCCGGTACGCCGGCCCGTCGTCCGGTGCGACGGTGAGCTCGAAGCGCACCGGTACGTCGCTCGTCTCGCCCCCGACGGCCTCCAGGCTCTCGATCATCGCGAGCGCCGTGCGGGGCACGACCGCCGCCTCCCGGGCACGCCTCGGCATACCGGTCAGGAAGAACAGCAGTCCGTAGACCGCGGGCAGGACCAGCCCCGTGACGAACAGCGGCACGTTCTCGACGATCCCGCCCAGGACGAGCGCGGCGAGCGACGTGCCGACCACCCCACCGGTCAGGAACCCCCGTGCGAGCGCGACGGGTGTACGGTGCGTGGGCGGCGGCGCGCCCGTGGTGATCGTCATACGGGCGATTGTGCTGGGCTCAGGTGACGGCCGGTAGACCTCAGTATGATCTTCCGGCAGGTCAGGGCGGGATCGCCTCGATCGCTTCGCCGAGGTGGTGGAGCACGGCGCCGAGTCCGCTTGTAGGACAACCTCAACACCCACCTCACAGCAGGCATGCGCCGCTATGACGATGTCCGCTGCCGTGAAACTCAGTCGTCGTGTCATCGAATGCAGTCGAAGGTCTTCTTGGATCTGAGCGTGCCAGGATGCCGAGGACACGACCGCGCGCACGTCGAAGGGCCAGGAGCAAGCCATGATCAGCGGTGCACATGTCATCCTCTACAGCCAGGACGCCGAGGCGGACCGCGCCTTCCTCCGTGACGTCCTCGACTTTCCCGGCGTCGACGCGGGCGGCGGCTGGCTCATCTTCAAGCTGCCCCCGGCCGAGGTGGCCGTGCACCCGACCGACGGCCCGCCCCGGCACGAGTTCTTCCTGATGTGCGACGACCTTGACGCCCAGCTCGGCGAGTTCCGCGCGCAAGGCGTCGAGATCACCCGCCCGGTCAGCGAACAGCGCTGGGGCAAACTGACTGCGATCCGGCTCCCCAGCGGCGCCGAACTACCGCTGTACGAACCGCTGCACCCCATCGCCCACAGCCTGTGACGCCAGCACTTGGCGCAGCGTGACGAATCTCAGGGTTGCCGCGGAGCATCGGTGGCGCCACCACAGGGAGACCCCCCGCATCGGAAATCGCGTTCGTAGCGGTTCGTAGGGCTGTGGCTCAGTGCGCGACGCTGGGACGTTGTGTCGGACGAACTGTGGTCGCTGATCGAGCCGTTGTTGCCCGAGCCGGCGCCGAAGCTGGTGGAGGGGCGGCCGCGAGTGCCCGACCGGCAGGCCTTGTGCGGCATCCTGTTCGTGCTGTCCAGTGGGAGTACCTGCCCCAGGAGCTGGGCTTCGGCTCGGGCATGACCTGCTGGCGCCGCCTCGCTGCCTGGAACGAGGCCGGCGTCTGGGACCAACTGCACCAGCTGCTGCTGAACAAGCTGCGGGCGAAGAACCAGCTGGACTGATCGCGGGCGGTGATCGACTCCTCCCACGTCCGGGCCGCCGGCAGGGGCCCGAAAGCGGACCCAGCCCGGTCGATTGCGCACGCCCGGGCAGCGAACACACCACATCATCACCGACGGCCAGAACATCCCGCTCGCGGTGTCACTGACCGGCGGCAACCGCAACGACATCACCCAACTGCTGCCCCTGCTGGACAAGATCCCGGCAGTGGCCGGAGTCGTCGGCCACCGCGCAAGCGGCCCGACATGCTCTTCGCGGACCGCCGCTACGACCACGACAAGTACCGCCCGTTCCTGCGGCAGCGCGGGATCCGGCCCGTGATCGCCGAGCGGGGACAGCCCCACGGCATCTGCGCCAGTAGTATTTCGGCAGGCAGCGGTAGGGGGCTTGATCCTGGCGGACATTGTCGGCTGTCGGCGACCACTCCCACGATGCTGCGCGAGCCAGTGCTACGCGATACTCGTCCTGTGGAGTGGTTCGAGCAGGCCCAGGCAGCGGAACAGCGCCGGGATTGGGATGCGGCCATCGCGTTGGTAAGCGCCCACGCCGAGTGCTACTCCGCCGATCCATCCAGGCACGACAGCCATCTGTGGCATATGGATTTGCTCGCCCGTGCGGAACGACTCTCGGAACTCACAGAGCGCGCTCTCACGGACGTCCATGCACGTCGGAGACTCAACGCATCGCTTCACGAACGGGGGATGGAGGCGGTCCTGCGCAACCGCGCCGAAGACGGTGACCATGGTGCCCTGTAATGACGGACGACTTCGAGCGCCGGCACGGCTTTCCCCCGGGCACCAACGAGGTTCGGCCAGCCGACTACGACGATCAGGTCGAGGCTCGCACGCTTGCGCGAGTGAGCCTCGTCCCTGCTGACCGTGGCTCAAGGAGTGCGGCGCTGTTGATGTCGGAGCGGATCAGAAGGCCGGCAGCCTGGTCACAGACGCGAGTCGGCGACCGACCGGCCATGGCCGAGTTGCTTGGCCACCCACGCGCGCGTGGCCGTCCAGCCACGGTCGTCGACGCCGGTCAGCACCGCCTCCACGAACTCCCGCCGGTCCTCGCCGTGATCGCGGAACCACATTCCCAGCTGGTGCTGCGCGTCCGGAAGGTCGAACCGCGTGTACTGGGCGCGCGCGGCCAGCGCATCCTGTAAGGCCTCGGTGACCGCGGGCGGGATCACCGTGTCCGTGCCCGGCACGGCGAGCACCGCCCGGCCCTCGTACGCCCGCAGTACCTCAAGCGCGGGCGCCTGCCGCCAGCTGTCCGGTTGCCGGATGATCTCGCTGAACCGGCCGTTTCCGTCCCCGAAGGGCACGTCCCACGCCTCGGCGGTGTACACGGCGGGCGCGCACAGCCCCAGCGCCGCCACCCGATCCCCGTAATGCCGGACGAGATCCGCCACCGTCTGCCCGCTCATGCTGAACCCCACCAGGACCAGCGGCCCGTCCGCCCCCGCGTACGTGTCGATCACCGCGACAGCCTGCTCGAACCGTCGCCGCAGGCTCAACTCGCTCAGTTTGCCGGTGCTTTCGCCGTGCCCGGAGAAGTCCAAGGCAACCCCTCGACAGCCGTGGGCCACGAACTCCCGCACCAGCGGAAGCAATCGCTCCGTGCTGCTGGTGCCTGCGCCATGCAGCACCACGGCGGTGACCTCGGACGAATCACCGCCGTACACACCACTGAGTCGTTCACCGTCGTGGTCGTGCGTGAAGTCGGAGAGCATGTCCCCTATTCACTCACGCCGTGGCCTGCGTTCTTCGAGAGTGTCACCGCAAGCATCCGACCCTGGTCTCCGCTCTTCGAGCGGCCGCTGAGTTCGGCGGCGTACTGCGCGCCTCACTGAGGACGGCGGGGGGCAACTGCGCTGCGAGGTCGATCAGCGCGCTGTTGCGTCCGCGCCGGGAGGGCAAACCGTAGGACGCGAGGCGCGTACGCAGTTGGCGGGGGCTGCGGGGGCGGCCCGGGTGAGTGCCGGGCAGGAGCCAGGAGAGGTCCCCGTGCTCCGACCGAGCGCGAGGGCACCGTCGCGGTCTTCGGCGAGGTGGATCAGGAGCTGATCCAGTGGTGGGGGTACGGCGACAATGTGGGGGCCGAGGGCGAGACGGACGCCTTCGTCGGTGGCGAGGACCTGGCCGGTGAGCAGGCGTCGGCGGCCGGCGTCGCCGGGCAGCGTCCGGTACGGCCTGCCGCTGGGCAGCAGGTCGTAGCCACGTTCGGCGCACAGCAGTCGGGCGAGCCTGACCATGCGTACTTTCGCCCATGCCATCCAGGCGTCGGCAGGCGCCATGGTGTTGGTGGCGAAGGGGCCAAGTACACGGTCGCCGTTACCCAGGTCCCACCGGCACCACGGTCGACATCGCCAACTCCGGCCTGGAGCAGGATTCGACCGATCAGCCCACTGTTGCCAGGTGTTCCTGGTCCCGGCATGCGAGAAGCCGTCAGAGGTGCAGCTGTGGCTTGCCCTGGGCGGCGGTGGCCGGTCTTTTCAATTGGTAGTCAGCTGCACCCCTATAGTCGCGGCATGAACAGAACAATTCTGTGGGTTCTGGCGTGCGTCGGCTTCGGCGCGATCCTCTGGCTGCTGACCAGCGCCCCGGACATCAGCTCTGCGTTCGAGCGCTCCGAATGTCACTCGGTCCTCGGCAACGACGAGACCACGATGCGAGGGTCGGTGGAGGACGGCGTCGAGGCGATGTGCGCCACCTACCAGACGCGCCGCCTGGGCTGGGCAGTCCTGGTGTCCGTCCCCACGGTGGTGTTCGCGGCCGCAGGCATGCGCAGCCGCAACAGCTGACCGCGCTCCCTCAGCCGGGGCCCCTATGTCTTTGGTCAAGCTGGTCGGGGGTGGGTTGGGGGCGTCTGGAAGGATGTGTCCGTGCATGCTGATGATCAGGTCGGCGAGGGTGTTTCCGCGGAGCTCGCGGCGTTCCTGCGGGGAGCGGTCGACGGCCGCCCGGTGAAGATCGCTCCTTCCGTCTGTGAGGGATGCGGCGGCTGCGTGTTCTTCGCGCTGGTCAATGCGTCCGGAGCGGAACGGGAGTGTTCTGGCTGCGGGAGCCGTGCGTTCATCGCGGACAGCGAGGAGTACTGGAACGAGGAGTCCTGGGAGGACGACGAGCCCGGTGCGGCCGGCTGCCCTTGTGGGAGCGAGGAGTTCGAAACCGCGGTTGCGTTCTCGCTCGGCGGCGACGGAGCGGTCCGCTGGGTGACCGTGGGCCTGCGGTGCATCAAGGACGGATTCTGCGGGGTCTATGCCGACTGGAAGATCGACTACAGCCCCACGGATCACCTCCTGACCATGCTCTAGCAGAGCCTGGGTCTGGTGCTTGCCCTGGGCGATCTTCCTGTCGTAGTAGGCCTGCGACGCCGGGTCGCCCAGGGCCGCGAACGCGGAGAGGAGGAAGGCTCGTTCGAGCTGCTTGTTTCTCCTCCGGGAGGGCTGTTCGCCGCGGATCGAAGCCCCGAGCTGCGCATCGCCGGGGCCAGCCCCGCGTAGGCGGCGAGGTGGCCGGCGGTCGGGAAGGTGCTGTCGTCGCCGACCTCGATCAGAATGCGGGCGACAGCCGCGGCCCTCAGCGGCCCGAGGCGCAAGACGAGCCCGTTCCTCGTCCTCTCAGCGGAGCTCCTCCACGACGGCTGCGACACCCTGCCTGCGCAGGTACAGCGCCGTGCCGAGGTCGGCTCGCGCCCGTCCTCGGCGCGGGCGCGTCCTGCGTTCAGGCCGCGGCGCGAAAGACGTACGCCGTCATCGGGGCGGTGACCGGCCCCGGGCCCAGACGGGCCGTCATCTCCTCAATGACGGTGGCCCGGATGGCCGGTACGTCGCCACGCTCCTCGACGGCCACGCGCACCGGTGTCCCGGTGAGGTACCCGGTGGCAAGGTCAGCGGTCGACGCGGCCCGGCCCTGAAGCGTCAGCTCCTGCTCGTCCTCGACGGCGAACCCGGCGGCGGCCAGGTCAGCGGCCACGACAGCGGGGTCGGCGTAGCCGTGCGGAACCGTCGGGAAGAACCGCGGCGGGTCGGCCGGAAAGGCTCGCTCGAGCCCGGCCTGCAGTGCGGCTTCGAAGGCGTGCGTCCCGAGCGGGCCCCAGGTGTTGAACAGGAACCGGCCGCCCGGGGCCAGCACCCGGCGGACCTCGGTGAAGGCCTCGATACGGTCGGGAAAGAACATCACGCCGAACTGGCAGACCACCAGGTCGAATCCTCCGTCCGAAAACGGCAGCCGCTGTGCGTCGGCCTGCCGCCACACCGCGCCCGGCGCCCTGGCCGACCCGAAAGCGACCATGGCCTCGTTCAGGTCGGTGGCCGTCACCTCGGCCGAGGGTGCCGCTGCGAGCAGTTCCGACGTCAACACGCCAGTCCCTGCAGCCAGTTCAAGGACCCGCCCAGGGTGGAGTGCCGCCGCCCGGCCGGTCAGGTCCTTGGCGAAGGGCTGGAAGACCACCGGCACAAGGTAGTGCTCATACGCCGCCGGCATGGACTCCGACCACTGCCGGTCGGCATCGATTCCTGTCACCCTCAAGACGGTAGCCCCGCGTCAGGAACCCTCTTCCCCGCCGCGCCGCCATGCGCCCTGGAGCTAGGTCATTTCGTTTGGATCATCTGATCGTTGGCCCGGCTGTGCCGTTGACTGACGCGCAGTGGGCGCGGATCGAGCCGTTACTCCCGGACCGGACGCCGAAGCGGTGAGGCCATTGGCGGGACCACCGCGAGGTGATCGACGCGATCGCCTACAAGTTCCAGACCGAAACACAGTGGGTCCATCTACCGGAGAGGTACGGCAACCGGCAAGGCGTCTACAACCGGCTGAGGATGTGGGGTTTCGCCGCTCGTCATGGACCAGCGGGTGGCCGTCGGTCAGGGGCGGGTCACTTCTGGAGGACGGCCTGGATCTCGAGACTGATCGACACCGTGTCGCCGACCGCGACGCCTCCGGCGTCCAGCGGGACACTGATGTCGATGCCGAAGTCACGCCGGTTGATCTCCGCGGTCGCCGAGAACCCGTCCCGTTGCCCGCCCCACTGGTCGGAGCCGAACCCGTTCACCTCAACCGCCAGCGGCTCGTCACGCATCGCGTTGCCGGTGTCGACGGACGCCAGGTCGATCGTCGCGGTGACGGAGGAGTCCAGGAGGTCCTCGCCCGTGACGATCGTGACGTCGAAAGGCGGTGAACCGGCCGCGCGCCTTGCTGATCATGAGGTGGCGTACGGAGAAGGCGATCTCGGAGTGGACCGGGTCGGCCTTCCAGATGCCGACCAGGTAGTCGGGGATCGTGACGGTCGCGGGGATGGTCTCCATGGTCGTCTCCGTGGGTGTGGGGTTGCGCAGGGCGTGGCTGGTCTCGGGTGAGTGGTTCGTCAGGGTTCGAGGTCGGTCACTCCCTTGCCGGACACGATGTCCAGGGGCACCGAGACCTGGTCGTGGGCGATCAGCCAGGCGCCGTCGATCTTCCGCAGGCCGTAGGTGATCCTGACCCACATGCCGCTCGTGGCCGTGCCGTTCTTCAGTGTGCCGCTGAGGCGGGCGAAGGCGTGCCCGAAGGCCACGTCGTCGCCCACGGCGAGGACGAGGTCCCGGACCTCGTAGGTCACGGTCTCGAAGAACGCGAACACGTTCGCCCAGTTCCGGGACTTGGCCGCGACCCCGACGTGCTGGAGCGGCGGTTCGACGTCGAAGGACACCACGTCCGTCGTGTAGAGCCGCTCCAGACCCTCAAGGTCCTTGTCCCGCAGCCCTTCAACGATCTTGCCGATCTGGCGGCGGATCAGGGCTTCGTCCGCCTCGCGTGGCGTGGGCATCGTCACTGGAGTTTCCCTTCGTGGTGGGCCGCTCGGCTTCTGACACTACGAAACTATGATGACTGAGCTATCTTGTCTAAGATCAATATTGCTATGAGGCTATGACTTGGGGGACATGATGGAGCTGAACTCGCTCCGGCAGTTCCTGGTGGTCGCGCGGCTGGAGCACCTCAGCCGGGCCGCCGACGAGCTTCAGATCGCCCAGCCGTCGCTCAGCCGCACCATCGCCCGGCTGGAGCGCGAGCTGGGCGCGCCGTTGTTCGACCGCAGTGGCCGGCTCCGGCTGAACGACACCGGCAGGCTCTACCGCGACCATGTCGAACGCGCCCTCGGCGAGCTCGAGGCAGGACGGCGGGCCGTCACCGACGCCGCCGACCAGGGCCTGGGCGCGGTGCGACTGGCGTCGGAGACCTTCCTCACCCTCACCGGGCCACTGGCGGCCTTCAAACGCTCCCATCCCGCCGTCGAGATCGGGCTCCACTGGTCGCCGCCCGAAGACATGGCCCGCCGGCTACGCGCCCAGGAAATCGATCTGTGCGTCGCCTCGCAACCCGTCCACGCCGAGGGGCTGGAGGCGACACGGCTGTTCGAGGAGCAGGTGGGAGCAGCTTTCCCGCTCGATCACCCGCTGGCGGGCCGTGCGTCCGTGACCATCAGCGACCTCGCCGACCAGCCGTTCGTCACCGCCCGCAACGGGCACTGGCTGCGCCGCCTGCTCGATCGACTCTTCGCGGCACACGGCCTCACCCCGAAGATCGTGTGCGAGAGCGACGAGCACAGCGCGATCGCGGACCTGATCAGCGCGGGCCTGGGCATCGGCCTCATCCCCGCCTTCGCCCGCCGCAGCGCCACCCGTGCCCCCCTCGCCTGGATCCCCCTCGACGACCCCGCCTCCCGCCGGACCGTGACCCTGTACTGGGCCCCGGACAGCCACCTGTCCACCGCGGCCCGCCTGATGCGCACCACCATCACCGACTGGAACTGGACCACCAGCGAACCTCCCTCCCGCTAACGAGCTCGTGCACGGTAGGCGGTGAGGCGTCGAGCTCCTGATCGTCGATCATGGTCGTGTGGTGGAGAACGCGACTCGTACGGCGATCACATGGACCGTTCCACCATCACCCGGGCCATCAGCGAGGTCCGGCCACTGCTCGCCGAACGAGGGTGCACCGTCAGTCCCGGAGTGCGGCTGCGGACTCTGGCCGCGGTCGTGGAGTGTCTGGGAACGACCGGCATGACCGGGATCGTTGACGGCATCCTGCGGTACAGCAGTCAGGTACCGGCACCCCAGCAATCACCCGCGCCCGGCGGCTGGATAGCGTCCGGATAGGCCCGGCAGTACGCTTTTTCACAGCATCGGGATCGAAGAACCGGGCCGAAGCCCCCACCGAGATCGCACCCCTTTGGCCGTCTCTGATCGCGATCAGCAGGCAGGGGTGACTCTATGAATGCCATCGACAAGGCAATCGGAGCGGAGGCCCACTGGTTGATGGGTCGCGTCATGCCCCGCAGGTTTCTGGGCGAGGTCCGCAAACACCTCCACCATGTGGCACCCGATCTCGAGGACGAGCTGATCGACGCGATCCGCGCGCGGGCGGAGGAGATCGCCGACGCGGACGAGGACATGGCCACCGACGGACCGTCGAAGGGCGCGCTGGCGATCGGCGCGGTGGTACTGGCCGCGTTCGAGAAGCTGGTCCCCCTGTTCGACGGGGACGAAAAGCGTGCGATCCGCTATCTCCAGCACGCGATGAGCCCGGTGCTGAAACGCCCGTACGACATGGTCTTCTCGACCCTCAACGAGCGGGACCACGCGCTCGACAAGATCGAGAAGACGTGCCGCGTGATGGTGAAGCTCTACCCCGCTCACTTCGAGTTCGACTTTCAACGACCGGAGCCGGGCCTTTTCGAGATGAACGTCAGGCGCTGCTTCTGGCGCGACTTCTTCGCCCGCCACGACGCCACGCCCGTCACGACGGTGATGTGCGCGTTCGACGTGAACTTCATGAAGTCGATCGACCCCGCGGTCAGCGGACTGCGCGCCGAACGCACCTCCCTGCTGTCACTCGGTGACAGCAGGTGCCGCTTCGCCGTCCTTGAGACCGACGACCCTCTCAACGGCTACAGCGACGCTCTCGAGAAGCGGTTCGTCGACGACAAGGAGCGCAACGGCTGAGGAGCTTCGCGCATGGTGAACCCGCCCGGTGCCGTCGACGGCACCCGACGGCGGGGGCTCGGACCGGTGCGCGCCAACGCCTCCCGGTCGGAGTCACCCGCCGACGTACGCCGACGCCGATCCGCCCGCGTGAACGGCAGGAGCTTCGTTTCCTCCCCGGCCTGAAGACCAGGCCCGTGGTCGACAAGCGGATGTCGTCTCAGCGTTTCGGCAGGGCCTGCTCCGCCCAGATCACCTTGCCCTGGGGCGTGTACCGGGTTCCCCAGCGCTCGGTCAGCTGCGACACCAGGAACAGGCCCCGGCCGCCTTCGTCGGTCGTGGCGGCGTAGCGCAGGTGGGGCGAGGTGCTGCTGCCGTCAGCCACCTCGCAGATCAGCGTGCGGTCGTAGATCAGTCTCATGTGGATCGGCTCGCAACCGTAGCGGACGGCGTTGGTGACCAGCTCGCTCAGTACCAGTTCCATCGTGAAGCCCAGTTCGGGCAGCCCCCATTCGTCGAGCTTGTCGCTCGCCGCGGCGCGGACCCCCGCGACGGCTGCCGGATCGGGGGGCACGTCCCACTCGGCGATCCGGTCCGGCTGCACCGCATGGGTGCGGGCGATGAGCAAAGCGACATCATCCGTGGGGCGTTCGGGCAGCAGCGCTCCCAGCACGGCCTTGCAGCTTTCCTCCGGAGCGCGCTCAGGGTGACCCGCCAGGGCCTTGCGCAGGAGTTCCATTCCCTCGTCGAGGTCGCGGGTCCGGTCCTCGATGAGACCGTCGGTGTACAGCACGAGCTGGGAGCCTTCGGCGATGTCCAGCTCCGCTGCCTGGAAGGGCATGCCGCCGAGACCCAGTGGTGGACCCGGCGGCAGGTCGGGGAAGGTGACGTCTCCGTCGGGATGGACCAGCGCGGGAGCCGGGTGTCCCGCGCGTGCCATGGTGCAGCGGCGCGTCGTGGGGTCGTAGATCGCGTACAGGCAGCTGGCGCCCACGACGGCGGCGGGACTTTCCGTGCACGCCTCGTCCTGGTCGATGCGCCCGACCAGGTCGTCCAGATGGCTCAGCAGTTCGTCGGGGGGCAGATCGAGCGTGGAGAAGTTGTGCACCGCTGTCCGCAGCCGCCCCATGGTCGCGGCGGCGTGCAGGCCGTGGCCGACCACGTCACCGACGACGAGGGCCACACGGCTGCCCGGCAGCGGAATCACATCGAACCAGTCCCCGCTCACACCCGACTGGGCCGGGAGGTACCGGTAGCCGACGTCGAGGGCGCTCTGCTCGGGCAGGCCTCGCGGCAGCAGGCTGCGCTGGAGAGTGACCGCCAGGGCGTGCTCCCGCGTGTACCTGCGGGCGTTGTCGATGCTGACCGCCGCACGGGCCACCAGTTCCTCCGCCAGCGAGAGCTCCTCCTGGTCGAAGGGGTCGTGCTCCTCGGAGCGCCAGAAGTTGACCATGCCCAGGACGACACCGCGGGCCTGGATCGGAGCCGCTATGAGGGAATGGATGCCGTAGTCCACGATGAGACCGGTGCGCTCCGGGTCCTGCAGATGCCATCCCGTCGCGGTGGACAGGTCGGTCACCAGTTCCGAGCGGCCGGTGCCGTAGCCGCGCGCCTGGGGCGTGGAGGGCACGAAGTCGATCAGCCGGCCCTTCTCGTAGAGCGGCTGGTCGTCGCGGATACCGCATACGGCGACGCGTCTCATGCCCTTCGCCGTGCTCGCCGGTTCCTCACCGTGCAGCACGGCGTCGGCCAGGTCCACGGTGACGAAGTCGGCGAAACGGGGGACGGCGATGCGGGCGAGTTCGTCGGCCGTCTGGATCACGTCCAGGGTGGTGCCGATTCCCAGTCCTGCGTCGTAGAGGAGCTTCAGCCGCTCTCCTGTGATCGCGGCTCTGCCGGAGGCGGCCCGTAGCTCCGTGGAGTCTCGCAGCGTCACAACGGTGCCCTTGGGGCCTCCGCCGCAGTCCGTGGGCCGCTGGTTGACCACCAGCAGCCGCGGTCCGGCCACATGCACCTCGTCATTGGCCTCGCGGCCGGACCTGAGCAGCGACATCATCTCCGGTTCGAGGGCCGGCATCCGGGACACATGCTGTCCCTCCGCGTCCGGGGGCAGCTCCAGGAGCCGCCTGGCCTCGTCGTTCGCCAGCAGCAGCCGCCCCTCGTCATTGACGATGAGCACCCCTTCGCGCACGGAGTGCAGCACGGCGTCGTGGTGCTCGTACATGCGGGTCATCTCGTTCGGGGCGAGGCAGTGGGTCTGCCGTCGCAGCCGCCTGCTCACCAGCACCGTGGCGGCGGTGGCCGCTGCGAGGGCGACCGCCCCGGCGGTCAGGATGATCGGTATCTGCCGCTCCACCAGACCGGTCACGTTCTTGACCTTCAGCCCGGCGGAGACGAGGGCCACCACCTGGCTCCGGGTGTTCCGGATCGGCACCGTCGCCTGGACTTCCTCACCGAGGGGGCCGTGCACGCTTTCGGTGTAGACCTTCCCCGCGAGCGACGGCTCGATCTTTCCCACGAACCGCTTCCCGATCCGGTCCGGAAGGGGGTGGGTGTAGCGGATCCCCTTCGTGTCCATCACGACGACGAAGTCGACGCCCGCGGCCGTGCGTCCGGCCTCGGTCAGCGGCTGCAGGACCTTCGAGGGATCGGGCCCTCGCAGTGCCGTCAGCACACCCGGAGAATGCGCGAAAGTCTGCGCCACGGCTATGGATCTCCGTTTGGCCTCGGCATTGGTGTGCCGCTGCGACTGCAGGACAAGGGCGAAGACGGCGAATGCCACGAGCAGCACCACCAGCGTCACCTGCATGAGGAACATCTGTCCCGCGACACTTCGCGTGTTCTTCCGCATCAGTGACCGTAGCCACGATATGTGCCGGAATCGGGCAAAGCGGTCTTCCATCCGGCATTTCTAACACTGGTCACCCCACTCCGTCACGGGCCCGCCTCCGAGCCGTCCCTGTCCGCGCCGACAATTCACCGCCTCTGGCACCCCACCAGCCACTTGAGGCGACAGGCACCCCGGGAGTACCAAGAGATCCGTAAGTCCCGCGGGTCAGCCATCCCGAACGGTCAACCGGGGCGTGGCAGCCCGGAAGCAGGCGCATTCTCCTGGTGCGGGCACGGTGTTCAGGGCGACCGGGCTGGAGCTATACATCGGGCTTCTGGAGCAGTACATCGGGCTTGGAGCATCGGCCGGAGCCCCCGGCGTGAGCCGGATACCGAGGGGCCCGGACGATCGTTGAATCGACCGGGCCCGCATGCCGGGCAGGACCCCGCCGGGACGCAGGGCGACGCCGCCTTCGCGGACGTCGTCTGCGTGCCGCTCCTGCGGAGTTGTCCGTGCCGGAACGGTCCGGGCCTAGAAATTCTCCCGCACCGGCCGGTCCGCCTCCCGTGCAACCGGCTCGCCTTCCTCCGCGACCGTGCGCAGCACCCTGATCAGCTCGCACGTCTCGTCCAGTGTCAGCAGCCGCAGCCGCTCGGTGTCGTGCTCCACGGGAGCGAAGTCGATCTCATCGAGGTCAGGTCACCGGCGGAGAACGTGCGCGGTCGTAAAGCGGCGGTTTCGTCTACGGGGCGAATGGCTCTGCAAGGCTTCAGCCGAACGATCGTCCCTGCAGGCGATACATGCAGCGAAGATCGTCTGACATGTCGTTCGGGGTGTCTTCGGGTTCTGCTGCGCCGCCCGCTGTGCCGCTCTTACGATCCGTGGCCCGCAGGTACGCCAGGAGAGCGTGGGAGGGCGCGGGGATGCATGAGCTGGAGCGGATCACGGCTCGCCGGGGTGAACTGGCCACGCTCGCTGCGGAGTTGGCCAAGCTCCAGCAGGAGGCCAGCCGAGCGGGAGGAGCTCGTGATTGCCGAGCGGGACCTGGCCGCAGCGGAGACCGCCGTGGCCGTCGCCCTCGCGCCCGCCCAGCGGGAGGCCGACCCGGAAGAAGCCTCCCCGCGGCTGGGCGAAGAAGCCGAGTCCCACCGGCCGAGCCGGCCTACGGGGAAGACTCGGGGCCGTCGTCGCCGAACTGCCGATGGCGGGTCATCGAGCGGTGAGGACGTGCGCCCACGGCTCGTCGATGTCGGCCAGACCCAGCACGGCGACGACATTGTCGAGCATTCCGGCGCCGAACCAGCGCCGCACGGCGTCGTCGTCGCCCAGCAGCTGCCGAACAGTGTCGACCTGCTTGGCGTAGCACCGACGCACGGCCTGTCCAACCAGCGGCTCGCCGGCGGCACAGTTCGCATGCATGAGGAAACGCAGGATGTTCCGGTCTGCCACGAGCGCGGCGTAGGCGCCGCGCGCGGCATCCAGCGCGGCCTCGGGCGTCGGCCAGGCCCCACCCGACGCCGGTGCGTGAGCGACCAACGTGTCGGTCATGACGACGGACACGTGGTCGACCACCGCCGCGAACAGCGCTTCCTTGTTCGGGTACAGGCGATAGAGATACGGCTGAGAGATGCCGACCCACTCTGCGATCTCGTGCGTCGTCGTACCGTAGAAACCCTTTTGCGCGAAGCAGTCGACCGCGGCGGCCATGATGGCTCGACGTCGTTCGTCGCTCTTCGTGCTGGTACCGGCGGCAGGCATGGGCGTCAGTCAAACACGGCTCCCCTCAGCCGCCAAACGTCACGCTGAGGTCGGAGTCGGCCGGCACCTCGTTGGGCGTGAGCGCCTCGATCGCCACCAGCGGGTTCCAGTAGTCCAGGTAGTGGGTGATGCGCGCGTCGTCATCGGTCCGCACGACGGAGATGCACGTCTGCTCGTACGGCTTGCCGGTCGGCAGCGCAGTGCCCTTCGAGCGGAATTCAGCGATCACCAGACTCGGATCAACCGTGTCATGGAACACCAGGTCGACGAACTCCACGTCGAAGGTCTCGGGAAAGTTGCTCATGTGCGCGACCAGCGCGTCTCGCCCCGTCACCCGCTGGGGCACGCCGGCCGGCGCGTACGGGAACTCGAGCACCGCGTCCGGGGCGAACAGCTCCACCCATTCGTCGACGCGTCCTGCGGCGGTAAGGCGCAGGTGCTCGGTCAGGGCGTGCTGGGCAGCGGCGCGACGGGCGGCGTCGTCTTCCTTGACCGTCATCTTCACTCCTACGTTAGTGATTGACCTATAACCTACCACGACGCCAGCCGCTGCGGGTAGCCGAGCAGGAGGTTCGTCCCGGCCGCCCTCGTCGACGAGGAGTCCTGACCCGCTCCCCGCCTCGGCGCGGCGGCAGGCCGCTACGCTGCACGAGTCGTCTTCAGGGGGGAAGCGCGTGGCCGCGTACGTCTGCAAGGGCTGTGGGGCCGATGTCTGGGCCGAGTCCGGCCGGGAGGTCCGGACGTCGCTCCAGCACGCGAAGGACACCGGGCATCGCGACGTGGGCCTGTGCCTCCCGGACAGCCCGCACGCCCGCCAGCTCCGCGGGCGCCGCCCGACCCCCGGTTTCACCACCCGCCGGACGTCCCGCCCGCGGGCCCGCCGCCGCTGGGACGCCCTCCCGCTCCAGTTCCGCGCCTTCGTCGCCCTGGTGGTGCTCGGCTGCGCGATCGTCACCAGCATCGCCATGTCCCACGCCCTCGACGACACCCCGGACTTCCTCAGCTGCAAAGAGCGGCTCACCTGCTGACTATCGGCGTCGGCCCTTTCCTCCCCCGCCTCCACCGCCGATGCTGCGCCCGTACCGCTGCGCCCCTCGGCCGACCCGGCGCGCGGCCGGCGACTTCACGGACGACATGCCGACGAGGTCCAAGTCCGCGACAACGCAGCACATGGTGTAGCGGACCCAGCTCGTCATGCCCCGCATGCGTGCCCAGCGATCCGGAACCGTCGTCGACATCACCTCGATGGGAGGCAAGATCTACACCCCGCTCGGCGGCTGGTACCACAGCACCAAGTTCACCGTTCCGGCCGAACGCCGTGTCATCGCCGTGGTCGCCTTCATTCTGCTCATCAGCGCCTCGAACATGACGTTTCGCACCCACGCCGCAGACGCCCTCGCGTAGATCGCCCACATCAAAGGCACCCCTCTCACCATGGCGCTGCTCGCGTGGGGCGTCGGCGGCGTCATCGGCTCCTTCGGCAGTCACCTCCCGGACCGCTGGGGCCTCGAACGCACCCTCTCCGTTGTCCTCGCACCCGTGCCCATGATCAGATCAAATCCCCCTGTCCAAGAGGCGCTTGGGAGCCATGACCCGATCTTGGTGCGAACCGGCGGATTAAATCGTTTCAAGGTCACACGAGCCAATTCCGTCCCATCTGTTGACCATTTTCTTGGCCTGCCTCTAACCTCCGGGCACCCGCACTGAAACCTTTCACCCTCGAAGGTGCCCCATGCCCAGACCGCTGTCGCGCCGAAGACTCCTCCAGCTGGGGGGCGCCGTGACCGCCTCCGTCGTCCTCACCGGGCCGCGCGCGGTCGCCGCCGCGCAGGGCGCGGGCACCGGCAAGGGCGCACCCCCCGCACCAACCGGCATGCTGACCGACCTGCTGCCCAAGGGTCTGGTTACCACCGCCGGGAAGCAGCCGCGGTTCAGCTGGCAGGTCCCCGACTTCGGCGCAGGCACCCTCCAGCGCGCGTACAAGCTGCAGCTCGCCGCCACCCCCACCGGCTTCGGGGACGACCAACTGCTCTGGGACAGCGGCAAGGTGGACTCCGCCGCGTCCACCGCCGTGGCCTACGACGGACCGGCGCTGAAGCCCCGTACCGCCTACTGGTGGCGGGTCTGCAGCTGGCCGCACACAGGCGGACGGTCGTCCTGGTCGGAGCCGGTGCTGCTGGCCACCTCGGTGGAGGACGAGTGGGAGGCCGAGCCCATCTGGGTCAAGGCCGGACCGACCATGACCGACGGCACCTTCGCCACCCGGCTGAAGATCACCACGGTCGCCGCCGGCCTGTGGTTCCGCGCGACCAACACCGCCAACAACTACATGTGGCAGCTGCGCGCCGGGGCCGCCGCCGGAGTGCTGCGCAAGCACGTGTGTGTGAACGGGACCTACACCGTCCTCGGCGAGGTCACGCTGCCCTTCCCGGTCAACACCGGTGAATGGGTGGACCTCGCGGTCACCATGTCCGGCTCCACCTTCACCACCACCATCAACGGCACCGTCGTCGACACGACCACCCACACCCGCTACACCTCGGGCAACATCGGACTGCGCAACGGCCTCACCGAATCGCAGGTGTACGACAGCGTCCGCTTCACCGCCGCCGACGGCACCGTACTGCTGCAGGACGACTTCGCCTCCGACAAGAGCACCTTCTCCGCCGGCACCGTGGCCAACGGCGTCCTCACCTTCCCGACCGGCGCCTCCTCGCTCTCCTCCTACGGCGCCGACGACACCTGGGCCCTGCTCCGCCACGAGTACGACCTGGCCGGCAAGGACATCGCCGCCGCCGTGCTGTACGTCGCGGCCACCTCCCCCACCCCCGCCCGGCAGTACGTGGCCAAGGTGTGGAGCAACGGCAGCCTGGTCGGCCACGCCTCGGTGCGCTCCGGCAGCGGAGTGGCGTACCAGGCCTTCGACATCACCGACACGCTGCGCCCGGGCAGGGCCAACGCCCTGGCCGCGCTCTGCTACACAACCTCGCAGCAGAAGTTCCTGGCCCAGCTGGAGGTCACGTACGCCGACGGCAGCCGGGCCACCATCGGCTCCGGCAGCGACTGGAAGGCCCGCCGCCAGGCCGGTCTGCTGCCGGCCAAGGGCAGCGCGGGCAGCAGCTACTACGTCGTTCCCCAGGAGTACTGGGACCTGCGCCAGGAGCCCGTCGGCTGGACCGAGCCCGGCTTCGACGACGGAGACTGGTCCACCCCCGCCGCCCGCGCCGCCATCGACGGCCTCGTCCCCGCCCCGATCGAGCCGGTACGGCTGCACGACATCGCCCCGGCCAAGGTCACCAAGGTGGCTGACGGCCGCTGGCTGGTGGACCTGGGCCGGGAGATCGTCGGCGGGCTGGCGCTGGAGGTCGGCGGAAGCGCGGGCGACACCGTCGAGGTGCGCCTCGGCGAGGAGCTGAACACCGACGGCACCGTCAAGTACCAGCTGCGCGCCACCAACACCTACCGCGAGGTGTGGACCCTGCGCGACGGCGCCCAGCGCTTCGAGCACTGGGGCTACCGCGGCTTCCGCTGGGCGGAGCTGCGCACCTCTCTGGACCTTTCCGAGGCGACCGTCACCGGCCGCGCCTGGAAGCTGGACTGGGACGACACCCAGACCTCCTTCAGCAGCTCCAACCCCGATCTGGACCGGGTCTGGGAGCTGTGCCGCTACTCCATCGAGGCCACCCGCGGCGACCTCTACACGGACACCCCGACCCGCGAGCGCGGCCCCTACGAGGGCGACGCACTGATCAACCAGCTCTCCGAGTACGGCGTCCAGCGCTCCTACGCGCTCGCCCGGTGGTCCAACGACTACCTGGTACGCCAGGGCACCTGGCCTACCGAGTACAGGCTGATGTGCGCGATATCCGCCTGGGAGGACTACCTCGCCACCGGCGACGACCGGCAGCTCGCCAAGGACTACGACCTGCTCCTCGCCAAGAACCTCACCTCCTACCTCGGCTCCGACGGCCTCGTCCGCAAGTCGCCCGGCAACACGAGCCAGGACCTCGGAGACCTGGTGGACTGGCCGGCCGCCAGCCGCGACAGCTACGTCTTCACCTCCGTCAACACCGTGGTGAACGCCTTCCAGTACGCGGCCTTCGACGCCCTCGCCAAGTGCGCCACCGCACTGGGGAAGACCGACGACGCCACGTCCCTGCGCGACCGGGCCGACACCCTCTCCGCCGCCATGCGCGACACCCTGCTCGACAGCTCGGCGGGCAGGTTCCGCGACGGCGCCGACACCACCCACAGCGCCCAGCACGCCACCGCCTTCCCGGTGGCGCTCGGAGTCGCCGACGCCCTGGACGACGCCGTACTGGCCAGGCTCGGCGACACGCTGGCCGCGGGCGGAATGAAAGTGAGCGTGTACGGGGCGCAGTTCCTCCTCGACGCGCTCTTCCGGCTCGGCCGGTCCGACGCCGCTCTGGGGCTGCTCACCTCGACGGCCACCAACTCCTGGCTGCACATGCTGGATGGCCTGAAGGCCACCATCGTCACCGAGGCCTGGGATCCGTCGCTGAAGTCCAACATGACCCTTTCCCACGCGTGGGCCTCCGCTCCCGCCAACGCCGTCGCCAGGCATGTGCTGGGCGTGCGGGTAGCGGAGGCGGGCGCGGCCACGTTCCGGATCCGGCCCAGGACCGGAGACCTCACCGAGGTCGACGGCATGGTCCCGTCACTGCGCGGTCCGGTCTCGGTCTCCGTACGCCGCTCGGCCGGTGCCCACTCTCTGGAGGTGACCCTGCCGCCCAACACCCGCGCCGTCCTGGAACTGGAGATCGGCGACGCTGACCCGGCGGCATACCGGGTGACCGCGGCCACCCCGGGGAACAACGGGTGCCCCGACGTGACATCGTTCACCGACGTGACCGGAACAGTGCTGCGGGTCGGTCCGGTCGGCTCCGGCACCGCGACGGTTGCGTTGACGGGGTAGCCCGCCCGCGAGGGTGATGCGCCGGCTGCCTCGGCCCACCTGGAGCACACCCGGCTGGGCCGAAGGGAGGCTGAAGTGGATCGTCCGGTAACCGGGCGGCCGGCCAGTCCTGCACTAGCGTGCGGGCTTCGGAAAACCGGGCAGGGCAACCTCGCCCGGATACGGCCGGTGCCGGAGTACGAGATGAAGGCGCGTGACAGCTACACGGGGGATCGAAGCGCAGGCCGACCGGCGCCGTGAGGTCTTCCGAGCCGACTGGGCCCACCAACCTGCACTTGTCGAGTACGCCCTCGGCAAGCAGATGATCGCCCTCCTGGTCCAGCTGGAAGCCGCCTGCACCGCCGCCGAACCTCGCCAAGGCAGGAGGCCGTGGCCTTCCCACCCCCATCTGACCTGGTGGTGGCAGCTCAGTCCGCCTGCGGCGCCGGTGGCCGCACCCACGTCGCGAACCGCTGGCCAGGGGCTGCGTCGTCGCGCCAGTACCGCAGAACGGTTTCCCGCACGGCCTCGACCCGTTCTGCGGAGATGAGACAGGAGACAGGTTCCAGCCCGCCCGCGTCCGCCTCGAACGCGAGGAGAACGGGCGGTTCTTCACCGAGCTGACGATAGGCGAGGTCATGCCCGGCCGCGTGACTTCTTACGTGCCTGAGGTGTCCGGGCCGCCATCCCCCTCTTGACCAGACGGCTCACCCACCGCAAAGGCCGCCCCACCGACCGGCGCGACATCAGCCCGAACTACCTCGAGCAGGCCGCCTGACGCAGGCACTCACCCCGACAGCTCCGCATCAGCGCGCCACTGAGCGCCGCACTTCCCCGCCCGGGGCTCCCACCCACGCGTCGAGTCACGGATGGAACCGCCACCGGCCCTCAGAAATGACATCCAGCTTGTCGTCCCTGACTCGAATGGCCGTTTCGTCATCGATGAAGTAGATCGGGAAGTCGGCCCGCGAGGCAATGTGATCAGCCCAGGCGTCGTCCCGCTCGGGGAAATCCGGCGAGTACAGGTGGGGCTTGAGATACCAGTCGAAGAGGCCGAACGGCGGCTCCAATGTCGTCGCGCCGAGCACGCGGAGGTCCGTCGCGTCCCCAATGACATCAGCGGAGTGCTCGGTGAGATTCCGACTGAAGATCATTGACCCGGCGCTCACCCCCACATAGACCCGGCTCTCCAGCGCCTTCAGGAAGCCGTCGGCCAGGTCGTTGCCCGTGATGCTGCGTGCAAGATGGTAGTGACTGCCGCCCTCGACATAGATGACGTCGGCGTGGAGCAGCCGGTCGAGCACCATACGCCGGGGCAGGCCGTTCAGCTCCAGGACGTCGAACTCCCGCCAGCCGAGGCCGTGCAGTCGGTTCATGTCCGCGACGAGCCACCCGTGGTCCCCGGGCTCGGCAACTGACGCCGTGGGAACGAACACCACGTTCGCCGACCCGAAAGGCTTTCCCAGCATGTCCCGCAGCGCATCCCGCAGTGTCTCGTTGCGCAGGCCACTCGCCGTCAACAGAAGATCCATCGGGCGAGCCAACCATGGCTGACGGGCGCGCGCAACGAACCCGGGTTCACCACCGCCGTCATGGCATCACATCAGGAACAGGCGCCGAGTGCCACGTGCTCTGTTCCTCGCGATACCCCCTCGCAATGATGGGCTGACAACCACATAGAGACCTAGGCGCCATATGCCCCGATAAAGGCGACAGCGCCAGCCAGCCCGATCGTTCCAAGGATGACTCCAGCAGTGGCGACCCACAAGCGGCCGACGCCGCGCCTAGCACAGTAGATACCCGCCAAGCCAAAGGTGACAGAAAGGGCGCCGGCAAGGATTGACCAAGGAAATGCGACGAAAACGAGCGCAGGCCATGCGCCCAACGCGGAGATGGTCCCGAGGACAAGCGCGGTCGGACCCAAGGCTACGGCGGGCGTGTCGTTTCGGTCGGGCGTGGTCGGCTCAGCCATACAAATCCCATCCTTTTGAACGCGTTCAAATCGTGCGCCTGATCGTAGCAGGATGCGGCGGACCGGCCGGGGCCAAGGCACGCCGAAGCACTCAACTCGCCAGCACCTGGGGCGGCCCGAACACCGGAGACCACCACCAGCTGAGGCCGGCTCTCGATCAGGACGGGATGGGACTGTCCAGGCGTTCGGTCGGCCCGCCGAAAGGCAGCACGAGAGTCCGTGTCGCCAAGAGCCAAGAGCCGTCGATCTTGCGGAAAGTATCCTGGTAGTGGCCGATGTTCGCCGGCAACCGGGGCGCCACCAGCGTCCCCTCGGTATAACCGTCGACTCGGTATGTCGCGAAGTAAGTAGTCGCTGCGGCAGTGTGAGGCGAGTCGACGGTGACCAGGATGTTCGTGCACATTCGCCGGGACAACCGGTCCACCGGTCGAGAGCCGAAGTACTCGCGCAGAGCCTCCCGGCCTTCGATCCGCCGCTGGTCATACGGCCATTCCCAGACTCCGTCGGGAGTGAAGAGGTCGGAGACCGTGCTCGGCTCACCGAGATCGAGACGACGCACGAGTTCCAAGATCAAACGTTCGCAGGCGTGTTCAGCGAGGAGACGCTCCATCGGGTCAAGATCACTGGTAGTCATCTCCACTTCCTACCAGCCCCGCCTGCGCGTCCACGACTCCTTTGCCTGGCGCATCCGCGATAGATGCCGCGTTCGTCGGCCGCGTTACTACGTCAAGGTGGAGCGCCCGCGGGCGCAGCCGAGGCCGAACGACCTCTACTCCGCCCGAAGGCCGGCCACCATCACGGCATCGGGGAGCGCCACCGGTTCTTCCAGCGTTGTCGGCCGACACCCGCCACCCCACCGTGCTGGTCGTGTCCGCCGTGGGAGAGACGAGGCTCGGCGGTGTCGGCGTTGCCGTCGCTGGAGCACGCGGGTCGTGGACAGGGTGGCCAGTACCGCCCCGCCCAGCGAAGCCCTCGTCGTAGGTCTCATGAGAACCCTGGTCGATTCACTTTCCCCGTGCGCGGCGACGCTCCGCGGAATTCACGTACGAAGGACTCCTGTCGCCCCACAACGGCGTCTCGTTCATCACCTCGACGCCCGGTTGGGCATTCAACACGCGGAACAGGAACTCCGCGGTACCGAAGTCGTGCCAGCAGCAGCCCTGGCCGAGAGCGGACACCGACTCATGAAGCGCGCTCTCAGACGAGGGCGATGGCTGCTCCGGTCGCGATCGAGAGTTTCGCAGCCCGGAGGAGTTGCAGGCAGACATAGGATTCGACACCGTGACGTTGCCATCCCTGGCCGGCCGGCTCTTCGGCATCGGTGGCCTCGAAGACCTCTTCGGAGTGCGGATCGAGGTCTTCTGGAAGACCAAGGGCTTCAGCGAGTCGACGGGTTTCCGCCAGCAGTCGCACCGAGGAACCGAGGTAGCCGCCAGGTGCGTTTTTGTCGACGAGGACGTGGGTGAAGTCGACAGGGACGTAGTACCCCTCGCAGTCCGAATGATGGATCAGGTGGTCGTACGGTCCCGGAGGGCCGCCTGGGAGAGTCTTGTAGACCTTGCTCAACAGCGGGTCGTCAGTCGCCCGCTGGGCCTCGTGCAACGGCTCGGGCAGGCGTCCATTCGCCACAAGGTGGACGGCGAGACGACGAACGGCATGCAGGCCCGAGTAACCCCACATCTCGAACTCCGTGTCCTCCGCCTCAACCAGATCGGGCTCGGTCCACTGCTGCGCTCCCGCCCGCTCCAGTAGCTCGGCGATCGCAACGAAGTCAGCTCGGAGCATCTCGGTGTAGTCGTCGTCCTCGGCATCGCTGAGCACACCGACGACCATGTTCAATCCCATGACCCGATCTTGTCAGCACGGCCACATCGTGCCTGGCCGCTTCGCCGGGAAGTCGTACTTCCTGGAGTCCCCGCGACCAGCAGTCCTGCCCCTCACCTCTTCCGGAAACGGAGATCAGCTCGCGAACCGCCCTCTGACACTCTCCGCGGGCCGCGCCGAAGGCGCCCGCCCGTCCGGGTTCGTGCGCCGGGGCCGTAAATCCCGTGGCGGTCCGGCTGCTGGCGACCGTAGTGTCCGCTGAAACCACCGCTCACCGGACCGATACGGAACCCGACTGTGACCAGAAGCGCCGTCAGGAACACCGATCGCCCAGTGCGCATCCTCGTGGTCGGGGATGTTCACGGCGAGTTCGAGCTGCTCGCCGCTTGGTCGGCGGTCGTCCGGGAGGCCCGGGGCCCGTTGGATGCCATCCTGGCGGTCGGCGATGTGGAGGCCAACCGCGACGAGGAGGACGCCGCGGGAGTACACGGCCCGGCGAAGTTCCGCAAGATTGGTGACTTTCCCCTGGTGGAGGAGGGGCTGCTCGACCTGGGAGCACCGCTGTACTTCATCGGCGGCAACCACGAACCGTGGCCCGCGCTCGATGCGGCCGGCCCGGGGCGGTGGGGCAACAGCGCCTGCTTCCTTGGCCGGGCGGGGGTGACGGAGATCGCCGGGGTGAGGGTCGCGTATCTGTCCGGCATCCACTCGCCCCGCCTGACCGACGTCCCCAGGGCCCGCCGGACCACCCCCAGGGAGCGCACGTACTACGTCGCCGACGAGGTACGGCAGACGGCACGGGCGGCACGGCGCGGGGGGCAGGTGGACATCCTGCTGACCCATGACTGGCCGTCGGGCATCGCCGAACCGCACCGGGAGAGCTCGATCGGGCGCCCGGAGCTGCGGCAACTGTGCGCGGAGCTCCGGCCCCGCTGGTACTTCTGCGGCCATATGCACCGTCGTCACAGGGCGACCGTGGGCCCCACCGAAGTGGTGTGTCTGGACCACATACGCTCGGGACCGGGCGCGCTGGCCGTCCTCGAACGGGACGCCGCCGGGCGCCTGACACTTGTCGAGCAGACGGTGCCGACACCGACCGGCAAGGTGCGCACACCTAGGTAATCGGCTACGCGAAGCCCGCGGCGAGTGCGCCTCCGCGGCGCCTGCCGAAGGCGGGATGTCAGCGGTGACCGGTACTGTCCCCTGGCATAAACGCACATCGCGATGTCTGCCGGCGAGGCCGGCGACAGGAGGTTCGTTGACGATGCAGTCGGACGTCTCCGAGGTGTGCCGGCGCGCCGTCGGCCAGCTGGCCGGAGCGAACATCGACGTACACCGCGCCGCGCTGCGGGAGTTGAGGGCACTCGCCGATGAGCATCCCGTGCGGCGGCAGCAGGTGGCCGAGGCCGTCTGCCGTTATCTGCGCGAGCCGGTGGCACACCCCGGCGACCCCTCGGCCGGGGTACGGGCGGTGGCGGTCGGGGTGCTCGCCGCCTTGGCGCGCGCACATCCCGCCGAGGGCGCGGAACACCTCGATGTCGATCTCTCCGGCGCCCTGCTGCCGGATGTGGACTTCAGCGGCTGCCGGTTCGGAGAGGCGGACTTCGCGGACGCACGCTTCCTCGGTGCGTGCACATTCGACGGCGCCTGTTTCACCGGGGAAGCGCTCTTCCAGCGCTCGGTGTTCGACGGGGAGGCACGCTTCTCAGGGACCGGGTTCGACCGCATGGCCGTGTTCGGACGTACGAGATTCCGTGGCACCGCCGACTTCTCGGGTGCGCGCTTCCAGGGGATCGCCTGGTTCGGCCGCGGCGAGGACGAATTCGACGAGGACGATCCGGCCTGGGAGGAAGCGGAGGAGAGGCGTCCCGTCCCCTGGGACGAGCTCAACGAGGACGATCCGCACTGGCCGATGATGGTGTTGGAGGGCGACTACCAGGACTGGGAGGAGGGCGGCGACGGGGCGCGCTTCAACGGCCGGGTGTCGTTCACCGATGCCCGGTTCGCGGAAGCCGCCTGGTTCTGGAAGGCACGATTCGGCGGTGAGGCGCTGTTCCACCGGGCCGTTTTCGGCGGGCGCGTCCACCTCGAACAACCCGCCGCCGACCTCACCGACGCCCGGGTGTCCGACGCCACCAGGGGCGAAAGTCAGGACTGGCCGCTCGGCTGGAGCGCGACCATGTCAGGGACCGAGGGCGGGCGCCACGGGCGCCTGATACCTGACGAGTCCGTCGCGCCGTACCACCGCCAACTGGCCGCCCCCGACCCCGACGTCCGCCTCACCGGCGTGGGCCTGCTGGGGGCACTCGGCGACCTCGCCCCCGGACTCAGACAGCGTGTGGCCGACACCCTCTGCGCTTATCTACGGACCCCTCTGGCCTTCGAGGTCACCTCCGACGTGTTCGCGCTCTCCCCTTCCCAGTTCGGTGAACTGCGGGCGCGGCACGCTGCCCAGAGGCTTCTCGCCGACCGTACGCGCCCGTCCTCGGACCGGCCGTTCTGGGAGGGCATACGCCTGGGGCTCTCGGGCGCCACGCTGATCGACCTCGACCTCAGCGGCTGCCGACTGGCCTACGGGGACTTCACCGGCACCCAGTTCTACGGGAACACCACGTTCGCCGGCGCCACTTTCGGTGAAGTGCGCCGCGGTGGCATCGACTTCTGCCTGCCCGGCGGGCGCGGTGGACGCGCGGCCTTCCACGGCCGTGCCGATTTCTCGGGGGCCCGGCTCCGGCAGCTGTGGGGGCTGGGGCACTGCGTCTTCCACGCGGACACGTTCGTGCGTGAGACCAACACCAAGCAGGACCTGGTCAGGATGCTTCTGGGAGCCAGAGGCACCGCGGACCCGGGCGACCTCACCGGCAGGCTCCGGCAGGCGTTCCTGACGGCCGGCTCCGAAACCCCGGACAACCTCACCAGCGTCCGCCACCTGGCCTACGGCCCGGTGCCGGGCCCCCCTTACGCCCCCGAGTCGCAACGGTCCGGGCTGAAGATCGCCGACACCGACGTCCTCGTCTCCGACGTGGCGTGGAACATCGAGGGCACGCCCATCCCCGCCTCCGTGGCGGAGGCCTTCCCCGAACTCACCGCGGAGCAGTGGGATGCCGCCACTCGCGTCATCACCATGCTGTTGTCCGCACTGGACGCGGACTGAGGACTCCTACAAGAGTGGAGGGCTTGACCTGGTCAGAGGCCGGTGTCGTGCACGAGGCCGCCGGTAGCGGGACGCGGTCAGCCGCTTAATCGCACGCGACAAACCTGGCGACGTCGGCAATCATCCCCGGGATACTGGTCGCCCATGGATGAGGTCCAAGTCGTCGTCGCCCATTGCGAGCGCGCGACTCTGCGCGTCGGTGACGTGTTCTTGAAGGTGGACCCCGATCAGGCGCGCATCGACGTCGAGGTCGAGGCGATGTCCCTCGCGCCGGTCCCGACCCCGGAGATCCTGTGGCGCAAGCCGCCCGTGCTCGCGATCGCCGCACTCCCGGGGACGACGCTTGGGCGCCTCGGCGGACCGTCGACCGGATCGCCGGCGGCGTGGGCCGCGGCGGGCGCCGCCATCCGGAAGCTGCACGAAGCGCCCCTGCCGCCCCTGCCGGGCCGGGCCGGGCGGAGCATCGTCGCGCTGGCGGCGGAACTCGATGACGAGTGCGAGGTGCTCGCGACGAACGATGTCCTGCCCGCTGACCTGGTCTCCCGCAACCGCCAGGTCGCCGAGGCCGCGCTCCGGCCGTGGACTCCGGCGTTCACACACGGCGACCTGCAGATCGCGCACGTCTTCGTCGACGGCGACGAGGTCACCGGCATCATCGACTGGTCCGAGGCGGGCCAGGGTGACGCCCTGTACGACCTCGCCACCTTCACGCTCGGACACGAGGAGCACCTCGACGACGTCATCGCCGGCTATGGCACCGACGTCGACCTCGACGTGATCCACGCGTGGTGGTCGTTGCGAAGCCTGCTGATAGTTCGCTGGCTGATCGAGCACGGCTTCGACCCCTTCGCGCCAGGCTGTGAGGTCGACGTGCTGAGATCCCGGATGTGAGGCTGCGCGGGCCTATCTCGTGACCGCTTGGGCTACGTCGCCACGTCCGCACTCTCTCGTCGTCGGACAAGCCGTCCCGCAGAGTCCGGTTTCGCTCCATCGAGTACGCACGTGCCGCAGCATGCACGGGCAGGGCGAATTGGGTGCGGATGAGCCCGCTGCGCGACCACAGCTTGGCTGGATCTGAGGAAGAGGCCTCCGCCGTGGCCGACAGCTTCGGAGTACGGCGCCCGGATCTGACGACACCATGAACTGGGATGCCGCGTCCGCTGATAGGCCCCGCGAAGGTGACTGAGCCTACGTGAGTTCCTTCCGCATCAACGTGCACATCGTCTCGTAGCGGCGCAACGATCCATCAGGGGCTTGCTCGTCCCACGAGTCCGGCTGACGGTCGTACGCGACGTAACCCAGCCTTTCGTATAGCGCACGTGCCCGGGGGTTGCGTTCCTCCACACCGAGCTCGGCCTGCCGCAGACCGCGGTTCCTGATCCGCAGTTCTGCGGCTTCAACAAGGAACGTGCCGATCCCGCACGACCGCAATGCGGGGTGGACTGCCAGCTGCCACAGAGTGCCGACCCCCTTCTTGACCTGGTAGTCGACGCCGCCTTTCGCCACAGGGATGTCCGTTGCAGGGCAGACCGCAAGGTAGTCGACCTCGCCGGTCCGGACACGTTCCAACTGCTTGGCGACGCTGGCCAGGTGGTGGTCAGACCCTGCCCACCCGCACGACGCCAGGTCCGCATGCACCAAATCACGGGCTGACAGCTTCAACACAACGTTGATCATCTTCAGTACCTCCGGCGAGCCAGCATCCATGCCGATCACACAGGGCGCAAAGCCGTTTCCCCCGGCCCACACCCCTGGCTCACGGGCCACTGCTGCTCAGGCAATGGCCGGCAGTTGAGAAGATCTTGCTGTGTCTGGTGTGCAGGCACCCTGGCTGAACACCAAGATCTACACCCACCCCGAACAGTTCGAGGAGCTGATCGCCACCCACCTCGCAGTCCACGGAGCGCCTCTATGGGAACTGAGTGTTCATGTTGACCTCGAACAGTTCCCGGGCACGGCGCAACAGTGCTTCTCGCACGTTGTCCGGCGACAGGACCCGCAGCGGCGTACCCAGACTGAGGAGGTACTTGGCGAGCCCGTCCGCGTCCGGGCCGCCGATGTCGACGATCGTTGCGTCGGGGCCTTCCGGGCGGTGGGTGCCGACCGTCGGCGGGATCAGCCGCAGCGCCTGGTCCATGGGCAGCGGGAGGCGGATCGTCACGTAGAGGGGGTAGGCGCCGGCAGCGATGGAGCGGGAGACGAGCAGCGCCGGGTCGGGCGAATCGACGATTTCCACTGCATGCCCGGTCGGCCGTATCTGCACAACTCTGTCGGCCCGGAACGTCCGCCACTCGCCCCGCGTCACATCCCGGGCGACGAAGTACCAGCGGCGTCCCGTGTGCACGAGGCGGTAGGGATCGACATCCCGGACCGTGGCCTTTCCTTCCCTGTCACGGTAGGACAGGCTGGTGCGCTCACCCCGGCGGCAGGCGGTGGCCAGTTCCAGCAGCATGCCGGGCGCGATCTGCGGCTCGTCGGGGCGGGGGGTGTGCACGAATGCCGCGTCCATCTCGTCCAGCCTGCCCGCGATCCGCGGCGGCAGGACCTGCCGCAGTTTCAGCAGTGCCGACAATGCGGCCTGATCGCTGCCGAGGACGCCGCTGAGCGCGGCCTCCCGCAGCCCGACCGCCACGGCGAGTGCCTCTTCGTCGTCGAGGATGAGCGGCGGTATCCGGGTGCCGCCGCCAAGGCGGTAGCCGCCCCACGGCCCGGGGTCGGATTCGATTCCGTAGCCGAGTTCCCGGAGCCTGGCGACGTCCCGCCGCACCGTCCGCTCGGTGACCGCCATCCGCAGGGCGAGCTCGCCGCAGGTCCACGATGGCCGTGCGGACAGCAGAGAAACCAGTCGCAGCAGGCGGGCGGATGTGCTGATCACATCGTGAAGTGTCTCGCATGACCAGGACCGAATCTGTCCTGGTCGGGTCATAGTGTCTTTCCCATGAGCACTGGAAACACATCCGCACCCGCGATCCGCTACGCGGCCGTCACGTTCGACTGCCCGGACCCCGCCGAACTGGCCCGCTTCTACGGCGACGCACTCGGCCTGCCGGTCGCCTACTCCAGCGACGACTTCATCCTGCTCGGCCAGGAGGGCTCGGCCGGACTGGGGTTCAACCGGCTGGCCGACTACCGACGGCCCACCTGGCCGGACCCCTCCCAGGAGAAGCAGGCCCACATCGAACTGGGTGTCGATGACCTGGAGTCCGCGCAGGCTCACCTGCTGGCCCTGGGTGCTGTCGAGCCCCCCACCCAGCCTCAGCCTGATCGGTGGAGGGTCCTGCTGGACCCCGCCGGCCACCCGTTCTGTATCACCACCCTGGTCTGAACATGATCGGCCGATTGATGACCATGACAGCGCACTCGGGTAAGAGTGGCGAACTCGCCGGCGTCCTGCTGAGGGTCGCGGAGAGGCTTCGTGGCTTCCCGGGCTGCGAGATCTACCTCATCAGCCACGCGGGACGCCGTCCTCGGCCCCCGCTGGAGCGGGCCGAGGCGGTCGGGGCCGCCGCGACGCTCCAGCCGTAGGCGTCGGACGGAGCAGGGGCGGCCGTTCTGGGCGGGGTAGGCCTCCCTCCCGGCGGCCGGCTCTGACAAAAGGGCCTACGCAGGAATCCCGACCGGAGGCCCTCGCCGTCCGGTTGCACGCCGTCACTCACCGGGGCGGTTCTGGTCGCGCATCATGGACCGAAGGTCCTGCCGGGCAGAGATCAGGTCGCCCTGGGCCTCGGCGAGCGCGGACCACAGGCCGTACCGGTCGGCTTCGGCTCGGCCGGTACCGGTCGGCTTCGGCGCGGGCCGGCTTGTCCGACTTGCTGGGGATGGTGGACCGCGGAGCAACACCCCCTCCCCGCTGAATACGTCAGGAAGACGGCAAGAAAACCCTCGCCCTCAACGAGAAACTCATGCTCAGGCCCTGGCGAGGCACGCATGGCCAGGGCGCAGCCGAGCCCTCCACGAGGAACTCTCCGAAGGACGCCTCAAGGCCGTCTACGAATCCTGGGGATACAAGCAAAATCGCCTGTCAGCAACCTTTCGATGACTCGCCAGTCTTCGCCACCATGATGCGGGGACCACTGATCCACTAGCCGCACCGAGCCGACGTCCGACACTCCCCAGGCAAGACCCACGGCATCGGGACGCCGCCCGAACCCACACCGGCAGCCTGGGGAGGGGATCAGCCACTCCCCCGCTTCCAAGCCCGAGCGGATGGCGCAGTTGGCCTTGCGAAGGTCCTCGTGTGTAGACCAGCCGCAGCAGGATCCGTTGAGACTCCGCCATGGTCACTCCGAAACCTCCCAGAACATCAACTGCCTGTGTCAGATGCCCTCCTCGCGCAACAGGCTACGGCTGAGGGATTGGCGCGGAGGCGGCAGCCGACGGTGCGGTGGGGACGACCAGGTGGGGGCTGCCCACGGTCTTACGGGGCGTCAGCCGCAGTGTCCCGTCGAGCCTGTCCGCGTCGAAGGCCCAGCGTGCCCCGTCAGCCACCAGCCACAGCACCACCGGTCCCCGTGCCGCCATGTCCAGGAGTGCCGCGTATTTACGCCGGTGATTTCCGTTGACCGCAGTCTGCGGATTCACACCAAGCTTCAGCAGCGAGTTCAACAGCTCCAGCAGCCCATCCGCTCCCTCAATTCTGGCCTTGGCCTCCATGGCCAGCACCGGTACGCCGCCGCTCTCCGCCACCGCGTCGAACTCGCCGTGCTCGAAACAGATGTCCGCGCCGGCCACCTGGTGATCCACCAGCAGCTCCGTGGCCGCGGCCATCTGGATCAGATACTCCAAGTTGAGCGCGACGCCCGAGCCGTTCCGGCTGAACAGGGCGTACCGACCCCCGGAAGCCTTGGGCCTAAAAAGCTGCGGCACGACGAACCCGGCGGAATCCACATGCAGCACGCGTGCATCGAGTGCCCTCAGAAAACCCGCTGCCTCGTCCGTGCGAAGGCCCCGCCGGGACACAGTCAGGCGCGGCGAAAGGACATCGGATCGCACGGTCGCGAACCCGACCGCCCACGCCTGCAGCAGCGCGTCCAGCCGCCTCACCGCACCCGGACACCGCGCTTCCGCCGCTTGGGCCAGCCCTTCGGACTGCTTGAGCATCCCGTCCCACCAGGCGTCACCCAAGGCCGCCCAGACATCCTCGCCAGCTCCCACGACCCGTCCCTTCTCCGCTTCGGCCCGTACCGATCGCAGTTCTGCGTGGTCGGCCCACGAGGGTGCTCAAGCCCCTTGGCCGACTGGTGTTCTGCTTACGGGCAGGCCCCTCGCGCACAGTACTGCCGGGAACATCCTGAGCACATGGACCAGGATCGAGTACGCGCACCTCGGGGCCGCCTGTACCGGGCACGGGCTGCGCTCTCGACGGTCAGTGCCTCTGCAACGCCTGCTGGAGTCGACCGAGAACCGCAGCCAGCCGGTGCGGATCGACGGACAGCGCGCGCTGGAGAGCTGTCAGATCGTCCACGGCCTCCGTGATCTGGTACCGGAGGGAGAACGACAGGAAGACGTCCACCTGGCTCTCGGCACGGTTCCAGTCGGGCAGCGCGCACAGCACCACCAGGAGGTTGCTCCGCGCCAGGTCGTCTCCTTCCACCGCAGCAGTCTGCGCCGACTCGGCGTAGCGCGAGCGAGGAGTTGTACCCTGCCCCGTGCCCTGCTTACGGCCCTGGCGAGGCCGCCAGGTCAGGCAGGCGTGATGTTCTCTGCCTGCGGGCCCTTCTGGCCCTGGGTGATGTCGAAGGTGACCGCCTGGCCTTCCCGCAGCTCACGGAAGCCAGTGGCGTTGGTGTTGGAGTAGTGCCGAAGCCCTTTTCGGCGTTGAACCACTTGACGGTTCCGCTGGCCATGCTGGCACCTCTCGGTCTATGTCAGGAACCACACCACGCGGTCCTGGAGGTGATCGCCCTGGCCCGGCACTGCACAACAAAAAACGCCCGCACCAGGGCGCGATGTGCCGGGGGGAAACGCCCTCGGATGCGCCGTAGACGGTGACGGAGGCACCTTCGGCGATGTCGTCGTAGCCGCTGTCGTAGCGTCCGTTGTCGTCCGCTGCGTCTCCCTCTACCCGACTGGAGGGCCGTGCCCGCGTTTCGCCGACGAAACCCCCGTGTCAGCAAACCCGCAGCCGCGCTACTGCACGCTCGTGGTCAGTCGATGTCCAGGTCATCGGACGTCAAGAAGGCGGGCTGCGAGGTCTGCGGCCCACACTAGTGCCCAAGCACGGAGGGCGTGATGGCGGCATCGTTCAGTCCGTAGGCGGCGAAGGCATGGTTCGCCGCCGGCTGCTCGAACGTCACCCTCCGCATCGCGAGCTCCTCGCCGAGAACGCCCCCGTCCCCCATCAGATGGTCCGCTCCTACAATGCCACCCTGCGCGCCGCGCCGCCGCAGGCGCAGCCTCCACCGCCGACGATGCGGCAGGTCACGGGTTGGCTCACCCTTCACCTCACAGCCCTGAGCGAGCAGGACAGCGCCGCACTCCGTCGACGCCAGTCAGCTGCCGGGCCTCACCAACCTCGACCCCCACCTGCTCCGGGACCTCGACGCCGTGACGGCCGAATTCACCCTGCACTGGATTTCTGGTGGCACCGAAGGTGCCGTGAACCGCAGCAAGAAGATCAAGAGGCAACTCCACGGACGAGCGGGATTCGACCCGCTCCGCGAGATGATCCTGCTGCAGTGACGCGCCATCGATAGTCAAGTGAACGTACGTAAGGGGCTGCGTAGGGTGACCACCGTGAACCCAGCTGACTTCTACACCGGCATTGTCGCGGAGATCTACGGACCGCTGAAGGCTCACTCGCAGGACCCCGAACCCTACGCAGACTTCATCCAGCAAGTCGGCATGCCGGCACTGGAGCTGGGGTGCGGAGACGGTGATCCACTGCTCGAACTGCGCCGACGTGGCCTGGACGTCGACGGCGTCGACTCCTCCGCCGACATGCTGGAACGGCTCCGGCGCCGGGCAGCCGAACAAGACATTCGTGCCACCGTGTTCCACCAGCGCATGGAGGCTTTGAACCTGCCCCGCCGCTACCGGGCGATCTTTCTCGCCGGGCCGACCTTCACCCTGCTCCCCGATGACGCCACAGCGCTCGCCGCCCTGCGCGGCATCCGCGCTCACCTGGCAGAGGGCGGCGCCGCTCTGGTGCCCCTGTTCACCCCCGCACCGACCCCCGCCGAACAGCTCGGCCAGGTGCGCACCGCCGCCGCACCCGACGGCGCCGAGCTCCGCGTGTCCGTCGTCGCCGAGCAACGTGACGAGACAGCCCGGACACAGACGACGCTTCTTCGCTACGAACGGCACCACGGCTCAGACAGCACCATCGTGGACCGCCCGTGGATCATGCATTGGTACCCCCGGGCCCACTTCGAGAAACTGGTCACGACCGCCGGCCTGGCCGTGACCGCGATCACCGATTCGGACGGCAGACCAGCCCCTGCGGACGCCACCGACCTGCTGCACTTCCGCCTCCAAGCCACCTGACAACCGGGCCTCTGCGAAGGCCACCGATTACCCTCCACGACCGCTCCCCAAGGTCTGTGCCAGAACCGAGAATTGACGTCACTGGGTTGCTGCACAGCCCGTCAGACTGCCGCAACAGGAGGCAAGCTCGCGGCTTGAGAGCAACCTCCGAAGGACGTCGAAGGCCGCCGGTCGCCTGAAGACCTCTCCTGAAGGCGCATGGACGAAAGTTGAGGCTCCAAAGAATCGTTCGTCACTGAGTGATGGCTCACGTAGGTTGCCCCAGTTGTCGAGTGGGAAGGCAGGTCGTGGGCATGGCACCCCGAACAGTGACGCGAGACCATCTGGCGGGGGCGGCGCGGGCCGCGCTGGGCGGCGGGCGGCGGCTGGAGACGGTCGAGCGGCTCGCGGGCGGAACCAGGAAGGGCGTCTACCGGCTGACGATGGATGACGCCACGACGGCGATCGCCTATCTGTGGGAGGCGTCGGAGAACTACTGGCCTGCGGCCGAGGGCGACGACGACCGCACCGATCCGTTTTCACCTGGTAGCGGGCTCGACCTGTACGAAGCCGCCCACGCCCGGCTGGAATCGCTGGGGCTGCGCGTTCCCGAGGTCCACCTGACCGACCGCGACCGCGCCCGTTACCCGGCCGACCTCGCAATCCTGGAGGACTTCCCCGGCGAAGACCTGCTGGACCTGCTCAACCGCGATCCGCACACTGCGGAACCGACCATGGCCCGCCTCGCCGAGGGGCTGGCGGCGATGGGAAGTCACCGCGGTCCGTCGTTCGGCAAGGTCGGCCTGATCGACGCCGGCGGGGTGTCGCGGGGGACGTCATGCGAAGAAGCCGCGCTCGACTTCGGGCTGTACTGCCTCGCCGAGGCGGCTTCGCGTGATCGGAGGATCGCGGAGGCTAGCGACCGGCTGGAGGAGCGTCTGCACGAGCTCGTCGCAGCGGTGCGGCCGCGTGCCGAGTACTCCGTAGTCCATGGCGAACTGGGACTGGACCACGTACTGGTGGACCGGGACGGCAACCCCGTTCTCATCGACACCGAGGACCTGATGTACTTCGACGCCGAGTGGGAGCACGTGTTCCTGCGGCTCCGCCACCCCGAGGGCCACTATCGGCGGTTGGCGGTGGAGGGCCTCGACGAAGACCGGCTCGCGCTCTATACGCTCACACAGCGGCTGTCATTGACGGCGGGGCCGCTCCGGCTGCTGGAGGGAGACTTCCCCGACCGGGCATTCATGCAGGAAATCGCCGAGCATCACGGCAACGAAGCGCTGGCACTGGTCTCGGTGGTTTAAGCACCGCCAGGACGTGGCGTTGCGGATCACGCCCGAAAGGATGCTGCCCGAGGCCGGCACCCTGCCTCGCACCGACAGCACCATCGAAGCGGCCCTGGCCATCGTCCGCGACCTCGCCCGCTTCTGACCGGCACACGCAAGCAAGTCTCTCCGAGCAGATCAGCCGCGTCACCGATGCGAAAGGTAATGCGGTCGTCGAGGAGGCCGAGCGGGAGCGGCATGGCCTCGGCCAGGTCACCGCCCACGGCCCACAGCGCGGCGACGGCGGCAGGTCGTATGCGCGCGTCGGTGGCGGTGGTCAGCGACCGGATCGACTACCGTGCGCCGGCCGCCGCCCGGGCCGAACGCTCCCAGTGCCTTCAGGGCTGATCGAGTGACGCGGTCCTGCGCATGGCGCACTGCGGCGCCGAGCGTGTCCACCACCACACGAATCGCAGCCGGGTCACCCAGCGCGGCCAGGGTGCCCAGGATCGCGTTGGCGCTCATCTCCTTCCGCTGCTGGGAGAGGTCGATCCGGCGCGGGTGGTCGCAGAGCCGGGCACCAACTGGTCCGCCGCCTGCGGCAGATGCCCTGCGACCTGGATCGCACGCCGGGCGTCGAGGTCGCTGTCCAGCGCGGCCAGCAGACCCGGCAGGGCGCGTGCGTCGCCGAGGCGCGCCAAGGCCCGGTCGACCTCCTGGTGGCTGCTGGGCGGCCGCGCCTGCTGTGCGGCCCATACGTTGGGGCCGTGCGCCGCCCGTTGGGCGTCGATGTGCGCGGCAAGTGCCTCCCTGGCCGGGGCGGCGATCGGGTGGGAGGACTTCAGGATGGCCGGGGTCAGGGCTGCTCAGCTGCTCGGCCGGCACCGCGGTGCGCTCGGGCACCCGAGCGCCCAGGACTTCGTGGAACGTACGCAGCAGGGCCGTGGTCGGTGCGTACACGCGCGTGTGCCGGTCGAGGTCCTCGAAGGCGGCGACGATGTGGGGCGCGACTATGTCCGTGGGTGCTGCCGGGCGGCGCGGGGGGCGGTGCGATCCGCCGCACGGGAATGGCGCGGGCAGTCTCGCGCAGCAGGCCGACGGCGGCCGGTACGACGTCCTCGCCGCTCTCGTCCGGGGCACAGCGGGCCCGCTGGATAAAGGCCGCGAGCCTGGTCGTCGGGCTCTGGGCCAGCTCGGCGGCGAGCCCGGCGAGCCGGTCCATCACCCCCTCGGCGACTCAGTCCACGCCGCAGCAGGCCATGGGCCACTGGTCCCAGCTGCCCTGACCCACCAAGGGAGAAGTGCGGCGAACGAGGCCCTGCCCACGACGTTTCCTCGGAAAAGATCGCAGCCGAGTGCCAGGCCCAAGCCTTCATTGCGATTCCTTGGGCCCCGTCCCGTGCGGGCCGGTGTCGACGTCCTCGCCGCGGCTGGCGCGCGCGGTGCGGATGGACCACTGGAGGGCGGCCATGAGGTCGACGGGTTGCACGTGCTCGGGCGGTTCGGTGGGCTGGGTGAGCCCGTGGCCGTGCATCTTGGCGTCGACGAGTTCGGCGACGGCCTGGGGGTAGTGGTCGGTGAGGTCGGGGATCCTGTCCAGTTCGTCGGTGCTGAGGACCTCGACGAGTTCCAGGGCGGCGGCCAGCTCGTCCTCGGTGACGTCGGCCGGGAGGGGTGCGATGCCTGGCTCGAGATCGCGGATCTCGTCGCTCCAGCGCAGCCCGTTGAGGACCAGGGCGTCGCCGACGGGGCGGAGCATGCCGAGCCGCTCACGGTCCCCGCGGGTCGCGTACTTGACGATGGCGACCCGCGACCGGCGCTTCAAGGCACTTACCAGAAGGACGTAGGGCCGAGCGGTGGAGGGGGAGTCGATGGCGGCGAGGTAATAGCCGCCGGCTCCGATCTGCCGGGGGTCGATCCGGTCGGTGGGGACGACGGCGACCAGCTCGATGGCGCGCGCGGTGGCGATCGGCAGGCTGTCGAGATCGGCGTCGGCCAGCGGCACGATGCCGGCGGGCGTCTCATAGCCACAGCCGATCGCGGGCAGGGGAACCTCCTGGTCGTCCAGCTCGCACACCAGGCGGTCACGGATACGGCCGAGGCAGCCGCCGGCCGTGTGGACCTGGTGCAGCGGCGTCGTCCCGCGCTCGACGGCGCTGACCAGGCCGATCGGCACGGAGACCTGGCCAAAGGTGATGTGGCCGTTCCAGATGACGGGCCCGGGCATGACGGCTGCCCTCCCTCACTCCCCTCGTGAGCTGGGATTTCATGCTATGCCGCAGGCGACCGCGGGGCGTCTCCGGTCTACGTCAGCGGCCCCAGCGCGACGTCCGCCCCGCACTCGCGCAGGCAACGGCACCCGAGGGCCCCAGCGCGTCGAGCGCGGTGAACACGTCCAGCTCCTCCCCCTCCTGGGGCGCCTCCTCGCAGTCTCACACGTGCACGACGAGCCCGGCGGGGCGACTGCCGACGGACGGCATTCGCCGGACTTTCCAGGCCCAGCGGTCGGCCGCCTGCGGCGTCGGCTCCTCAAGGCTCAGTGGGCTCGCGTGACTCCACGGCCTCGGACGCGGGGTCGTCTGCCCACATGCCCAGCCCCACCCAGTACATCCACCCGGTACGGGTGAAACAGCAGCTGGCTGGACAGCGCCCGCAGGCGGCGCCGCCGTGCGACGGTGTGCACCGGGCGCGGCACGGCGAGCGCCGCGTACATGCGCTGCCAGTCCACCTGGAGCTCGATCAGATCGCGGGGGAAGGGGGCGTACTCGTTAACCAAAATTAGGCCACGTGTTCGATTTTCTGGCCAAGCCGACGCGTCGGCACCCGCCACGGGACCGGTCATGGTCGCTCCGGGGAGACTTGGACTTGTGCCTGGTCGTCGCGCCGCTGACGCGCATCGGACGTGGCCTCGCCCGTGTAGAGATCGGCGATCCGCCGCACGGTCACGGGGAGAGACTCCCTCCCTATAGCGAGACGCGCCCCAGCCGCACCTGCCAACGTCCGGCACGTGGCGTAACAGACACCGTCGACAGAGGCGGCACTTTGAGGTGCCAGAAGGCTCTCACAGGTGCTGACAGAGCGTGGACAAGCACGGCCCGGGTGACCGCCGGTTCCGTGATGGCCAGTGCGCCGCCCGTGTCGAGGGGCAGGCTGTTCAGCCAGTTCGCGATCCGTTGGCAGAGCTGGCGCACGGACTCGCCTCCGTGGGGCGTGGCATCCGGGTCCGTCATCCAGGTGGAGAACCCGTAGGGGTCGGTGGCGGCGACTTCGGCGGCCGTGCGACCGCGCCACTTGCCGTAGTCGACGTCGCGTAGCGCAGGCTCGAGGGTCGTCTTGAGGGCCAGGGCATGAGCGGTCTGGGCGCAGCGCGTCGAAGGTGCCCGGACGGCCACCGAGTAGCGGGGCAGGGTTCCTCTGGTGGCGCCTGCCTCAGGCAGGCCGCGCTCACTCAGGGCACCGTCATCGAAGACTGCCTCGCTGGTGTCGTCCCCGGCGATCGCGCAAAGCAGTGTCAGGCTGATCGTCATGGCTGATCCCTTTCGTACCCGGCAGCGGGCCGGCTGGTACGAGACGGCCGGAATTCCCACCTCCACAGTCAGGCAAAGCTACGCACGGCAACCATCCGGCACCTGACCGGAACCGACCCGCCGACTGGCTGGTGCACTCCCGCCACCTGGCCGCATTCGGGGCGGGGCATCCGCAGAACCGCCCTCGACGTGGTACGAATCGGACAGTGGGCCCGATGGCGAGGGAGCACGCGTGATCCGGGTAATGGTGGTCGACGATGAGGCACTGATCCGTACGGGCTTCCAGCACATCCTCGAGGTGACCGACGGCATCGAAGTCGTGGCGACGGTTCCCGGCGGCGAGGCGGTCCGAGCGGCGCAGGAGCGACACCCCGACGTCGTCCTGCTGGACATCCGGATGCCTGACGTGGACGGCCTCACCGTCCTGGCCGACCTCCGCCGTCTACCGCACCCTCCGGTGGTGGCCATGCTCACGACGTTCGGCATGGACGAGTACGTCGCCACGGCACTCCGCTCGGGCGCCGCCGGCTTCCTGCTCAAGGACACCGACCCGGATCAACTACCCTCCCTGGTACGGGCGCTGGCCGACGGCGGCACCGTCTTGTCCTCCAAGGTCACCCGGACCATCGTGGACGGCTACCTGAACGCCGGTCCTGAGGAAGACGCCGTCCGCTGCCTTGACCGGCTGACCGACCGCGAGCGCGCCGTACTCGCCTTCATCGCCGACGGGCTGTCCAACACCGACATCGCCGCACGGATGCACCTGAGCACCGGCACGATCAAGGACCATGTGAGCGCGATCCTCACCAAGCTGGAGGTGGGCAGTCGCGTCCAGGCCGCCCTGCTTGCGGAACGAGCCGGCCTGCTCAAGCCGCCGCGTGGCTAGAAAAGATCATGAGTACTCGCCGTCTGTCCGCCCCGTTGCTGGACGCCGCCCTCGTCGGAGTATCACTGCTCGATGTCTGGGCCCACGTCGACACCTCCGAGCCGCTGCGCATGGCCTGCGCCCTGGCCGCTGCCTTCGCTCTTCTCCTGCGCCGTCGCCTGCCGCTGCTCACATTCCTGCTCACCCTTCCTGCAGTCCTCGTCTCCGACGCGATTTTCGCCGCCCTGGCCGCGCTGTACACGCTCGCCTCACTCACCCGCCACCGCGCCCTGCTGGCTGCCTGTGCTGTGGCGTTCACCGTCAGCGACATGACCCCGTTTCCATCGCCGGACCTCGACTTCTCGACACCGTCGACCTTTGTCACCCTGAGCTACACGGCAGCGACGGCGGCCGCACCGGTGTTCCTCGGCCAGCTCGTTCAGACCCGGCGTGATCTGTCGTTGCGACTCGCCGAGATCTCCCAGGCACGCGACCACGAGCGGCACCTGACCGCCCAGACCGTGCTGGCCAAGGAACGCACGACACTCGCCCGCGAAATGCATGACGTGGTTTCGCACCAGGTGAGCCTCATCGCGGTGCAGGCCGGAGTACTCCAGGTCGGCAGCCCGGACGCCGAAGTCAGACAAGCCGCAGCCACGATCCGCAGGCTGAGCGTGCAGACCCTGGACGAGCTGCGGCACATGGTCAGCGTCCTGCGGACCTCCGGCGGCCGGCCCACGGAACTGATCCCGCAGCCCTCCCTGGCTGATCTCCAGCAGTTGGTCGACAACAGCGACATCGAGGCCGAGCTGCAGACGGACCTGTCCAGCAGCCTTCCTCCGCCCGTCCAGCGCGCCATCTACCGCACCGTCCAGGAGGCGCTGACCAACGTACGCAAGCACGCCCCCGGCGCGACAGCGGCCATCCGCATCCACCACAAGGGCACAACCGTCCGCGTCACAGTCACCAACACGGCGCCGACCCGACCCGCTCTGTCCCTTCCCAGCGCCAACCACGGCCTGGTCGGCCTGCGTCAACGTGCCGCGCTCCTCGGCGGCACCGTCACCTGTGGCCCAACCACAGACGGCGGCTACCAACTGTGCCTGGAACTCCCGGCCGAGGGCACGTGGTAGCCAGGCGAGCCTGAGTGCTCCGGGGCGTTGAAGCCGGCGGGACGACTCGTCGGCACTGGCCGGTGTGTGGTGACTGCGGGAGGACACCAGGCACACGCCCTGCCGCCAAGAGCGGAAGGGCATCCAACCGGCAGCTGCCCGTAACAGCACAATTGACTTCCTCCCCCACCTAAAAGTCAGGGGATCCAGAGCGGCCGGATGACGGTGAGCGAGGCAGCGGCCTGCCTTCGCACCGCCACGCTCGGCGTTCTGGGAGTGCACCCTCAGCAGGCCCAGGACGCCTACGACCTGGGCGGGCGGTCATGTGCCTGGCCAGGTAGCGCAGTTGCCGCGTTGACTGAGGGGGCAAGAGTAGCCAGGTCGGCGGTTGAATGATGTCTGGAGCAGAGCCCTGATGAAGAAGCCCTATTGGCAGCCTTACTGGTATCGCCTACGCATTCGTACAGCCAGTGAGCCGTGGGCCGGATGGCAGGGACTGGGCGGACCGAAGTTCAGCCAGGTTCCGAATGTCGCCTTGAGGGACTCGTCCCTGGAAGCGTGGGTCACCGCCTTCCTGCAGGAGGCCCGGAGCGAACTCGACGATCTACGCGGTGACCTGCTGATCGAGTGCTATGAAGAGCCGGCCCCGAATGCGGCCACCGTTCCCGTGTACTCCGCCCAGATATCGCTGGGGCCTGGGCAGCCGCTCAGGTGATCGCCTCGTGCCGAGGTCGTGCTTGTGGGGGACGGGGCGGGGTGATGTCCGGACAGATCCTCGGCCTGCCGCTGCTTATCTCTGATTGAGATGACTGACATCCCGAACCATCTCATCAGGTGAGGAAGCACCGAGGGGTACATCAGCGCTTAGACCTGCGTGACGGCATCGAAGAAGCTGTCGGCCATCCCACCCAGCAAGCCCCGCCCGTGCCGGTCTCCCGGCTCGCCCCGTCAAGAAGGTGCCCATGTCCGCCTCATCCGATCCCCGGACCTCGCGCCGGCCTGCGACCGCAACGGCCCCTCACGGCGTACCGGGGTGGCTGGTCGCACTCCTGGCCGTCGCTTCCGGCATGACGGTCGCCAACCTCTACTACGCCCAGCCCCTGCTGTCCTCGCTGAGCGGTGTCTTCCACACGAGCACGGCCACCGCCGGCTCCCTGATCACGCTGACTCAGGTCGGTTACGTGATCGGCATGCTCTTCCTGGTCCCGCTCGGTGACCGGCTGGAGAAGCGCAACCTGATCACCGTTCTGCTGACGGTCACGACGCTCGCCCTGGTGGTGGCGGGACTCGCCACCAGCTTCCCCATGCTGCTGATCGCCTCGCTGATCAGCGGCGCCACCTCGGTCGTCGCGCAGATCCTGGTGCCCTTCGCCGCCAGCCTCGCCCCCGACCACGCCCGCGGTCGCATCGTCGGCCGGGTGATGAGCGGGTTGCTCACCGGCATCCTGCTCTCCCGTACGTTGAGCAGTCTGGTCTCGGACGTTGCCGGCTGGCGTGTCGTCTTCCTCGGTTCCGCCGCTCTGATGGCCGTGCTCGCCGTGGCCCTGCGCGCGGCCCTGCCGGAGCACGCGCCGACCACGACCATCCCCTACCACCACGTGCTGCGCTCCACCGTCCGGCTCGTGCGCACGCACCCGGTACTCCTGCGCCGTGGCCTCTACCAGGCGGCGATGTTCGGCGCCTTCAGCGCGTTCTGGACCACGGTCTCCTTCGTCCTGACCGGCCCCCGCTTCCACTACTCCCCGATCGGAGTCGGCGTGTTCGCCCTCGTCGGCACGGCCGGAGCGGCCATCGCTCCGTTCGCCGGGCACTGGGCCGACCGTGGGCTGGTCCGCTCCATGACCGGCGTGGCTTTCGTGGTCGCCGTCCTGGCCTTCGCGCTCGCCGGGTTCGGCGGACACAGCGTCGTACTGATCGCGCTGGCCGCGATCCTCATCGACATGGCCGTACAGACCACCCTGATCCTCGGCCAGCACACCGTCTACCAGCTCGACCCCGCCGCCCGCGCCCGCCTCAACAGCGCCTTCATCGCCATGTTCTTCGTCGGCGGCGCGGTCGGCTCACAACTCGGCTCCGTCGTCTACCACGCCGGGGGCTGGGCCGCCCTGACCGTCCTGGGTGCCGCCCTCCCCCTCATCGCTCTCCTCTACTGGACCACCGAGCGGCGGCAGGGGGCGGCGGCGGAGCCGGGCCCCGCGGGCCTGTGACGCCGGGTGCCCGAAGAGTCACATGAGGTCAGGCGAGGCTGGGCGGTTGCCGACAGAGCCGGTGAGGTTCTGTCGGCAGCGCGCTGTGGAGCCACCGGGGCTGGTACCGCGCGGCCTCCGCACCGCCTGGCGGCAGTCACTCGCCGCCCATCCCTCACTCGACACTTTCGCCCTCCGACCAGGTCCGGGCCCACTGTAGAGGGAAAGCAAGAGGCGCGGTCCTCGCCTGACGGACAGGTGCTGCGGCCGGGCAGCGGGACATGGAGCGCTGTGGCGGCACTCACCCGTTTCCATGCGTTCTGTCGGACAGTGCGGAGCCGGGTGACCGCAGGGCCGTGGAGCTGGTGAGGGCCGCTGCGGCGGAACTCGCCACGTCCGCGCCGTCGTCAGCGGTGGAACTCAGCCGCCAGGCACTGGGACTCACCGCCGAGCGGGCCCCGGACCGGCCGGCGATCAGCACCGAGACGATGCTGCTGCTCTGGCAGGCCGGTGGGCTCCGGCCCTGGCGGCAGCATGGAACCGGAGGCCGAAGCGCGGGTGCGGCTCGGCCTGGCGCGGATGTCCGGCCAGTGCGACTTCACCGAGGCGGCTCGGCTGGCCGCGGCCGGAGTCGCTCTTCCCGGCATTCCTGCCTCGCTCAAAGCCCAGTTGCTCGGGCTGCGGGCCCTCGACCTGTCGATGGTGGGGGATGACGAGGTGACCGCCCATGCCGTGTCCGATGCCCTGGAGGCCGCGGCGCAGGCTCAGGACAAGGCCGCCGAGGCCACCGCGGTCGCCGTCGACTCGGTCGTGCGGTTCTACCGGATGGACTGGACTGCCGCGTTCGCGTGTGCGGACCGGGCTTCGGCCCTGGCGGCCGAAGTCGGGTTCGCCCGTCGCGGTGATCCGGCTGGTGGCTGAGGGCCTGACGAACCGGCAGGCAGCGGAGCGCTGACGTGCGGTGGCGAGATCGACGTCTTCGTCCAGGCCGTGGCGGACGGCACGGCTCGAGTCCTCGCCGCCGCCCAACTGGCCGCCGCGGCAAGGCGTCGGGTCGTCGTGGCGCGGGCGATGTCGGACCTCGGCGAACAGACCGGCGGAGCCGTCGCCGTCTGGAAGGACGGGCACCTCGGCAGCACCGGCAGTGCCGGTCTGGACCTCGGGGTCCTCGCCGACGCGCGCCTGATGCTCAGCCAGGACGACACGACCGTACGGACGTACCTCGGCGTGCAGGGCGAGGCCCGGGTTCTGTTCGAGGCCTGGTCCCCGCCGCCACGGCTGCTGGTGTTCGGGGCCGACGCCCACGCCGCCGCCGTGAGCCAGATCGGCCGGATCGCAGGACCGTGGTGTGCGTGATGACGCACGACCCGAAGTTCGACATTCCTGTCCTCGGTGAGGACTGGGACGGCCGTTGGCCTACGTGGGTGTGCTCGGCTCCCGGCGTACCCAGGCACGCAGGATCCGCGATCTCGCGGAGGCCGGCGTGTCCCCCGAGGCCATGGCGCAGCTGCACGCACCCGTGGGCCTCGACCTGGGCGCGTCGACGCCGGAGCAGACCGCCATCTCCTTCGCGGCGGAACTCGTCGCGGTGCGCAGCGGCCGCAGTGGCCGCTGGCTCTCCCTGCTGGACGGACCCATTCACGGAAGGTCCCTTGCTGGTCGACGTCGTCACCGATCCCGCCACGCGCGACATTCCGCATCCCTGAGCCGGGCAAACGGTGCCCGTCTCAGGACGGTGACCGGGTCCAGGCCGGGTCGTCGGCCGAGAGGCGGTGGGTGGTCACCGCGGTGAGGGCGAGGAGCAGCAGGGCCAGGCTCAGGGTGAGCACGAGGTGGCCGTGCAGGACCAGTTGGGCTCCGACCAAGGCGCCGAGGAGCATCGCCAGCACGGACAGGATCCGGCGGCCGGGCCGTGGAGCCGCACCGCCGGCCGGGGTGGAGTCCGCGGCGAGCCCCGTCAGGGTCAAGGTCAGTACGGTCGTGGTCAGGTCCGGGACGCCGAGGCGCCGGGCGACCGCGTTCTGCAGGCCCATGCCGAGCCCGAGGAACACGATCAGTGTGTACCGGACACCGGTGGTGACCTGGCCGCCGGTGACCGCGGCGGCGACCACGGTGACGGCGAACAGAACCGTCTGCACGGCGGTGGCCGTCTTCAACAGGTTTCCGCGGTGCGTCGAGAACCGGGTGCCGAGCCTGCCCCCGGCGAGCGCGCCGACGAGGAACGCCGCCAGCGCGACGACGGAGGCGAGCGCGGACAGGTTCGCGGCGCCCACCAGCGCGAACCCCAGGAACACCACGTTGCCGGTCATGTTGGCGACGAAGACGTGCCCGAGGGCCAGATAGCTCACCGCGTCGACCAGCCCCGTGACCACCGTCAGCGTCAGCATGAGGGGAGGCAGCGGGCCGTGGCGGTCCTCTCGGGCCGGTGCGAGTGTGCGTACCGCGTCATTCAGCAGCCTGCGCATACTGCTTCCCTTCCGTTGCGGTGGGCGGACGGTGCAGTACGACGCGGGTGAGCAGTCCGCTCACCGGGCCGACCACGATGGCGGGGAGGACGACCCACAGCGGCCAGGGCGTGACGCCCAGCACCTGGTCGAGCGACCACCGGCCGGGCCCGGTGAGGGCCAGCGCCGCGGAGACGACGACGAGGACCATCGGGTATTCGTAGCCGTCGTTCTGCACCCACAGGCCCTTGGGCCGTTTCACGGTGCCCGCGACCGTCATCACCCCCATGGCCGCCATCGCGGCCAGGGGTGTGAGCAGTCCGGCGGTCAGGAACAGACCGGCACCGATCTGACTGGCTCCGGCGACGATCGCGGTCAGCCGACCGCCGCGGAACCCGTCGTCGCGGAACTCCTCGGTGCCGCCCGCCAAGCCGTGGCCGCCGAGTCGGAAACTCACCTTCTGAACCCCATGGCCGGCGATGAGAAGTCCCGCCACCAGCCGGAGGACCAGCAGTCCAGCGTTCATCTTTTCCTGCCTGTTCCTGACACTCTGTCCTTGACTGCTCTGCGAAGGAGCGGGATCAGCCGGCGGCGTGGGCCCCGATGACGGCCTGCGCGTAGACCACGCCGAGGCCGTAGGCGCCGGCGTGGTCCTTCACCACGTCCATGACCGACAGGTAGGTCTCGCCGCGGGCCCAGTCACGCTGCAGCTCCAGCAGCACCTGCACCCAGGTGACCGGGACCGCGCCGCCCTGGACCACGCGCTGGATGGCGTGTTCGTGGGCCTGCGGGCTGACGCCGCCGGACGCGTCGGTGACCACGTACACCTCGTAGCCCTGCGTGAGGGCGGAGAGCACGGGCAGGACGATGCAGACCTCGGTCCACAGCCCCGCGAAGACCAGTTTCTTACGGCCGGTCGCCTTGACCGCCTCGACGAAGTTGACGTCCTCCCAGGCGTTCATCGTGGTGCGATCGATGACCTTGTGGTCGGGGAAGACTTCGGGCAGCTGCGGCATGATCGGGCCGGAGAAGGACTCGGCGGCCACGGTGCTCAGCACGACCGGCACGTCGAACGCCTTGGCGGCCTTCGCCAGGCCGACGGTCGAGTTGATGATCGCGGTGCGGTCGCCGCTGCCGGTGCCGAAGAACATCTGCGGCTGGTGGTCGATGAACAGCACCGCGCAGTTGTCCGGGGTGAGCAGGTCGGGGCTGGGGGCCGCGGTGACCTCGGAGATGTTGACCATGGGAGGGCCTTTCCAGGGGTGTTGTGATCACGGACGGGTGTCCGCTGTCGAGCGCAACCGCGCGGTGCGGTGCGAGTTGGGGTGGTGTCCCGGGAGGGGCGGCTCGTGACCGGGCCCCTCCCGGGAGATCAGAGGGAGAAGCAGGGGTCGAAGAACGTGCTCGCGGACTCAGGGGTGAGGCCGCGTCGGGCGCGCCACTGACGGTGCTGTTCCGACTCGGCGACGGCCTGGCCGAGCAGTTCGGCCTGGCGGGCGCCCGACAGGCCCGTACCAGGCGTGGCGTGGTAGCCGCCGAAGTGTGCCACCGGGCTCCAGGCGGGGCTGATCGGTGGCAGTTCCTCGTCAAGGCCCTCGTACTCGGCGGTGGCATGGACGATCCGGCCGCCGACGACCGTGAGCAGGGACTCGATGTGCGCGATGTCCTGCTCGGGCACGGTGAAGTAGTCCTCGGACAGGACTGCCAGGTCGCCGAGGAAGCCTGGGCGCAGGACGCCCTTGACGCCCTCCTCCCCGGTCAGCGCGGCGCCCGCCTCGGTGAACATCGCCAGCGCGGTGCGGCGGTCGACCCGGTTGTGCGGCGGGCGCAGGACCAGGTCGCCCACGGTGCGGCCGGTGATGAGCCAGTGCAGGGCGACCCACGGGTTGTAGGTGGAGACCCGGGTCGCGTCGGTGCCGGCGCCCACGGTCAGGCCGCGCTCCAGCATGGCCCGGATCGGAGGGGCGTCCGCGGCGGCACCGGGACCGTAGCGGCGTAGGAACGCCTCGCCCTGGAAGGACAGCCGGTTCTGCACGGACATGGCACCGCCGAGGGCGGCGATGCGGTCCAGGCTGTCGGCGGACACGGTCTCTGCATGGTCGAACAGCCACCGGTTGCCGGCCGGGAAGAGCCCTTCCGCGGCTAGCTTCTCGAACACCTCGAGATCCCGGCGGATCGTCTCGTCGTAGGTGGCGTGCAGCCGGAATCCCCAGCCGTTCTCCATGAGCAGGCGTACGGCCTTCTCGAATTCCGCTTCGAAGTCGGCTAGGTTTGGCCGTGGCTCGGCGAAGTTCTCGAAATCCGCGGCCGCCCATGTCAGATTCTCGCCCGCACCATTGAGGCGCAGCCATTCGTCCCCGTCCTCGGGCCGAGCCATTTCGATCCAGCGGGTGAGGTCGTCGATTTCCTGGCCGGCGGTCTGCGGAAAGAGATGATAGGCGATGCGCAGTGACAGCTGACCGGCCTTCGCCAGTTCGACGACAGTGCTGTAGTTGTCGGGGAAGTTCTGGAACCCTCCGGCCGCGTCGATCGCCGACGTGAGGCCGAACCTGTTCAGTTCCCGCAGGAAGTGACGGGTGGAGGTCTTCCTGTCCTCCCCTTCCAGCACCGGGGCCTTGGCCAGGGTCGAGTAGAGGATGAGGGCGCTGGGGGCGGCCAGCAGCATGCCCGTGGGCTCACCGTCCCGGCCCCGCACGATCTGGCCGCCCTTGGGGTCAGGGGTGTCCCTGGTGAATCCGGCGGCCTTGAGAGCTGCCCTGTTGAGCACCGCCGACTGGTAGAGGTGCAGGACGAACACCGGGGTGTCCGGCGCGGCGGCGTTCAGCTCGGCGACGGTCGGCAGCCGCCGTTCGGCGAACTGCTCGGCCGACCATCCGCCCACCACCCGTACCCACTGGCCCTTGGGGGTGCGGGCGGCTTGCTCACGCAGCATCGCCAGGCCCTGGCGCAGTGTGGGGACACCGTCCCAGCGCAGCTCCAGTACGTAGTTGAGCCCGCCTCGGATGACATGCAGATGCGCGTCGTTGAGGCCGGGAACCGTCCGGCGGCCGAGGGCGTCGACCACCTTCGTGTCCGGGCCGATGTGGGAGGCCACGTCGTTGTCGTCGCCGACGGCCGTGATGACACCGTCGCGGATGGCGATCGCCTCGGCCTGCGGGCGGACCGGGTCTCCGGTGTGGATCTTCGCGTTGCGGACGACCAGGTCCGCGGCGTTGTCGGTGGCGCGGGGAACCAGCCCACCGACCGGCATCGTGGACACCTTTCGACAACCTCCTGCGGGATGAACGGCGTCGATTGCCTTTGCATCGACTTCCATGTGCGTGGACAGCGGCGGGCGCAAAGGAATCGGGGAATGCGCAATTACCGCGCCCAAGCTGAACCGATCCGCTTTTCCGGGTGAGCCTTCCATGCGATGCGCAGGCTCGGGCCTGTTGGCCCTCGACTGCTGCGCCGCCAGGCTATTTCGCGTCGACGCGTCCACATATCCCGGCAGTGCACTGGATGCATTCCGACAGTGCACTGCCTCTGGCGTGCACTCCGGGGTCAACTCCGGTGCGCGCATGGACAATTTCCGCCGCCTGCGTGGCCTAAAGGCTGTCCCGTAAGGCGCCACGGGAACCCCGCATGCCTGGTTCATCGCCTGGGCCCAGGCGGCCGACTCGGCCCAGCCCGAGGCGGTGGGCGCCGTGAGCGAGCACTCCGCCCCGCTGGACGAACCCAGCGAGGCGGAGAAGAACTACACCCGGGAGCGGAACTCCCGGAGAGGTCAGTCAGGACCGGATGTCAGACCCATCGGGCCGGGAGGTCGGGGAAACCCTGGCCGATCGTCGAGAAGCGCGGATACGGCAAGAACCCGACGAAGTCGGAGCCGGCCAGCCTCGCTGAGTCCGCCACCACGACATGGACCCGTGGCGGGCGTTCGGGGTCGCCGGTCAGGAACGGCTCCTCCAGGACGACCGCATCGTCGAAGCGCGTCCATCGAGTGAGGCTCCCGCCCGTCACAGGGCGGGTCCTCCCGCGGGAGACGAACTCCACTGCGTCGGAGAACCGGAGACCGAAGCTCTCCAGGACTGTCCAGCCCCGCAGCGTCGACCACAGGGCCACCATCTCCACGAATTCCGTGAAGCCGGCGAACATGTCCGTGTACTCGCCGCTCCAGGAGACCCCTACCCTGCCGTCGCGACGCAGAACGATCGCGCAGGGAGCGTCGTGGTTCTCCGCGATGCGGATGAACTCCTCCCCCTCGGGGGACGAGGTCCAGCCGCCCCGAGAGACCGAGAGCCGGGTCCATCCGTAGTAGTTCCCCCCGTAGCAGGGAAGGACGCAGCCCTCCCACTCCGCCGAGAGAAGTTCGATCAGTGCTCCCGTCTCGGACGGGAAGTCGATCGAAGGGACCTCTCGAAGTCCACGAGGGGCACGTACCTCTTCGTTGAGGAACTGGACGGACTCGGCTGTCGGTTTCACCCGGACGCTCCCTGCACAGAGTTGTAGGGCACGATCAGGAGCCCGTTGCTCTCGCGGACTCGCCCAGCGTCAAGGGCAAGAGGTGGCTCGTCATGCCGCTGGCCGGTCGCGAGAAACGCGACCGCTGGCTGCAGGGCTTCATCCCTGCTCCATCATTCTTCTCCAGTCCGTCGGCTCGACGAAGGCACCCTGACCATCCTGGAATGATCCTCGCGTGGCTGATGTGATCACGCCCGGCCGGCCGTGGCCGGGACTCCCTCGGCGGCGATGTGGCCGCCGCGCTCACCTTGGTGGCCAAGGAGCCCGGCGGCCTCCCGCTGGTCCAGCAGGTGCTCTACCCGGTGGCCTACGCGAACTTCGACACCGGCTCCAGGGCGCCATCCACGACTTCGTGATGCTCAGCGTCCCGCGCGAAACCCACGTCGCCGAGGCCGCCATCACGCCGGCCACCGACGTCCTGCGCACCGCGCTCCGCGCCGACTGACACTTCGCTCCGCGCTCCCCTCCGTCCCGGCCCAAGGAGGTGGCCGGTCTCATCCGCACAGCGGTAGACGACGGGCGGCATGGCGGCCGCTTGGACGGACTTCCTCTACGGTGTCCATCCGCGCGGCCCATGTCTGTTGGCTCAGGGCAGGCTTCTGCTGCGGGACGCCTTGTCACCCGGCGCGGCATCGTGACCACCGCGACCAGGCCGGGTACCAAGCGACCGCCAGGACACCGACCGCGGCGACGGGGAACGGAATCCGTTCGGCCAGGCTCCTTGGTGTGGTCGTAGGTGCACGCCCCAGACCGTGAGCAGGAAGACGGCCGCCGGGACGGTGACCGCGGCGCCGGCAGCAGTCGGCGAGGTGCTGGTGTGACTCGTGATGTGATCGGCGTACGCGGCCAGGCCGGCGCCCTCCGCGGTCGCCGAGGCGAAGACGAGGTAGTGGCCGTAGGCCCAGGGGAATCGCCTTCGGTGGGTCTGGTACGTCGTGGCGAGCAGCGAGTGCGCGGGGCGGGCGGAGTACAGCCACCACATGGCGTACGCCAGGAGCAGGCCGTCGGCCGCCGGCGCGTACAGCGAACCGGTGCCGTGATGCCGGTCGAAGGCGCTGCGGACCGCGACGGTGGCGGCTGCTACGGACTCGCCGAGGACGATGAGGGTGAACAGTTCGTAGCGCTCGGCGATGTGGTGCGGATGCCAGGGCGTCATCCCGGCGGACTGCGCCTCCACGGGAACGGACACCTCGGCCACGATCAGCACCACGATGCCCGGCAGCTGGACTGGCGCCGGGACGAAGAGCAGCCCCACCCAGCCGAGCTGACACGCCGCCCGGTCCCAGCCCGACGACCACCACATCCGCCTGCTCGTTCGCGCTCGTGCCTCTCCTCGTTCCGCCGCCTCTCCGGGCATGGACTGTCCCGCTGACGCCAGAGCGGCCGGACTACGGCCCGAGTCCGCCGGCGCACGCAGGCTTGCCCGAGAGCGAACACCGAGGACAAGGACCGGCACAGTGCGCTGGCGGGCACCACCGCATGCACTGCCGGTCAAGACACCCCCCGACCGGGCACCTAGCGTCACCGGGGTACGCACAGCACGGAACCGCAGGAGGCGGACCATGACCACCAACTCCCCATCCACACACAGCAGCCAGCCCCTGCTGCACCAGAAGGGTGAGGTGATCCAGGAGTTCGGGACCGTCAAGCAGTTCCCCATCGCCCTGACCTACGAGGCACGGATGTATTCCTGCCAGCGCCTGAACAAGGTCCTCGCGGACACGCAGATCCTCTACGGCCTCTACAAGAAGCACCACTGGCTGATGCGCGGCGCGACCTTCTACCAGCTGCACCTGCTCCTGGACAAGCACGCGGGCGAACAGCTCGACATCATCGACACCGTCGCCGAACGCATCCAGTCGCTGGGCGGCGTCGCGGTGGGAGACCCCCGGCACGTCGCCGAGATCACGTCGATCCCGCGGCCCCCGGACGGGGTGGAGGAGGTGCCGGCCATGCTGTCCCGGCTGCTGGAGGCCCACGAGACGATCCTCATCGACGCCCATGACGCCACCGCCAGGACCGCCGAGTGCGGGGACGACGGCACCATCGACCTGCTGGTCTCCCAGGTGATCCGGACCGGCGAACGGCATGTGTGGTTCCTGGCCGAGCATCTGGTCGACACACCGCTGGTCCGCGCCTGAGCAATGGGCTCGGCTGCCCCGGCGTACGCGAGGCGTGTCCGGAGCGGCATGAGCCGGCATCCGCACGACGGACCGCCGCCCGCATACGATGCAGCGAAGATCGAAGACCGTCGCCTTCGCACCAGACGGAGCGCTGCTGGACCGGGAGCGGATGATGGATCTGCGGCAGATGGAGGTTGTCGTCGCGGTGGCGGACACGGGCGGTTTCACCGCGGCGGCCCGGCGACTGCACGTGGTCCAGTCCGCCGTGTCCAGCACGGTCCGCGCCCTCGAACGCGAACTGGGCACCCCCTTGTTCGACCGCACCACACACCGCGTCGCCCTCACCCCGGCCGGCGAGGCGTTCGTCCCCGCGGCACGCGCGACGCTCCGGGCCGCCGAACTGGCCCGGGAGACCGTCGACGCCGTACGGGGGCAGCTGCGCGGGCGGGTGACGGTCGGCACGATGCAGGGGGTTTGGGCGGGACTCCACCATGCCTTGGCCGCGCTGCGTGCGGAGCATCCGGGCGTGGTCGTGCAGCTTCGGCAGGCGGCCGTCGCCGACATCCGGCAGGCACTGCGTGAGGGCACGGTGGACCTGGCTGTGGTGGCGCTGGACCGCCAGCAGCAGCGCGGGCTCGCGACCCGGCTGCTGTCCCGCGAGGACATGGTGCTGCTGGCGGCCCCCCGGCGGGTGCTTGCCGGGGTGACACCGAACGGCGAGGTCCGGCTCGCCGACGTCGCGCAGTTGCCCCTGGTGGACTTCACACCCGGCTGGGCCATTCGCTACGCGGTCGACCGGGCCTTCCGGGCCGCGGGCGTCGACCGCAGCACGACGTTCGAGGTGAACGACATCGGCGCGGCAGCCGAACTGGTCCGCAACGACCTGGGCGTCTGCATCATGCCCAGGTCCATCGCCGACCGCTTCCCCGATCTGCCTCAGTACCGGTTCGACCGGCACGCACCGAACTGGAAGATCATGGTGGTACGACCTCCCGGCGAGGCACCCCCGGCGGTCGCCGCGCTGCTACGGCACATCACCTGACGGCAACGTACGGCTCGGAATTCTGAACCTCCGCTCCGAGGACCAGGGCAGACGTAGAGAGCGCTGTGGGACCACTTCCCGTGCACGCGCGGTCATCCCAGCCGTGCAGTGGACTCCTACCGTTCGAGAACCACCCAATCACCTGATACCCGGAGGAACCTTGCAGTTCGGGATCTTCAGCGTCGGCGACGTCACACCGGACCCCACCACCGGCCGGACACCGACCGAGCGCGAGCGCATCAAGGCCATGGTCGCCATCGCACTGAAGGCCGAGGAGGTCGGGCTCGACGTCTTCGCGACCGGTGAGCACCACAACCCGCCGTTCGTGCCGTCCTCGCCGACCACCATGCTCGGCTATGTCGCGGCGCGCACGGAGAAGCTCATCCTCTCCACCTCCACCACCCTCATCACGACCAACGACCCGGTGAAGATCGCCGAGGACTTCGCGATGCTCCAGCACCTGGCCGACGGGCGGGTGGACCTGATGATGGGCCGTGGCAACACCGGCCCGGTGTATCCCTGGTTCGGCCAGGACATCCGGGAGGGCATCAACCTCGCCATCGAGCACTACGCCCTGCTCCACCGCCTGTGGCGGGAGGACGTCGTCGACTGGGAGGGAAAGTTCCGCACCCCGCTGCAGGGGTTCACGTCCACCCCGCGCCCGCTGGACGGCGTACCGCCCTTCGTCTGGCACGGCTCGATCCGCTCGCCGGAGATAGCCGAGCTGGCCGCCTACTTCGGCGACGGCTTCTTCCACAACAACATCTTCTGGCCGGCCGACCACACGAAGCAGATGGTCGAGCTGTACCGGGAGCGCTATGCCCACTACGGGCACGGCACGTCCGAGCAGGCGATCGTCGGGCTGGGCGGGCAGGTGTTCATGCGGAGGAACTCGCAGGACGCGGTACGCGAGTTCCGGCCGTACTTCGACAACGCGCCGGTCTATGGACACGGGCCGTCCCTGGAGGACTTCACCGACCAGACCCCGCTGACGGTCGGCTCGCCGCAGCAGGTGATCGAGAAGACGCTCAGCTTCCGGGAGTACGCCGGTGACTACCAGCGCCAGCTGTTCCTGATGGACCACGCGGGGCTGCCGCTGAAGACCGTCCTGGAGCAGCTCGACATGCTCGGCGAGGAGGTCGTGCCGGTGTTGCGCAAGGAGTTCGCCGTCGGCCGCCCGGCGGACGTGCCGGAGGCGCCGACCCACGCGTCGCTGCTCGCTTCCGCTTCGGACATCGCTTCGGAAATCGCTACGGAAGGGACCGCCGCATGAAGCTCGTCGCTGTGTCCGCGGGTCTGAGCACCCCCTCGTCCACACGTCTGCTGACGGACCGTCTCACCGAGACGGTCCGCGACGAGCTCGCCGGTCAGGGCCACGAGGCGGAAGTCGAGGTCATCGAGTTGCGGGCCCTGGCTGTCGCCATCGCCAACAACCTCGTCACCGGTTTTCCCCCGCCTCAGCTCGCCGGCGCGATCGAAGCGGTGACCAGCGCCGACGGCCTGATCGCCGTGACGCCGGTGTTCAGCGCTTCGTACAGCGGGCTGTTCAAGTCCTTCCTGGATCTGATCGATCCGGGCGCCCTCGCGGGCAAGCCGGTCCTGATCGGGGCGACGGGCGGTACGCCCCGCCACTCCCTTGTCCTGGATCACGCGCTGCGCCCGCTCTTCGTCTACCTGCGGACCGTGGTCCTCCCGACCGGCGTGTACGCGGCGTCGGAGGACTGGGGATCCGGCAGCGACGCGCACACGGAAGGCCTGCCCGCACGCATACGCCGGGCAGGCCGGGAGATGGCCTCGGTCCTGGCCACCAGAGCAACTCGTCCCGTGGCGGAAGACGACCTCACCTCGGCCAGGAAGCAACTCGCCGATCTGCGCTTCGACTGATCACGCCCATCGCTTGAAATGGGCTCTGACCTGCGGTAACCACATGGGATCTCGCCCCCGGCGCGAAGGCTGCGTCCAGCCGGGCACGGGCGTGCCGCTCGACGAAGATCGGCACGAAATCGCGGATGCGGGAATCGCGGAGCCTGTCCTCAGTGGCCCCGACCGCAGCCTCGATCGCCGCTGGTGCCACCCCTGCGTAGGCGCCGCACATCCCGTGCAAGCGCATACAAGGCGCTGAGGAAGATCACAGCTCCGGCCACGATCCAGAGAGCCGATGTCCCTGAGCGGTACTCGCGAACGGCACCGACGAGCAGCATCATGCCGGCAAGAACGCCGAAGGCCGAGATCAGAGCGCTGATGCGGTTGGTCACACGGACATCATCAACGACAACCTCGGCCAGCAGGAGTGTCATCAGGCGCTGCATCCCGAGGTGAGCCGGTCCACCGCGATCCGGCTACATCACACGCGGTCGGAGGAGGTGGCCGGGGTTCAGACGGCCAAGCGGCGGATGGCGACCGCGGCCGCGTCGTCGTTGAGGTGTCCGTGGACGTGGGCCAGCAGGTCCTCCTGGAGATGGCGCAGGAGGTCGTCGGGGTCGTCCTTGGTCCACTCGGGCGCCCGTTCGGTGAAGGGGTAGAAGAGTCCGTCGGCGTTGCGCGCTTCAATGACGCCGTCGGTGTAGAGGAGCAGGAGGTCGCCGACCTCGAACGGGAAGGTCTGGACGTCGTAGGCGGCGACGCCGAAGGCCCCGCCGAATCCGATCGGGAGGTGGCTCGCCTCGGCCGTGAGCGAGGTGAGCTGATTGCCGCGCAGGAGCAGCGGGGGTGGGTGGCCGCAGGTGATGAGGTGGACGACCGGATCGTGGTCGGGGATGTCGAGCAGCGTGGCGGTGGCGAAGTCCTCGTCGGTGTCCTGTTCTGCCTGTGATCGCCACTGGCTGGTGTCCCAGCGGAACGCGGCGTCCATGTGGATGGCGAGGCGAGGGAGGGTGGCCTGCCGATGGGCGGCTGCGCGGAAGGCGCCGAGCAGCAGGGCGGCGTTGTTGATCGCGGCCAGGCCATTGCCGCGGACATCGCCGATGAGGAGCCGGGTGCTGTGGTGGGCGGTCCGTGCGGCCGCGTACAGGTCTCCGCCCAGGTCGGCTTCCTCCTCGGCGGGGATGTACAGGCCGGCGATGCGCAGCGGGCCAGTGCGTGCGGGCAGTGGCTGCAACAGCACACTTTGCGCTGCCTCGGCCACCGACCGCACCCGGTGCAGCTGCCGCTCACGCCGGTCCCGCACCACGCAGACGGTGACGCAGACGCTGGAGACGACGATCAGGGCAGCGATCTGGGCCTGGATGTTGGCGGTGGGCAGGACCCCTCTGAGCACACCGATCAACACCTGGGCCGCCACCGCGAGTGCTCCCATCAGCGCCGTCACACGGGCACCGGCGAACGCCACCGTGATCGCGGGTGCCGCCACCAGCAGGGGACCGAGGTGGATGTGCGGCGGAGCCAGCACATCCACCACACAGACCGTGACGATCAGCCCCAGTGGGATCACGGCCAGTGCGGGTGCGTGACCCGGCCGCCAGGAACGCCGGACGTCCGGCCGTGGTCGAAGGGCCATGCCCCAAGGGTCCCACCCAGCTCCGCATACGGGGATGTGCGCCGCCCCGGAGTCAGCGCAGACGGACGTTGGTGTGACGGCGCTGACTCGGTCGCCGTCGCTGTGATCATCCGGTGTGTTCAGGGCGCACCCATGAGGCGATCCAGCGATGGCGCCAGAACCGAGGCGAGCGCCTCGGCGTACGCCTCTGAGAGGTGGCTGTCGTCGCGGTAGACGGCGGTGTTGGCGACGACTACGGGGCAGCTGCCGGTGCGAGGGGCGCAGAGCCAGGGGGTGGGGTCGATGACTGTGGTGGCCGTGGTGGATGCGGCGGCGCGGAGGGCGGCGCCGCGGGTCTTGTCGCGGGTCGCGTCCGGTAAGCGGTTCGCGCACGCGTGTAGTCGCAGGGAGTTCCTGGCGGCGCAGTCGATCGGGTCGCCCTTGGGCCATGGGGTGTCGAGCAGGGCGGCGACCCGGACGCCGGAGGTGCCCAGGTCGCGGAAGGTGTTCTCGAAGCCGGTGGTCCACTGGTGGAGGGGGTCGGCGGCGGGGCGGGCCGGGTCTCCGGCGTCCGAGGAGGAGACGACGACCAGGTCGGGGCGCAGGGTATTGATCCTTGCCATGGCGTTGGAGCGCCAGGTGTCGCAGGCGGTGTACGGCTGGTGGGCGATGAGGATGGTCACGTCGGCGACCTTGCAGGAGGCCTTCGTCAGCGAGATCAGCTTCCAGCCGCGTGTGGTCGCGAGCCGATGCAGGGCGGGGAACCACTGGGCCGCGTGGGAGTCGCCGAAAAGGACGACCGTACGGGAGGAGGTCCGGTCGCCGTAGACGCAGGGCCGGGTGCCGGTGGCGGCGTAGTCGACGTGGCAGCCGTCCCGGTAGATCGCGGAGCGGGTGGACTTCACCTTCGGCAGGGGCGGGGCGAGGTTGCTCGGCAGGGCGGTGGGGGACGACTCCAGGAGTTCGGTGAGGCGCGCCTGCGGGGCCGGTGTGCCGGAGAGAGCCTGCGCCAGCGCGGGCGCGGGATCGCCCACCTCGATCGTCGGTGGGACCGCCGTCGCCGTCAGGGCCAGCGCCGAGGCGCCGATCGACAGCGCGGCTCCGAGAACCAGGGCGCGGCAGGGGCGCCCGCGGAGGGCACGGTGGAAGCGGACCGGGTTCTCGACCAGGCGCAGGGTCAGCCACGCCAGGCCCAGCGCCGCCGCGGACAGCCCGAGCGCGAGCGGCACGCCGGCCGTGCCGTCGGCGCGGCCCAGCGCCGACGGGGCGATGACCAGCAGCGGCCAGTGCCACAGGTACCAGCCGTACGAGAGTCCG
>NZ_JBIWGA010000041.1:0-56802 GCF_044763345.1 Streptomyces sp. NPDC096132
AGATCTTTTCTCGATCCGATTTCCTCGGTGCTTTCCAGGTTCCCGCTTTTGTTTCGCGGTTTCCTTTCCGGCGGTTCCGACTTTATCAGAAGTTCCGGGCCGGTCTGACCGGCGGTCGTTTTCCGATTCATCGGGAGGGGGCTTCTGCGGAATCTGAGTTCCGAGTTGCCGATAGATTCTCACTGCTGCCGACCGGATCACATCCAGTTCCAGGCAACTGTTCGAATCTACCTCCCCACGTGCTCCGTGTCAACGGCTCTTGCGGGGCGAAGAGGACACTAGCAGCTCAGCAGAGCCGTTCGCACATCAGGCGGCCGTCGGCACGCTGGCGCTGCGCTCGTTTGCCTCAACGTCGCCGGTGTCTCCGGCGCGGGCTGCCTTGCCGCCGAGTACATAGACGTAGACGAGGAAGGCCAGTTCGGCGGCGACACCGATGGTGATGCGGGCCCAGGTGGGTAGGCCCGAAGGGGTGACGAAGCCTTCGATGGCGCCCGAGACGAAGAGGATCAGGGCGAGGCCGATGGCCATGGCGATCGCGGCTCTGCCTTCTTCGGCGAGGGCGGTGCGCCGGGTGCGTGGGCCGGGGTCGATGACGGTCCAGCCGAGGCGGAGTCCGGTGCCGGCGGCGACGAAGACGGCGGTCAGTTCGAGCAGGCCGTGCGGGAGGACCAGGCCGAGGAAGGTGTCGAGGCGGCCGGCCGAGGACATGAGGCCGGCGCCGATGCCGAGGTTGAGCATGTTCTGGAAGAGGATCCAGAGCACCGGGAGGCCGAGGAAGACTCCCAGGACCAGGCACATCGCGGCGGCCTGGGCGTTGTTCGTCCACACCTGTGCGGCGAACGAGGCGGCCGGGTGGCTGGAGTAGTAGGTCTCGTACCGGCCGCCGGGGCGGGTGAGATCGCGCAGTTCGTCGGGGGCCGCCAGGGAGGCCTGTACCTCCGGGTGGGTTCCGATCCACCAGCCCAGGACGGTGGCGACGGCCGTGGAGAGGAGTGCGGTGGGAATCCACCAGTGGCGCGAGCGGTAGACCGCGGCGGGGAACCCCTCGGTGAGGAAGCGGATGACGTCTCGCCAAGAGGCGCGGCGGGTTCCGGTGACGGCATTACGCGCGCGTGCGACGAGTTGGGTGAGTCGGCCGGTGAGTTGGGGGTCGGGGGCGCTGGACTGGATGAGGGAGAGGTGGGTGGCGGTGCGCTGGTAGAGAGTGACGAGTTCGTCGGCCTCGGCGCCGGTGAGGCTGCGACGGCGGCGCAGGAGGGCGTCCAGTCGGTCCCATTCGGCTCGGTGGGCGGAGACGAAGACGTCGAGGTCCATCGGTGTGCCTGCTCCTCGGCTGTTCGTCGGCTGCCGGTGGTGGGTGTCAGCTTTTCGTACTGCGGCGCGATGTGCCCTCAGCTTGGCAGACTGGCTGTTCCAGGGGCAGGTCGGGGAAGGGGCGGCGGGCGTGAGTGAGCTGGTGACGGGTGAGGCGGTGGCGTTGGAGCTGCAGCCCGCCAGGCTGCCCAGCCGGGCGCTGGCCGTGTTGCTGGACCTGGTTCTGGTCCTGGTCGCCTATGTGGTGGTGAGTGTGGTGCTGCTGCTGGCGACGGCTTCCTTGGACGAGGCTGCTCAGATGGCGGTCTCGATCGCCACGTTCCTTTTGGTTCTGGTGGGTGGGCCGATCGCTGTGGAGGCGCTCAGTCACGGGCGGTCGCTGGGGAAGATGGCGTGCGGGTTGCGGGTGGTGCGGGACGACGGGGGGCCGATCCGGTTCCGGCATGCGCTGGTGCGGGGTGCGCTCGGGGTGGTGGAGATTCTGCTGACGTTCGGGGTGGTGGCTTGTATCGCGTCGCTCGTGTCGGCGCGGGGGCGTCGGCTCGGTGATGTCTTCGCCGGGACCCTGGTCGTGCGGGAGCGGGTGCCGGTGGCGCGGGGTGGTTTCCTGCCGCCTCCTCCGCCGTGGCTGGCGGGGCGGTTCCAAGAGCTTGATCTTTCGGCGGTGCCGGACGGGCTGTGGTTGGCGATCCGTCAGTACCTGGGGCGGATGAACCAGCTGGATCCTCAGGTGGGCTGGGCGATGGCGGGGCGGCTGGCGGGTGAGCTCGCCCAGCGAACGGGTGTTCCGGTGCCGCCGGGCGTGCCGCCGGCCGTGTATCTGGCGGCGGTGGTGCAGGAGCGGCAGGTCCGTGAGGCTCGGCGGACCTTCGGGCTTGGGTCGGGCGCTCCGGTTGCTGGTGGGATGGCGGTCGGTGCGGCGGGTGCGTTCGCCCCGCCGTCGCCGTACGGGACGCCGCCGCCTCCCGCGATCTCAACGCCGTACGAGCCGTCTGCGCCATACGGTCCCGCGGCTGCCGGCAGCCCCTCGGCCGGGGATGAGCCGTCCGTGGCTGGGGAGGGTGCGGATGGGGCTCGGGGTGAGGGTCGGAGGACGGGGTTCGTGCCGCCTGCGTAGGGCTGTCCGGGGCGTTCAGGTGAACGTCGACGGGGGTGATTCGAGGTCTTCGAGTTCGATGCCGGGGGCTGCGAGGACCACGTCGCCGGCGATGTGTACGGCGTGCTGTTCGCCGGTGTCCAGGGCTGTGACCTGGTATTCGTCCACGGTCAGGGGGGCGTTGTCAGTGGCGTGTGTTTCTCTGTTCACCAGGGCCCAGGACTGGTCGACGGTGCGCGGGGCGAGGACCGGGTCGGTGAAGGCGACGAGGCGTACGCGGGTGGCCGCGGAGGAGGGGGTGAGGCGTAGGAGGCGGGTGGTGGCGATGAGGAACGCGGGGGATGTGCCGGTGAAGGCGTGGGCGGGGACATTGCCTTCGGTGGCGTGGGTGCCGGTGGGGTCGGTGCGGACCCAGGTGACGCCGTCCAGGGCTGCGCCGCGGACCTGCCAGCCGCCGGCGTGGAGTTCGAGGCGGATGGGGCGGCCGAGGTCGTCGAGGGTGAGGTCGACGGAACCGGTGTGATCGCCGGTGGGGGTGGTCAGCTGGGAGACGTAGCGCCAGCCGGAGGGGCCGGGGGCGCAGTGGAAGTGCTCGTGTGCGAGGGGGGTGTGATCGTGCGGATCGTGGAGCGAATAGCGGCCGCGGGGCATGGGGGTCCTGGGGTCTGACGGGCTGGTCGGGGCGCCGCGGCGGTCCGGCCGAGGGGCCGAAGGGGCAGGCCCCCGACACGGGGGTGCGGGGGCCTGTCTCTGAGGTACTGCTGGACTGCTGCTTGCTGCTGCGGGCTCGGGAGCGCGCGGGCGGCTCAGTAGCGGTAGTGGTCCGGCTTGTACGGGCCCTCGACCTCGACGCCGATGTAGGAGGCCTGCTCCGGGCGGAGCGTCGTCAGCTTGACGCCGAGTGAGTCGAGGTGGAGGCGGGCGACCTTCTCGTCCAGGTGCTTGGGCAGCGTGTAGACGCCGATCGGGTACTCGGACTGCTTGGTGAACAGCTCGATCTGGGCCAGGGTCTGGTCCGCGAAGGAGTTGGACATCACGAAGGACGGGTGGCCGGTGGCGTTGCCCAGGTTCAGCAGGCGGCCCTCGGAGAGGACGATGAGCACCTTGCCGTCGGGGAAGGTCCAGGTGTGGACCTGCGGCTTGACCTCGTCCTTGACGATGCCGGGGATCTTGGTGAGGCCGGCCATGTCGATCTCGTTGTCGAAGTGGCCGATGTTGCCGACGATGGCCTGGTGCTTCATCTTGGCCATGTCCGAGGCCATGATGATGTCCTTGTTGCCGGTCGTGGTGATGAAGATGTCGGCCTTGTCGATGACCTCGTCGAGGGTCGTGACCTGGTAGCCGTCCATCGCGGCCTGGAGGGCGCAGATGGGGTCGATCTCGGTGACGATGACGCGGGCGCCCTGGCCGCGCAGGGACTCGGCGCAGCCCTTGCCGACGTCGCCGTAGCCGCAGACGACGGCGGTCTTGCCGCCGATGAGGACGTCGGTGGCGCGGTTGATGCCGTCGATGAGGGAGTGGCGGCAGCCGTACTTGTTGTCGAACTTCGACTTGGTGACGGCGTCGTTGACGTTGATCGCCGGGAAGAGGAGGACGCCGTCGCGCTGCATCTCGTACAGGCGGTGGACGCCGGTGGTGGTCTCCTCGGTGACGCCGCGGATCTCCGAGGCGAGCTGGGTCCACTTCTGGGAGCCCTCGGTGATGGTGCGGTTGAGGAGTTCGAGGATGACGCGGTGTTCCTCGTTCTCCGCGGTGTCGACGGAGGGGACCTTGCCGTCCTTCTCGTACTCGACGCCCTTGTGGACGAGGAGGGTGGCGTCACCGCCGTCGTCGAGGATCATGTTGGGGCCGCCGGTGGGGCTGTCCGGCCAGGTGAGGGCCTGCTCGGTGCACCACCAGTACTCCTCCAGGGTTTCGCCCTTCCAGGCGAAGACCGGGACGCCCTGGGGGTTGTCCACGGTGCCGTTCGGGCCGACGGCGATGGCGGCGGCCGCGTGGTCCTGGGTGGAGAAGATGTTGCAGGAGGCCCAGCGGACCTGGGCGCCGAGGGCGACCAGGGTCTCGATGAGGACGGCGGTCTGCACGGTCATGTGCAGGGAGCCGGTGACGCGGGCGCCGGCGAGGGGCTGGGCCTCGGCATACTCCTTGCGGATGGACATGAGGCCGGGCATCTCGTGCTCGGCGAGGGTGATCTCCTTGCGGCCGAAGGCGGCCAGGGAGAGGTCGGCGACCTTGAAGTCCTGTCGGTTGTCGACAGTCGTCATGGTGAGCTGCTCCTCGGGGTTGGGGCGAGGTCTGGGTACGGCTGGTCTGCGCGGCGGCGGACACAGGGGTGCCCGTAGGGGACACAGGCATGCCCGCGTGTGCGCAGCGCAGTCCGTCGGAGGCCCTCTCTCCCTCGGTCGGTCCGTGTGCGGACCGCCCGACCGCCATCAGCAGCGACGTCTGGCTCCGTTCCAAGCTACACCGGAGGCGGCGGGCGGCCCCAGTCCGCCTGCGAACAGATCACGCCGAACACGGACCGTGAGGGGGAACGCGGAAGGGCCCGCCGGTGGTGCGGCGGGCCCTGTCGGTGGAGCGGGAGGGGTCAGTGGTCGGCGGCCGGGGACTGGGCCGGGCCGCCGGGGCTGGCCTCGGGGTCTGGGCCCTTGGCGGCCTCGGCCTCGCTGTAGATGTCGGGCTCGAGGTAGATGACGCGGGCGATGGGGACGGCCTGGCGGATGCGGGCCTCGGCGGCGTCGATGGCGGTGGCGACCTCGGCGGCGGTGTTGTCGTGCCGGACGGCGATCTTGGCGGCGACGAGGAGTTCCTCGGGGCCGAGGTGGAGGGTGCGCATGTGGATGATGCCGGTGACGGTGTCGCCGTCGACGATCGCGGCCTCGATTTTTTGGACCTCTTCGAGGCCGGCGGCCTCGCCGAGGAGGAGGGACTTGGTCTCGGCGGCGAGGACGAGGGCGATGAGGACGAGGAGGATGCCGATGCAGACGGTGCCGATGCCGTCCCAGACGCCGTCGCCGGTGAGGAGGGCGAGGCCGACGCCGCCGAGGGCGAGGATCAGGCCGATGAGGGCGCCGAAGTCCTCCAGGAGGACGACGGGGAGTTCGGGTGCCTTGGCGCGGCGGACGAACTGCGACCAGGAGAGGGAGCCGCGCAGTTCGTTGGACTCCTTGATGGCGGTGCGGAAGGAGAAGGACTCGGCGATGATCGCGAAGACGAGGACGCCGACCGGCCAGTACCAGTGTTCGATCTCGTGGGGGTGCTTGATCTTCTCGTAGCCCTCGTAGATGGCGAACATGCCGCCGACGGAGAAGAGGACGATGGAGACGAGGAAGGCGTAGATGTAGCGCTCGCGGCCGTAGCCGAAGGGGTGCTGGGGGGTGGCTTCGCGCTGGGCCTTCTTGCCGCCGACGAGCAGGAGTGCCTGGTTGCCCGAGTCGGCGAGGGAGTGCACACCTTCGGCGAGCATCGATGAGGAGCCGCTGAACGCGAACGCCACGAATTTCGATGCCGCGATCGCGAGGTTGGCGCCGAGTGCCGCCACGATCGCCTTGGTGCCGCCTGACGCGCTCATGTGTTCGGGTTGTCCCTTCGCCCTCGTACGTCCTTCGTACGTCCGGTTCGCCGTCCGGGCCTTTGCCCGTCCTTTGCCGGTGGGTCATTCTTGCAGCCCGGTCCGGCGGTGGGGCGTCAGGCGTCCACAAGCGCGGTCAGACAATCACAGTGGCGCGGAAGACCGTGCCCGTCCCGGAGAGTTCGGCCTTGTCGCCGACCGGGACGAAGACCGACTGGCCGGGTGCCAGTTCGTGTTCTCCGGCGCGTACCGTCCCCGCCGTGCAGAGCAGGATCTGTGGGGTGTCGCGCGTGAGGTCGTGGACGGTGCCGGCCTCCGGGAGGACGTACCGGGACAGGCGGAACTCGTCGATGGGGGTCTCGTAGACCTCTTCGCCGTCGGGGGACGCCTCCGGGCGCAGGATGCCGGGGTCGCCGGGTTCGAATCGGACGATGCGCAGGAGCTCGGGGACGTCGACGTGCTTGGGGGTGAGGCCGCAGCGCAGGACGTTGTCGGAGTTGGCCATGATCTCGACGCCGAGGCCGCTGAGGTAGGCGTGCGGGATGCCGGCGCCGAGGAAGAGGGCCTCGCCGGGCTGGAGCCGGACGTGGTTGAGCAGCATGGCGGCGATGACGCCGGGGTCGCCGGGGTAGTGGTGGGCGATGCCGGCGTAGGGGGCGTAGTCGCCGCCGAGGCGGTCGCAGGCGGTTGCGGCGGCCGTGACCGTGTGGGCCATGTCCTCGGGGTCGGCGGTGAGGACCGCAGTGAGGACCTCGCGCAGGGCCGCTTCCACGGGGTGGGCGTGCAGGAGGTCGACGTACGGCTTGAGGGAGTCGACGCCGAGGCCGTCGAGGAGGGCGGCGGCCTGGAGCGGGTGCCGGAAGCCGCACAGGCCGTCGAACTCGGTGAGGGCGCAGATCAGTTCGGGCTTGTGGTTGGCGTCCTTGTAGTTGCGGTGCGGGGCGTCCACGGGGATGCCGCGGCGTTCCTCGTCCTCGTAGCCCTCCTTGGCCTGGGCGAGGTCGGGGTGGACCTGGAGGGAGAGGGGGGCGCCGGCGGCGAGGATCTTGAGGAGGAAGGGGAGGCGGGGGCCGAACTTGGTGACGGCGCGTTCGCCCAGTTCGCGCTGCGGATCGGCGTCGATCACCTCGACGAGCGTGCCGCGCTCGGTGCGCGAGGGTGCGCCCGGGTGGGCGCCCATCCACATCTCCGCCTGGGGTTCACCGGTCGGCTCGGTGCCGAGCAGGTGCGGGATCGCGGTGGGGGAACCCCACGCGTAGGGGCGGATGGTGTTGTCGAGGCGGTCCATCGGGTTCTGTGCCTGCCTGTCTGTCTGTCGTCCGGGGTGCGTCGTCGCCGGTGCGTCGTGTGGGTGGTCGCGTGGGTGTAGGTCCCCAGATCAGGCCTGTGAGGCGAGCGCCAGGTAAACGGCGGCGAAATCCGTGGTGGCGATCAGTTCGGCGAGGGTGACGAGTTCGTCGCCGTCGTCCGGTTCGAGTTCGCTGATCGGTGTGTCGTGGCTGAGGGCCAGGTCGCGGGCGGCCGGGGCGGCGGTGAGGCCGCCGATCGGGCGGTCGCGCAGGAGCACCACGCGCGCGTGGAGGGCGGGGGCTTCCTCGACGCGGTCGCGGAAGAAGTCGTCAGGGTCGGCGCTGGCGGCGAGGGGGCCGGCGAGGAGGGCGCTGTGTTCGGCGAGGGCCTCGGGGAGTTCGGCGACGAGGGCGGGGCGGCCGGCGAGTTCGGCGAGGGCGGCGGCGAAGCGGCGGCCCGCGGGCCCGGCGGAGGTGCCCTCGGTCCAGATCACCGGGAGTGCGTCGGCGAGTTCGGCGGCCAGGGTCTTCGCCGGGTTGCTGTAGGTGGCGATGGCGGGGCCGCAGCGTTCGGCGACTTGGTCGAGGCGGTCGGCGACCTTTTCGAGCGCGTCGGCCGGGGCGGAGAGGAGGCCGATGCGGTCGAGGAGGGCGAGGAGGGGGGTGAACAGGGCCCACAGGACGCCGGGGGCGGAGGCGGCGACGGGCGGCTGCTCGTCCTGTTCGTACGGGGCGGTCGCCAGCGGTACGAAGAGGCCGTGGGTGGCACCGGCGGCCTCCGTGAGGGGCGTCCGGGCGGGGGCTACGGCGACGACGGTGCAGCCTCGGCGGTAGGCCTGCTCGGCGAGGAGGGAGAGGCCGGGTTCGGTGCCGTCGGGTGTGGCGATGAGGAGCAGGTCCACGGAGCCGGCCCAGCCGGGGAGTTCCCAGCGGAGGGCGCCTGCGGCCGGGGCGACGCCGGTGGGGGCGAGGCGGATGACCGGGCAGGCGGCGCCGGCGAGGGTGCCCAGGAGGTCGGCGACGCAGGTGGCGGCGGCGCCGGGGCCCGCGATGAGGATGGCGCGGGGGCGGCCGTCGGGTTTGAGGCCGTTCACTCCGGCTTCGGCGGCGTGGCGGGCGGCGGTGCGGACGCGGGCGCCGGCTTCGGCCGCGCCGCGCAGGAGGGCTCGGCGGTCGGCCTCGGCGAGGGCCTCCGGCGTGTCGAGCAGTGAGTCGTCGAGCATGGCGGGGGTCTCCGATCGCCGGGGGGTCGTCGGGGTTGTGGTGCGCCGGGGGGACGGGGGGTGGGGGGTGGGGGGCTCGGGAGCTCGCGGCGCTGTGTGGGTGCCTGAGGTGGGGGGCCTGCCTTGCGGCTGGATTCCGGCTGTTTTCGCTGCCGGTTCCCGATGTCCCGGGCCTGATGCGGCTGGGGGCTTCCCGTCCTGCCGCTCCCCTTTCTCCCTTCCCTCCCTCGGGCTGCGGTGCGAAGGCACCTGGGTGGGGATGGGGCGGGCGCGCGGGTGCGGTTACGCGGGGCGGCGGGCCTCGTCGACGAGGAGGACGGGGATGCCGTCGCGGATGGGGTACGCCAGACCGCAGTCCTGGCCCGTGCAGATCAGCTCGGATTCCTGCTCCTTGAGGGGGGCGTGGCAGGCCGGGCAGGCGAGGATCTCCAGGAGGCCGGCTTCGAGCGGCATGGGGTGTCCCTTCGGGTCGTCGATGTGGGGGCGTGGGCTGGGGCGTGGGGGTGGGTGGATCTGCCTGGTCAGCGTACCGCTGGTGGGGGTGGGGTGGTGGTTGGTGTGGTGAGCGTGGTGGGAGTCGCCCCCGCCGCCCTTACCCGTTCCCATCCCCAGGGGCATCGCCCCTTCGACCCCACCAGGGGCTCCGCCGCTGGACCCCGGGGCGTCGGCGCCTGAGCCCGCGGTCCGCGAACTCCGCACCCCGAGTCCGTGCACCCCGAGTCCGCGCACCGCGAGCCCCGCACTCCGAGCCCCGTACCCCGCACTCCGAGCCCCGTACCCCGCACTCCGAGCCCCGAGCCCCGAGCCCCGAGCCCCGAGCCCCGAGCCCCGAGCCCCGAGCCCCGAGCCCCGAGCCCCGAGCCCCGAGCCCCGAGCCCCGAGAGAGTCCACGCCCGCGGGCTCCCGTAAGGGAAGTGCGCTTGCCGACGCCCCGTAAGGCGCCTGGTTCAGCTCAGGCTCGGATGATGGAGAGGGCCTCGTCTCTGATCTTGGTCATGGTGGGTTCGTCTCGGGCTTCGGCGTTGAGACGGAGGAGGGGTTCGGTGTTGGAGGGGCGGACGTTGAACCACCAGTCGGGGGCGGAGACGGTGAGGCCGTCGAGTACGTCGAGGGTGATGTCGGGGCGGTGGGCGTAGGCCGCCTTGATCGCGGCGATGCGGTCCGCCTGGTCGGCGACCGTGGAGTTGATCTCGCCTGAGCCGGTGTAGCGGTCGTACGCGGAGACCAGGGAGGAGAGGGGGGTCTCCTGGCCGCCCAGGGTGGCCAGGACGTGGAGGGCGGCCAGCATGCCGGTGTCCGCGTTCCAGAAGTCCTTGAAGTAGTAGTGGGCGGAGTGTTCGCCGCCGAAGATCGCGCCGGAGCGGGCCATCTCCGCCTTGATGAAGGAGTGGCCGACGCGGGTGCGGACGGGCGTGCCGCCGTTCTCCTTGACGACCTCGGGCACGGTCCGGGACGTGATCAGGTTGTGGATGATCGTGCCCTCGCCGCCGTGCCGGGCCAGTTCGCGGGCGGCGACCAGGGCCGTGATCGCGGACGGGGAGACCGGGTCGCCCTGTTCGTCGACCACGAAGCAGCGGTCGGCGTCGCCGTCGAAGGCGAGGCCGAGGTCGGCGGACTCCTCGCGGACGCGCTTCTGCAGGTCCACGATGTTCGCCGGGTCGAGGGGGTTGGCCTCGTGGTTGGGGAAGGTGCCGTCCAGTTCGAAGTACATCGGGACGACGGTCAGGGGCAGGCCGTCGAACACCGTGGGGACGGTGTGGCCGCCCATGCCGTTTCCCGCGTCGACCACGACCTTCAGGGGGCGGATGGAGGTCAGGTCGACGAGTGAGCGCAGGTGTGCCGCGTAGTCCGTCAACGTGTCGGTGCGGGTGATCGTTCCCGGGGAGGGAGCAGGCTCGGGGGCGCCTGTTTCCGTCCAGCGCTCCACCAGGGCGCGGATCTCCGCCAGGCCCGTGTCCTGGCCGACCGGGGCGGCGCCGGCGCGGCACAGCTTGATGCCGTTGTACTGGGCCGGGTTGTGCGAGGCGGTGAACATCGCGCCGGGCAGGTCGAGGGCGCCCGAAGCGTAGTAGAGCTGGTCCGTGGAGCACAGGCCGATCTCGGTGACGTGTACGCCGAGTGCCGCCGCCCCTCGCGCGAAGGCGCCGCTGAGGCCGGGTGAGGAGGGGCGCATGTCGTGGCCGACGACGATCGCCTCGGCGCCGGTCACCTGGGCGAAGGCCGCTCCGAACAGTTCGGCGAGGGACTCGTCCCACTGATCCGGGACCACCCCGCGTACGTCGTACGCCTTCACGATCTGCGACAGATCAGCAGCCACGGGCAAACCTTCCTGCAAAGTCCTGGTCAGTCGCCACAAACTACCCGGAACGGTTCACCCCCTGCTGTGAGTCCGGCCAGTGGACCCGCAGAAGTAACCTTGCGCGCTAATGACGGACACGCGGGCGTCGGGTCACGGCAGCATCCAGGACAGCACCGGTGAACTCCGGCCCACCACGATCAGGCACATCACCAGCAGCAGGCCCACGCTCCACGGCAGCACCTTGCGCAGCAGGTGGCCCTCCCGGTCGGCGAGGCCGACGGCGGCGCAGGCGATGGTGAGGTTCTGTGGCGAGATCATCTTGGCGAGGACGCCGCCCGAGCTGTTGGCGGCGGCGAGCAGTTCGGGGGACAGGCCCGATTCGCGGGCCGCGGTGACCTGGAGGGCGCCGAAGAGGGCGTTGGCCGAGGTGTCGGGGTCGACGACGTTCAGGAACGGCCAGTCGTACGTCCGGGTCGCCCGGGCCAGCCAGGACGGTCATCCGGTACACCCACAGGACGTTGATGACGATCCACAGGATGGGGAAGAGACCGAAGGCGGCGCCCTGGGCGGCACTGGAGAGCGCCTGGCCCGTCGGCATGCCGGGTAGGCGAGGCAGGCGACGCGAACGGCCGTCAGAAGGCCTGTGAGGCCCGCCAGATGGGCTTTGAGGCGGACGACGCCGAGCAGGACGAGGACGGTCCCGAGTCGGCGACGGGTGTCAGTTCCTGCACGTACACGGGCGCCCGCGGGTTTCCGTCATACAGAAAGCGGTTTCTCGCGTCTCGGCCGCACTGCATGGTCGTGTCCGTGACAACGGCGCGTCAACGGGTGTGCGGTGAGCCGGGGAAGGTACGGGACTCAGTTGTCCGGAGAGCGCAGCACCCGCAGGTGGCCACGGCGGGCGACCTCCATCGGGTCCGCCGCGCGTCCGCCGCCGCCGGCCTGTGCCGCGCGTTCCTGCGGGCGGGCCGCCTCGCGGACGGCGTTGGCAAGCGCTTCCAGATCGTCGCCGCTGGGGCGCGCCGGAGCCGAACCGTCGAGGAGCCGGACGACCTCCCAGCCGCGCGGGGCGGTGAGGCGCTCGGAGTGCTCGGCGCACAGGTCGTAGCAGTGGGGTTCGGCGTAGGTGGCGAGCGGGCCGAGGACCGCGGTCGAGTCGGCGTAGACGTACGTCAGCGTCGCGACGGCGGGTCGGCCGCAGGCGGTTCGCGAACAGCGACGTACAGGGCTCACGACGTTGGACGGTACCGCACTCTTGAGCGGGCCGCGACGACTCTCCACCAGGTCACTCCACCGTGTCGTGTTGTGAAACGCCCCTCGGGCCTCTCCAGTCATACCCCGCTGACCTGCACGAACACCAGTCATTAGCGGCAAGAAGACGAAGCCTCGCGGTCATCGGTCGGTACAAACAGGATCAATTGTCATGAGTTCACCGGTCTCGGAGAGATACGGAATCGAGCCCAACCTTGGCTGGAATGGTCATCCTGCGACATGGGGTGCGGGGCGGACCGGCGGCGGCCGGGATGCCGCGTGGGGCCGGGCGGCCGGTCGCGGCGGGGTCTACGCTGCACAAGTGATGGACAACCCCGTACCGCCCCGTGCCGCAGGCCCCGGGCCCCGCCGCCGCGACCGCCACGGCCGGGGCATGCGGGGACCGATCGCACCCCCTCAGGTGCCGTTGGCCGCGAGCCGCGCCGAGGCGTTCGCCGATCTGGTGCAGGACTCGGTGGAGCGGCTGGAGCGGCGCTGGCCGCAGCTGGCCGACATCGACTTCATGGTCCTCGAGGTGCCGCGCCCGGCCGCGGCCGGTGAGCCGTGGAACGACGAGGCGGTGCCGCTCGGCGGCACGGTTCCCGCGCGCGAGGGACGACGGGCGCGGGTGGTCGTCTACCGGCGGCCGGTCGAGATCCGCACCAAGGGGCGCGACGAACGGGCCGCGCTGGTGCACGAGGTCGTCGTGGAACAGGTCGCGGAGCTGCTGGGGCTGACCCCGGAGACGGTGGATCCGCGCTACGGCGAGGACTGACCACCGTCTCCCTCCCCCTCCCGGGGGACCTCCCGGGGACCTCCCGGGGGGACCTCCCAGGGGACCTAGGGATCCTGTCGGGTTACTTCTGAAGGACCGACACGTCCTCGTCCGCCTCCGGGACCTCGACCGTGCCCCGGTCGTCCGGCAGGGTCTGGACGGTGAAGCCCGGGACGCCCTCCTTGGTCGCCGTCAGGGTGCGGGCGGCGTAGACCGGGGTGTCCGTGAGGGGTTCCACCGTCAGGGCGAACGTGCCCTTCAGGCCTTCCGGAACGGGGAGTTCGACGTTCTGGGTCGTACCGGACTTGATCGTGTACGTCTTGGAAGCGGCCGTTCCGCCCCCACTGCCCGCGGACGCGGTGACCTTCACCTTGGCGGTGCCCTTGGGTGCGGTCAGGGAGAGGGTGGACCCCTTGGCGGTGTTGTCGGCGGCGGACGCGCGCGTGCCGACCGGTGCGGACGCGGGGATGAACGCCGACTCCTGGTCGGCGCCCTTGCCGCGCAGGACCCGTACGGCCGCGACGACCGGCACCGACTGGTCCGTCGGCGTCAGGACCAGCGAGCCCGCCTCGCCGCGTGTGACGTCGCCCAGGTCGAGGGCGGTCGTCATGCCGCCCTTGACGTGCAGCGTCTCGTGTCCGGCCGGGGTGATCAGGCCGGTCGGGGAGGCGAGTTGGACCTTCAGGTCGGCGTCGGCGTCGCCCGGCGCGTAGGCGATCAGGCGGACGGCCGTGGCGTCCTTGGGGATGCCGGGGACGACCAGGCTGGGCGCCGGGTCGGTGGAGGCGGCCAGCCAGTCGCCGCCGAGCTTGTCGTCCAGGGCCTGCACCGAGGCGCCGACGCGGCCGCTGCGGATGTTGACGTGGACGGTGACGTCGTCCTGCTTCTCGGCGGTCAGCGTGTTCAGCAGGATCGGCTCGCTGGAATGCGGCGGGACCGTGATGCCCTCCCCCACCGTGGTCTGCAGGGCGCCGTCCTTGCCGTAGAGCTCGATGTCGGCGACGGCGGCGGAGTCGTCCGGGTTGGTGAGGTGGACGTAGTCGGTGCGGTCGGCGGCCGTGCTGACGCCCGGGAACCAGAACTCCGTGTCGGCGGCGGTGCAGGTGACGCCCTGCAGGCCGCGGCCGCTGCCGGCGGCGACCTGGGTGGTCTCCTGGATCGTCCAGCCGGGCGCGAACTTCCCCTCGGCCGTGCCCATGAGCGCGGGCGACTCGCCGCCCGAGGTGTCCCCGACGGCGGGGGTGCCGGGCGTCTTGGGGGTCACGACCGGCTTCTCGGTCTTCTTCTTGTCCTTGGCGCTCCCACCGTCGTCCGCCGCGTCCTCGGTGGCGGCGACGAGTTCGGCCGTGCCGTCGCTGCCCGTGCCCTTGGTGACGGGCGTGAAGGACGTGTACGACGTCTCGGCGATGTCGGAGGTGCTGGGCGGCGGGCAGAGCAGGCTCGTGCGCTCCACGGGCAGGACGGCGGCCGCCTTGGCCGTGTCGTCCGGGCCGGAGGCCGCGGGCTCGTTGAGCGTGGCGAACCCGGTGACGGCGGCGAGCGCGGCCGTGCCGGCGATCAGGGACAGGGTGGTGCGGTTCACTGCTGGCTCCCGTCGGGACGCTCGCTGCCGGTGCCGTGGGGGTGCTGCTGCGCCGGGTCGTAGGCGGGGTCGTAGCCCTGGTTGCCGTAGCCCTGGTCATAGCCGTACGTCTGCTCGTACGGCGCCTGCCCGCCCTGGCCGTCGTAGGCGTAGGGGTCGTACTGGCCGGCCTGGTAGGGGTCGTAGGACTGCTGGTCGTAGGTGCCCGCCGGGTACTGCTGGGCGCCCTGGTACTGATCGGTCTGGTAGCCGCCGTACTCGGCGCCCGCGTAGCTCGGCTGGTCCCAGTCGCCGTAGGACTGCTGCTGCGGAACCGCGACCGGGGGCTCCTCCGCAGGCTCCTCCTGTGCGGGAGGAGCGGGGAAGTCGTCGTCCTGGGGAGCGGATTCCTCGGCCTCCTCCGCCTGGGCGCGCAGGCGGCGGGCGCGGCGGCCCTCGCCGTCGATGGCCTGGGCGGGGATCGGCTGTTCCTCGGGGAGGTCGTCGTCGACGTCGCGGCGGCGGCCGGGCAGGGCGAGGACGACGAGGACGAGGGCGAGGAAGCCCTGCGTCCACAACCAGCCGGTGTGGGTGAAGGGGTCGTCGTAAGTGAGGTCCAGCTTCCCGCCGGAGGCGGGGAGTTCGAAGCCCTGGGCCCAGCCGTCGACCGTGGTGCCGGTGAGCGGCTTGCCGTCCAGGGTGGCGGTCCAGCCGTCGGCAGCGGCGTCGGCCAGGCGCAGGACGCGGCCGTCGGAGCCGGCCGGGATCGTCGCGTGGACGTCGACCGGGCCCGCGGCGACCGGGGTGGCCGTGCCCTTGCCGGATTCGGTGACGATCGCCGCGCGGGAGACCTCCTGGTTCACCCGCCACAGGGCGCTGCCGTTCTGCTGGCTGAGCCGCTTCAGGCCGGGGGTGGCGTCCAGGACGCGGGTGACCTCGCGGGGCGCGCCCTTGTGGACGAGGACGTATCCCACGGCGAACTTGCCGAGCTGGTCGGCCTGGTCGGCGCCGGAGCCGGCGACGAGGTTGGCGACGACCTTGTCGAGCTGCTCGTTCTCGCCGTCGGCCGCGGCGAGTTCGGCGTCGCCGAGGCGGGCGCCGGAGCCGCGGACCAGCATGTAGCCGACATGGGCGGCGGAGTCGCTGTCGAGGACGAGGGTGCGGGCCTGGTCGCGGTTGCCCGCCTCCTCGGCGACGAACGCGGGCACCTGGACGGGGTCGCGGCGCTCCAGGGGACCGTCGGCGCCGCCGATCATCCAGCCGGCGGCGAGCAGCAACGGGCCGGCGGCGGAGGCGAAGGCGATGAGGGCGGCGACCGGCTGGCGCCAGCCGAAGCTCTGTTCGGCCACGCGCGTGCGTGCGCCGTCGGCGCCCATGACGGCGGCGGCCAGGAGCGCGAGGCCGTAGACGAGGGTGGCGGGTCCGGCCCAGGTGGAGCTGTTGGACAGGACCGCGAAGACGAGGGCCACCAGGGCGACCGCCCAGGCCGTCCAGATGCCGAACTGGCGCTCGCCGCGCAGCAGGGCGGCGAGCGCGGCCAGGACGACGCCGATGAGCATCAGCCCGTCGACCGTGCCGGGTCCGCCGGGGCTGGCGGCGAGCAGGTCGAGTGCGGAGGCGGTGGACGGGCCGTAGTCCAGTCCGGCCTGGGTGAAGAAGCCGAACGGGAGCAGCGACAGCGACCAGGGCGCGAGGATCAGCAGGGGTGTGCCGAGCTGGGCCAGGAAGCGCAGGCCGTAGGCGGTGATGTCGGTGCGGCGCACGGCCAGGACGGCGATGCCGAGGACGAGGGCGAGGGGCCACACGATCGGTGTGAACGCGGTGGTGATCGTCAGCAGCAGTGCGTACGCCCAGGTGGCCCGCCAGCTGCCGCGGGCGCCCGAGGTGTTCGTCAGGCCGCTCGCGGCGGCTGCCGCGCGTGCGACGAGCGGCAGCAGGACGGCCAGGACGGCGGTGCCGACGCGGCCGCCGGCGAGGGCGCCGGTGGCGGCGGGCAGGAAGGCGTAGACGACGGCGGCCCACGCGCGCAGGAGGCGGGACTCGACAAGGGGCCGGGAGGCGAAGTAGGCGGTGAAGCCGGCCAGCGGCACCGAGCAGACGAGCAGCACGGTGAGGGCGAGGCCGGTCGAGCCGAACAGCAGCGTGGCGAAGGTCGCGATGATCGCTAGGTAGGGCGGGGCGGACGGGGTGCCGCCCGCGCCGACCGGGTGCCAGGCGTCGATGTAGCGCGACCACAGCTCGGAGGCGTCGGCGGGGGCGGGCAGCAGGGCGCCGCCCGCGAGCGCGCCGCCGCCGAGGAGGTTGCGGCAGGCCACGAGGGAGACGAGCAGCAGGACGACGAAGAGCACCGGGCCGGGCTTGCGGGCGATGCGCTTGAGGCGGGCGAACTGCTCGATCTCCAGGAAGTCGGCGTCGTCGCCGCCGGGCCCTGACTCCAGGCCGCCGCCGTGGCGTCCGGCGCCGCCGGCGGTCTCGGTGTCGGAGGCGCCGAAGAGGTTGCCGGCGACCTGTTCGACGGTGGCCCGGACGGTCGCGCCGGGCGGCGGGAACAGGGGCCGCAGCTCGCCCTTGTCGATCTGCGGTGTGCCGCGCCTGCGCCGCCCGGCGATGATCCGCTCGGGGCGCAGCAGGGTGCCCAGCAGGCCGCGGATCTCGTCGACGGCCTGGCCGGGGACCTTGCCGACGAGGTAGGCGACCGTGCGCAGCAGGGTGCCGAGGACCAGGCGCAGCAGGATCCAGGGCAGCAGGGCCGTACGGCTGTTGACGAGGAGGGTGTAGACGGCGCCGGCCTTGTCGACCTTGTGCGGGGAGGCCGTGGTGCGGCCCGCGCAGTCGACGGCGCGGCGCTCGCGGGAGGCGGCCTCGGCGTGCCGTACGACGGCCTCGGGGGCGATGAGGACGCGGTGGCCGGCGGCGGTGGCGCGCCAGCACAGGTCGACGTCGTCGCGCATCAGGGGCAGCCGGCGGTCGAAGCCGCCGAGTTCCTCGAAGACGTCGCGGCGGACGAGCATGCCGGCGGTGGACACGGACAGCACGGGCCGGACGTGGTCGTGCTGGCCCTGGTCCTGCTCGCGGCGGTCCAGGCCGGTCCAGCGGCGGCCGGAGGCGGCGATGGTGACGCCGACCTCGAGGAGCTGGCGGCGGTCGTACCAGCCGCGCAGCTTGGGGCCGACGACGGCCACGTCGTCGCGGCCCAGTTCGAGCTCGTTGTCCACGACGCGCAGCAGTTCGGCCAGGGCGTCGGGTTCGGGGGCGCAGTCGTCGTGCAGCAGCCACAGCCACTGGACGGGCTCTCCGTGCGGGAGCTCCGGCATGTCGTAGGTGTCGTCGCGCCACGTGCGCGTGACGGGGTCCCAGCCGCTGGGCCGCTTCAGGTAGGGCAGTTCCTCGGGGGTGAGGACCGGGGCGGTGCGGTTGGCCTCCTCGACGGCCTGGCCGAAACCGGTGCGCCGGGCGAGGTGCAGCACACGGTCGTCGCCGAGGGCGCCGGTGACCAGCTGCGCGGAGTCGTCCGAGCTGCCGGTGTCGGCGGCCATGACGAACTGGACGGGGCGCTCCTGGCCGAGCAGCCCGGCGAGCGCGTCGGGCAGCCAGCGGGCACCGTCGTGGGAGACGAGGACCGCGGTCACCACGTGACGCGGGAACTCAGGTGTGGCAGCGTCGTGTTGGGCTGCCGTGTGGCTGTGCACGGACATCGAGGTACGGGCCCCGGTTCGATGGACTGTGGTGGACGCCTGCGCCGCGCGGGGGCGGCGGGGTGTCTCTGACGAGCGCCCACACTATCGGCTGGGCACGACGACGGCCCGCCGCCTGTGGACAACCCACCTGCGACGGGCCGTTCAAGCCTCGTCCGCCCGCTCGGGCCGATGTCTCAGACCGCCGCCTTCTTCAGCCTGCGGCGCTCCCGCTCGGACAGGCCGCCCCAGATGCCGAAGCGCTCGTCGTTGGCGAGGGCGTACTCGAGGCACTCGGAGCGGACCTCGCAGGCGAGACAGACCTTCTTGGCCTCGCGGGTCGAGCCGCCCTTCTCGGGGAAGAAGGACTCGGGATCGGTCTGGGCGCACAGTGCGCGCTCCTGCCAGCCGAGTTCCTCGCCCGCGTCGTCGACCAGCAGTTGCTGCACCAGCTCGGTCATGTGCGCCCCTCGCTCTGTCTTTCGCGTCCCCGTGTACATGGCCGTTTACCGATGTCGGCGACATGGCCCATTACCGATGTCGGCTGAACGACACGAGTGAAATTACAAGTGTGCTGCTCCGGGCGAGTCAAGCCGAGATCTGCTATTGGGCCCCTTATTCACTCTGCGGAACCAAGGCCGTGCAGTAAGTGTTCAAATCGCCATAAACCTTGACAAGCAGATGAGGCGCTGGGGGCTCCGGGCCCCGCACAGCGCTTGTACGGAGAAGGACGCCCAAAAGTTCGATCCCGTTGCGACACGCGCGCGGAAGCGAACCTGATCACATACGGATCACGGACTCACAACGGCTCACGCGCCCGGCTTGTGCGCCATGTGTCCCCGTAGTCGCGTGCACAAACCTTTCACCTCACAGATGCACCGGATGAGGTGAACGGCGTCCCACATAGCGGGCGCCGAGTTGACACTGGCAGGTGTGAACCGATGTCCTAGTGGGCATGCTCGCGAACTTGGCACTCACCTCGACCCGCTCGGCCGGGTCCCACGGTGCTGCCCGCGCTCGCTGTAGCTGTTGTTGCTGTTCCAGCTGTTGAGCCCAACGCGCTCCGGCTGCCCCTCCTGAGTCCACCGCGACTCGGCTGTTGTTTCCCTCCGGCCCGTACCAGGGCGCTCCTGTTCCACCCGTGATCCGGGCGGACGGTCCGCGACACCCAGCCACCCCCCACTCTTCTGCCGAGGAACCACCCCACTCCATGAACAGCGACAGCGACCTCCAGATCGCCGGCGACATCCTCGAAGTCCCGCATCTGCTCCAGGCCCCGCGGGAGCACCCGGCCACCGTGGCCGAGTTCGTCGGCCTGGCCCGCGCGATCGCCGCCGACCGCGCCCAGTGGGAGCACCTGGTCCGGTACGACGCGACGACCCGCTGGTACCACCGGCTGCGCACCGGCCCGGGCTACGAGGGGTGGCTGCTGTCCTGGGTGCCCGGGCAGGGCAGCGGGCTGCACGACCACGGCGGCTCCTCCGGTGTGCTGACCGTCCTGGACGGCGAGCTGACCGAGCGCACGGAGCGGGGCAAGCGGGTGCTGGGGGCCGGCGGGCAGCGGGTGTTCGCGCCGGGGTACGTGCACGAGGTGGTCAACGACGCGCTGGAGCCGGCGGTGAGCCTGCACGTCTACTTCCCCGGCCTCACGGAGATGCCGATGCTCCCCCAGTCTCGGCTTCGCTCGACCGGGGGGACCCCCATCGCCTGCGCGGCACGCGAGACGTACGACGCGGTGGACGCCGTCACCGCGTAGGGCTCGGAGAAGCCGCCGTGTGCGGGGGTGTGGCTCGTACGGGTGGTCGGGTTGTCCACAGGTGGGCGGTTGTCCACAGGTGGGCGGCGGGTTGTCGTCGCAGCCTGCGAGACTGACTCCCATGCGCATTGTGGTTCTGGCAGGCGGCATCGGCGGTGCCCGGTTCCTGCGCGGTCTGAAGCGGGCCGTGCCGGACGCGGACATCACGGTCATCGGCAACACCGGCGACGACATCCATCTCTTCGGACTCAAGGTCTGCCCGGACCTCGACACCGTGATGTACACGCTCGGCGGCGGCATCAACGAGGAGCAGGGCTGGGGCCGGGCCGACGAGACCTTCCATCTGAAGGAGGAGCTCGCGGCGTACGGCGTCGGGCCCGAGTGGTTCGGGCTGGGCGACCGGGACTTCGCCACGCACATCGTGCGGACGCAGATGATCGGCGCCGGGTATCCGCTGAGCGCGGTGACCGAGGCGCTGTGCGACCGGTGGAAGCCGGGGGTGCGGCTGATCCCGATGACGGACGACCGGGTCGAGACGCATGTGGCCGTCGAGATCGAGGGCGAGCGCAAGGCCGTGCACTTCCAGGAGTACTGGGTGCGGCTGCGGGCCTCGGTGCCGGCGGAGGCGGTCGTGCCGGTCGGAGCCGAGCAGGCGAAGCCGGCGCCGGGAGTGCTCGAGGCGATCGCGGCGGCGGACGTCGTGCTGTTCCCGCCGTCGAACCCGGTGGTCTCCGTCGGCACGATCCTCGCCGTGCCCGGCATCCGTGAGGCGATCGCGGAGGCGGGGGTGCCGGTGGTGGGCCTGTCCCCCATCGTCGGGGACGCGCCCGTGCGGGGCATGGCCGACAAGGTGCTCGCGGCGGTCGGCGTGGAGTCGACGGCCGCGGCGGTCGCCGAGCACTACGGCTCGGGGCTGCTCGACGGCTGGCTCGTGGACACCGTGGACGCGGGCTCGGTGGAGCGGATCGAGGCGGCCGGTATCCGCTGCCGGGCCGTGCCGTTGATGATGAGCGATCTCGACGCGACCGCGCGGATGGCCCGGGAGGCGCTGAGGCTGGCGGAGGAGGTGCGGACGGCATGAGCGGGTCGGCCGAGAGGGGCTACCGGGTCTGGGCCGTGGCCGGGCTGCCCGAGGTGCAGGCCGGGGACGACCTCGCCAAGCTGATCGCCGCCGCCGAGCCCGGCCTCGTCGACGGGGACGTGCTGCTGGTGACGTCGAAGATCGTGTCCAAGGCGGAGGGGCGCCTCGTACGGGCGGACGACCGGGAGGCCGCGATCGACGCCGAGACCGTACGGGTCGTGGCGCGGCGCGGGGCGCTGCGGATCGTCGAGAACCGGCAGGGGCTGATCATGGCCGCGGCGGGCGTCGACGCCTCCAACACCCCCGCCGGGACGGTGCTGTTGCTGCCGGAGGACCCCGACGCGTCCGCGCGGGCGATCCGGGACGGGCTGCGGGACGCGCTCGGGGTCGACGTCGGCGTGGTCGTCACCGACACCTTCGGGCGGCCCTGGCGTGCGGGGCTCACCGACGTGGCGATCGGCGCCGCCGGGGTGCGGGTGCTGGACGATCTGCGCGGGGGTACGGACGCGCACGGCAATCCGCTGAGCGCGACGGTCGTCGCGACGGCGGACGAGCTGGCGGCGGCCGGGGACCTGGTGAAGGGCAAGGCGGCCGGGCTGCCCGTGGCCGTGGTCCGGGGGCTGGCGCATGTCGTGGCGGACGGCGCCGGGGAAGGCGCTTCGGCTCTGGTGCGCGGGGCGCGGGACGACATGTTCCGGCTCGGGACGTCGGAGGCGGTGCGGCTGGCGGTGACGCAGCGGCGGACCGTGCGGTCCTTCACCGACGAGCCGGTGGATCCCGGGGCGGTACGGCGGGCGGTCGCCGCGGCGGTCACCGCGCCGGCGCCGCACCACACGACTCCATGGCGGTTCGTGCTGCTGGAGTCGGAGGAGTCACGGGTCCGGCTGCTGGACGCGATGCGGGACGCGTGGATCGCGGATCTGCGGCGGGACGGGAAGTCCGAGGAGTCGATCGCCAAGCGGGTGCGGCGGGGTGACGTGCTGCGTCATGCGCCGTATCTGGTGGTTCCGTGCCTGGTGATGGACGGGTCGCACACCTACGGGGACGCGCGGCGGGACGGGGCCGAGCGGGAGATGTTCGTCGTCGCGGCCGGGGCCGGGGTGCAGAACTTCCTGGTGGCGCTGGCCGGGGAGCGGCTGGGGTCGGCGTGGGTGTCGTCGACGATGTTCTGCCGGGATGTGGTGCGCGAGGTACTGGGGCTGCCCGAGGACTGGGATCCGATGGGGGCGGTGGCCGTCGGGCATGCGGCGGAGGAGCCTCGGGTCCGGGCGGAGCGGGAAGTGGAGGGGTTCATCGAGGTGCGATGAGCGGGGCCGCGACTTCTGTGCCTGTTTCCGCGGGGCCCCTCGTACGCTCGTAGGGTCCCTCTCGATTCCCTAGGACCTCAGCTGTGTCAGGACGATTCGCTCCTCGGCCCACGCGTACGACGGTGCGCGGGGGGCATGTCGGTGTGCCCGGTGGGGTGCCTCGGCCCGCTCATGCTCCCGCGTCCGCTTCTGCTTCCGCGGCTGTGCGGATGCTGGTGCGGGAGTGGGTGCCGGAGGGGGTGCTCGATCTGGGGCTGGTGCTGGGCCCGTTGCGGCGGGGCCCCGGGGATCCCACGTTCCGGGCGATGCCCGACGGGTCGGTGTGGCGGGCCAGTCTGACGCCCGCCGGTCCGGGGACACTGCGGGTTTCGGTGGTGCCCGGTGGGGGTGCCGTGCGCGGGGAGGCGTGGGGGCCGGGGGCGGAGTGGCTGCTGGAGCGGTTGCCCGATCTGCTCGGGGCGGCCGATGAGCCGGAGGCGTTCGTGCCCCGGCACCGGGTGGTGGCGATGGCCCGGCACCGACGGCCGGGGCTGCGGTTGACGCGGACGGGGCTGGTGCTGGAGTCGTTGATTCCGTCGATCCTGGAGCAGAAGGTCACGACCGATGAGGCGTATCGGGCGTGGCGGTTGCTGGTGCGGAAGTTCGGGGAGCCGGCGCCCGGGCCCGCGGCGGGTGGGCGGCTGTGGGTGATGCCGGCCGCGCGGACCTGGGCGTTGATTCCGTCGTGGGAGTGGCATCGGGCAGGGGTCGACAACAAGCGGGCGTCGACGATTCTGCGGGCCGTTCGGGTGGCACGGCGGATGGAGCAAGCGGTGGGGATGTCCCCGGAGGACGCGCAGGCTCGGTTGGAGGTCGTGCCGGGGATCGGGCCGTGGACGTCGGCGGAGACCGTGCAGCGCAGTCATGGGGCGGCGGATGCGGTGACGGTGGGGGATCTTCATCTGCCGGGGATCGTGGGGTGGGCGCTGGCGGGGGACCGGGACGCGGATGACGCGGCGATGCTGGAGTTGCTGGCGCCCTATGCGGGGCAGCGGCATCGGGCCGCTCGGTTGATCCTGCTCAGTGGGCGGGTGCCGGAGCGGAGGGCTCCGCGGATGCGGCGGGGGGACATCGGGGCGTTGTGAGGGGCCGAGAGGGAAGGCCGGGGAGCCGGCGGCGGGCACTGCCGGGGGGACGGAAACGAAACGCCGGCTGAGAGGTGTTGGCTCAGCCGGCGTCGCGCTGGTTGTGTCGGGGGTCAGTGGTCCGAGGTGCTGTCGGGTGTCACTGGTCCGAGGAGAAGCGGACCGCGCCGGCCGGGATACGGGCGTCGCACCAGACCCTCGCGCCCTCGCGGAGTTCGTTGTCGGGGCCGACGACGGCGCCGTCGCCGATGACCGTGCCGGTGAGGACGGAGCGTTCGCCGACACGGGCGCGGGTGCCGATGAGGGAGTCGGTGATGACGGCGCCCGGTTCGATGACGGCGCCGGGGAGGATCGTGGAGCCGAAGACCCTCGCGCCCTCCGCCACGAACGCGCCCTCGCCGACCACGGTGCCGCCCGTGAGCTTGGCGTCCGGCGCGACCCTCGCCGTCGGGAGGATCAGACGGTCGCCGCAGCGGCCGGGGACCGCGGGCGACGGGGCCCGGCCCAGGACGAGGTCCGCCGAACCCCGGACGAAGGCCGCGGGGGTGCCGAGGTCGAGCCAGTAGGTGGAGTCGACCATGCCCTGCAGATGGGCTCCGGCGGAGAGGAGGTCGGGGAACGTCTCGCGTTCCACCGAGACCGGGCGGCCCAGCGGGATCGCGTCGATGACCGAGCGGCGGAAGACGTACGCGCCGGCGTTGATCTGGTCGGTGACGATCTCCTCGGGGGTCTGCGGCTTCTCGAGGAACGCCAGGACCTTGCCCGTCTCGTCCGTGGGGACCAGGCCGTAGGCCCGAGGGTCCGTCACCTTCGTGAGGTGCAAGGACACATCCGCCGAGGTCGCCTCGTGCGTGGCCACCAGTCGTCTGATGTCCAGTCCGGTGAGGATGTCGCCGTTGAAGACCAGGACCGGGTCGTCGGGGGCCGAGTGCAGGCGGGACGCCACGTTGCGGATGGCGCCGCCCGTGCCGAGGGGTTCCTCCTCCGTCACGTACTCGATGTGGAGGCCCAGGGACGAACCGTCGCCGAAGTACGGTTCGAAGACCTCCGCCAGATAGCTCGTCGCGAGGACGATATGGTCCACGCCCGCCGCCTTCGCCCGCGCCAGTTGGTGCGTGAGGAACGGCACCCCCGCCGCCCTGACCATGGGCTTGGGCGTGTGCACCGTGAGCGGGCGCAGCCGGGTGCCCTTGCCGCCGACCAGGAGGATCGCTTCAGTCACCTTCGTCTCTGCTTCCTGCCGGGACCGGCCGAACTGTCATTCGACCGGCCAGTGTATGCAGACCGTTGTGTGGCGCTTTCCAGGCCGTGCGGTGTTCCGTCCCAGTCCCAAGGAGACTGTCCCCCCGACGGCTGATGAATTGTGCCCCCACCTGGATGTGTTCTCCGGCCGTTCGGGTGCGCCCGGTCCCGCGAGGACCGGTGCGCCCGGTCCCGCGAGGACCGGTGCGCCCGGTCCTGCGAAGACTGGTGCGGCCGGTTCGGCGAGGACCGGCGCGGTCCGTCCGGGGGGCCTCCCCTGGCCCCCCGGAGTTGCCGAGCCGCGGCCCGCCTCAGCGTCCTTGGTAGGACGCGGCGGTCGAGCGGGCCGTGCCGAGCTTGCCGTACAGCTGCTTGCCCGGGCATTCCGTGGCGAACCCGTCCCGATGTCCGGAGATCACATTCAGTCGTACGTTCTTTCCCTTTGCGTAGAGATTGCCACCTCCGGACTTCAGGTATGTCTTTCCTTTCGGATTCGCCCCGAAGAGACCGAGTTTCCATGCCGTCAGACTCGCGATGGCCTTGACGGTGGCCGAGTTCGGCTTGGCGGAGGTGAACGTGCCGAGGACGGCGATCCCCGTGCTGTTGGTGTTGAAACCGAGGGTGTGAGCGCCCATGACCGCCTTCGCCACACCACCGGCACGGCCCTCGTAGATGGTTCCGCACTTGTCGATGAGGAAGTTGTAGCCGATGTCCCGCCAGCCCATGCTCTTGACGTGGTAGCGGTAGATACTGCGGATGACGGACGGGGCCTGGGAGCACGTGTAGTTGTTGCCCGTGGCCGTGTGGTGCACGAAGGCCGCCTTGACCGTCGTCGTGTAGCGGAAGCCCGCCTCCCGCATGCTCTCGTCCGCGCCCCAGCCGCGGCGCGTGACGATGCTTGGGCGCGGGCCGATGTACGGCTTGGTGGCGGGCTGCGCCGCGGGCCTGGCGGCGGGCTGCGCCGCGGGCCTGGCAGCGGGCTTGGTGGCGGGCTGCGCCGCGGGCCTGGCGACGGGCTTCGTCGCGGGCCTGGCAGCGGGCTTGGTGGCGGGCTGCGCCGCGGGCTTGGTGGCGGGCTTCGTCGCGGGCTTGGTGGCGGGCTGCGCCGCGGGCTTCGTCGCGGGCTTGGCGACGGGCTTGGCGACGGGCTTCGTCGCGGGCCTGGCGACGGGCTTCGTCGCGGGCTTGGCGACGGGCTTGGCGACGGGCTTCGTCGCGGGCCTGGCAGCGGGCTTCGTCGCGGGCTTGGCGACGGGCTTCGTCGCGGGCTTGGCCGCCTGGTTCGGCTTCTGCTTTGTCGTCGTGTGCGGCGTTTGCTTCGGCGTCTTCTTCGAGGGCTTCGAGCCCTTCGCCTTATTCGTCGGATCGTCGTCGCGCAGGGAGCGGAGTTCCCGCTCCGTCTGGTCGCGGTTCAGGGCGGGGATCTCCGCCGCGCCGAGGGGGGCGAGGTCCGCGTTCGCGGCGGAGGCGGCCAGCGCCTCGCGCGTGGCAGGGGTCGCGGGCCCGGCGGCCGGCAGGGCTCGGCTGCGCGGCGGTCCCACCGGGACGTGCACGGGGGCGGGGGAGCCGGGGTCGACAAGTTCCAGGCGCAGGCCGGCGGGGAGCGGGGCGGGCACGGAGAGGGTACGGACGCCATGGCCCGCCTCCCCCGTACGGCCGCGGGTGTCGGGGTGGACGCGGACCTCGACGCCGTCGGAGTCGCCGACCCACAGGGGGGCGGTGGCGCCGCGGACATGGCCCGAGGTGCGTTCGGCGGTGCCGGGGTCGGCACCGTGGTCGGCGTTGTGGGTCTCCACGTCCTGCCAGCCGGACCAGGAGTTGCCGCCGGCCGGACGGGTGCGGACCTGGACGCGGCCGTGCAGTTCGGCGTCCGGGTCGTCCCAGACGACGCCCAGGAGGGAGAAGCGGTGCACGTCCCTGCGGGGCAGGCCCCGGTCGACGTTGCCGAGGGCGCGGTCGCGGGTGAGGGGGGTGAGGGGCAGCGACTGGGTGCTGCCGGGGAGGGAAGTGGCTCTGGTGTCGGCGGTGTCGGCGGTTTCGGCGGTTTCGGCGGTTTCGGCGATGGGTGCGGTGCCGGCCTCCGCGGTCGGCGCCGGTCGCACTGCCGCCGCCGTGGCGGGCGACGTCAGTGGCAGGGCGAGGGCGGCCGCGCAGGTGACACCGATCGAAGTAGCAAGCAATCCACGCATGCGAACGATCGTGGACATAGCCATACATATCTGTCCATTGGGGACTTGACGGGTCGTCGGGAGGGTTCCGCCGAACCGGTGGCTCCGTGGCCGTCCGGCGTTCGGCCGAACCGGTGGCCCGGTGGTGGGTGCGGCGGCGGGGCGGCGCGTACGCTTGCGCGGGTGAACGCCACCGATCGCACCCCTGCCGACCTGCTGCGTTCCGCGCTTGCCGCGGATCCCGCGCGCCCTCTGGTGACCTTCTACGACGACGCCACGGGCGAGCGGGTCGAATTGTCCGTGGCCACCTTCGCCAACTGGGTGGCCAAGACGTCGAACCTGCTCCAGGACGGGATGTCCGCCGAGCCCGGGGACCGGGTCGCGCTGCTGTTGCCCGCGCACTGGCAGACGGCGGTGTGGCTGGTGGCGTGTGCGTCGGTGGGGGTGGTCGCGGACGTGGACGGGGATCCGGCTCGGGCGGACTTCGTGGTGGCGGGGCCGGGGCGGTTCGAGGAGGGGCTCGCGTGTGGTGGGGAGCGGTATGCCCTGTCGCTCGCCCCGCTCGGGCGGCGGTTCGTGCCGGGGCCTCCTGAGGGGTATGCCGATTATGCGGTGGAGGTGCCGACGTACGGTGATCGGTTCGTGCCGTATGTGCCGGTCGATCCTGAGGCGGCTGGGCTCGTCGTGGCCGGGGCGGAGTTCACGGGGGCGGAGATCGTGGAGCGGGCTCGGGGCGAGGCGGCGGGGTGGGGGTTGACGGGGCCTGGGTCTCGGCTGCTGTCGGGGCTGCCGTTCGACACCTGGGACGGGTTGAGTGCGGGGCTGTACGCGGCGCTGGCGAGTGGGGGGTCTGTGGTGTTGTGTCGGAATCTGGAGCGGGTGGGTGAGGAGACGGTGGCCAAGCGGATCGAGAGTGAGCGGGTCACGGCGACGGCCAGGTAGCCCACGTTCTCTCGCCCCCGCCGCCCTTACCCTTCCCATCCCCAGGGGCTCCGCCCCTTCGACCCCGGCGGGGCTTCGCCCCTGCACCCCCTGGGGGCTGCGCCCCCAGACCCCCGCTGTCGGCCCTGAACGGGCCTCGTCCTCAAACGCCGGACGGGCTGGATATACCCGGCCGGGCTGACAGGTGAAGCCCCCTACGGGTGGGTGGGGGTTCCGGACGGCACAAGCCCCGCCCGCGGACACCGGGCGGGGCTGAAATACACCCCGGGCCGCACTCACAGGCGACGGCCCCTACGGGTGGATGAGGGTTCGGAACGGCATAAGCCCCGCCCGCGGACGCCGGACGGGCCCCGGCCGACACTCACAGGCGAAGCCCCCTACAGGTGGGTGGGGGTTCCGGACGGCACGAGCCCCGCCCGCAGACACCGGGCGGGGCTGAAATACACCCCGGCCCGCACTCACTTGGTTCACCCGATTGGGGTAGTTCCGGCCGCAGCCGAGCCTGGGGCGCGGCATCGTCGTAGGGACGGCACCGGCACGCTCGCAGGAGCGGGACGGACATGCCCGTAGAGGCGGCACGAACGCGCCCGCAAGGGCGGCACCAGCACACCCGTGGAGGCGGAGCGAGCACGACCGCAGAAGCGAACGAACACGACCACCAAGGCGGAGCGAGCACGACCGCCCAAGCCAACGAACACGACCACCAAGGCGGAGCGAGCACGACCGCCCAAGCCAACGAACACGACCGCAGGGCCGCAGAGGCGGTGTCGATCGGCCGGACGTGGGAGGGGTGGTGAGCAGACGTGAAGGGCATACGTGGGGCCTCGGCCGGGGGGTGGGGGGTGGGGAGGCGGGTCGGGTGCGGGGTGGGGGCGCTTGTGCTGTTGCTGGGGGGCAGCGGGGTGGTCGGGTGGGTGCTCTACGCGAAGCTCGACGGGAACATCACGCCCGACGAGGCGGCCGCGGCGGAGCTCGCGCGGTATGCGAAGGAGCGGCCGACCTCGCTGGTGAAGGACGCGCAGAACGTGCTGCTGATCGGGTCGGACTCGCGGGCGGGGGACGACAACGGGCAGTACGGGACGGACTCGGGCACCGAGCGGTCGGACACCACGATCCTGCTGCATCTGTCCAAGGGGCGGCACAGCGCGACCGCCGTGTCCGTGCCGCGCGATCTGATGGTGGACGTGCCGGCCTGCCGGCGGCGGGACGGGACGCGCGGGGAGGCCATGTTCGCGATGTTCAACTACGCCTTCGAGACGGGCGGGTCGGCCTGCACCATCCGGACGGTGGAGAAGCTGACCGGGGTGCGGATCGACCATCACGTCGTCGTCGACTTCAGCGGGTTCAAGGACCTGGTCGACTCCGTGGACGGGGTGGAGGTCTGCCTGAGCGAGCCGATCGAGGACAAGGACGCGCGGCTGCGGCTGCCCGCGGGAAGGGTGACGCTCGACGGCGAGCAGGCGCTCGGGTACGTGCGGGCCCGCAAGTCCCTCGGGAACGGCAGCGACACCGACCGGATGGAACGGCAGCAGCGGTTCCTCGCGGCGCTCGTCAACAAGGTGCGGAGCAATGACGTCCTGCTGAATCCGGTGAAGCTGTATCCGGTGCTGGACGCGGCCACGTCCTCTCTCACCACCGACCCGGATCTGGCGAGCCTGCGCGGACTCTACGAACTCGTGCGCGGTCTGCGCGACATTCCCACCGAACAGGTGCAATTCCTGACCGTTCCGCGGGAGTCGTACGTCTACAACACCAATCGCGACCAACTCATGGAGCCCGAGGCGGAGAAACTCTTCGAACAACTGCGCACCGATGGTCCGGTCGTCGTTTCTCACGAACTTCCCATGAAATCGGGCTCTTCGGAGTCGGGCGAACACGGACCGTACGGGGTTCGGGCCCCCTCCCCCACGCCACCGGCCCCGACGTTCCGCGGAAACACCGCCGCCGAGGACGGCTGCGGGTAAAGCGCTTGCCAAGTCGAGGTCTCGTAACGAACTCCAGTCCAAAGAAATGGGGCGGATTGCCCGGTTGTAGGGACGTGGAATTTGTCACGGCCGTCGCTCCACGTTGAACTGGGCGGATAGTGTGAGCGATCCGGTGCACCCACCGCGAGGTCCGTGCTGGGGTCGTGCACTGAGTGACCGAGTGAGACTGAGTGACCGAGACGACCCGAGCGCCTTAGGGGGAAAGGCGCCGCGTGGCCCCGACGGAGGATTCGGAAACCGTGGACGCGCAAGGCCGTGGGCGGGCGGACAACATCGATCCCGCAGACCAGTGGGTGCTCAATCCGAACACCGGCGAATACGAACTGCGACTGACTCCTTCCGCACCGCAGTCGGCGGTCCCCGGACCCCGTAGAGCCGCGTCCCGCGCGGCGACGGCGGCCGGTGCCCCGGGAGCGGCGCGCGGGCGTACGCCGGCACCGGACCGGGAGTCGCCGGCGGAGGCGCCGGACCGGGTGCCGGGGCCGCGCCGTCGGCGGGGCGTGCCGGAGGAGCCGCCGCCGAGCAGGCGCGGACGCCGGCCGGTGAAGAAGAAGTCGAAGGCGAAGAAGATCCTGCTGTGGACGGGCGGGACGATGGCCTTCGTGCTCGTCGGCACGGCCGCTGCCGCCTACCTCTATCTCGAGCACCTCAACGACAACATCACCGCCGTCTCCGACGACGGCGCGAGTACCGGTGGCTTCCAGAAGGACAAGGCGATCAACATCCTGTTGATCGGCACCGACAAACGCACCGGCTCCGGCAACAAGGGCTACGGCGACGCCAACAGCGTCGGCCACGCGGACACCACGATCCTGCTGCACGTCTCCAAGGACCGTACGAACGCGACCGCGCTGAGCATCCCGCGCGACCTGATCGTGGACGTCCCGGACTGTCCGACCACCCAGGAGGACGGCACCACGAAGGTCATCAAGGGCACCGAGAACGTCCGCTTCAACACCAGCCTCGGCCAGGAGGAGCGCACACCGAGCTGCACCGTGCGCACGGTCACCGAGCTGACCGGGATCCAGGCGGACAACTTCATGGTCGCCGACTTCAACGCGGTCAAGACGCTGACCTCGGCCGTCGGCGGTGTCGAGGTGTGTCTGGCGAAGGACATCGACGACCCGGACTCGCATCTGAAGCTGTCCAAGGGCACGCACACCATCGAGGGCGAGCAGGCGCTGGCGTTCCTGCGCACGCGGCACTCGGTGGGCTTCGGCGGCGACCTGAGCCGGATTCAGCTGCAGCAGCAGTTCCTCAGCTCGCTGATGCGCAAGCTGAAGTCGAACGACACGCTCACCAGCCCCACCAAGATGATCAAACTGGCGGAGGCGGGCACCAAGGCGCTGACCGTCGACGCCAAGCTGGACAGCATCGGCAAGCTCAAGGACCTGGGCCTGGAGCTGGGCAAGCTCAACGTCAAGAACCTGACCTTCACCACCGTGCCGGTGCTCGACAACCCGGCGGAGAAGGTCAAGGCGACGGTCGTGCTGAACGACAGCACCGCGCCCACCGTCTTCCAGATGATCAAGGACGATGTCTCCTTCACCGAGGTGAAGCAGAAGGCCAAGGAGTCCAAGAGCGCGGCCGCCGCCGAGGCCGCCGCCCGGCTCAAGGGCACCAAGTCCGCCGCGTCCGAGGTCCGGGTGCGGGTCATGAACGGCGGAGCCCCGGCCGGCAGCGCACAGGAGACTCTTAACTGGCTGCAGAATGATGAGGGCGTGACGAAGTCCGAGAACGCGGGCAACGCGCCGAAGGAACTGAGCAAGACGACACTCGAGTACGACCCCGACCAGGCGGACCAGGCACGCAGGCTCGCCGACATCATGGGGCTGCCCGGAACAGCGCTGAAGCCGGGTGAGAGCGTCGAGAACGCCCAGGGTCTGCCGACGATGACGCTGACGCTGGGCAAGGACTTCAAGGGCGCGGGCGTCTCACTCACGGCAGCGACGACGGTGCCGGACTCGGTGCAGAAGTCCACGGCGGACAAGGTCGAGTGCGCCAAGTAGGTAACCCTACGGGCCCGTCGTGCGTCTGACTTGACGCGGGACGGGCCCGTGTCAGGCGCACGTCCGGGAGGGGCAGGGGAATTGGCGACGACAAGCGGGATGCGGGGTGGGGTGCCTCCGGTCGAGGACACGATGTCCCTGACGCCGGTGGACAAGAACGCATCCGACGACGACGGAGGCCGAAGAGGCGGCCGCAACGCGGATCGCAAACGGCGCAGGCGGCGTGTGCTGCGCTGGTCCGCGACGGTGCTGGCGCTGGTCATACTCGGCGGCGCGGGTGCCGGATACCTCTACTACGAGCACCTCAACAGCAACATCAAGAGCGACGACCTCAACCTGGGCGACGCCAAGGACCGCGCGGCCAAGACCGAGGCGAACTCGGCGGGGCAGACCGCGCTGAACATCCTGCTGATCGGCTCGGACGCGCGCGACAGTGCGGAGAACCAGAAGCTGGGCGGCGCCAAGGACACCTACGGCGGCACTCCGCTCGCGGACGTCCAGATGCTGCTGCACGTGTCGGCGGACCGCAAGAACATGTCGGTGGTGAGCATGCCGCGCGACACGCTCGTCGACATGCCCAAGTGCACGGACCCGGACACGAAGAAGGTGTACCCGGCGAGCACCCGGACGATGACCAACGAGTCGCTGGGCCGCGGCGGCCCGGGCTGCACGGTGGCCACCTGGGAGAAGCTCACCGACATCCACATCGATCACTTCATGATGATCGACTTCTCGGGTGTGGTGTCGATGGCGGACGCGATCGGCGGCGTCCCCGTGTGCGTGGACGCCAACGTCTACTCGCACACCAGCAGCGGCAAGGGCTCCGGTCTGAAGCTGGAGGAGGGCACCCACTCCATCAAGGGCAAGCAGGCCCTGCAGTGGCTGCGCACGCGCTACGGCTTCGAGGACGACACCGACCTCGCCCGCGCCAAGGCCCAGCACATGTACATGAACTCGATGGTCCGTGAGCTGCGCGCCAACGCCAAGCTGACCAACCCCAACAAGCTGCGCAAGCTCGCCGAGGCGGCGACGAAGGCGATCACCGTCGACGACGGCCTGGACACCATCACCAAGATGTACGACCTGGCCACCGAGCTGCAGAAGGTGCCCACCGAGCGCATCACGATGACGACGATGCCGAACGCGTACGACACCGTCCAGACCGGGCGGGTGGTGCCCACCGAGGACGCCACGAAGCTGTTCCGGCTGGTGCGCGAGGACATAGCGCTCGACGGCAAGGACGAGAAGAAGGCCACCGCCAGCCCCTCGCCGACGGTCACGGACACGGCCGCCGCGGACGAGGAGATCGCGGTGCAGGTGCACAACAGCACCCGTACGGGCGTCTACGCCCCGGTCTCCGGGCGGGCGGCCGCGGTCACCCAGCTGCTGCAGGACAAGGGCTTCACCGAGGCCGTCGCGGACACCTCCGCGGCCACCTCCGAGGAGACCACGGTGATCCGCTACCCGAGCGCCGACCTGCAGGCCGACGCGCAGCGGGTCGCGAAGGCCCTCGGTATCCCGACGAGCCAGGTGAAGAAGTCCACCGACGTGTCCGGGATCACGCTGTACGTGGGCGGGGACTGGCGGTCCGGCACCAAGTACGAGGCGCCGGAGAAGGACGAGGACGACAACACGACGCCCAAGTCGGCGCAGGCGATGAACGGCGCCGACGACTCCCAGTGCATGCACGTGGACCCGAACTACACCTGGTAGTCCGGGTCCGGGAGAACCGTCCGGCGGTGCTCAGCTCGACGAGCTGCTGAGAACCGCCGGGCGGCGGGACGCGATGACCTTCTTCGCCAGCGACTTCGGGCTGGTGAGGAAGCCGAACCCCCACGACATGTGCATGGTGGCGAGGGCGACGGGTATCTGCAGCCGCGCCTTCAGCGGCAGCCCCTTGCCGGCCGGCACCGACCCGGCGACGATCGCCGCGAGGTAGCCGCCGGGGATCACGAACCCGAGCGGGGTGACGGCCGCGCCGACGACCAGGCCGGCTGCTATCGCGCAGACCGCGGTGGGCGGGGCGAGGTAGCGCAGGTTGATGGAGCCCTCGTGGTAGCGGGCGACGACGTGCCGCCAACGGCCGTAGTCCTTGTACTGCTTGGCGAGCGCCTTCACGCTCGGCCGCGGCCGGTAGGACACCCTCAGCTCCGGCGAGAACCAGATCAGCCCGCCGGCCTCACGGATGCGGAAGTTCAGCTCCCAGTCCTGGGCGCGGATGAACTCCTCGTTGTAGCCGCCCTGCTGCTCCAGTGCCTCGCGCCGGAAGACACCGAGGTAGACCGTCTCGGCCGGCGCGGCCTGTCCGCCCGTGTGGAAGGCGGCGTTGCCGACGCCGATCTTCGAGGTCATGGCGGCGGCGACCGCGTGCTCCCAGTCGTTCTCGCCCTCGGCGTGCATGATGCCGCCGACGTTCTGCGCGCCGGTCTCCTGAAGGAGCCGTACGGCGGTGGCGATGTAGTTCGGGGAGAGCATGCCGTGCCCGTCGACGCGGACGACGATCGGATGGCGGGAGGCCTTGATCGCGGCGTTGAGGGCGGCGGGCGTGCGGCCGGTCGGATTGGGGACCGTGTGGACGCGCGGGTCGTCGCGTACGAGCTCGGCGGCGATCTCGTCCGTGCGGTCCGTGGACGGACCGAGGGCGATCACGACCTCCATCTCGCCGGCGTACTCCTGCGCGAGGATCGCTTGGACGGCTCCGCGCAGATGCCGCTCCTCGTTGAGGACGGGCATGATGACGGACACGGCGGGGAGCTGCACGTCGGGCTTGGCGTTCATAGGACGCTCACGTTACCGCGAACGGGGGACACCGGTGCGCGCCGCGGGGTGCGCTGCACCGGGCGACAGATCGTACGGGCCTACGGTACTCACGGCTTCCCCCCGCCCCTCGGCCGTCGCCCGGAGGTGTCCCGTATGCCCATCGCACCGCCCCGGACCCGGCGCCGCCCGCCGCGCCTCCCGGTACGCCCCGTTCGCAGGAGACGTCCCCGCTGGGCCATGCGGGCGGCGACCACGCTCTCGGTCGTCGTGCTGGCCTCCGCCGGGATCGGGCACACCGTGGTCACCAGCCTCGACGCGGACATCGTCCGCGTGGACCCCTTCAAGGACATGAAGAACCGGCCGCGGGCCGGTCACGGCATGAACGTCCTGCTGGTCGGCACGGACGGCCGGGACCGGGTCACCGAGGCGGAGCGCCGCCGGTTCCGGCTGGGCGGGGCGCCCTGCCACTGCACCGACACGATCATGATCGTGCACATCTCGGAGGACCGGGAGCGGGCCAGTGTGGTCAGTCTGCCGCGCGACTCGTACGCCGAGACGCCCCCGCACACCGACCAGGTCAGCGGCAGGAAGCACCGCGGCCACCCCATCAAGCTCAACGCCGCGTACGCGGAGGGCGGCCCGCAGCTCACCGTGCGCACGGTCGAGGACATGACCCGGGTGAAGATCGACCACTATCTGGAGGTCGACTTCACCAGCTTCATGAAGACCGTCGACGTGCTGGGCGGGGTGAAGATCTGCACCGCGCGGCCCCTGAGGGACACGTACACGGGTCTGGACCTGCCAGCGGGCGAGCACACCCTGCGGGGCGGCGCGGCGCTGCAGTACGTCCGCTCCCGGCACGCGGACGCCTCCTCCGACCTGGGCCGGATGAAGCGTCAGCAGCGCTTCCTGGCCTCGTTGGTGGACCGGGCGACCTCCTCCGGGATCCTGTTGAACCCGCTGAAGTTCCGGGACGTGACGCGGGCGGTGCTCGGTTCGGTCCGGGCGGACCGCGGCTTCGGCACGGACGAACTCCTCGATCTGGGCCGGGCGATGCGCACCTTCTCCCCCGCCTCCTCCGAGTTCACGACGGTGCCGATCGGCCGGCTGGGTCTCGCGGTCCCGGGCATCGGCTCGACCCTCAAGTGGGACCCGGTGAAGGCCGAGCGCGTCTTCCGGTCCCTGCGCGAGGACAAGCCGCTGGCGACGGCCTCGCCGCGGCCGAAGCCCAGTCCCCGCGAGGAGGTCCTGCCGGTGGAGGTGCCGCCGCAGCAGATCCGGGTCCAGGTCGAGAACGGCACGACGACCAGGGGCCTGGGCAGGCGCGTGGACGACGCCCTGGCCGCGACGGGCTTCCGTACCACCCACCGCCCGGCCGACTCCCCCAGCCGGTCCGTCCGGCGCACGGTCGTCGTCCACGACCCCCGCTGGGACCGCTCGGCCAGGTCGCTGGCCGCCGCCCTCCCGGGCAGCGAACTCCGCCCCGCCCCGGGCCTCGGCCCGACCCTGAAGGTCGTCGCGGGCACGGACTTCCGCGAGGTACGGAAGGTCAGGGGGCAGGAACCGGTGGCGCCGGAGGCGGAAGTGGTGCGAGGGAACGAGGTGGGGTGCGCCTAGGGACGTACTCCGATGGCGGACGGCGTCCGGGGGGCGTAGGACGGTAGTGCACGGGGCCTGCCCCGGGCCCCTCATCCCCCCAGGAGGAGCCATGACCATGAACCAGTCCGGAGCCATGACGGCCATGAGCAAGGAGATGCAGGACTGCGTCCAGGCCTGCATGAACTGCCACAGCGTGTGCGAGGAGACCATGAGCTCCTGCATGCAGATGGGCGGCCAGGCCCAGATGCAGATCATGCGCGCGCTGATGGACTGCTCCGAGATGACCCGCATGTGCGCCGACATGATGATGCGGCGCTCGCCCATGTCGGCCGAGATGTGCGCGATGTGCGCCAGGGCCTGCGACATGTGCGCGGAGGCGTGTATGTCCATGCCGGACGACGCGCAGATGATGCGCTGCGCGGAGGCGTGTCGCCGCTGTGCCGAGATGTGCCGCGCGATGGCGGGCGCCCGGATGTGATCCGCGCCTGAACACAGGTCGAGGGGCACCCGCCCGGGTGCCCCTCGACGTGACGCGTCCTCAGGCGAACAGCGGCTCCAGCTCCCGCTCCAGATCGGCCGGTTCGCGGTAGTGGAGGGCCCGCATGCCGAGCGCGGCGGCCGCCTCCACGTTCTCCGGGCTGTCGTCCACGAACAGACACCGCTCGGGCCGTACGCCCGCCCGGGCCGCGCCGAGTTCCAGGATGCGCGGGTCGGGCTTGGCGAGGCCGACCCGGGCGCTGCTGACGACGTCGTCGGCGAGGTCGGTGAGGCCCATCGCGGCCAGGTCGGCCTCCAGGCCCGTCGTCGCGTTGCTGACCAGGACCAGCGGCACCCGGGTGCGGGCCCGGCGCAGCAGCGCGACCACCTCGTCGTCGGCGTGGAAGGGCGACTCCAGCAGCGCGGTGCCGAGCGACCAGGCGGTCTCCTCGTCCTCCACCAGACCGGCGAGGCCCTGGGCGATGGCGGCCACCCACTCCTGCTCGGTGATCTGCCCGAGCAGCAGCGGCCCGTCGACCTCGGGGGAGAACGCCACCTTCTTGGTGGTGCCCTCCGCCAGCCCGGCGGCGCGTTCCAGCGCCTGAAGATGGGTGGAGTCGAAGTGGCGTACCACGTTGTCGATGTCGCACAGCACGGCGTCGAAGGGACGGCCGGACGCCGGTCTGTCCCCACCCTGGTCAGTCACTGCTCACCGTGACCTTCTCGTCGTTGTTCAGTTCGTTCACCAGCTGCTTCACCTTGGTCTTGTCCCAGACCAGGTTGCCGCCGGAGGAGCCGGAGATCGGCATGTTCATCGAGACGCCGTCGCCGCCGTTGACGCCCTTCATGGCGAAGAACATCGAGCCCAGGTCGTACAGGCCCATGTCCTTGTCGACGATGAGGGAGTCCAGGCCCGCGCCCATCACCGGGTAGAACTTGAAGGGGTTGAGGACCGTCGACGGGGTCGCCACCTGGTGGGCGAGGGCCGCGAGGAACTTCTGCTGGTTCTTGGTGCGCTGGAGGTCGGACGCGGCGAACGCGTGCCGGGTGCGGACGAAGGCGAGCGCCTCCTCGCCGTTCAGCGTCTGCTTGCCCGCCTTGAAGTCGGCGCCCGAGTACTTGTCCTTGAACGCCTTGTCGATGGTGATCTCGACACCGCCGACCGCGTCCACGATGTTGGCGAACCCGGCGAAGCCGATCTCGACGTAGTGGTCGATGTGCAGCCCGGTGTTGTACTCGATCGTGCGGACGAGGAGTTCGGGGCCGTCCTCCGCGTAGGCCGCGTTCAGCTTCACGTGCCGGCCGGTGCCCTTGTACGTCTTGCCGGACTCGGAGCCCACGTACGTCGGGATCTCCACGTCCGAGTCGCGCGGCAGCGAGATCAGCGTGTCGCCGTTGGACCCGACGTGCAGGATCATCATCGAGTCGGTGCGCTTGCCCTCGGCGGAGCCGGTGTGCAGCTCCTTCTTCTCCTCCGAGGACAGGCCCTCACGGCTGTCGGAGCCGACGATCAGGTAGTTGGTGCCCTCGCCGGCCTCGGGCCGGTCGATGACCTTCGACAGGTCGACCTCGCGGCGCAGCTTGGAGTCGGCCCAGAAGTAGGTGGCGACCGACGTGACGACCATCACCGTCACGAGGGTGATCGCGGTCCACTTGATCCGGCGGCGCCAGTTCGGCGCGGGGCGGGCGGCCTGCCCGTACGCGCCGCCCGGTTCCCCCGGGCCGCCGGGCGAGCCGTACACCTGACCCGTGCTGTAGCCGCTGTCGTAGCCGGTCTGCTGGGCGTTGGTGTAGTCACCGTGTCCCTGGCCGCCCGCGTACGACGGCTGCTGCGGGACGCCGGGACTGTGCGGCGGGGCGGCCGGGCCCCGGCGGACCTGGCGCATGACGCGCGCACTCTCCGGCTGGGCGCTGGCGCTGCCGCCGCCGTAGCGGTTGCCGCGGTCGTTGTCGGACCATCCCTCGGGCCAATCGTTCATGCGGAACAGTGTGCCGGGCAGGGCTGTGTCCCTTACAAGGGGCGTCGGAAAATCAGAGCGCCGCTGTTGCCAAGCTGACACAAAATCCCGGGTTGTCCCCCTCGGCATAAGGTGGAGGTCATGACAGACCAGGTCACCGCAGTGGACTCGGACCTCCCGGACATCCCGGGCAAGCCCACGTCCGCGTCCCGCACCACCCTCAGCCACATCATGACCCACAACGACACCAACCTCCTGGGGACGGTGCACGGCGGTGTGATCATGAAGCTCGTCGACGACGCGGCGGGCGCCGTGGCCGGCCGGCACTCCGGCGGGCCCGCCGTCACCGCGTCCATGGACGAGATGGCGTTCCTGGAGCCGGTCCGCGTCGGCGACCTCGTCCATGTCAAGGCCCAGGTCAACTGGACCGGCCGGACCTCGATGGAGGTCGGCGTCCGAGTCCTGGCCGAGCGCTGGAACGAGTCCACGCCACCCACCCAGGTCGGCTCGGCCTATCTGGTCTTCGCCGCCGTGGACGCCGACGGCAAGCCCCGCGCGGTGCCCCCGGTCCTCCCGGAGACGGAACGCGACCGGCGCCGCCACCAGGAGGCCCAGATCCGCCGCACCCACCGGCTGGCACGCCGCCGGGCGATCCGGGAGCTGCGGGAGCGGCGGATCGCGGAGGGTTACGAGGACTGACCGCCGGGCCGGCCACGAGCGCTGTCTACGGGATCAGCTTCCCGAGCTTGTCGAGACCCTGGGTCCAGCCCTCGTCGTGCAGCGCGCGCCGCCGTTCGGTCGCGAAGCCCGTCTGGACACAGAGCAGCTCGGTCGAGGTACCGCCCAGGTCACGCAGCGACAGCGTCACCACGGTTTCCCGGTCCTCGGGGTCGGGTTCCTCCCACCGGAAGGTGAAGGACAGGCGCTCCGGAGCGACGACCTCGAGGAACTCCCCCACCAGGTGGAACAGCTCTCCTTCGGGGGGTTGCATGGCGATCCGGTAGCCGCCTCCCGGCCGGAGGTCGCTCTCCACGGCGGGGATGGTGAACCCGTCGGGGCCCCACCACCGGGCGAGTTCCCGCGGGTCGGTCAGGGCTCGGAACACGGTCGGCCGCGGCGCGGACAGGACCCGCCGCATCCGCAGCTCCAGCCCGTCGTCCTGCGTCATCACGCACCTCCTCGGCCGAAGGCGTCGGGGTGGACCACTCCCCCATCCTAGTGCGGCCGACGGCCGCGATCTCGCTGGTCAGGTGGTACGGACGGCTTCCGGGGAGGGGGCGCGGAAGACGTGGAGCGGCCCCCGGCGGGATGCCGGGGGCCGCTCCGTGGGCTCGAGGGTGCTTACGGCAGGTTGCGCGCCATGACGATGCGCTGGACCTGGTTGGTGCCCTCGTAGATCTGGGTGATCTTGGCGTCGCGCATCATGCGCTCGACCGGGTAGTCACGGGTGTAGCCGTAGCCGCCGAGGAGCTGGACGGCGTCCGTGGTGACCTCCATGGCCACGTCGGAGGCGAAGCACTTGGCGGCGGCGCCCTGGAAGGTGAGGTCCTTGTCGCCGCGCTCCGAGGCGGCCGCCGCCTGGTAGGTCAGGGCACGGGCGGCCGCGATCTTCATGGCCATGTCGGCGAGCATGAACTGGATGCCCTGGAAGTCGGCGATCGCCTTGCCGAACTGCTTGCGCTCCTGGACGTAGCCCTTGGCGTAGTCGAGGGCGCCCTGGGCGACACCGAGGGCCTGGGCGGCGATGGTGATGCGGGTGTGGTCGAGGGTCTTCATCGCCGTGGCGAAGCCGGTGCCCTCCTCGCCGATCATGCGGTCCGCCGGGATGCGGACGTTGTCGAAGTAGACCTCACGGGTCGGGGAGCCCTTGATGCCCAGCTTCTTCTCCGGGGCGCCGAAGGAGACACCCGGGTCCGACTTCTCGACGACGAAGGCGGAGATGCCCTTGGAGCGCTTGCTGGGGTCGGTGACGGCCATCACCGTGTAGTACTCGGAGACACCCGCGTTGGTGATCCAGCGCTTCACGCCGTTGAGGATCCAGTGGTCGCCGTCGCGGACCGCCTTGGTCTTCATGCCGGCCGCGTCGGAGCCCGCGTCCGGCTCGGAGAGGCAGTACGAGAACATCGCGTCGCCCTTGGCCAGCGGCGTCAGGTACTTCTTCTTCAGGTCCTCGGAGCCGGAGAGGATCACCGGGAGCGAGCCCAGCTTGTTCACCGCGGGGATCAGCGAGGAGGACACGCAGGCGCGGGCCACCTCCTCGATCACGATCACCGTGGCGAGGGCGTCCGCGCCGGCGCCGCCGTACGACTCGGGTACGTGCACCGCGTGCAGATCGCTCGCGACCAGCGCGTCCAGCGCCTCCTGCGGGAACCGGGCCTCCTCGTCCACCGCTGCGGCGTACGGCGCGATCTTCGCCTCGGCCAGTGCGCGGATGGCGTCTCGGAGCATGTCGTGCTCCTCCGACGGGCGGTACAGGTCGAAGTCAGCCGATCCGGCCAAGGTTGCTCACGCTCCAAAGACGCTAGCGATTACCGACGCTAATTACCGTTAAGTAACTCAAATTTTAGAGCGCCGACCGCGCGTCTGACACGTGAGCTGGACAACAAGGGGAAGCCTTGAGGGAAAGCGCCCGGCGAGGGGCTCCGACACGCCCCGGATATGCTCGGGCGCGCACCCTCGGCTTATCTTCCTGGAGCATCCATGAGCCTCAAGATCACCGTGATCGGCACCGGCTATCTCGGGGCCACGCATGCCGCGGCCATGGCCGAGCTCGGTTTCGAGGTGCTCGCCCTGGACGTCGTCAAGGAGAAGATCGAGAAACTGGAGCGCGGCGAGACCCCGATGTACGAGCCGGGTCTCGAGGAGCTGCTGCGGCGGCACGTCGCCGGGATCGAGGGCTCCACCGGGCGGCTGCGCTTCACCCTGGACTGGGCCGAGGTGGGTGCCTTCGGCGATGTGCACTTCGTGTGCGTGAACACCCCGCAGAAGCACGGCGAGTACGCCTGCGACATGTCGTACGTCGAGTCGGCGATCGCCTCCCTCGCGCCGCATCTGACCCGCCCGGCCCTGGTCGTCGGCAAGTCGACCGTGCCCGTGGGCTCCGCCGAGCGCCTCGCCCGGACGATCGCCGAGCTGGCGCCCGCCGGTGCGGACGCCGAGCTGGCCTGGAACCCGGAGTTCCTGCGCGAGGGCTTCGCCGTCGACGACACCCTGCACCCCGACCGGATCGTCGTGGGCGTGCGCAGCGAGCGTGCCGAGAAGCTGCTGCGGAAGGTGTACGCCACTCCGGTCGAGGAGGGGTCGCCGTTCATCGTCACCGACTTCCCGACCGCCGAGCTGGTGAAGACCTCCGCGAACTCCTTCCTCGCCACGAAGATCTCCTTCATCAACGCGATGGCGGAGGTGTGCGAGGCCGCCGGCGGTGACGTCGCCATGCTGGCCGAGGCCATCGGCCACGACGACCGCATCGGCAAGAAGTTCCTGCGGGCCGGGATCGGCTTCGGGGGCGGCTGCCTGCCCAAGGACATCCGTGCCTTCATGGCCCGCGCCGGTGAGCTCGGTGCCGACCAGGCGCTGACCTTCCTGCGGGAGATCGACTCCATCAACATGCGCCAGCGCGGCCAGATGGTGGAGCTGGCGCGGGAGGCCCTCGGCGGCGGTCCGTTCCTGGGCCGGCGGGTGGCCGTGCTCGGCGCCACCTTCAAGCCCGACTCGGACGACGTACGGGACTCGCCCGCGCTCAACGTCGCCGGGCAGATCCACCTCCAGGGCGCCCAGGTGACCGTCTACGACCCCAAGGGCATGGAGAACGCCCGCCGGGTCTTCCCGACGCTCGGGTACGCTCCCTCGGCCCTGGAGGCCGTGCGGGGCGCCGACGTCGTACTCCACCTGACGGAGTGGCGGGAGTTCCGGGAGCTGGACCCGGCCGCGCTCGGGGAGGTCGCGGCGGACCGGCTGATCCTCGACGGGCGCAACGCGCTCGATGCGGCGCTGTGGCGCAAGGCGGGCTGGACGTACCGGGCGATGGGGCGGCCGACGGCCTGAGGGCAGGGTGACGCCGGTTCGGCCGAGGCTCAGTCGGCCGAACCGGCGTCTGCGTGCATTCTGCCGTAAGCGCGTGCTGTCTGCCGTGTGAACTTCCTGTGCGTCTTGAGTCTTCCTGTGGGTTACCGGGGACGGCCGGGTTACCGGGGACGGCCGGGCGGGCACCCGTGCCCGTATGGCATCCGTGGTGCGTTTCCGTTCCGTCGTGCTCGACTGTCCCGACCCGCGTGCGCTCGCCGAGTTCTACGCGGCGGTCCTGGGCGGGACCCCCTGGGCCGAGGAGGGCGAGGAGGACTGGTACGTCCTCCAGGTCCCCGGCGGTCCCCGGCTCGCCTTCCAGCAGGTCGAGGGGTACACCCCGCCCGAGTGGCCGCGCGCCGACCGCAACCCGCAGCAGTTCCACCTCGACTTCGACGCCGGCTCCAGCTGGGCGGAGGTCGACGCGGCCCATGACAGGGTGCTGGCGCTGGGGGCGCGGCCGCTGGACCTGGAGGACCGGGAGAAGAAGGACTTCCAGGTGTACGCCGATCCGGCGGGGCATCCGTTCTGCCTGTGCCGGATCGAGCAGCCGTAGCCTTCCTGCCGGAACGACGGATCGAGCAGCCGCAGGCCGGTGGCTCACGCGTCGAGGTCGGTGATCCTCGCCGTCGACGCTTCCCTGCGCTCCTGTGCCGCCCGGGCCACGAAGTCGGCCGTGCGCAGGACGCGCTGGACGTTTCCCCAGGTCAGCAGGGCCAGGTCGGTTTCCGTCCAGCCTCGGCGGAGCAGTTCCGCGACGAGGTGCGGGTAGGCGGAGGCGTCGGCGAGGCCCTGGGGGTGGGCGGCGCCGGAGTCGAACGTGCCCGACAGGCCGACGCAGTCGGGGCCCGCGACGGCGCGGACGTGGTCGAGGTGGTCGGCGACGTCCCGCAGGGCGGGGCCGGTCTGCTCGGCGGTCAGCGGCACCATGCACACGCCCTTGGCCGCGCCCAGCTCGGTGAGCAGCCGGTCGGGGAGGTTGTCGGGGTGCGGGCTGAGGGCGCGGGCGGCGGAACGGGTGCACAGCACCGGGGTCCGGGAGAGCGCGAGGGCGCGGCCGATGGTGGCGTCCGAGGCGCCGGAGAGGTCGGCGAGCACGCCGAGCCGGTTCATCTCCCGTACGACCTCCTCGCCGAACCGGGTCAGCCCGGCCTCGCTCGCCCAGGAGGTGCCGGCGAGGGTGAGGACGCGCAGGCCGAGGGAGTGCAGGACGCGCAGGACGGCGAGGGAGTCGTCGAGGGCGGCGGCGGTGGCCGGGCCGAGGACGACGGCGACCCGGCCGCAGTTGCGGGCGTCGAGGACCTGCCCGGCGGTACGGGCGAGCGACATCCCCTCCGGGTGCGCGGCGATCACCGTGCGGGCGAGATCGAGCTCCTCCAGGGTGGCGCCCACCGCGCGACCGGCGGCGAGGCCGTCGGGCAGGTGCAGCGAGCAGAACAGCGCGCCGACGTGCCCGCGCCGCAGCCGGGGCACATCGGTGTCGACGGCGCTCTCGCCGAGCTGGAGGTCGTACCAGGGCAGCTGCCGCAGCGCCCGCGGCAGACCGCTGTAGCCGTCGGCGACGGGGTGCCCGGCGAGCAGGACGTGCGCCCGCTCCAGCGCGTCGGCCCCGGGATCGGGCTCCGGGTGCGGACCGGGGTCGGGGACGTACGGCCCGGCGAGGGGAACCGGCAGCTCGCAGACCTCGGGCGGGTCGTGCAGTTCGTCCTGGAGGTCGGCCATGACGGTCTCCGTACGTCGATCATCGGCAGCGATCAGCAGTACGGCCACCGTCGCACGGGGGCGAAGAGGCTTCCTGGTGGACGGGGCGTTCGGGGGTACGACGGTCGAATCCACGCACGAGGGCGGGGCGCCGGCCGCGCCGGCCGCCCCGCCCTCGGGGAGCACGCTCAGCCGTCGAGCGACTCGATCGTCGCGTGGGACGGCGCCCGCGTCGTCCGCAGGCCTCGGGCGACGTCCTCCGCCGCGCCCAGCACGCGCACCGCGTTCTGCCAGGTCAGCTTGGCGAGGTCGGCCGTGGACCAGCCGCGGTCGAGGAGTTCCGCGATCAGGTTGGGGTAGCCGGAGACGTCGTTCAGGCCGTCGGGGGTGAAGGCCGTGCCGTCGTAGTCGCCGCCGATGCCCAGATGGTCGATGCCCGCCACCTCGCGCATGTGGTCGAGGTGGTCGGCGACGGTCGCGACCGTGGCGACCGGGCGGGGGTTGGCCTCCTCGAAGGCGCGGTGCACCTTCATCGCCTCGGGGGTGGTGTCCAGGTCGAAGTAGCCGTGGGCGCGCAGGTTCGCACCCGCCGCCGCCGTCCACTCGACGGCGGCCTGGAGGACGAACTTCGGGACGAACGTCACCATCGCGACACCGCCGTTGCCGGGCAGGCGTTCGAGGACGTCGTCCGGGATGTTGCGGGGGTGGTCGCAGACCGCGCGGGCGGAGGAGTGCGAGAAGATCACCGGCGCGGAGGTGGCGTCCAGGGCGTCGCGCATCGTCGTCGCGGCGACGTGCGAGAGGTCGACGAGCATGCCCAGGCGGTTCATCTCGCGCACGACCTCGCGGCCGAACGCGGTGAGTCCGCCCGCCTTCGGCTCGTCGGTCGCGGAGTCCGCCCAGTCCACGTTGTCGTTGTGGGTGAGGGTCAGATAGCGGACCCCGAGCGCGTACAGGCCGCGCAGGGTGCCCAGCGAGTTGGCGATGGAGTGACCGCCCTCGGCGCCCATCAGGGAGGCGATACGGCCCTCCGCCTTCGCCGCCTCCATGTCCGCGGCGGTCAGCGCGGTCCTGAGGTGGGCCGGGTGGCGGTCGACGAGCCGGCGGACGCAGTCGATCTGCTCCAGCGTCGCCGGCACCGGGTCGGGCCGGTCCGCGCGGACGTACACCGACCAGAACTGCGCGCCGACCCCGCCCTCGCGCAGCCGCGGGAGGTCGGTGTGCAGATGGGCGGCCTGGGAGGTGGCGATGTCGCGGGCGTCGAGGTCGTAGCGGACCTGTTCGCGCAGCGCCCAGGGCAGGTCGTTGTGACCGTCGACGACCGGGAACTCGGCGAGGAGTTCCCGGGCTGCCTCCAGAGAGCTCAAGGCCGTCACTTCCCGAAGCCGAAGCCGTTGGAGCCCTCGACCTTGGCGCGCAGCCGCTTGCCCTTCTCGGTGGCCTGGTCGTTCAGCTCCTGCTGGAACTCGCGCATCCGGGCGAGGAGGTCCTCGTCGTGGGCGGCGAGCATCCGGACGGCGAGCAGACCGGCGTTGCGGGCGCCGGCGACGGAGACCGTGGCGACGGGGACCCCGGCCGGCATCTGCACGATGGACATGAGGCTGTCCATGCCGTCGAGGTACTTCAGCGGGACGGGCACGCCGATGACCGGCAGCGGGGTGACGGAGGCGAGCATGCCGGGGAGGTGGGCGGCGCCGCCGGCGCCCGCGATGATCACCTTCAGCCCGCGCCCGTCCGCCTGCTCGCCGTACGCGATCATCTCGCGGGGCATGCGGTGTGCGGAGACGACGTCGACCTCGTAGTCGATCTCGAACTCGTCGAGGGCCTGGGCGGCGGCCTCCATGACGGGCCAGTCGCTGTCGGATCCCATGACGATGCCTACGACAGGGCTCATTCGGTGATCGTGCCTCTCAGGTAGCCGGCTGCGTGACGGGCGCGCTCCAGCACGTCGTCGAGGTCGTCGCCGTAGGTGTTGACGTGGCCGACCTTGCGGCCGGGCTTCACGTCCTTGCCGTACATGTGGATCTTCAGCTGGGGGTCGCGGGCCATGCAGTGCAGATAGGCCGAGTACATGTCGGGGAAGTCGCCGCCGAGGACGTTGACCATGACCGTCCAGGGCGCGCGCGGGCGCGGGTCGCCGAGGGGGAGGTCGAGGACGGCGCGGACGTGGTTGGCGAACTGGGAGGTGATCGCGCCGTCCTGGGTCCAGTGGCCCGAGTTGTGCGGGCGCATGGCCAGTTCGTTGACGAGGATGCGGCCGTCGCGGGTCTGGAACAGCTCGACCGCGAGGTGGCCGACGACGTCCAGTTCCTTGGCGATCGTCAGGGCCAGCTTCTCCGCCTGGAGGGCGAGGGCCGGATCCAGGTCGGGGGCCGGAGCGATCACCGTGTCGCACACGCCGCCCACCTGCTGCGACTCGACGACCGGGTAGGCGACCGCCTGGCCGTGCGGGGAGCGGACGACGTTGGCGGCGAGTTCGCGGACGTAGTCGACCTTCTCCTCGGCGAGGACGGGGACGCCGGCCCGGAAGGGGTCGGCGGCCTCCTCGGCCGAGTCCACGACCCAGACACCCTTGCCGTCGTAGCCGCCGCGCACGGTCTTGAGGACGACGGGGAAGCCTCCCCCACTCTCGGCTCCGCTCGAGCGGGAGGTGCCCCCACCCTCCTCCGCGAAAGCCACCACGTCCCGCGGGTCGGCCACGATGCGGTGCCTCGGGCACGGCACGCCGATCGCGTCGAGCTTCGCGCGCATCACGCCCTTGTCCTGGGCGTGCACCAGCGCGTCCGGGCCGGGCCGGACGGGGATGCCGTCCGCCTCCAGGGCCCTGAGGTGCTCGGTGGGTACGTGTTCGTGATCGAAGGTGATCACATCGCACCCGCGCGCGAAGTCACGCAGCGTGTCGAGATCGCGATAGTCGCCGATGACGACATCGCTCACGACCTGCGCCGCGGAGTCCTGGGGGGTGTCACTGAGGAGCTTGAACCTGATGCCGAGCGGGATGCCTGCCTCGTGTGTCATACGAGCGAGCTGGCCTCCGCCGACCATGCCGACTACCGGGAACGTCACGCCCCCAGGGTATCGGCCGGGCCGGCGCGGCCGGATCCCGCGCCCGCCGGGGAGGGGGCCTGCGGTTCTTACCAGGCTTTTGAACGGCTCATACCAGCCGTTTGCCGCGTTCTTCCCGACCCGTTCCCGACCCGTGAGGCGCAGCACAGGAAACCGACAAGAGTGGTGGTTAGCATGGCTGGGTTGACGAAACCGAGACCCGGACGGGGGCCTGTACGACCATGGCACATGGTTCCTCGGGGCATGGACGGCTGCGGCGCGTAGGCCGTGAGCTGGTCAAATTCGGGGCTGTGGGCGGTGCGGGACTGCTGGTCAACCTCGGCGTGTTCAACCTCGTGCGCCATGTCACCGACCTCCAGGTGGTGCGCGCGAGTGTCATCGCCACGGTCGTCTCGATCGTCTTCAACTACATCGGGTTCCGGTACTTCACCTACCGTGATCGCGACAAGAGCGGGCGCACCAAGGAACTGACCCTGTTCCTGCTGTTCAGCGCGGTCGGACTGGTGATCGAGAACGGCTTGCTGTTCGCGGCCACGTACGGCTTCGGCTGGGACAGCCCGCTGCAGAGCAACGTCTTCAAGTTCCTCGGCATCGGCGTCGCCACCCTGTTCCGGTTCTGGTCGTACCGGACGTGGGTGTTCCGCGCCCTGCCCGCGAAAGAGGCCGTCGCCAGCGCAGAGTCCTTCCTGACGGAGGACTCCCTGATCGGCGAACAGGCCCGCAAGCCGAAGCCCCGCCAGCGAGTGGGCTGAGCCCGTGGCCCCGCCCCGGTGCCGCGCTGGGGGCTGCGCCCGCGCTGGGGGCTGCGCCCGCGCTGGGGGCTGCGCCCGCGCTGGGGGCTGCGCCCGCGCTGGGGGCTGCGCCCCCAGACCCCCGCTTCGGCCCTGAACGGGCCTCGTCCTCAATCTCCCCCAGAGGGGGCACCCCCGGACGGGCTGGAATGCGCGTACCGGCGCCGGGAAGTGAACCAACCTCTGCCATGGAGGCCCCGGCCCGCGAGGCCCTCCTACCTCACCATCGGTTCCTCGTCCTGCGCCGTCCGCTTCTGGGGGGCCGTGCGGGAGAGGAACAGGCCGAAGACCGGGGGCTGGGCCTGGAGCATCTCGAGGCGACCGCCGTCGGCCTCGGCGAGGTCGCGGGCGACCGCCAGGCCGATGCCCGTGGAGTTGCGGCCGCTGATCGTGCGCTCGAAGATACGGGCGCCCAGGTCGGCGGGGACGCCGGGTCCCTCGTCGGTGACCTCGATGACCGCCTGGTTGCCGGTGACACGGGTGCGCAGGGCGACCGTGCCGCCGCCGTGCATGAGGGAGTTCTCGATCAGGGCGGCGAGGACCTGGGCGACCGCGCCCGGGGTGCCCACGGCCCGCAGATGCCGCTTGCCGGAGCTGACGATGGCGCGGCCCGCGCTGCGGTAGGCGGGGCGCCACTCGGCCAGCTGCTGCTGGATGACCTCGTCCAGCTCGAAGGAGACGGCGGAGCCGGTGCGCGGGTCGCGGGCGTTGGTCAGCAGGCGTTCCACCACGTCCGTCAGGCGTTCCACCTGCGTCAGCGCGATCGTCGCCTCGTCCTTCACCGTGTCCGGATCGTCGGTGAGGGTGATCTCCTCCAGGCGCATCGAGAGGGCCGTGAGGGGCGTGCGCAGCTGGTGGGAGGCGTCCGCGGCCAGGCGGCGCTCCGCCGTCAGCATGCGGGCGATGCGTTCCGCCGAGGAGTCCAGGACGTCGGCGACCCGGTCCAGCTCGGGGACTCCGTAGCGCTTGTGGCGCGGGCGGGGGTCGCCCGAGCCGAGGCGTTCTGCGGTCTCCGCCAGGTCGGTGAGAGGGGAGGCCAGCTTGTTCGCCTGGCGGATGGCGAGCAGGACCGCCGCGACCACCGCCAGCAGCGCCACCAGGCCGATGATCAGCAGGGTGCGGCCGACCTCGCGGGTGATCGTGGAGCGGGGCTCCTCGACCCGGACGGTCTCGCCGCCCTCCCCCCGCTCCTCGGCGTGGATGACCTCACCGGAGGGCTTGCTGCCCACCTCGATGGGCGCCCGGCCGGGGATGCTGATCACGGCGTAACGGTCCTGCGTGACCTGGTCGCGCAGGATCTCCGAGGTGACGTCCTCGGAGCTGAGCAGCCGGCTGTCCACGATCCCCACCAGCCGCACCGCCTCGGAGTCCACCCTCTCCTGGGCGCTGTTGCTGATGGTGCGGCTCTCGACGATGACGAGCGACACGCCGAAGACGGCGATGACGACGAGCACGACGGCGAGGGTGGACTGGATCAGTCGGCGGCGCATGTCCTCATATCCAACGGGACCGTGAGCTGTTCATCCAACGGGACCGTGGGTTCTCAGCTCTTCTCGAACCGGAACCCGACACCCCGCACCGTGGCGATGTACCGGGGATTCGCCGCGTCGTCGCCCAGCTTCTTCCGCAGCCAGGAGATGTGCATGTCGAGCGTCTTGGTGGACGACCACCACGTGGTGTCCCAGACCTCGCGCATCAGCTGGTCACGGGTGACGACCCGCCCCGCGTCCCGGACGAGGACCCGCAGCAGGTCGAACTCCTTCGCCGTCAGCTGCAGCTCCTCGTCGCCCATCCAGGCACGGTGCGACTCGACGTCGATCCGCACCCCGTGGGTGGCGGGCGGCTGCGCGGGCTCCGCGGCGCCGCGCCGCAGCAGGGCCCGTACCCGGGCGAGGAGTTCGGCGAGGCGGAAGGGCTTGGTGACGTAGTCGTCGGCGCCCGCGTCGAGACCGACGACGGTGTCCACCTCGTCGGCGCGCGCGGTCAGGATCAGGATGGGCACGGCATGGCCCTCGGAGCGCAGCCGGCGCGCCACCTCCAGACCGTCCATGCCGGGCAGCCCGAGGTCCAGCACGACCAGGTCGACGCCACCCTGCATCCCGGCGTCGAGCGCGGTCGGTCCGTCCTCACGCACCTCGACCTCGTACCCTTCCCGGCGCAGTGCGCGGGCCAGCGGCTCCGAGATGGACGCGTCGTCCTCGGCGAGCAGTACACGGGTCATGAGCTGATGGTAGTCCGCAGGGGGCACGGCCCGAAGTGTGATCGGCGCCGCTGTTTCTTACCCAGGGACATGCCGGACAAGCGGGGCGCCACGCCGACGGCAATCTTGGTACGGACCTATGGTCGAAAGATGGCAGGATGGGGCGGACCTTCGAAACCCTCCCGCGGCTCCTTGATCACCTGTGATCCCTGTCTCAAACCCTTCCATATCCGGCACTCTCCTGACGTATGGTGAAACAACGCCTGTAGCACCGCGGCGACCTTTGGCGCACTTGACGCCGAAGGTCTCTTTTGTGTGCGGGCCGGTGCGGGACGCGTCCCCCGCCGGCCTTGAAAGGAATGACCTCTGGCCGGGCCCCTGCTCGCGCAACGCGCGTAGAGGCGTGGATCCCGGTGGTCGCCGTCCACCGCTCCGCGATCCGGGGCGGACTCCCCGAGGGCGTGGGGCGGACGGACCGACCCGCCGGTGCCGGCCGCCCCCCACCGGGCGCGCATCCGCTCAAGCAAGCGCGTCCCGAGCAGCAAGGAACGACCATGGCGTCCAGCCTGACGAAGGACTCGGTCCGTCCGGGCACCCCCGGCTCCGGGAAAACCTTCTTCGGCCACCCCCGCGGACTGGCCACTCTCTTCATGACCGAGATGTGGGAGCGCTTCTCCTACTACGGCATGAAGGCCCTGCTCCCGCTGTACCTGGTGGCACCGGGCGGCCTGCACCTGAGCGCGGCCACCGCGACCGCGATCTACTCGGTGTACCTGTCCCTCGTGTACCTGCTCGCCCTTCCCGGCGGCTGGTTCGCGGACCGTGTCCTCGGCCCCCGCAAGACCGTCGCCGTCGCCGGCGCGATCATCATGCTCGGCCACCTCACCCTGGCGCTGCCCAGCGCCGGCACCTTCTACGCGGGCCTCGGCCTCGTCGCGGTCGGTTCCGGCCTGCTGAAGGCCAACATCTCCACGATGGTCGGCCACCTCTACGAGGGCCCGGACGACCCGCGCCGTGACGGTGGCTTCACCGTCTTCTACATCGGCATCAACCTCGGCGCCTTCGCCGCCCCGCTGGTCATCGGCACCATCGGGGAGAACGTCAACTGGCACCTGGGCTTCGCCCTCGCCGCCCTCGGCATGGCGCTGGGTCTCGCCCAGTTCCTGCTCGGCAGCCGTCACCTGAGCTCCCGCTCGGACGTCGTGCCCACCCCGATGACCCCCGCCGAGAAGACCGCCACCCTGCAGAAGGCGGGCGTGTGGGCCGCCATCGCCGTCGTCTTCTACGCGATCGTCGGCTTCACCGGCCACTACACCCTGAACTGGCTGCTGGTCCCGATCACCATCGCCGGTCTCCTCATCCCGGTCCTGGTCATCTCCCGCATCAAGCGCGACAAGGACCTGAACCGCGCCGAGCAGTCGAAGATGTCCGCGTACATCTGGTTCTTCGTCGCCGCGGCCGTGTTCTGGATGATCTACGACCAGGGCGGCTCGACCGTCTCCCTGTTCGCCGACTCCTCCGCCGACAACACGATCTTCGGCTGGGAGTTCCCGGTCTCCTGGTACCAGTCGGTCAACCCGGTCATGATCATGGCTCTGGCGCCGGTCTTCGCCTGGGCCTGGCTGGCACTGGCCCGGCGCGGCAAGGAGCCGAGCACCGCGGTGAAGTTCGCGATGGGCCTGTTCATGATCGGCGCGTCCTTCTTCCTGTTCCTCGCCCCGCTGGCGATCGCCGACGGCGGTCACAAGGCGGCCGCGATGTGGCTGGTCGGGATCTACTTCGTCCAGACGATCGGTGAGCTGACGCTGTCGCCGGTGGGTCTGTCCGTGACCACGAAGATGGCGCCCGCGAAGTACGCCTCGCAGATGATGGGTGTCTGGTTCCTGGCGGTCACCGCCGGTGACGCGACCACCGGTCTGCTGTCCATCGCCGGTGTCGACCTGAACAAGACGGGCATCGTGGCCTTCCAGGCGGTGCTCGCCGTGATCGCCGGCGCGGCGGTGTGGATGTACCGCAAGCGGGTCAGGGAACTCATGGGAGACGTTCACTGACGTCGGTCCGCAGCCGACGGAGGCCGCCGCACCCCGTGTGGGTGCGGCGGCCTCCGTGCGTGCGGCGGCCTCCATGCGTGCGGCGGCCTCCATGCGTGCGGCGGCCTCCGTGCGTGCGGTCGGTCTAGCTCGTCCTGCGTCGCGGCATGAACGTGAACACCGCCGCTCCCAGCAGGACGGCCGTGCCCGCGATCAGGCCCAGCGCCTTCAGGGAGGCGTGGTCGCCGGAGCCCGTCTCCGCGAGGCCGCCGCTGGTCGTCGTACTGCTGCTCGACGACGAGTCGCCGCCCGACGCTCCGCTCGCCTGCTCCTCGGTGTTCAGGGTCAGGGAGACGGCCGTGCTGTCCGGGGTGCAGGTGGTGGTCGTGCCCATGGCCTCGATCACGAGGACGCCCGGGGAGAGCGTGGACTCGCCGGTCGCGCCGGGCTTGTAGGTGCCCTTGAGGTCCGGGATCTCGATCGGGCTGTTCTGGGGGATCGCCTCGGCGTTCAGCGGCCCCTCCACCTTCACCGTGCCCTCGTCCGCGCCACCCAGCACGACCTGCATGGTCGGCTTCACCTTGCCGGCCGGGATGTCGATCGGGCTGTCCATCACCGACTTCTTGAACTGCACGGTGAGGTCGTAGCTCCCGCCGTCCTTCTTGGCGTTGATCTGGATCGGCGAGGTCGCCTTCTTCTCCCCGAGGGGTGACTGGCAGGTGTAGGGGATGTCCACGACCTTGCCGGTGAAGTCGGTCTGGCCGTCGTCGCCGGTCTCGCTCGCGGACGCGCTGGGGGTCGTGGAGGTGCTGGCGGACGCGCTCGCGGACGGCGACTGGCTCTGGCTGGCGCTGGCGCTGCCCGACGGGTCCGGCGAGGCGCTCGAACTCCCCTCCCCCGCCGTCACCGTGATCGTCGCCGCCGGCTGGACGCTCTCCGAGGGCGTGCAGGTGGTGTTCGTGCCCAGCGCGTTGACGACGTACGCGTCCGGGGTCAGCGTCACCTGACCCGCCGCCGTCAGCGTCAGCGTGCCCTTCATGTCGGACAGCACCATGTCGCCGCCCTTGGGGATCGCCGGGTTCTCGCGCGGGCCCACCATGTCGACGGACGCGGTCTGCGCGCCGGCCGCCTTGAGGGTGCCGGACGGCTGGACCGAGTCGGCGGGCAGGTCGATGATGTCGGGATTCTTCGACGCGGCCTGGGTGAACTTCCAGACGATGTCGACGGTGTCGCCGACCTTCGCCGTGGCCGGAGCGGTGATGTCGACCTTGGTGGTGCCGTCGATCTCGGGCAGGCCCACGCCCGAGGGCGGCACACAGTGGGTGGCGTAGGACACCTCGGCGGCCTGGGCCTGCCCCGCCGTCACGCCGAGCAGCGCGGCGGCCCCGGCGAACAGGACGGCGGCGCCCGCCGCTGCCGCTCTCTTCCGCCCGGCCCCTCGCGGGGGTGGTACGGCTCTCTCACTCACTTGGATCCCTTCCTGCCGGGAGTCGTGGACTCGTCGGGTGCTCGTCGTGCGGTGCGGAGAGCCGGCCCGCCGCGGCCGGACCGGTGTCCGGGGTGAACCACGGCAGGGTCGTGGAGGTGGTGGGTGGTTCCTGGCGTGTTCGTGGTTCCTGGCGTGTTCGTGGTCCCTGGCGTGTTCGTGGCCGGACCCGGTCCACCACCGCCATCCCGATCCGGAACACCGCCGTCGGCACCACCAGGCAGAGCAGGATCCAGAACAGGGTCACGCCCCAGGGGCGACCCACACCCCACGGCTGCTCCGCGAGGACCTTGCCGCCGTACTTCAGGGAGACGGTGTAGTCACCGTGGGCTCCGGCGGAGAGCTCGACGGGCAGCTTCACGCGCGCCTTCTTGCCGGGCGCGATCGTGCCGCGCCACTGCCGCTCGTCCCACTGCGGGGAGAACACCCCGTGCGCGGCGCCCACCTGGAACACCGGGTCCTTCACGGTCGTGGTGCCGAGGTTGCCGACGGTGAAGACGAGCGTGCGGGTGGGCGGCGCCCCGAACCAGGTGAGCAGCCCGCCGGAGCCCTCCAGCCGGGTGTCGGTGAGGACGGCGAGCCGTCCCTCCGCGTCCGATGCGGGGGGCAGTGGCTCCACGGCGTGCCCGGCCACCTGGAACGCCGCGTCGGCCTGGGCCTTCGCGCCGGTCGCGGTGGCCACGTGCACCACGCACGGGCACGGCACCGGCGGCTCGGCCACCGGGAGGCGGCGGCTGAAGCGTCCGTCGGCGTCGGTGGTGACGGCACGGCCGTCGGCGTTGGCGCAGGAGTTGGTGCCGCCGATCACCCCGCGCGCCGGGGTCGCCCGACCGCAGACCAGCAGCATCAGCAGGGTGCGCGAGCGCCAGCCGCTGCCGCTGACGGTGATCGAATCGCCGGTCCCCGCCTGGGACGTGGAGAGGGTGACGGCCGGTTTCCCGGCCGCCGTCGCCGTACCCGTCAGCGGGAACAGAAGGAGAAGAGAGAGGAGAAGGGGAAGGAGAAGGACCAACCCCGTGATCCGCGGCCTGCCGTTCACGTACCCGCTCCCCTCGAATCGGCCTCGCGCCCACGCCGTCGTACGACCGCCACGGCCCCCGCCGCGACCGACAGCACGCCCCCGCCCGCGACCGCCGCGCCCCACGGCACGAACCGGGCCGACGTGCGGCCCGTGGCCCGCGCGGCGCCGGGCGCGGTGACCGTCAGGCGTACGGTCACGGCGTCCAGGGCCGGGCGGTCGGGCCACGGTTCGTCGAGCCTCAGCCTGCGGCCCGGCGGCAGCCGGACGGGCAGGGTGCGCGGCGCGCGGTCCAGTACGGTGCCGAGGACGCCGTCCGCGCGTACCGCGAGCCGGGGGACGAGATCGGTCGTACCCCGGTTGACCAGCTCGTACGTGATCCGGTCGCCGCGCACGGCCACGTGCTCGACGGTCAGCGCGGCCAGCTTCGGGCCGCCGACCCGCACCAGCAGCCGGACGGTGATCTGCCGGCCGCCGCCCGTCGACTCCCGTACGACGATCGCGCCGGAGCGTTCGCCGGGGGCCGCGTCCGCCGGGACCGTCACCGTGAAGGGCACCTCGGCGCGGGTGCGGGCGGGCACCCGGACGGCGGTCTCGGCGAAGGCGACCGGGAGACCTCCGAGGCCGGTGCCGCGTAGGCGAACGGTGAGCGGCCGGGTGCCACGGTTGGTCACGGCGACCGTGTCCTGGAGCACCGCGCCGGGCGCGCCCTCCGCGTAGAAGGACGGCCGCCCGCCACCCGAGGGCGCGGCCGACCAGCCGCCGGCCGGGGCGGCGGCCACGAGCAGGGGCAGCGTCAGGGCGAGGGGCAGGTGCAGCAGCAGGGCCCGGGCGTACGGCATCGGCGGCTCCAGTGGCTCTTGTTGCCGGTCTCTCGCGATGGCGGGTGGCTGAGGTGGGGGGTGGGGGCGTCAGCCGGGCTGGTTCCGCCGGGTCAGCCACAGGACGCCCGCTGCGCCCGCGAGCAGGACGGTGCCGCCGAGGGTGCCGAGGGCGATGGCCGAGTCCTCGGGACCGGTCTGCGGGAGTTCGCCGCCGCTGTCACCACTGCTCCCGCCGCTTGCGCCGCTTCCGCCGCTCGACGCGGTGACGTCGAGGGTGAGGGAGGGGCCGGGGTTGTTGGTGGGCGTGCAGGTGGTGGTCGTACCGAGCGCCTTGATGGTGAGGATGGCGGCCGTGAAGGTGACCTTGCCGGACTCCTTCGGGGTGTACGTGCCGCTCAGGTCGTTGATCTTGATGGGGGTGTTCTCGGGGATCGCGGCCTGGTTGGCGGGGCCGGTGACGGTCAGGGTGCCGCTGTCGGCGCCGCCCAGCTTGATGGTGGCGCTCGGTTTCATCGAGCCCGCGCCGAGTTCCACGGGGCTGGAGGAGACGCCTTTCTGCCAGGACATGGTGATCTTGTAGCCGCTGCCGCTCTTGACACCCTTGATGTCGATCGGCGAGACGGCGCTCTTGTCGCCGATGGGCGTCTTGCAGGAGTAGTTGACGTCGACGACCTCGGCCATGGCCGCGGGGGCGGCCATCCAGACCGCCGACCCGGCCAGGGCCGCGGCCGTCGCGAGCGCGGCGGTTCGCTTCCGGTTCGACACGGTCCCCTCATTCCTGACAGTTCCTGCCGTTTCCCCATCACAACCTGACGAGGCATCAGATCGAGCCGTCAAGGTACGCCCGGGGGGATGAGGAGGGAAGAGAAGAGCAGCGCCGGAGTTGTGACGATCCGACGGGTGGGTTCAGGGGGTTTTGAGGATGCGAGGGGTTGGGGGGCGTGGGGAGGGCTGGCGGTGCGGGGGGCGTCCGGGGGGTGGGCCACCTGGGGTGCGGTGACCGCCTGGGGCGCAGTGGGAAGGCGAGGGCCGCCCGGGGCACGGGGGTCGGGGGCGTCCCGGGGGGGGGCGGGGGGTCCCAGGGTGCAGTGAGCGCGAGGGCCGACCGGGGCATGGGGTCGGGGGCGCCCCGGGGGGGGCGGGGGGTCCCAGGGTGCAGTGAG
>NZ_JBIWGA010000042.1:0-53795 GCF_044763345.1 Streptomyces sp. NPDC096132
CACGAAGGCCGCCGCGGAGTCGCTGCCTGTCTTCAAGGGGGACCTCATCGGTCAGAAGGACCCGAGGCATCCGCTCCGCACTGCATTAGAGGGTGGGCCTTCTGCAGCTGTCCGATCTGCGTTTGCAGGGCTCGTCGCTGTTCGTGGACGGCCGCGAGACGGGCCGGCGAACCCTGCTGCAGAAGTCGGACGAGTTCTCGCGGCATGCGCGGTTCGGTCGTGATTCAGGCGGATTCGTCGGCGCGGGCTCCCATTCGGCTGCGGATGTCTCGCGCGGTTTGCCGGACCGCGGTGTTGTTTGACACAGATGCGTGCCGACGTCCAGCGGCATGGGCGCGTCGCGCGCAGTCGCGAAAGGACAAGGCATGCACATATCCGGACCGATAGCAGGCCGTCGGAGTTGCGCCGCGGTCGTTGCCGCGGTGGTGGCCTGCTCGACGGTGTTCACAGGGCCGAACCCCGCCGTCGCCGGCGGTACTCCGACACCTTCGGGGCCCGCCCCGAAGCTGGACTGGAGACCCTGTGTTCAGGGCAGCCCGTTCGACTGCGCGACCGCGAAGGTGCCGCTGGACTACCGCACCCCCCGCGGCCGCACCATCGAACTGGCAGTCGTCAAGCGGAAGGCAACCGGTCCCGGACGGCGCATCGGCACCCTGTTCTTCAACCCCGGCGGCCCCGGCGGGCCCGGATCCGTGCAGATGCCGCAGAGCTACGAGCTCTTCCCGCGGGAGGTACGGGAGCGGTTCGACATCGTCAGCTGGGACCCCCGTGGGATCGGCAGCAGCACCGCGGTGAACTGCTTCGCGAGTCCCGAGGAAGCCGCCGCCTGGAATGCGAGCAAACCGGCAGGCTTCCCGGTGGGCGAACAGGAGCGGACGGCCTACAACGCTGCGTACAAGGAACTGGGCCGGCGCTGTCAGCAGCGTGACCCCGAGCTCCTGCGCCATGTGTCGACCGCCGACACCGCTCGCGACCTCGACCGGCTCCGGCAGGCGGTGGGCGACCCACAGCTCACCTACTACGGGATCTCCTACGGCACGTTCCTGGGCGCCACCTACGCCAACCTCTTCCCCGGCAACGTCCGCGCCATGGTCCTCGACAGCGACTGGGATCCGCAGGCCTGGACGAACCATGGATCCAAAGAGGCCCCCCGGTCCACGGCAATGCTGCGCCTGGGCTCGGACCGCGCCGCGGCAGAAACCCTGGATCAGTTCCTCACCCTGTGCGGGTCCACCACCACCGCCCGCTGCGCCTTCTCCGCCGGCGGCCCGAAAGCGACCCGGGACAAGTACCACCAGCTGATGAAGCGCCTCCGGGAGCATCCCGTGGGCGAGTGGACCTATGCCCGTACGGTCAGTGACATGGTGAGCGGCTTCTACGTCGTCCACCCCGGATGGACGAACGTCGCCGACAGACTGCAGAGCCTGTGGCAGGGCCGTGCCCCGGAGCCGTCCCCGCTCCCACCCGCCCCAGCGGTCCCGGATCCGAGTCCGTACCTGGGCGAAGAACAGGCCGGTGCGGTGTTCTGCGGCGACAGCCCCAACCCGCGTGACCCCGCTGCCTACCACGTCCTGGAGGAGGCCAGCGCCGCCCGTGCGGGCGATACCGGACGCCACTGGGCCTGGGCCGCCGCGGTGTGTGCCGACTGGCCGGGAGTCGCCGCCAACCCCTACCGCGGACCGTGGAACAAGCCGACAGCGCATCCCGTCCTGGTGGTCGGCACCACCTACGACCCCTCCACTCCCTACTCGGCCGCGAAGGCCATGACCCGAGAACTGGCCGACGCCCGCCTGCTCACCAACAGCGGGCACGGGCACACGGCACTGCTCAACCCGAGCAGTTGCGTCAACACGTACGAGAGCCGCTACCTCATCGACGGCATCCTCCCGCCGGCCGGAACAACGTGCCGCCAGGACATGCCGCCCTTCCCCGCACCCAAGCCGCGCGGCGGCGTCGCCACGGGTGGGGGCGGGACGGCCGACATCATCCCAGGCCGCCCGTGACTTGCAGCCTTGGGCACGCGCTGACTCGACACGAGCTTCGTCGCTGATCATTTCCAGGCACCCGGCGTCATCCCACTGCCGGAAGCGGTTGCCGTGTCTGTCGGTTGCGCTCGCGTCACGCAAGAAGATCTACCCGTCCAGGCCCCAGTCGCCCGCGGCGGTACCTGTCGGTGGGGCGCACCAGGCGCCAGGCAGCGCTGAGCGGGGCCGGAGTGCCCGTCACCCGCCCAGCGCACCGCTCGGCTCTGTGAGCGTTCACAGTGGAAATTCGCTTTTCCTCTTGTCAGCAGATCGAGCCTCGGGTTATCTACCTGTAGCTCAAAGGTGTCAACCGGAAACCCGCTCTGTGCACGTTCACGGGTTTGGTTGGTGCTATCCACCGATCCCCCCGGAGCAAGACATGCCCTCCTCCCCGCTCGACCGTCTGCCTCACGCATGTGGGGTGACGTGAACTTCGAGCAGTGGCGGCGCTGGCTATGGCACGAGGACATTGGGCCGACAGGGAAGCAGGGCGTCGAGCGCACAGGTCACCGACAAGCTCGCCAGCGGTTACGGCCGGTGCCTCGCCGGTAGCACCCCATCGCACTGGCCCACGGCATCGAAGCCGGTGCACGGGAAGACGAGCCGGTCGCCTTCCGCTTCGTTCGTCACCCACACCACCACCAGCTGACGTGCGCCCGCCGGAGCCGGCTCATTCGCGCCACAACACGGCAGCGGGAGCCCGGAACCAGATCCGACGGGGCGCCGCAGCAGCACGCCGCCACAGAAGCCCCCGTGTCATCCCCGAGTCGACCTCACTATGAAAGGACCCCTGACATGCGCAGACGTACGATTCTCACTGCAGCCGGCGCCGCGGCGCTGGCGGTGCCGACCATGGGCGCCGTACCGGCCTTGGCGAGCACCACGACGGGCAGCGCCGCGTCCCGCCGCCTCCCTATCCGCGCGATGGATATCTCCTCGCTGCCGAAGAACGAGGATCACGGCGCTGTCTATCGCCGCGCCGACGGCCGACTCGACGACCCGATCCACATCCTCGCCAAGGCGGGCATCACCCACGCCCGGCTGAAGGTCTGGGTGGACCCGGCCGACGACTACAACAACAAGAAGCACATTCTGCCGCTGGCCTGCCGCCTGAAGCGGGCGGGCATCCGCCTCTGGATCGACTTCCACTACTCGGACAGTTGGGCCGACCCGGCGCACCAGACCAAGCCGGCTGCCTGGGCCGACCTGGACGTGGCGGGCCTGACCAGGGCCGTCTACGACCACACCGCTGACGTCCTCGGCGCCCTCAAGCGCCAGGGCACGCCCGCCGACCTGGTGCAGATCGGCAACGAACTCAACGGCGGCATGCTCTGGCCGACCGGCAACTGGGACCACTGGGACAGTCTGGCCGCCTTCCTCAAGGCCGGTCTGCGCGCCGCACGCGACACCACCCCCCGCATCCGCACCATCCTCCACCTGGCCAACGGCGGCGACAACGGCCTGTACCGCTGGTGGTTCGACAACGCAGTGTCCTACGGCGTCGACTTCGACATCATCGGCCTGTCCTACTACCCCTTCTGGCACGGCTCCCTGGACCAGGCCGCCGCCAACATGGCCGACATCACGGCCCGTTACGGCAAGCCCTGCGTGATCGCCGAGACCGCCTACCCGTTCTCGCTGAGCAGCGAAGACGAGACCCACGACATCATGAACAGCCCCTCTCAGCTCACCGAGGGCTACCCCGCCACGCCCGAGGGGCAGGCCGCATGGCTCCGCGCGGTGGCCGACTTGGCGGCCGCCGTCCCCGACGGCAAGGGCCTGGGCTACTGCTACTGGGAGGGCGTGTGGACGTACCGAGCCGGCAGCGGCTGGAACCCGGAGGACCCGGCGTCGGGCAACGCGTGGGAGAACCTCGCCCTGTTCGACTTCGACGACAAGGCGCTGCCTGGCCTGCGGACCCTCGGCCACTATCGCTCCTGACCCCGCACCGGCGGCGACCGCGGTCCGCTACGGAGCCAGGGCCGGCGCAAGAACCCCGACTGCCTGCTCGCTGCCCTGTGCAGGTGCAGGTGCAGGATGGGGCACCGACAGGGCTCCTGCGCTCCTGGGCGTTGTGGCCACGACTCCCGCCATCCGATCGGTGGCCACACTGAAAGACCTCATTGCCGGCGGCGTGGAGAAGCCCACGGATCGCCTCAAGCCCGGCTCCGGGGAGCTCGCGTCGCACGCGTGATGCCGTAGCCGAGCAGCCAGGGCAGCACACTTGCGCCCAGGCTCCAGATAGCACCATCACCGGCAGCGCCGGGAGCACCAGCGACAACGTCTGCGGCAGTGGCGAGCCAGATCTGCGGGCGCACCATATCCCGAGCGGGCCCATGATGAAAGGCGCGATCCACATCCACAACACTGCCCAGATGAGAGCAAGATAGAATGAGACTTTCCCGATTGTCATAACCGTATCGAAAAGGCCTGACACCACACGCCCTTCCCGAATGCCTTTCGGGCGACTCTCCCTCGCGTATCTCCGGGAGTCATCAGAGAAACCACGTAGTCGAACACGTAAATCTCCTGATCCTCCGCGTGGTCACGCCCGTTGCGGTGACGCCCGGCAGGAGCTCCAGAGCCAGAGCTTCGGCGTAGCCGCGTGATGCGCGATTTGTAGCGATCTGCCAGTTCGGTGTGGCCACCGAAGTCTCAACTCAGCGGCGCAGGAGCCCTGTTGGTGCCCCATCCTGCCGCACGCGACCTGACCCATGCGTCTGCTGCGCGCTCTGCGGGAGGCGGACCCCGAGTTCGTCCTGCTCGACGGCACCCCGGCCGACTGTGACCGCCTCGGCGACGGCCGGGCCGACCACTCGGCCAAGCACCGCCGGCATGGAGTGAACGTGCAGGTGGTCCCTGGCCTGAGCTGCTCGTGTTCGGGGCAGATCGTAGTGGGTGATGCGGCCAGTCGGCGGTCGCCCGAGCCCCTCGGCCGGTTCTCCGGCGCGTGGGGCGATTCCCCGCTGTGGTGGTCCGCCGCGGCCGTGACACCGCGGCGGACGGTCGGTCAGGAGGTGAACGGTGTGGCTCCGTCGGCCGTGACGATGCGCCACAGATGGTCGGCGGTGCCGTTGTCGTCCCATTGCAGGGCTTGGGCCCCGGATGACGTCGACATCCCGTCGATGCCCAGCACCATGCCGCTGTTCTTGTTGACGAGCTTGGCGTAGCCGCCCCCGGCGTCCACGATCGACCAGAGATGGTCGGCGGTCAGGGTGTCACCCCACTGCAGCGCGGTGGCCCCGGCCGTCTTGGAGGCGTCCTTGATGCCGAGGACCTGTCCGCTGTTGGTGTTGAAGATCTTGTAGTAGCCGTTCTCGGCGGGGACGATCTTCCACCAGTGGTTGTCGGTGCTGTTGGCGGTCTGCTGCTGTACGGCGCCTCCGGGGGCGATCGAGGAGCCGGCGATCCCGAGTTCCAGGTTGCTGTTCTTGTTGGTGATCTTCACGGCCGGCGTCTCGGGGTACCAGGACTCCAGCTCCGTGACGCCGACGAACTTGCCCGCCTGCGGAGTGAAGACGACCCGGAACTGGGACGTGGTGATCGTCGGGAAGGTCACCTCGTTGGGGTCGTCGGCGACCGGCGCGGCAGGGCTCTTCGTCTGGTTGGGGACGTTCACCCACGAGCCGTTGTTGAGGTACTGGACGGTGTAGCTCGCCGGGACGCGGATGTTCGCGCCGTCGTCGTAGGTGTAGAACTTCACCTCGTTGATCTTGCGGGGTGCCCCGAAGTCGACGCCCAGGTGGTCGGTGGCGTTGGGCGAGCCGGAGTTGGTCCACCGGTCGTCGGGGATCTTGTCGTAGCGGATCCAGCCGTCGGTGGCCCGCAGCGGGGCGTCGAAGGTGGTGGGCTTGCAGGTCTGGCCGCTGTGGCAGTGGGGGCCGTTGGAGACTGTGTTGGTGTAGGAGGCGAAGGCCTTCGGGTAGGGCTGGGTGATCGTGCGGCCCAGCCAGTCCTGCTCGGCGGTGAGCGGGTTGGCGGCCACGTTCATCATCCGTGCGGGTTGCGCCGGGGTGACCGGGGCGGCCACGTTCACGGTGGTGTCGCCGACCGTCGCGGACTGGTGGATGCGTACGCCGTCCTGGAAAATCTGCAGACCGCTGCCCTTGCCGTAGTGCGAGCCGTCCCGGTCCCAGCGGATCGAGTACGTGTGCCCGTGGTAAGGGAGGCTCTCCACCGCGAAGTAGTCCCAGCCGGACGGGATCAGCGGCTTGAGCACCAGCGTGTTGTTCGCCTGCGGCTTGATGCCCAGCAGACCGCTCAGCACCAGGTCGTTGAAGCTGGAGTGGTTGTAGTGCTCGCTGAAGTTGAAGCCGTCGTAGATCCACTCGCCGGTGTCACCGTTGGCGGCCTCGGCGACATAGGGCTTGCCGTCCTTGTGCTGGAGGTCGGCGAACTGGGCCAGCATGGTCTGGTAGTCGGCCTTGGTGACGAAGTTCTGCGCGGGGTAGTCCTGGAGCAGGTTCGCGAGGCCGGTCAGGAGCTGGCTCGTCTGGTACGGCCAGCTCGGGCCGTTCCAGTGGCAGCAGTTGGCGTCGTCGCGCTTCTGCTCGGCGGGGATCGCCTCGTAGTTGAAGTACGGGTTCGCGGTGATCCGGTCGAGCTCGGCGAAGCCCGTGCCTTTGGTGAACTTCAGCGTGTTGGCGCCGGCCTTCATCGGGACCTGAACGGTGACGGACTTCGTCTCCGAGAAGCTTCCCCAGCTGCCGCCGGGGGCGTAGCTGACGGTGAGCGGGTTGGCGGTGTCACCGTTCACGACGACCTTGTGCGTCGAGGTGGCGGAGGTGGCGTTGGCGTAGTGGACCGTCACCGGGTACGTGCCGTTGCCGGGCGCGTCCACGGTGAAGGTGACCGAGCTGTCGTCGAAGTCGATCTGCCCGACGTACTTGCCGTTGGAGGCCGTCGAGGAGTTCTGGGTGTTCGCGTGGACGACGGTGGCCTGCTCGGCCTCGAAGTCGTGCACCCGCTCCAGCGTCGTCGGCCCGAACGCCGCCTTGAACCGCTTGGCGTCGGTCAGGTACTTCCACGCCGACGAGTACTGCGCGTCGGGCAGGTTGAACGCCCAGGGGGCGTACCCCATCGCCTCGCGCCAGGTCGTCCGGGTCTGCTTCAGCGTGCCGTTGGTGTTGTCGGTGTTGTAGACCTGCATGAAGAACTGGCGCTGCGGGTCCCACAGCGAGTTCTGCACGGCGGCCTTCAGCTGCGCGGCCTTGGCGTCGTACTCGCTCGCGGTCGCCGTGTCACCGTTCAGCGTCGCGATCTTGCTGATCGCCTGGGCCGCGCTGAACATGTAGGCGTTGATCGTGGGCCGGTAGCCGCGGCCGCCGCTGAACCAGTTGCTGCTGTGCATCGACGTCTCGGTGTACTCCGTGGCGTCGGACAGCGGGGTCTGGTGGTACAGGTCACTCGTCGACTGCGTGCCGTTCACCGTGACGTCGGTGTCGAAGTTCGAGTCCCACCGCCGGTACAGCGCGATCAGGTGCGGGAGCGCGGACTTGATCTGCGCCGCGTCCCCGGTGACGAGATACCGCTGGTAGGCGGCGCTGGTGATCCACTCGCTGAAGTTCCGCGCGCCCGAGTTGCCGGCCCCGCGCAGCCAGAAGTCCAGGTAGTCACCGGCGTAGTCGCGGTTGTGCAGCCAGCGCCCGTCCAGCAGGTGGTAGCCGGTCGCGTCCGGCAGCGCGGTGTACGGGTTCCCCGCGTACCCGATCGGCACGTCGTACTCGGTCGACACGTACCCCGTGCCCGGCACCGTGTAGCGCAGCGCACGCTTGAAGGTGCTCCAGCGGTAGTAGTAGACCTCGTCGATGTCGTCGTCGGGGGTGTCGAGGAACGGGATGTTGTCCTTGTACCACTGGCGCTCGTCGAGCTGGTTGGCGGCGAGGATCGCGTCCTTGTCCAGCGCGACCGTGTTGGGGTCGTCGGCGGCGTGGGCCGCAGGAGCCCCCGGTCCTGCCGACAACAGGCCGATGGACAACACCGAGCCGCACAGGGCGGCCAGCGCGCGGCTGCTACGTCTGGGGCGGTAACGCACAGAGGTGTCCTCCATTGGGCACTCATGCGGCAGTTCGAATTGTTCGAAATGGCGAACGTTGTTCGAAATTCTGCGAGACGGTAATAACGGATCCGAGGCGAAGTCAATACATTCGACGGCCCTGGAGCGGGTCGAAGCGGTCACTTCCTGACAGCCGCGATTTCGCTTCGCGTCAGGGCCCCCTTGCCTCCTCCCTCTTGACGCCCCCTCAGAACACCTCTAGCGTCTGGCCGAATTCACGAACGTTGTCCTAAATATCGAACCGGCAGAGTTCCGGCGTCAGGACACGAAGGTGTCCGAGTGCGCTGTCGGCGCGCATGTTCCCCGGCGTTCGCCGGCTCGCCCTCCGATCCCCTCCACGACACGAACAAGGATGTCCCTGTCATGAGCATCCCTCCCGGACGTGCCTCTCTCGCCCGTCGACTGTTTGCCACGGCAACAGCTCTGATCGTCATCGGCGGTGGGGCGACGGTGGTTTCGCCCAGTGCGCAGGCGGCCACGACGACGTTCACGAACCCGCTCAACAGTTCCGGCGCCGACCCGTTCATGACTTACTACAACGGCAACTACTTCGAGATGACTACGCCGTACAGCGGACCACTGACCATGCGGAAGGCACCCACGATCGAGGCGCTCAAGGCGGCCTCGCCGGTACCGGTGTTCAGCGCCCACGCCGCCGGCCGCGACCACTACATCTGGGCTCCCGAGATGCACCTTCTCGACGGCCCCAACGGCAAGCGCTGGTACATCTACTACTCCGCCGGTACGGGCGACATCGAGGACCAGCGCGTGCATGTGCTGGAGAGCGCCGGCACCGACCCGCTGGGCCCGTACACGTACAAGGGCGTGATCTTCGGTACGAACGACTGGTGGGGCATCGACGGCAGCGTGGTCACGATCAACGGCCGGCTGTACTTCACCTGGTCGGGCGTGTCGACGCCGCAGTGGGCCGGATCCAACCCGAGCATCTACATCGTCGCGCTGAGCAACCCGTGGACCGTGACCGGGCCTCGGACTCAGATCTCCACCCCGACCTACTCCTGGGAGACGCAGGGCACCCCGATGAACGAGGGCCCGGTCGCGTTGCAGCACGATGGAAAGACGTTCATCTCCTACTCGGCGAGCGCCTGCCAGGGCCCCGACTACAAGCTGGGCCTGCTCGCCCTCACCGGCGCCGACCCGCTGAACGCGAGTTCCTGGAGCAAGAGCACGCAGCCGGCCTTCCAGCGCAGTGACCCGAACAGTGTGTACGGTCCTGGCCACAACGGCTTCTTCCGGTCCCCGGACGGCACCGAGGACTGGATCGTCTACCACGCCAACTCCTCGTCCTCCCAGGGCTGCGGCACCACCCGCACCACCCGGATCCAGAAGATCACCTGGAACGCGGACGGGTCGCCGAACCTGGGCGTCCCGGTGGCGGCGAACGCCGCGCTGAACGTGCCCTCCGGCGAACCGGCGGTGACCTACTACCGGTTGACCAACCGCAACAGCGGCAAGGTCATGGACGTCCAGGCACCCAACACCGCCGACTTCGTGAAGATCGGCCAGTACGCCTCGAACGGCAGGCCCTGGCAGCAGTGGCGCTTCGTCGACGTGGGCGGGGGCTACTTCCAGATCGAAAGCCTCAACAGCGGCAAGTGCCTGGACGTGAACGGTGCGTCCAGCGCCGACGGTGCCTCCATGATCCAGTACCCCTGCCATTCCGGTACGAACCAGCAGTTCGCGTGGGTCGCGACCGACGGGTACTACCAGCTCAAGGCCCGTCACAGCGGCAAGTGTGTCAACGTGACGGGCGCTTCGACCGCGGACCTCGCCGTGCTCGAACAGCGCACCTGCGGCACCGCAACCAGCTTCCAGTGGTCACGTACCTGAGATCCGGCTTCCTCCCCGTCGTGGCACCCGTAGAAAGACAGGAAACGCACATGTCCGTGGTGTTCTCCCGGCTGGCGGCGATACTGGTCGCCGCCTGTCTGCTCTTCACATCCCAGGCCCTCACCACACCGGAACAAGCAGCCGCCGCCGACCCCGGCTACCTGATGGTGCACTTCACCGGGGAGGGGTCGACCAACCAGCAGTTGTACCTCTCCCACAGCACGGACGGCGTGCACTGGAACGACCTCAACGGCGGCGGCATGGTCCTGCGCTCCACGGTCGGCACGCGCGGGGTGCGCGATCCCGCACTGGTCCGGGCCCCGGGCGGTGACAAGTACTGGATCATCGCGACCGACCTGTGCATCGGCTGCGGGCAGAACTGGGACACCGCCCAGAACAACGGCAGTCGCAACCTGGTGGTGTGGGAGTCGACCGACCTGGTCACCTGGTCGCAGCCGTGGCTGCTCAATGTCGCGGGCGCGATCCCCGACGGGCGCAACGCGTGGGCGCCGGAGGCGATCTGGAACCCGGCGACCAACGACTACGTCCTGTACTGGGCGACGAACGCGACCCTCAACGGAGTGCTGAAGCACCGCATCTACTACGCCCGCACCACGGACTTCCGCACCATCACCACCCCGCAGCTGTACATCGACCGCCCCGGCACCCAGGGCATCATCGACACCCAGATCATCGACGTGCCCTCCGGCGTCGGCGACTACCGCTACGTGCGGGCCTCCGGCGACGGTCAGATCACGCTCGAAGGCAGCAACTCGATCCTGGGAACGTGGACCACCCTCGGCGACCTCTCCGGCATCGGCCTCACCGGATCCCAGGTCGAAGGCCCGATGTGGATGAAGTTCAACGGCCGCAACCAGTGGGGCCTCTACCTCGACCAGTACGCCTCGGGCGGCGGTTACATGCCGGTCCTGACGACCGACCCCTCCAACCCCGCGGCCTACCAGAAGCAGGCGTCGGGCAGCTACAACATGGGGGGTACGAAGAAGCGCCACGGTTGGGTCCTGAACCTGACGGCCGCCGAGGAGAGCCGCGTGCTCGCACGCTGGCCCAACACCACGGCCGGCCGGCTCCAGTCGTACAACTTCCAGGACCGCTACGTCCGGCACACCAACTTCGACGTGCGCATCGACCCGAACGTCAGCCCCGCCGAGGACGCCCAGTTCCGCCTCCGGACCGGCCTGGCCGGCTCCGGCACGGTCTCCTTCGAGTCGGTGAACTTCCCCGGCTACTTCCTGCGGCACTCCGGATTCGACTTCCAGCTGGCCTATGGCGACGGCACCGCCCAGTTCGCCGCGGACGCCAGCTTCCGCCAGGTCGCCGGGCTCGCCGACGCGACATGGTCGTCCTTCCAGTCATACAACTATCCCGACCGCTACCTCCGGCACTACGGGTTCCAGCTGCGGCTCGACCCGATCACCACCGCGACGGGACGCGGCGACGCCACCTTCCATGTGACGAGCTGACCCGACAGGGACCTGGGCCTCGTGCGGCGAAGTGCCGTGCGAGGCCCGGCCCGTTCCCGTCCTGCTGCCGACGAACGGCTCTTCACTGGGCCTGGAGAACCTCGGGGAAGGGAACACGGGCGGTGGCAGAATCCCATCGAATGCTGGCCAACAGGCTACCTGGAGACGTTCGAGCGGCTGCGGAGCATGGCCGTGTACAGGGCACATCAGCCCTCAGCGTCATCTCCCGGTGCGGTGTGCTCTCGCGGCCCACGGCCGGCGACGGCGTCCGCGAGGGGCGCAGCCAGGTCCCCGTTGTATGTAGTGTGCGGAAATGACAAGAAGCGAGCGGCTCGCGGAGCAGTTGGACTGGTACTGGCACAAGAACCTGCGGCCGCGGCTGGACGGTCTTACCGATGAGGAGTACTTCTGGGAGCCGGTGCGCGGCTGCTGGAGCATCCGCCCACGTGGCACGTCGGTCGCACCGATGTCGGAAGGTTCGGGGGAGTGGACGATGGACTTCGCGTCCCCTGGCCCGGTGCCGGCGCCGGTGACCACGATTGCCTGGCGGCTGGCACACATCATCGTCTCGTGCCTGGGCTATCGGGTCGGATGGTACTTCGGCGGCCAGGACGTCGACTCCCAGACATTCGCCTACGCGGGGACCGCTGACGAGGCGCTGAAACAGCTCGATGAGATGTACGGGAGATGGAACGATGGGGTCCGCGCGCTCTCGGACGCTGACCTGGAGAATCCGCCCACGGTGGGTCCCGAGCGGTTTCCCATGGAGAACAGGGTCCTGCACGTCAATAGGGAGCTGATCCATCACGGCGCCGAGATTTCCCTGCTGCGCGACCTCTACCGCTGGCAGGACGGAGCCGTACCGCACCGAATATGACTTTTCGGTAACTGCCGATCGAGCTTCGGAGCTCGTGCTGGTCGTGGGCGGCAGTCTGGCGTGGAGATCGTCTGGCAGGGATGGTGATGCGGATTCCCGCCCGTCGGTTCGGGTTGCGTCCCTACGTTCCGGCGCATGACGGATCCCGAGGTGCTGGAGCGGCTCGCGGCGCGACAGTACGTGCCTGACCGCGCGTGGGGACGCGCTGTTTGAGCTGACCGACGCGTCGCTGTGCGCGGACGGCCCGGTGACCACCGTCGGTGGACCTGACGCTGACGGCCAAGCACCAGCGCCGTCACAGTGCGATGTACGACGCGTTGGACAGCGGGAACGTCGACGTGTTGCGGCTGCGGCAGGTGCTCGCTGGGCTGCCGGAGCCCGAGGCCGCCGACGGGCGCCTGGTCCTGGCGGTGGACGTCATCCACTGGCTCCGGCCCGACGCACCGACCAGCGCGGACCGCCTGTTCTGCCACGTCCACGGCCGCAGCGGTTGGTCCTCGGACCAGTTCGTGCCCGGCTGGCGCTACTCGTTCGTTGCCGCTCTGGAGTCGGGCCGGACCTCGTGGTGCCAGCTCCTGGACGCGCTGCGGCTGGGGCCGGCCGACGACGTGGCCGAGGTCACCGCGACCCAGGGGAACTCCCGCTCATGGAGGGCATGTTGATCCGCCTGGAAGTCGAGCGCCTGCGCGGCGGCCACAATCCGCCGCCCGTCTGGCTGTGGTCGTCAGCCACCGGCAAGGCGAGCGAGGACGTCGACCTGCGCCGGCAGGTATTCCTGCGCAGCCGGCAGGCTCACCCCCGCCCGGGTCCGCCGGGGGTTCAGGAACCTCCGCCCCGGCTTGCCCTGCCCGACCCGTGCACCGAAACCCAGCCGACCCGGCCCCGGCCGACCGCCCGGCCCGAAGAACCGACGCCCCGCCACCCGCTACGAGGTGGGCAAAACGGACAGGCGGCCCGGGCCATTGCCGAACGTGACCAGGTCAGACCATAAGGAACAAGCCAAAGCTGCGGCGTGGGTGCTGGTTGCCGGCCGTGGCCGGGGAAGGGCGTGCTCCGCACGGTCAGACGACGTGGACGTCCAGGTTCAGACCCTCCGTGAAGGTCCTGGTCACTTGGCGGATGTGCACCGGGTGACTCCCGGGTGCCGCGTGGTTGGCCGAGATGATCGCCGAGTCGGCGATCACGAGGGCCGCGGTCCCGGTTCTGGCCGTGAGAGCCAGGGGCACGACGGCCCCGACGGCGAACTCGTTTCCGGACAGGGTGGTGTGGCGGGCCAGGACCACGCTGCCCCGGTTCTCGAAGACGTTGTCCACGACGTGGAGGGTGTCGTACACGGTCGTCAGCGCTGCCTCCTGGTCGGAGAGCCTCGTGAGCAGGGCACTGATCATCCCCGCGGAGACCGTCAGCCGGTGGACGTGGTTCTCCCGTACATGGACGGTTCCGCCGTGGGCCGTCAGCAGTGACCCCTTGCCCACCCAGCCCCCGAGCTCGGTGAGTTCCCCGGACGCCAGCGGTTCCCGGGAGCGCGCACCGTAGAGACTGAGGTCACCGGCGATGTCGTTGCGGGCGACCACGACATCGGCCTCGCGGATGAACGAGGGGTTCTCGATGCCGTCCTGGAACTCGTCCCGTGGGCCGATCTCCAGAGCGACGCCCGCCTCGAACCCGCCGAGCGCCGCCGGCAGCAGCTCCAGCACGCCCAGCAGAGCCGGCACGGTGACGACGTCGTGGCCGAGGATCAGGCCGAGACGGTCGAGCCGCCGTTCCAGGAGCCCGGGCAGCCGTCGCCGTTTGTCGGCGGCCAGTTGGCGCAGCGCGCCGCCGAGCTCCGCCCGGGGGCGCGCGGGCATCGCCTCCAGCTCGTCGGCGAGCGCGCGCACCGAGTCCTGGAACCTCTCGTGGCCCTCCAGCCAGGGGCGGCCGAGCGGCTTGAGGTCCTCCAGGAGACCGGCCAGCCGGGCCAGTGCCTTCCCGGGCAGCGGCACCAGGCGACAGCCGATGACCGACACCCGCTGCGCGTCGTGGATCCGCACCAGGGCCCGCTCGTCGACGCCGCCGGTGACATGGACGTTCTCCAGCTGTACCTCCTGCGTGTCCCGCGTCGTCAGTCCGCCGTCGCGGGGCAGCCACAAGTCGAGGTCGAGGAGCCGGAACGACGTCCAGCCGTCGAGCTCCCAGGCCTCCCCGAGGAAGACCCGGGTGCCTCGGCCGCAGCCGCGCAGCGAGAGGTGGAACGGACGGCGCCGCACCCCGGCGTCCAGGATCCCGCCCCGTACGAAGTGATCGCCCGGCGTGAGGCACAGGCACAGGGCGAGCTCGCCCAGGTCCACGAGGGCGGAGACGGCCTCGTCCACCGTCGGGAAGTCCCCGGCGGGGCCCACGGAGACACAGCAGTCCTTCCGGCCGAGCGTGGCGTTGAAGGCCACCACCTGATGGGCGATCCTGTTGCCGGGGCGGTCGAGCAGGTACGCCTCCACCGTCTGCGCCGGTGCGGACGGGCCCGGGGTCCAGTCGGCCCGGGCGATCCCCCGGCCGTCGGTCGTGGCCTGCGGCGGAGACACCTGGCCCGCGTCCCCGGGCACCTGGAAGGCCACCTTGGCCCCCGGGACCGGGAAAGGGCCGTTGGCGACGCGTACCGTCAAGGGAGCGGGCAAGGGGAGGACCGCGCCGGAGGACGCCCGCTGGGCCTCCTGCCCGTCCCCTCCGACGTAGAGCAGATTCGTCAGACCCGTCAGCGGTGGGACCAGCGGGCGGCAGTCGTGGGTGACCTCGGTCCGCTTCGTGCCCAGCCTCTCGGTGACCTTGACCTGGGCGAGCGGGCAGAGGTGGTGGTCGACCCCGGCGGGGGCCGTCTCCCTCGGGTCCTTGTTGTCGTCGTGCGGCCACTCGATCGTGCCGGAGTCCGGGTCGACGACGGCGGTGCGGGCCGCGAACTGCCAGTAGTCTCCGTTGGCGTAGTCGCCCGCCGTGAACCTGATCCGGATGCCCTCCTCCAGGTGGATCCACCCGGATCCGTCCTGGCCGAAGGTGATGGCGCGGGCCGCGTCCCAGCGGCGCAGCTTCGGGTGGAGGTCCGGGTCAACACCGCCGGGCCGTTCCGCCAGGGGGAGCGCCGGGGAGCTGAGGGTGATGATGCGCAGGTCCGGGTCGACGGCCTCTACCTGCCTCAACTGCCGTTTCAGCGCTTCGAGTTCGACGGTGTCGTCGGTGAGCTCGATCCACTGCCCGGGTGCGAAGCCGAGCACGCTGTCGGGCCCGAGATCGGTGACCGTCACCTGGGCGCCGTCGACACTGGTCACACCGGTCACCACCGACCCGTTCTCACGCGAGACGACCACCGCGGCCCGGGCCCTGCGCACGGCCGGCGCGTCGGCGGGCCCGATGCGCGGCACCCGCCCCGTGAGTGTGACGGTCGCGTTGTCGACCGCCACGACCTGGGCGAACGTCGCGTCGAAGGCGTCGCTGCCCGGCCCGGTCGCCACGAGCTCGACGACATCGCCCTCGGTGAGCTGGGCCGCGTGCGCCGGAGAGAGCTCGATCCGGTCGGCGGTGCCCTCCGGGAAGGCGACCACCGGCAGCAGCGGCGCCGTGCCGATGTCGAGGGCCGGACCGGAAACGAGCACCTCCACCCGGTAGAGCTGGTTCTCCAGACCGGTGTATCCGGCGCGCGGCGGCAGCAGGCAGGGGCTGGTCGGCGCGGACTCCGGATCGGCCTGGGCAGCCATCCGTCCGGTGGACCCCGGGCGCACGGGAAGTCCGTCCTCGCAGGTCCACCCGTCGTTCACCGGGACGTACCTGACCTGCCACACCGTGCGTTCCCGCGCCGACGTCGTCGGGCCGCCGAGCGCGACCTCGCGGATCGACGGATCGTCCAGCGCCGTCACGAGCCGCCGCCACACATCGAGATAGACGGCGTACGAACCTGGCGCGGGCGGCCAGACGGTGTGCTCGGGGTCCCGGTCGGGCTGTGCGTCGTACGCGACGTCCTCCTCGTTGACCACGAGGATGCCGTCCGCGTAGAAGCGCCCGGCCGACAGCCGCAGACCCACCCCGTCCGGGCTGGTCACCGCGAACCCGGCCGAACCCACCGGCGCCCCGCACCCGCCCGCGAGATCGGCGACGGCCGTCTCATGGGCGCCGGAGAGGATCCGGTGCTCCTCGTCGAGGTCCGCGTCGGTGAGCACCCGGCCCTGCTCGTGCAGCACCGCGCTGTAGTGCTTGTGCGGCTGGTGCGTCCGCCGACTGAAGTCGCCCTTCATGTCCGTCCTCTCATGTGGCGTACAGCAGGCCCACTTCGAGGCCGAAACGGAGGTAGTCGTCGAGGCGAGTCCGCAGGTATGCCTCGCGCAGCGGCTGGCGCAGGTGGTGGTACACACCGAGTTCCGACCCGTCGTCGGCGCCCCGCCACACCGCGTCCGGGGTGCGCCGGTCGAGCCGGCAGTACGCGGGATCGCCGTACCGGGCCGACTCCAGCACGGGCCGCAGCCGTATGTCCTCGGGCACGCAGCGGTGGCGCCGGGGGGTCCGCGAGCCCGGGGGCAGCCGGCTGAAACGCACACAGCCGCGCTGGCGCTGGTCGGCGAGGACGGGACCGGGCCAGTCGGCGGCTTCGGCGGCCAGGACGACCGAGTTGGACAGCCGCTCCAGGATCCGGGCGTGGACACGGCCGAGCACCGTGCAGGCGTCGTACGCGACCGTCCCGCCGCCCGTCGCCCGGCCGCCCGGCGCCGCATGGGCGATGCCGGACTCACCGGCGTCGACGACGCAGTCGCGGAAGGCGGCTTCGGCGTCGATGTGGCAGCGGACGCCGCCGAGGATGCTGCGCTCGACGGCCACCGACGTATCCCCGGTGTTCACATGCAGGCTGGCCTCGCCGGGCCGTACGGCGTCTCCCGCCGCGTCCAGGGCGATGCCGGGCACCAGAGTGCAGTGGCGTACGGCGAGACTGCCCTCGCCCGAGACGCGTACGGCGCCGCCCGCCACGAGCAGCCCGTTCAGTACGACGGCACCGCCGCCGGAGACGGTGACATCGAGGTCGGCCCGCAGCTCGACCGTCGGCCGGAACCCGTCGGCGGCCCGCACCTCCACGGTGACCGAGTCCGCGGTGACGGAGAACGCCTCGCCGTAGCGGGCGTTGTCCCGGATCTCGACCACCCCGCCTCCGGCCGGAAGGGCCGCCAGCGCGCCCGCGACGGTCGTGTGATCGGCGCCGCCGCCCGCCCGCACCGACACCACGACGGCTTCGGGACCGGCGAGGGCGAAGCTGTCGACCCGCTCGTACTCGCCGCCACCGAGATCGGCACCGGATCCCCGGCTGTACGACACTGTGGGCGCCTGCGCCTGCTCGTCACCGAACGCCACTCTGCCCAGCTCGGGGTCCAGCCGCACCCGGCCGCCCGGGACGGGCGTGTGCGCCCAGGCGCCGCCCGGCGTCACATCGCTGAGGTCGCACACCTCGACCAGGTCGCGGTCGATGTCGCGCAGGTCGACGGAGAGACCGGGGCCGTAGTAGGAGGCCAGGTCGGCGTCCATGGCCCAACGGGTGAGCGGCATGGGCACGTTGAGCGGCCCGGCCGGACGCGTGAGTTCGGTCTCGGGGACGGGCCTGGTGAACAACCGGACCGGTGCGCCCAGGGGATCGAGCACGAAGCGATGCGTGTCGCCCGGCCTGGCGGCGCGGGCGGTGACCTCGGAGACGGGGTAGGCCCGCAGCCGCCACAGGAACAGGCCCACGTTCGGGATGCCGTAGCGTCCGCCGCGTGTCGCGATGCGCCGCATCTCGGGCAGATGGACGAGGTCTGCCGTCGGGCCCCGCTCGAACGCGCCGCCCAGCCGGGCCAGTCGCCGCGCGTCCCGCACGTCGGCCGTGCACCGGTTGCCCGGCCGTGGGTGGTTGACGTGCTGGGTCGTCGCCAGCAGCTCGAAGAACTCGACGGCGCGGGCGGGCCGGCCGGTGATGTCGTGCGCGACCTGCTCCAGCACGGCCGCCGTGCCCTTGCGCATCCGGTAAGCGATCGTGTTGGCCACCTCGGCACGCGAGGCCGGCCCCGCCTCCTCCTGGCCCGGCAGCCCGTGCAGACCGATCAGATCGGCCAGGTATGGCAGCACCCATGGCGCCGCCGTCTCAACGAAGAGATCGTCGTGGAGCTGGTCGATCCCGTCGGCCACGACCGCCAACTGGGCCGTGAGCAGCCGGAGATACTCCCGGAGCGCACCGCCGGAGGTGGCGTCGCGCTCGCGGTAGAGGGCCGGCAGCAGGTCGTACAGATGGTCGCGCGGGACGCTCACCAGCCCACCTCCAGATCGATGCCTTCGCGGGTCAGCGTGAGGATCTCTGCCGGGGGCGCGTCCGGTGGCCCGCCCGGGAGCGGGGAGCGGGCCGGCAGCCGGGTGTGCAGCGCGGCTGCCTCGCCCCGCCGGTGGAGCCGGTCGACGCGGACGCCGCTCACCCCGGCGACGGAATGGGCCACCGCGGTCAGCTCGCTGAGGGAGACGTCCTGGCCGAAGTCCCGTACCGGGAGGGAGAAGGCGGCCAGCAGTGCCGCCGCCACCGCGTCCCGCACCTGCTCTGGATCGTGGTCCTCGGCCACCCGCAACGCCGCCCGGACGGCGAAGGAGGCCGGTTGGCAGGCCGACACGACCAGGGGGACCCGGGGATTGCCCGCGGCCAGCAGCCCCCGGCGGAGAGCGGCGAGGAGATCCGGCGGAACCGGCCCGTCGAGCGCCACGGTCACGGCGACGCCCTTGCGTGCCCGGTCCCAGGTCCATACGGCGGTGCCCTTGGCGACACCGGCATAGGAGGCGGCGAAGTCGGCGTAGTCCCGCAGCGAGACCACCCGGCCCAGGGTGAGGACGCTGCGTGGGGCGTTCGTGCGCGCGTCGGCGATGCTCTGCGGGTCCTGGCCGCCGATGGCCGGGAGCGGGTTGGTGACGGCGCCCAGGCCGAGCGGGCGGACCATCGGGAGGGTGAGCCGCTCGGCCCGTACGTTGCCGACGGCACCGATGCCCCAGCGGTAGGTGGCGGTGACGTTGTCGACGCCGGTCGGCGTGGCCGCGCCGCTGGTCCCGTCGCCGAACCCCACGGTGGTCGTGCCGTTCTCGTCGGTCCGGGTCGTGTGGACGCGATCGCGCGGGCCGGTCCCGTACAGGACCGGGGTCTCGTGCCAGGCGAGGCCGTTGACCCGCACCTGGAGCGTCGACGCGGCGCCCGTGACGGTCGAGGCGGGGATCCATGTCAGCGGCTTGTGGCGCAGGGCGAAGCGCTGGTACGGCCGTGCGGCGTCGGCGCTGCCCAGCACTTCGTCGGTGACGGTCTCGCCGTGGGTGGCGGCGGCGATGTTGCCGTAGAGCTCGACCGGTGTCGGGCCCCGGACGTCGTAGACGTGGGTGAGCGGTGTGCGCAGGGTCAGTGCGGACAGCGGGGCCGGCGCGGTCGTGCCGGTCACCGTGACGACCTCGCCGACGACCTCGTCCTCGGCGCGTGCGGGCAGGTACGTCACCGTCTCGGGCAGGCCGACGTGGCTGTGGTCGACGCCGTCGTCCGTACGAACCGTCCAGCGCAGGAGGCCCGGCAGTTCGGTGGCGGGGCGCACCGACAGGACGGTGGCCTCGACCTGGCGTGGCATCGGGCGGGGCCGGTGGCGGTTGAGGGGCGTGGGGCGTACCGTCGGGGTGAGCCGCACCTGTGCGCGGGCGCGCTTGCCACGGAGCAGGATCTGACGGTCGGCGGGCAGGGCCGGCAGGAGTTCCGCCAGCGGGACGGTCCGGCCGGTCAGCGGGTCGGTCGACGGTACCTCCGCGAGCGGTAGTTCCTTGCTCTGGAACTCGATCGCCGTCCGCCGGGAGGCCGTGCCCCCGTGCTCGCTCAGCCGTCCCTTGAGGAGCCGGATGCCGAGGACGGTGACGCGCCCGCTCACGCCGTAGTCGGCGGCCGAGGCGACCGACACCGAGTCCACCCGGGCGAGACCGATGGCGGTGTCCGACGTCAGCACGGCCCAACCGGCCGGACCGGTCCCCTCGTAGAGGGCGTCGAGCTTGATGCCCGCCGGGTCGAGAGCCGCGAAGTTCCAGTCGACCCGGGGCGTGGTGACCAGGTCGAGCCCCGACCTGACGGCCTTGTCGAAGAGCCGCGGATCCGGGGCGTTGAAGCCGAACAGGGCCGCCTGCCGGGCCAGTACGTGAACGGTCACCTCGTCCCCGGACACGGGATCGAGTCCGGACAGCGGCGGGGTGAAGGCGACCGCCGTCCGCCCCGCCGCCGAGTCCGCCGTCACGTCGACGACACGGGCCCTCGCCCACCGCAGGGCCTCCGACCACGGCTGCCGTCCGGCGACGAACAGCAGGGCGTCCCCGGTCCTGAGTCCGGTGGCCGTTCCGTCGAGCAGCACGGTCGAGTCGCCGGTGCGGGGCGGGCGCGGACCGGTCGCCCTCCACCGCGGCCGGTTCCAGGCGCCGACCGCTGTGACGGCCTCGGTGGTCTCGAACGTCTGGGGCGATTCACCGGGCCCCGGCAGGGACTGCACCCGTGTGCCGGTCGGCAGCACGGTCGACTCCGGGGCTCCCGGCGCGGTCTCCAGGAAGAACGCCAGCCAGGTGCGGGCGGCCACCCCGGGGGCGAGGCGGTAACCGACGAGCGCGGTGAGGTCGTTGACCGACCGGCGCTCGGTCGCCGTCCGCAGATAGTGCTCGTTGGCGATCCGCTCCGTGTAGAACGTGAGCACGTCGGCCACCGCCGCCCACGCGTCGATCAGCGCGATCGCCGGATCGTCGTCCGCGCGCGTGCGCAGCGCGGCGAGCTCGGGCGGTCCCGCAAGCCCCGCCCGCATGCTCGCCCGGAACGCGGCCCACGTGCCGGTCCGGTAGGCGACGGCCGGCAGCCCGGGCCGGTTGACGATCTCCACCGGCGTCCGCCCGGTCGGGCCCAGACAGCACGCGCAGCGGCAGACGGACGGGCTCATCGGCCTCCCTCCAACTCCAGGGCCAAGGTTCCGCGGTCGGGAAAGTCGGGGTCGTTGTCGAGACGGGCGATCTCCAGCTGTCCCATGGGGAGTTCGGCCGGAGGCATGGCGGGCCGGCGGACGGCGGCGCGTCGCCGGAAAGCGACGGGTTCGACGAAGTGGACGCCCGCGACCTCCTGCGCGGCGGCCAGCAGCGCGCTGAGGACGACGGGTTGGCCGAAGGTGAGACGGTCGGGGTGGAAGAACGCCGGGCGGCCGTCGGCCAGTCGACCCGAACCGAGCCGTTCGAGCAGCGAGCCGGCCACGTCCGAGCGGTGGTAGTCCGGGCGCACACAGACCCGCAGGACGACGTCCAGGGCGACGAAGGACGGGCCGTCGATCCGCAGATCGTCCCCGGCCATGCGGTACTTCTCCAGGAACTCCCGAAGACGCGCGGTGAATTCGGCGTCCACCGGACGTCCGCCGGTCCGGTCCACAGCGAGGAAGAGGGTGTACCAGGAGCCGGTGTGGCGGGGGACCGCCACGGCGCGCTGGACCTCGGGATGGCGGGCCGCCATGCGCGCGTAGTCCTCGGCGGTCACGGCCCGTTCGGGGACGAGGAAGGCCGCGGGCGCGTCCTGCCGTATCCGGGCGAGGCTGTCGGCGTCGGTGCCGCCGTGGCCCGGCAGGGGGTTGGTGACCCCGGTGATCCCCGGCAGGGTGGTGACGATGTGGGTCAGGGCGTCACCGCCGATGTTCCCCGCCCTGCCGTTGCCCTGCCGCCAGATCACGTCGAAGACCGTGCCGGCCCTCGGCCGCAGGCCGTGTCCGTCCGTCCCGAAGCGGCAGACGGCCGTGCCGTCGGACTCGACCTCGACGACGAAGCCGCGGTCGAACGCGTCACTGCCCAGCAGGTCGGCCACGGGCCGCCAGTCCTGGCGCTCACTGTCCCTCAGCCGTACGGCGGGCAGCACATGACGGCGTTCCCAGGCCAGCGCGGAGGCCGCCGGGGCGGTCGGGTCGAAGCGGGCCATGTCCCCGGGGCGACCGCCGGGCAGGGAACGGCCGAGCGTACCGGTCATGGTGACGTCCGGCTCGGGCACCGGCAGGGTGAAGCGGGCGGGTCGCGGAAGTGGCCGTACGGGGGAGCAGTGGGTGGCGGCGCCGGGCGGAGTCAGCCGGGGATCGGGGTCGGGGACCGTCGCGACGCGCTCGGCCGTCCGGGTGCGCCCGTGGTCGGCGAGCACGATGTTCCCCCACATCACGCCGATGTCCCGGACCACCCGGTCCGGCGTCCGCGCCGACAGGCACAGGGCGAACGGGAGCGCGTCCTCGGCGGCCCACACGATCTCGGTGACCTCCACCGCACCGAGCGGATCGGTGGTGGGGCGCACGTCGGTGAGCCGTACGGCATGCCGGTGCGCGGGATCGGCGTCGGCCGGCTCGCCGCTGCGCGCGCCGACGATTTCGCCCAGGACGACGACGTCGTGGCGGTCGAGCCGGGGACGGCCGAGCACGGTCGCCGACGTCGCCCCCGCGGGCAGGCAGCACTCGTCGTCGCCCCAGGTGTACAGAGGCAGCTCGTCGCGGCCCGCGACCACGACCGCGTCGTGCACGGTCTCGAAGACGACCGGCTCCTCGGACAGCGCCTGGCGATGGGCGGCGGAGCCGGGCTCCACGACCGGGCCGAGCCAGGGCAGCCGGGTGAGCAGCTGGGTGCCCGCCGGAACGGTCGTGTCGGGGGTCCCGGGCGTCGTCCGGACACGGACCCACGTACGGGCGTTGCTGCCGTCGTGCGGACGGTGGGCGACGAGGCGGGCGTGGCGGCGTGCGGAGATCCGGGAGCGGGCCGTGGTCAGCGTCGACTCCATACCGATCGCGTCCAGACGGTAGCTCTGGTGGTCGGCGCTGTAGGCGAGGGCCTCGACGAGAACGACCGCGAGGTCCGCGGCGTGCCGCTCGCGCAGCTCCGGGGCGATCACGGCGAGCCGGTCGAGCATCAGGCCGCGGAAACCGGCGTAGTCGCGCGTCAGATAGTCGATGTCGGGCGGCCGGGGCGGTGCCGGGTCCGGGCCGTGGCCCGGGCAGCGGCGGTCGCAGTCGAAGTCCGAGGGGCAGTCGACCTTGAAGGAGAAGCCGATCTCGCTCAGTGGCCCGTCCAGGTCGGGCAGGGGCGCTCCGGACCGCGTCCGCAGGCGCAGCGTGTAGACGGAGTGGTCGCCGGGCCGTCCGACCCGCACGGTGAGCACGCCGTCCGCCCACGCGACGCCCTCCACGGGCACCTCGGGGATCCGTACTCCGCCGCTGACGGTGACGCAGTCCGGGGTGAGTGCCGACACGAGCGCGGGAGAGGGCTCGCGCAGGAAGTGCACGTCCAGCATCCGCTGCCGGTCGACCGCCGGTACCCCGGGACCGTCGTGGACCTCCAGGTGGTCGATGCCGTTGGACACACCGTCACGCCGGACGGCTTCGCGGCGGTCGTTCCGGCGGCAGACGAGGTCCGTCACGGCGTCACCGGCCCGCGGAAGGCGGCGGTCGTCCGTTCGCCGGTCGCCCGGACCACGTAACCGACCTGGACCGCGAGCGTCGACTCGACCGCCCGGACGGTCACCGTCTCCACCTGGATCACCTCGCCGAGCCACCGGTGCAGCGCCCCCTCGACCCGGGCGCGCACGGCCGACGCCAGCGCCTCGCTGTTGGGCTCGAAGACGAGGCCGAGCAGGCCCGATCCGAAGTCCGGCCGGTTGACCCGCTCGCCCGGCGCGGTGAACAGCACCTGCTCCACCAGGTCACGCACATGGCCGTCGGCGCCGGTCGTGGCGGTACGGCCGTCGCCGCCGATCCCGAAGGGATGGCCGAGGTACGTCATGTCACACGCCCTTCACCTTGGTCTGGCCGCCGCTCACCGTCACGGAGGTGCCATTCGGGGCGCACACCGCCCGGCTGTCCTGAAGCAGCACCGGAGAGCCGAGCGAGGTCACCCGGGTCGCGGCCGACGTCCACTGGGCGAGGACACAGGGCATCGGGGAACCACCGGCGTTGAACGGGCAGCCGGTCACGGTGTGCGGGGTGCTCATGACCGTGACCGGGTTGCCGCCGGCCCGGACACGCGGGCTCGGCATCGTGGACGCGGCGCTGCCGCCGTGTGCGCAGGACACCGTCGCCGAGACGTCCAGGAGCGGGCCGGGCACTCAAGTCACCTCCAGGGCACCGTCGTTGAGCGAGATACGCGCCCCTTTGAGGCGAATCTCGCCCTGGCCGGCGTCGATCTCGATGCCACTCGCCGTCAGGGCGATCGTCTGTCCGCTCGCGGTCTGGAGGGTGATGCCGCCGCCCGGGGTGTCGTCGAGGAGGAGGCTCGCGCCGTCGGCCGTGCGCAGGAGGGCCTTGCCCGCCTGGGGCGGGGTGACGGCCGCGCTCGGCATCTCGGCCGCCGACCCCCACCACGACCCCGTCCAGATCGGCCGGTCCCGGTCGCCCTGCTCGTACTCGATCCACACCCACGCCCCCTTCGCGGGCAGCGCGAAGAAGCCCGTCCCGGAACCGGCGAACGGCATGCACGGCAAGGCCCAGCCGGTCTCGCAGTCGCCGAAGGCGGGCATCCGGGCGTTGATCCGCCCCATCCGCTCCGGGTCGTCGTTGTCGACGACGACCCCCCGGTACTTCCCGAAGAACTTGGCCTCATGGCTCATACCGGAACTCCCGGGGTCGTCGTGCCCAGCCCTTCGCGGCTGATCCGGAAGCGCTGGGTGTACTCACCGCGTGCGAGCTTGTGGGTGACGGAGTCGACCAGGTACAGGCCGTCCAGGGACAGACCGCAGCCGCGTACGCCCACCGGCCTGCGCGGGCGCAGCACATGTCCGTAGGCGGCGGTGTCGAGTTCGCCCTCGCCCGACACGGCGTTCGGGGCCGCTGTGGCCGTGGCGAGCAGTTCGGTCGCCGCCGTGGCCGCGTCCATGCCGGGGGTGGTCCGCAGCTTCGTGGACCGCAGGGTCGGGGCGGGCGAGGCGGCGAGGGGCGGGATCCGCAGGGAGGGCAGGGCCGGGATCGAGAGGCTCAGCTTGAAGAAGGGATCCGTGAAGACGCCCTGGGGTGCCACGGGTTCGAGGGCGTCGAAGGAGAACGAGAGGGACTTGACGTTCGACATCGAGCCCATGTCCTTGCTCAGGGCGGCCTGGGGCAGTCCGAGGCGGTTCTCGGGCCCCCAGTGGGCGGTGCTGACGCCGAGGGTCAGTGGCTCGACGTAGAAGACGAACCCGTTGCGCCGGGCGATGCGTTCGAGGAAGAGGCGGTCCGTCTCGTGCTGCTGGGGGATGGGCTGCGTGGGCGGCGGCACATGGGTGGTGGGGGTGACGTCGGGGACCAGGCCGAAACTCGCGTAACGCGCGATGACCCGCGTGGCGATCGCCGCGTCCGACTGGTTCCGGTACGTGTCGTCCTTCTCCTCCAGGCTCATCACCCCGCCGACGACGTCCTGCCCGGTGAGGGTGAGCGTGTCCCCGCTGACCTGCTGGTGCGTGAGGGTCCCGTCCATCAGGACGTGCGGGACGATGCCGGTGAGCACGCCGATGACGACCCTGGTGCCGGGCGCGAACAGCGGCTCGCGCAGCAGCGGGAAGTCGAGCGTGCGGTCCTTGACCAGGGAGAAGGCCAGCTGGAAACCGTCCCCCTTCTCGCGGTCGGCGGTCACCTCGGCCGAGGTGAGGGCGCGCAGCACGGACGGCGGCGCGGGGCGCGGAACGCTCGCCCCCAGCCACAGCAGCAGCCGGGTCCCGAGATCGGGCACGCGGTTCACCGCCTCGCCATCGCGATGCGCACGACCCGTCCCACCGCTTCGAGTTCGGCGGGATCGAGGACGGAGTTCGCGTCGCAGATCATCCAGAACAGCGTGGGATCCCCGGCATGACGGGCCGTCAGCACATCGAGACGCTCCCCCTCCGTAACCTGGTGCTCGGCGAGGACCGGCTGGTCCTCGTACGAGGGGATCACGCGACGCCGGGTGTACGCGATCGTCCGTGAGGTGCCGTCGGCGTCCGGAATCCGGAGGTGGGCCGTCTCCACCCCGAGGTAGCGGCTGCTGGGCTCGTACGTCATGGTCACCCTCCCAGTCCGGCGAGCACTTCGCGTCCCACGTGCGCCGCCATCGACAGCGCGCCGGCCTCGCTCAGCAACGGCACGTCCGGGTGGCTGACGACCTTCAGGCCCAGATCGACCTTGGCGCGGACGGGGTTGAGGGCGGTGTCGAAGGCATCCTCGGTGACGGAGAACTCCGTGACCCGGACCGGGAGGACGCGCTGGGCGCCCCAGACGAGGACGGTCAGCGGCGCCTCCGCGGGGAGGATCTCGACGACTCCGGCGCGCAGCATGGCCTCGTTGGCGATGACGGTCGCCGCGGCGGGCTGCACCAGCAGTTCGAGCCGGGCCAGCGCGGGCGCGATGCCGACGGCCCTCGCCAGCGGGTCGCCCCGCTCCAACTGATCGGTGGCGTCCAGCTCGACCGCCAACTTCAACGCCTGCTCCGCGATCCCGGCGAACCGCGCCGGACCGGAGCCGCTCTGGTCACCGGCGGTGCGGGCGGTGAGGGTGCGGGTGAGGGTTTCCGGGTTGTACTGGAAGACGATGACGCCGGTGGCGGGGCGCAGGGGGTCGGTGGTCACGAGGGCGCCTTTGAAGAGGGGTGGAGATATCGGGCTTGACGTCATCTTGCTGCTCCTGTTCATTTCGCGCCTGCGTCGATCCGCCTCTTCGCTTCCTGCTTGGCCTCGTTCAGCAGTGCGGTGAAATCCCTTTCCTGGCGGGTCATTTCGCCCTCCGGCTTCGCCAGAAGCTGCCTGAGTTCCCATCCGGCGACGGCGAGCCGGATGAGGTAGTTACGCGTGGTCTTCAGAGCGATCCGCTTCTTGGTCTGGCCGAGCTTGTCCTTGATGAGGTCGTACGACGCGCCGCGGAGTATCTTTACGATCTTCAGCGCCGCAGCCTCGTTCGCGGCGATCTCTGCGGGGATCACACCCTTGCCGTGGTAGGAGCTGGTGGGCGCGAGGGTGAACTTCGCGTGTTTCGTCAGTTCTGGATGGGCCTCGCGGGCGGCCGTCAGCTTGTCAACGAGAAGCTCTGAACAGAGCTGGCACGGACCGCGGTTGACCGCGATCCCCACCGTCTGCTCCAGCGCTCCAGCCTTGATCTTTCCGGACACATTGGTGATCACCTCGTCCCAATAGGCGCTGACCAGCGCCGCCTCGGCGTGGCCGGCCTGGCTGTTGCTGTGCTTCTCCTTGTGGAGGCTGCCGTTCAGCGACAAGGCCGCGTATGTGTTCCAGCCGCTCTTCTCGAACCCTTGGAGCGGACTGCCTTCCCTGAACATCTCGGCCCACCTCAGCCGCACCTCGTCCGGCGCGCTCGCCGTGGCGACGAGCCGGCCGTTCAGGGTCGCGTCGTCGGTGACCTGGAAGCGCAGCGACGTCAGGCCGCGAGGCCGGAACTGGCCGAACACGGACGAGATGATCTCCGGTATCTGCCTCACCCGGGTCAGACGCCCCGTGCCGAGACGGCGGGACGCCGCCTTGAGGGCGTCCTGCTTCACGGTCGGGCTCTTGCCCGCCGCGGCGGCACCCCCCTTGCGTGAGCCGAACCCCGCGGCGGCGCGCCGGAGCAGCGTGTCGATGCCCCGGTCGACCACGCCGCGAATCCGCTCCACGATCTCGCGGACCTTGTCGTCGACACCCCCGAGCCCGAGCAGCCGGGCCAGGAAGTCGATCGCGAGGGGGAGGAGCCGGGCCAGGACGCCCTCCACGGCGGTGGAGGCCTTGCCGATCACGCCGCGTGCGATGTCGCCGATCGCGTTCACCACTGTCGCGACCAGCTCTCCCAGACTGCGCAACTTGTCCCGCAGGAACGTGTAGAGGTTCCAGAGCGAGAGCACGAGCTGGACCAGCGCGCCGACCGGTGAGAACAGCGAGGCCAGTTTGGTGATCGCCGCCATCACGACCCGCTCGACGAGGAAGTTCCGGATGGCGCCGAAGACGGTGTCCCGCACTGTCGCGACCGAGTCCATGATCCTGGCCCAGAGCGCGGACCACCCCTGAGTGATCAGCGTGCTGATGAACTCGTAGACCACTGTGAGGCGTTCGACGTTCTTCTCGCCGATCAGCCGGGCGGCCTTCACCCGCAGCCGGTCCCAGGTCAGCCCCAGGATCTGCCGCGCGAGGTCCAGCACGCCCATGACGTCGAACGTCCGCGGCACCACGATCCCGGCACCGCCGAGCGCGCCGGTCAGCCACCCCGTGACCCCGGCCACCAGGTGCGTGCCCAGGTTCCGGCCGAAGCCCCGTACGCCACCGGACACCGCGTCGACGACATGCCCGAGGAAGGCCCCGGGCGAGGACACGATGATCTGCCAGGTCTCCCGGGCCCGCCCGACGAACGCGTAGAACGCACTCGGCTCCACCCCGACCAGCGCCAGCACCGCTTCGAGGACCTTCCGCGCCAGCATCCCCCAGTCGCCGGTCACGACGGCGCCGATGATCGTGATCGCCTCGGTGACCGCACTCCGGAAGGCGTCGATCGCCGCCATGAGAGCCGTGCGCAGCTTCTCCGCCAGGGCGTTCACGCCGGCCTTGAGGCCGTTCGCGACATCGTCGACCGCACGCGTCGCACGCGCCGCCGCCCGGTCGATGAGCCGCGTCAACGCCCTCGCCAACTCGGGGAAGATCTGCCCGAGCAGCCCTTCGACGGCGGCCTTGAGCAGCCCCGCGAAGACGGTGATCGCCTCCCGGAGAAAGGCCGCCACCCCGTCGATGAGGGCCAGTACGGTGGCCTTCACGGCATCGAGGACCGCGTTGACCGCCGCCCGCACGGCGTCGAAGATCACACCGATCGCGCGCACCAGCGCCTGCAAGGCGGCCCGGACCCAGCCGACGGCGCGGTCCCACCAGCTTTCCTCCTCGGCAGCCCGCTCGGCCCGGGCCTTCTCGTCCGCGGCCTTCCGCTCACCGTCGGCCACGTGCGCGTCGATCTGCGTCTGCGCGCCCGCGTACTCGGCGTGGATCTTCTGCTGGTCGTCGGCGACCCGCGTCCGCATGCGCTCCTCGTCGGCCTGTCGCCGAGTCTCGGCGTCGGCCGCGACCCGGTCGACCTCGCGCGCCTGTGCCTCCAGCGTCTCCTGCCGGGCCGACCGGATGTCGTGACGGGCCTCGGCCACCGCGTCGGTCTGTCGCTGCTGCGCCGACTCGTTCAGGTTGGCGGTGGCGTTCTCCGCCTCGGACACGGCCGTCCGCCGGGCCTCCTCACGGGCGGCCGTCGCCGCCTCCACCTGGACCGTGACACCGGCGGCCGCCCCCTGCATCGCCGCGTGTTGCCGTTGGTCGAACGACGCCTGCACCTCGGCGGGCAGCCCCAGAGCCAGATACGCCTGCGGGCCGTCCCTCAGGCCTTCCGGCGCAGGTTCGGCCACTGGCACCACCACGGGTTGCACCACCAACTCGCCGACCCCGAACCGCTCGTCGACGCCCCGCGGCTGGACCCGCTCGGGGCCCGGACCCTCCAGCACGGCACGGGCCGCCTCGGCACCGGCGGCGCCCGCCTCGTCCCACGCGGCCGTCCGCGCCGCCGCCAGGCGCGCCGCACCGTGCTCCCCGGTGAGGGCGATCTCGGGCACCGGCCCCAACGAACGCTGTGGAGCGGGGTCTTGAACCGGTACGGCACTCAGCGACGCGTCGATCCGGTCGGCCGGCACCTCGGGCGCGGCGGCGGTGAGCCCGTTGAGGGGGAGGGACATGTCCGGCGGGGGCCGGTAGGCGGCCGGCGGTGGCGGTGCCTGGATCTGCGGCTGCGGAGCCGGGGAGACGGAAAGTCCGGACACGTCGATCGTGCGGGGCGACGGCGCCGTGACCACCGTAGGCCCGGGTGGCACCGCCGCCCCGTCCAGCCGGGCGCGCAGCTCGGGGACGCCGGCCGGCAGCGAGCGTGCCTCCTCGTCGGCCAGACGCGCGACGGCGGTCCCCAGCGCGGAGGCCTGCTGGGCCTTGGCGGTCGGAGACGCGGCGGCGAAGGCCCGTAGCCACTGGGTGGGTGAAGTGGGCGGGGCGAGTGAGGTGGGCTCGGGCACGGCGGGCTTCTCCGCCCTCGGCGTCGGCACTTCGCCGAGCGCTGTAGCCGTAGAGGCCTCAGGCAGCTCGGCAGGGGCCGGAAGTTCAGCGGGCGCAGGGAGTAGGGCGGGCGCAGGGAGTAGGGCGGGTGCCGGGAGTGGGGCGGGTGCCGGGAGCGGGGCGGGGGCCGGCTGCGACTGCTCCGGCTCGGACGCTCGTACGGCCTCGACCGGTACCGGCGGCGCTGCGCCCTCCGCCACCCCGCCGACCGACGGCGACCTCCGCAGCAGCGCCACCGCCTGCCACGGCAGCGCCGCCTCGACCGGGACCGCCGTCTGTGCCGCGCCGAAGGCGAAGGCCACCGAGTCGGCGACGCGTACGGCCTCCCGCTCAGCCGACGCACCCGGCGCCACGACCACGGAAGGGCCGCCACCGGGCACCGCACGCTGCAGGGCGTGCACCACCTCATGGGCCACCACGCGGAGTTCGGGTGCACGGTCGGCCAGGAAGACGCGCCCGCCCTGGACCGCCGCGAGGGCGTCGTACGCGTCGAGAGCCGAGGCCACCTGCGGCCCGCTGTAGACGGGAATCGAGTCCAGCGGTCGCCCGAAGCGCTCCTCCAGCCGGGACTGGTGGGGCAGAGGCACGCGCTCGGACGCGGGAGCGGGCAGCGTGCGCGGAACGGTCCGCACATGGGCTGTGGGTCGTGCAACGCTGTCACGGCGTCGCTCGGCGGTGGCCCTCATCCCGCACCTCCCGCCGCACCGAAGACCGCGTCGTAGAGGCCGGCGGCCAGGGCCCGCGTCAGGCCCTCGTCACCGCCGCGTCCGTCCCACCCGAGGTCGAGCGTCACGCAAGAGCGGTCGTCCGGTGCGGACAGCCATCCGACCGGCACCCCCCGCTTCGCGACAAGCAGCGCGAAGTGCCGTTCGACGCCCGCCCGCAGAGCATGCTCAGTGCGGTGGCCGACACCTTCGACGGTCAGCCGGCTGATCGTCAGCTCGACCGCGGAGGGGAACGTCATGTCCATCCGCGCACCTGCGCTTCCGGCAACGGGCGATCGAGTTTCGCGAACTCGGCGCGGGCGGCACGCAGGACGTGGACCATCCGCACGGGCGCCTCCTCGGCGGCGGCGTGGAAGGCGGCGTTCAGGGCCATGGTACGAATGCTGCCGCCGGCCACGTTGAGCTGACCGAGCCGCTCGAAGTCCAGTCCCTCCGTGGGGACTTGGCTCGGGAACGCCCGGCGCCAGATCCGGACTCGGGCGGCCTCGTCGGGGAAGGGGAAGGACACCACGAAACGCAGACGGCGCAGGAAGGCCGGGTCCAGGGCCTCGCGCAGGTTCGTGGTGAGAACGGCCAGGCCGTTGTACGTCTCCATGCGCTGGAGCAGATAGCCGACCTCCAGGTTGGCGTAACGGTCGTGGCTGTCGCGTACCTCGCCGCGCCGCCCGAAGAGGGCGTCGGCCTCGTCGAACAGGAGGATGACGCCCGCGCCCTCGGCCCGGTCGAAGACGTCGGCGAGGTTCTTCTCGGTCTCACCGATGTATTTGCTGACGACCCGGCTGAGGTCGATACGGTGCAGATCCAGGCCGAGTTCGGTGGCGACCACCTCGGCCGTCATGGTCTTGCCCGTCCCGCTAGGGCCGCTGAACAGCGCGGAGATCCCGGTGCCCCGGCCGCCGTGCGCGGCGAAGCCCCACTCGCCGTACACCTTGGCCCTGGCCCGTACCTGCGCCGCCAGGTCGCGTACGACGGACAACTGGTCCGGGGGCAGCACCAGCAGGTCCCAGGCGACGTGGGGCGTCACCTGCTCGGTGAGATGGTCGAGGCGGGGCCGTGCCCGCTCGCGCACGAGGTGCCAGAAGCGGGTGGCGTCCTGCTTGTCCTGTACGGCGAACTCGGCGGCGGTCGCGCGGATGGCGGCCGGGTCGAGGTCGAACCACTCGGCCGCCCGCGCGACCTGGCCGTCGAGCGCCGCCGCGGCCGGACCGAGCGCGCTCGACCACGACTGCAGCCGCTCCTGCGCCGTCGCGCCGGGGACTACGAGCCGCACGTCGGCGCGGCGGGTCGGCCATGCGTGCCGTGCCAGCAGAACCACCGGCCCGGACATCTCGTCGGCCAGCCGGGCCGCCGCCTCGCCCGAGCCGTTCACGGCGTCCACGGCGACCAGCACACCGGCGAGCACGGCCTCCCGTTCCAGCCCGCGCGCGAGAGCCGCGCGCCCGGCACCGTCGGTGGGCACGTCGGCCGCGTCCAGGACGGCCACGGCGAGCCCCAGATCACGCGCGGCGGCGCAGGCGACGGCGGTCGCCGTGTCCGCCGACCGGCCCACGAGCTGGAGCACGGGAGCGGCCCCCGCCGCCAGGGCCGAGGCCGCCTGCTCAGCCACCCGGAACTGTCCCGACGTGAGAGCGGGCGTCTCGCCCGGCGTCCGCAACCCGGTCGTCCCGTCGAGATACCGGACTCCGACCAGGGCGTGCAGCACGCGCTCGGCGACGGCCAGTTCACGTGCCGTCAGGATCCGCCCGGCCGCGAGGCCGAGTTCGACGAGCCCCCAGCGGCGCAGCGGCGCCTGCGGGGCCAGCGCGCTCCAGTGCGGCTCGGGCAGCACGGCCAGCGCCACCCCGAACGTCACCGCACCAGGGCCGGGGCCGTCCGCCGACCGCGCCAGCTCCTGCCGTACGCCGGAGTCGAGCTCCGTGGCCGTGCACAACATGATCACGTCGCATTCGAACCCGCTCAGGCCGAAGGCCTCGCGCAGCGCGGTGATGACCGGCGGCTGGGTCATCTCGGCCCGGATCCTGGCGAGTTCGGCCTCGGTCGCGGTGACGTCCGCGTCCGGTCCCTTCGCGAGCAGCGCCGCGGAACGCCGTACCAGCAGCGTGGTGCAGCGCTGGTTCTGCGTGGCCCAGGACGCCGTCACGGCACACTCACCCGCGGTTCCACAGGGGTCCCGGCGTCGGCCGTGCCGAGCGGACTGTGGGCGCCCGAGACGACAAGGCGGACCAGGTAGTCGCCGCCGGGCAGGCGGGTGAACGGGATGGCGAGTTCATGGGCCTCGGCAGGGCTGCCGGGGCCGTCGCGGCGGTCGTCGAAGAAGGCGAACCCGGCCCCGCCGCCGACCGGGTCGAGCAGCACCGACACATCCTGTGCGGCCCGTACGGCCGGATCGACCGTCACCTGGAGCGTTCCGCTGTGCAGCCCCGCCGGGTCCTGCGTCAGGCCGGTGACCGAGACCTGATGGCCACTAGGAGCGCGACGGATCCGGGGGTGCACGACGACGGGGCAGACATTCGAACGGCCGGACAGGCGCAGGCGCGGCGGAGTGCCCAGGCGCCGCCGATGCTCCACGACCACGGGAACCGTCCCCGCCGTGACCGTGTCCGGGACGGTGGCCAGCAGGCGCGCCCGGCTCGTCGACGACGGCACCGCCTCGGAGTCGCCGAACCGGACGACGGTCACCTCGTCACCGGCCAGATCGGCTCCGGTCAGCGCCACGGCGCTACCGGCGAAGAGGGGCGCCTCGGCGTCCGGGGCCCCGACCACCCGGTGCAGCGCCAACCCGCGTGAGGTCGACACGACCAGGCGCCGCTCACGGACCGGAAGCGGGGACGCGGGCGCCGATGACGGCGTCAGCAGCACGGTCTCGGCCTGATAGGCCACCGACAACCGGTAGTCCACCTGGAAGAACGACGACCACAGACCGGCCAGGTCGCCCGTGCTGAGGGGCACCGGCGCGAGCCTGATCAGATCGGGCTGGGTGGCCACGTCGACCCCGGCGAGCGGGTGGCCCGCACTGCGGGACGTGGCCATCCGCGCGATGTCCGCGCGTGACAGCACCGGACGGAAGTGCAGCGCCCCGGCGACGCTGCCGAGCATCCGCTGCGGCTCGTACTCGGTCTCGTTGCCGGCGAAGGTCAGCAGATAGTGCAGGGTGAGAGCGGCCTGGGGCCGCACACGGAGACCTCCGTCGGCCGCACGGGTCGGAAGGTCCTCGTTCCGCCAGGCCGCGTTGGGCTCGACCCGGTACAGGAACACCACCACTTGAGGGTGCGCGTCCGACAGACTCTTGTCCGGCCGTCCCGCCGAGGCGGTGGCGCCGGGCAGATCCCGGGCCACCACCTCGTCCAGCAACTGGACGACGGTGGCGGTCACTCCGGCCAGCGCGAGGTGGTTGCTCATGACCGCCGCCGGGCTCGTTCGAGGTAGGCGTCGAGGGTCAGCGGTGAGCTGTCCGCGGCGGCGGCCCGTGCCGCCGGTGCGGAACGGTGAGTGGTGGTCGGCGGGGGCGCGGGATGCGCCCGCACGTCCACGCGCTCGATGCGCACGCGGACGACGACCGGCCGGTCGGAGACGTGCCGGGGAGTGGCGGGTACGGGCGGGGCCTGTGGTGGCGGGCCGGTCGCCAACGGGGGGTCGACGGGGCGTACCTCTCGGGGTGCGGCACCTTCGGCCGCCGGGGAGACGGCAGGGGGAGCGGGCTCGGGGGTGCGGGGTCGAACGGCGGAGGGCTGTGCCGTTCGTACGGCGGTGGGAGGCGGTCCGCTCAGGTGGTCCGGGCCGACAGGGGCGGCGCGGGTCACCGGTGGTGTGTCCGGCAGGGGGCGTGCGGTGGGGCGGGGTTGCCGCGCCTCCCGTACGGAGGGAATGGGCTGGACATCCGGTGGGCGATGCGTCGGCCGTGGCTGTGAGGTGACCGGAGCGGCCGCGGGTAGCGGGTCGACCGGTGCCGATGGAGCCTCGGCGCGTTCGAGAACCTCCTCCCCAACCTGAGACGCCTCCGGCATGTCGGCCACGTCGCGCACCGCACGCACCGCACGCACCTCAGGCACCTCAGGCACCTCAGGAACTTCCGGACCCGCCACCGCGTTACCGGACAACACGCCGACCTGCTCGGCCGGTTCATAAGGCCCCGCACGTGGCGGCGTCAGCACGAACGCCGTCCCCTCGGCCCTGTCCAGCAGCCGGTCGAAGTAGTCAGCCATCGCGCACCAGCCCCAGATAGACCGCCCGGCGTGAGGCGGGCACGGCGAGAACATCGTGCTCACGCCACCCGTAGGCGCGGGCGAGGACGTGCACGTCGCCCATCAAGCGGCGGCCCCAGTAGGCCAGTTCGCGCCATACGTAGTGCGCCGGGTCGAGGACGGCCTCCCACGAGCCACCGCACTGCGCGCAGACCAGGCACAGCCGGAGCTCCGCGAACGGGTCGGCCTCGGCGACGGCCCGGACCACCGACGCAGCTACCGGGGGCGGGAGTACTTCGGCGGGAACCGGCAGTCCGTCCCGCTCCGCGTCGACGACGCACGCGGCCAGCAGTCGCAGTCTCGCCCCGGCCCGGTCGGGCGCGCGCAGCGCATGGGCGACATCCGTGCTCGTCAGCGCACGACAGGTGACCGTCCAGCCGTCGAGTTCCACCCGCGCGGGAGTGGCCAAGGTCGGCGGGACTTCTTCGAACTGATCGACCGTCAGCACGCAGGTCATCACCTCGGCGCAGTGCGGGCAGGTGTCCTGGACGTGCACCGACGTGCCGAAGAGGAGGCCGTGCAGACGCAGGACGCGCCGGTCCCGCAGCCCGAGCGGCAGGTCGGCGATCGCGACGTCGCTCGCCGGACCCGCCGCCCCCGCGAGGAGAACGGCCCTCTCGTGGGGCGACCGTGTCTCGCCCTCGTCGAGCAGGCCGAGCAGGGCCCGCTCGTCCGTCGGGCGGCTGTTCATCAGACCCCCGGTTCGCTGAAGGAGGGCTCGGTGGGCTCGGTGACGTCGTAGTCGCGTTCCCAGCCCTCGTTCTCCAGCTTCAGGCTGGCTATCAGCACGGCGTTGGCGTTGGCGTCGAGCTCCGCGGTCGCCTGGTACTCCGAGACCCAGCAGCCGAAGATCCGGTAGGAGAGCGCGAGTTGGCCGGCCTCGTTGTAGATCTCCAGGGTGAGGTCCTTGCGGAAATCTGCGAGCGACACCTCGGCACCCAGTCCGGAGCCGAGGTTCCACACCTTGTTCGCCCAGCGCTCGAACTCGGTGTCGTGCGTGACCCCTTGCTCCAGCGTGATCGCCTCGTAGGTCGAACGCCCCGGCTGCGGACGTCCGTTGCTGGGGTCCCCGCCCGCCCGGTGGGACACCACCTCCGTGGTGCGCTTGAGGGGGCTCACCTTGCTGATGCCGGCGACGTAGCGGCCGTCCCACATCACGCGGAACTTGAAGTTCTTGTAGGGGTCGAAACGCTGGGTGTTGACGGTGAACTGCGCCATGGTCACGCCCCCGGCCGGATCTGCTGGATGCTGATGACGACGAACTCCGCCGGCTTGACCGGGGCGAAGCCGACGACGACGTTGACGATGCCGCGGTCGATGTCCTCCTGCGGGTTGACCGTCCGGTCGCACCGCACGAAGTAGGCCTGTGCCGGTGTGGTGCCCTGGAAGGCGCCGCGGCGGAACAGCCCCTTCATGAACGCGCCCACGTTGAGCCGTATCTGGGCCCACAAGGGCTCGTCGTTCGGCTCGAAGACCACCCACTGCGTGCCGCGGTAGAGGCTCTCCTCGATGTACAGGGCGAGCCGCCGCACCGGCAGATACGCCCACTGGTCGGCCAGTTGGTCGGCGCCGACGCCGGTACGGGCGCCCCACACCACGCGGCCCGCGGCGGGCAAGGTGCGCAGGCAGTTGACCCCTTCGGGGTTGAGCTTGCCCTGCTGCTGGTCGGTGAGCCGCACGGTGAGCCCGGCGACGCCGTTCAGCGTCGCCTCCTGGCCCGCGGGTGCCTTCCACACACCACGGGTGGCGTCGGTACGGGCGATGACACCGGCGACGGCGCCGCAGGGGACGAACGTCCCCAGCCGGTTCTCACGCAGCGGGTCGGCGGCCCGGATCCGCGGGAAGTAGACGGCGGCGTTGGCGGAACGCGTCATGAGCGAGGGTACGGCGGCGGGCACACCGCCGGGGTCGGTCCATCCTTCCGGCGGGTCCACGATCAGCATCGCCCGATGGTCCGCGCAGTACTTTGCCGCGCTGTCCCAGGTGGCCTGGTCGGGGTCCACGTCCGGCGCGAACGGCGGGATGCACAGCAGGTTGAACAGGTCCGCGCCGTCCAGGGCGTAGATGCCCTTCCTCTCGTCCTCAAGTCCGCCGTCCGACACCTGGGCGGCGGTGATGCGCCGGCCGTCGTCGCCGCCGGTGAAGGCGATCGGCTCCTGGGCGACCTGGGGTCGGCCGGCCGGAGGCGGTGCGGTTGCGTCGACGGCGGCCAGCCGGGACTGCGCGGCCAGGATGTCGCCCACGTACCGTGGATCGCCCTGGGCCGTGCTCAGGTTGAGGAAGCGTTCCTCGTTCACGACCTGGCGCGGGTTGGCGACCGAGACCTCCTGCAAGGTCAGGTGGAAGGAATTGGCGCCCGCGGGGTGCGGAGGGACGACGGCGCGCACCTGCCGCCCCCAGGTGCCGGGCGCGGCGGCGACGAGCCGCAGCGGCATTCCGCCGTCGGCGGGTACGTCGACCGCGGCGAGGTCGTTCGCGTTCTCGGCGCTCGGACGGTGCACCCGGACGATCAGCGCCTCCGAGCCGCCGTTGGCGAAGAACTGCGCGACGGCGTGGCCCATGGGGCTCTCGTCCCACAGGTCGCCGAACCGGCGGACGTACTCACCGAAGGTGTTGACGGTGGTGGGGGAGTCGACCGGACCGCGCCGGGCCCGGCCGACGAAGGCCGTGATGGACGTCGACACGCCGGTGATGACCCGCACCCCCGAGTCCAGCTCCTGGATGTACACACCGGGGTAGGACGTAGTCACCATGGTGCGGGGACCCTTTCGTGAGGGACCGGGGAGTCCGGACGGAGCCGTCAGGGAGTGGGAGCGGGAGTGGGATCGCGCCCGACGAGGATGTCGACCGTGACGTCCGCCGCGGTGCCGTTGCTGAGGCGCAGTGTTCCCGGGGCGTCGGCGAGCAACTGGACGGCCCCCGATCCGATCAGCACGAAGGGCCCGTCGAGGGGATAGGGCGTGCCTCCGTCGGCGCTCAGCGTGACGTCCGCGGCGGGGCTGCTCGCCCGCACCACAAGCAGGCTTACCTGCTTCGCGGTCTTCGCCGGCTGCAGTTCGACAGGGACGTCCTTGGCCCCCGCAGGGACGGGGATGCTCAATCTGTCGTACGCGTTCACGCAGACGGAGTCCGATGCGGACACCGACGGCCCTTGCGCAACACTCACCGAAAATGACCAGCGGATGATTTCAGGCATCCCGCCCCCTGGAATACCGGCGATGATAAGCATCGCGGAGAAATGCTCATCAGCAGCAAACGAGAGGCATGATTCCGGCGTGAGCATCGACGAAACGGGATTACCGGGTTCAGCGGCCTCGCGTAGTCAAGTGGCAGCAGTGTGCCGCGCTGGGAATCGATCAACAAGCCCTTTGGAGAATCTTGTTATCCGCGATACGAAGAGTGGAGAATGAGCTCAGATGTGACGAGCTCCGGAGGGTCGCAGGCGACCTGCCGTCGGCACAGAGGATCTGCGGACGGGGGCGGTGGCTGTGTAGGAGGCCGGGCCGGACAGGTTCGGGCGCGACCGAGCCGACTTCCAAGCCGCGATGACCGAACTCCAGAACCTGATGCTGCGTCCACCGGGGTGCGCCTTCAGTGGTTTCATCGTGCCGCCGTCGGCGTCGGGCCGAAAGCGTCGGCAAGGCTGGTCAGGATGGAGCCGGGCCAGCTGCTCTCCCCGAACACGCCGACTGGGATAGCGAGCACGCCGCACTCGCGCTGGAGCGTCTCCGCTGGGATTTCGACCGGGAAGAAGTAGTTGCCGGGACAAGTCCGGCTCGCCGTGGGAATCGCCTTGAGCACTTCGTCCGGCAACCGTTCGAACAGCCGTTCAGCCCGTGCGGCCAGGTGGTCGGCGACCTGCCCGGGTACGTCGCTGTGCTCGGTCAGCAGACGGTCGGCGAGCCTGAGCTGTGCCGGCGTCGGCGGATCCGCCCGGAACGCTTCGGCCCATTCGGCTTGCGCCGGACCCAGCAGGACCACGCCGAACGTGCGTGGCCACAGCCATCCCTTGGTGACCGAATGCAGCAGGACCGCACAACCGGTGTCCAGCAATCGCCGTGTGCCGGCAGCGAACGGGGCGCCGAGGTCGTAGACGCTGTCGATCAGCAGGCGGCGGCGTGGTGATTCCCGCAGCCACGAAATCACCGCGGCGCACTCGGCATCGGACAGGTACCGGCCGAGCGGCTTGCTGGGGTTGGCGAGCAGCAGGTATTCGGGCCGGTGGTCCGTCGGCGACCTCGGCAGGGCCGGCGCCGGTAGCGTCGGGTAGGACGCGGGTGCCAGGCCGGCAGCGCGGGCCAGCTCGAAGTAGACGGGGTACACGTCGCTGGGCAGCCACAACCGCGCTTGCACGGCGCGCAGCCGGTGGAACACCACACCGAGCCCGTGCCGGACCCCTCGACAGACCATGGCGTCGCCGGACCACTCTTCCGGCAGCTCGAAGCGCCGCAGCCAGGCACGGGCGAGATCGCACCGGTGCACCGTACTCATGTCGGTCGGCGGTTCCGGTCGCAGCGGAGCGAGCGCCCGGTACACGTTGGTCTCGGCGGCGTCCAGAAGCGACGAGGAAGTCTTGAGTTGCCGCTGCCGAAGTTCCTGGAACTCGTCGAACCTCATGCCGCTGCGTCTTCCGGCAGGATCTCGCTGGCCCGGTCTTCCAGGGAGGCGTAGCAGCGTCCGTCGGCCATGACGTTCCAGCTGCGTGCGATCCCGCTGGTGCGTTCCCAGAGCAGGCTGGGCTCGGTGTAAGCGGCGATCCGCATCGGCCGTCCGTCCCAGCTGCCGTGGTAGACCGGCGCGCCCCAGGGCAGGCGGCTCGCCAGTTCGAAGCCGTGCTGCTCCGCGAACCGGGTGACGACGGACAGCGACACCTGGTGCTCTCGGCTCCAGACGTTGGCGGCGCGGTCGAAGTAGAGCGACTCGGTGCTGGTGGATACGTAGAGCTCTTTGAAGCAGACTTCCTCGACACCGAGAGCCGCGGCCCACGAAAGGTAGTCGGCGACCTCGGCCGCGTCGGCGACACCACCATGCTGGAGCACGCAGATCAGCCTCATCCGCAGCCTGGGCCAGCGGTCACGTTCCACGCGCCAGGTGTCGATCACAGAGCTCACCGGCGTGCGCAGCATCATCAGCCGCTCGCTGACGGCGTCGTCCTGATGGTGCCGGGAGACCGCCAGCACGCTCAGGCCTGCGGCGCTCAGGGCTGCGAGGCGGCCGGCCCGGTCAGCATGCCGGCCTTTCGCCAGGGTGTGCGCGTTGGTGATCAGGACCACCTTCGGGAAGGCCGCCGAGCAGGCGGACACCAGTCGCAGCTGCTGTTCGAAGGGTATGAGCGTAGGCTCCCCGCCACCGGTGATCACTGCACGCTCGGCGCCCGCCGCACGGGAGCGCTCCAGCCAGTGGGCGACCGCGTCCCACGGGACCCGTGCCGGCGCTTGGTCGCTGGAGATCGAAGCCGAGGAGAAGCAGAACGAACACCGGGCTTGGCAGGCGGAGGCGACCGGCAGAAGCGATACCGAGCGCGGTCGCGTCTCGGCGTAGCGACGCTGTGCCGATCCGTGCAGGCGCAGGGAGGCCGCCATCGCGTCCTCGACGGTTGTCGGGCGCAGAGTGAACTCGTCGCCCGCTTGGTCGAGCTCGTGGACTGCTGACAACCGGATGCGAGCCTCGTGCAGTTCCATGCCGAGGCCGGTCGACACGTTGGGCACCAGCTTGTTGGCGTCCACCATGGTTTCCAGCACCAGCAGCCGGTCGCCCGGAATGGCCAGACGGTCCAGCAAGCGCCGCGCCTTGCCGATGCCGATTCCCAACTCCGCCCGGGTCAGCAGGTGGAACCGGTCGGGATAGGTACTCTCCGGAATCCCCGCCTTGCCGTAAGCGAACGCGTACTTGTCGAAGCCCTTCGCGAAGTTCGACAGCACGATGACGTGGAAGCGCTGGTCGCTATGGTCCATGTCGTCATCATGCATGAACGGGACCTGCCCTTCGTCATGAGTACCCGATCGCGCCCCGGATGCCAATGCCGGCGGCGCCGCAATCGGTTCTCCTTGAGTCCTCAGTGGACTTGCTTCAGGTTCCCGTCATTGCAGGCGTGCTCGAAAGTGCGGTGGGTTCGTCGGCACTGAGTTCAGGAAACATCCGTCCGTAACGACGCGATGAGGCGGTCAAGGTCCCCGCGTGCCGTGTACGTACGGATCGGGTCGATGTAGTCGCGTGACTCGATGATCTGACCGTCCCGCACACGCATGACGAAGACGCAGGGCACCTTGGCCCTGGAGTCGTCCGGCAACGTGAACTCGTAGGCGAACTCGGCGACGATCACTTCCGGATCGGCGGTCTCGTGGACGATGACATCGACGACACTCCTCTTCGGCAAGGACTCCCGAACTTCGGGCGGCACCGTGAAGTGTTCCCGGAGCGCACGCCGACTCGTCAACGGCTCGGACTCCGGCGTCGCCATCGGATGCCGGACATCGGTGACCTCGCCATACAGGTCAGGCAACTCGCTTGAGTTCCCGTCGGCGACCCCATGAACAAGCCGGAGAAACACCTCGCGCGGACTCAGACTCACAAGAACCCCCAAGTAACACCCACAGGCAGCTAGCGATCATTATCGCCTGATGTGGGCCCCGTACTGCGGACTTTCTCGACCAGCAGCACCCCACCCGCCCGACCCCACTCGTGGTGCTGGACGCGGACATGCGGTCTTCACCTGAGAAGTGCAGACGGCACCGCTCGTGAAAGCCCGAGGTTCAGTGAGTGGGCAGGTAGCTGCGACAGTCGACGATCTCGCACGTGCATGCGCCTCTGTCGGCGCCCTGCTCGCCCAGTGCTTCGCTGCTGGCAGCTTTCTCCGCCCCTGGGGCGCTCGAGCGGAGTCATCGTGGACCCTTGGGGAGCGCCACGGGCGCCGAGCGCTTACAGATCCGCCTGTACGATCTGCTCGCTCACGGATGAGACCTCGCCCAGGCCACCGGAATCCCGGCCCGGCTGCCCGAAGACCTTGCCGAGCAGGCTCTGGCGTCCGCTCAGGCCCGACTCTCCCCCCCAGTCCCGAACGGGACGATTCGCCGAGCCGCGCCCCGTCGAGGAGACCGCTCCGGCCATTGATCGCCTTGCCGCGTTTCTCGGCCGGCCGGTCCCGCCAGAGACCGATCGAGTGCAACTGACCGCCCCGAAGCCGCGCCCGCTGATGATCTCCGGGCCGGCGCCCCGCTCGATCTGGTCGTCGAGCGCCTACGTCCACGACAACAGTCCGGACGTTGCCGGGCGAGCCGTGGCACTGCTGGAGCACCTGGGACACGGCAGCCTGCCCCGCCGCACGTCCTGGAACAGCACCCGGCAGGCGGCGTTCGCCGACACCCACCACGTGCCGACGGCGAGCCCAGGCGAGGTGAAAGGGGGCCTTCCCCGTGCGGCCCTCCTGAGACGGAGGCGGCTGATGCCCGGGCCGTGCACAGGGTCGAGGTCTGCCGGTTCCACGAGGCGCCCACGACCGGGAGCGGACTCTGGGGCGACTCACGTGGTCGTGGGCCGCCCTCCGGTGGCACCATCTGTGGGATGCCCCCTTCCCTTCAGGTCGGTCCGTACACCGTCATCGCGCTCGCCGACGGCGTGGGCCCCTTCTTCTCCCCTAGGTCGGAGGCGTTCCCCGACGCCACCACCGAGCAGTGGGCGGCGGCCGACCGCCTCGATCCCGGCGCGCTCGACGCCAATGGGCGCTGGCGGCTCCAGTTCCGCGCGTTCGCGATCCGCAGCGACCAGGGCGTGACGCTGGTCGACGCGGGGATCGGCCCGGCCGACAGCCCGGCGGCCTCGTGGGCGCCCGTGCCCGGTGCGCTCCCGGCCTCGTTGGCCGCCGCGGGTATCGAACCGTCCGAAGTGGACACCGTGGTGCTCACGCACCTCCACACCGACCACGTGGGCTGGGCCGTCGTCGGCGGCGAGCAGAGGCGACCGTTCTTCCCGAACGCCGCATACCTGTTGCAGCAAGCCGAACTCAACGCGCTCGAGGAGATCAACCCGCAGCTGCGGTCCACCGTGATCGACCCGCTCCAAAAGGCCGGTCAGCTACGGCTGCTCGACGGCGACACCCCGCTGCGCAGCGGCGAGCGCGTGTTCGCCACGCCCGGTCACACACCTGGACACCAGAGCGTGCTCGTCGCGTCCGGGCGCGAACTGGTCGCCGTCACCGGTGATCTGCTCGTGCACGCGATCCAGGTGCTTCACCCCAAACTCGCCTACGCTCACGAAATGGACCCTGGGCAGGCAAGGGCCTCAAGGGAACAAGTGCTCCAGAGCCGGGCCGCCGACACGCTCTACCTCGCGACCCCACACCTGACCGAGCCGTTCATCACCCGCTGACCCATCCGGCGGCCGAGGTGGCGGGTCGGGACCACCGGCCAGAAGCCTGATGCCCCGCCAGCCGCCGGGCCTGGTCGGACTGCGCACCCGGCCGTCGCAGTCCGTGACGGCCATGGTTCTGATGGCGTTCTGCTTGCTCTTGCCGGAGGTGAACGTGCCCGGTCCTTGCGTCCGGGTGCCGGTCGGGCACCCGGATCTCGGTGCCGTCGATGGTCAGGCCGGCGGGCAATGGCGCCACTGCCGCCGCCTACACCTGATGCCGCCATGCGCCGCTGTCGACGAACCGCTGGACGCGAGCCATAAGGGCGTCGGTGTCGATGGGCGGCCCGATGGGTTCACGTTGCTGTCCCCACAGAGCTCGTGCGGGCAAAAGGTTTGCAAGGCATTCGATGACGTTGACGAAGTGGGCGACCAGGCCCGAGCTGTCCAGTTCAGGGTCGTAGTGCAGTCGCAGGCCTTCGAACGGTCCCGGATGGTGGTGCACGACGGATCCCCGGGCCAGGGGATACAGCCAGATGACGGGCTCGTCCGTGCCGTCGTCGAGGATCGCGAAGTAGTCGTCGACCTGTTCGAATTGCAAGTGGTCCAGCGATCCCCAACGGGGGTCCGTGGGCGGGAAGTTCGGGTTGTCGTCACCACAGAGAAGGAAGACATCACCGAAGCTGGGCCGCTGTGGCCCGGTGAACATGACGTCGATCACGCACTCGTGCTCGACGTTGAGGGGATCCATGGGTTCAAGCCTTCCATTCCATGACGGCATCCTCTCGCAACGCGCACCATAACCACCGCCACTGACATCCCCGGCCCCCATCGCTTCCCAAGCAGCATCCCGTCACAAGAACAGGTAATTCCACCTACATCCAACCCCCAGAACACCGACCCGTGCGCTGGACTACCGAGCCGGGTCCACCCACTGCACCGGGTCACAAGGGCGAGGGCTTGCACTGGGTGGGCTGCCAGCCGTCGGTATTGCTGAAGCTCTCCCAGGAGACGCTCGTGAGCTGGTCGTGAGGCGCTCCGGTCTGGGCCTCGTACGCATTGCTGGCGAGGTACAGGAGAGACTCGAATTCCAGCCCGGCCGGGAAACGCGAGGGATCCGCGAGTACGCCCTCGTAGAACTCCCGTCCGTTCGCCACCACGACACAACGCGCGTACAGGAAGTCGTCAGCGGAGATGTAATCGTCTCCATCGTCCGGATCCGCCTCTCCCTGATAGCACCAACGAGCGTGCTCTCGGGTATCCAGGGCGAAGAGCTTGGCGGCAAGCAGGTCCTCGAACGCTACGATCTCCCGCGGTGGCAGCCCCTGAAGCACCTGCGAGGCAGGAGCGAGAACCGCCTCGTCATCACCGGCCCGTTCCCAGTCGAACGATGCGATGAGGGCCCAGAAACGTATGTCGTCCATGGTCCGATCCTTGCATGGGCTCAAGGCCGCTCAGCCTGCAGGAGCCGCGTCCACCGACTCGCGTCATTTCACTTCTGTACATGGCCGCCTTGCCATCGGCCACGTTGTGCGGAGCCCAGCGACGGTTCGAAAACAAGCACTTCAGGGGCGATGCAGGGGGATGACCGAGGGCGTGCCCGGGTCTCCCTTGACGACGAACAGTTGCGGCCGGTCGACCGTGCCGGCCGCCTGCCAGTCACGGAGGGCGCCGCAGCCCGGGATCGTGAGCGTGATGCTGTCCCGCGGTCCGCCGTGGGCCGGGCGGCCGGCCTCGGGCTGCGGCACGAAGGTCCACGTCCCGGTGCCCGAGCATGTGTCCCACGGCCCGGCGTTCTCGTCGACCAGCGGCAGGTTGTCGCCCTCGGCCTCGCCGTTCTCGCTCAGCCGCAGCCGGTACGCGCCGCCGCCGATCCAGTCCCCGACGTACTGGCTCCGGTCGAGCCGGGGCGGCTCGTACGCGTGCCAGTGGGTCCACTCCTGGAGGAACCCGCCGACCACGGCGAGGAGCAGGGCCGCTCCGGTGACAGCGCCGATCCGGGCCGCCATCGCGCCCCACCCCAGCGACCGGTGGTGCGCGTACCAGGCCGCCGTCACCGGGAGCAGCCCGGTGCCCGTGATCCAGGCCACCGTCCACCGGACCGGGACGTCCCACGCGGAGGCGGCCCACGCCAGGTGGGCCGCGGTGACAGCAGTGGCCCCGAGTGCCGCCCGCAGCGCCGCCCATGGAGGGGCTGCCAGAAGCCGGGCCAGTGCCATGGCGGGCAGGGTGAACAGCAGCCAGTGCAGGTATCCGGCAAGGACTATGAGGAGGAGCACCCGGGGGGTCCAGGTGAGGGCGCCACCGGCGAAGCCGATGCCATGGTCGTCGCGCATGCCGGCGGTGGCGAGGAAGACCGCTCCCGCGACGACGAGCTGCGCCATGAAGGCCAGCTCCGCCCCGGTCGCCAGGTGCGACCACCTCCCGCCGGGCGCTGGGGCGGCAGGCTGCGGACTCGGCTGCACAGTCATGACTGGCACCCCCGATCCCTGGTCATCAGCCCGGCTGTCACCCTGACGAGGCGAATCACGTGGCGCGCTTGAGGCGTGCGCACGGCGCGCGTCACCCGCGTGATGCCGTAGCCGAGCAGCCAGGGCAGCAGGGTGAGGCCCATGACGAAGACGTATAGGTACCCGAGGAGACTGCCCTCCCCGGTCTCCCGTGACAGGACGGCGGCGACGCCCAGGGCCGCCACCGGCTCAAACGGCACCAGCACTGAGTGCATCAACGGCCGTCGGCCGGTCCTGCGGGCACACCACACTCCCAGGGCGGCCACGACCAAGGGGCCAGTCGCCACCCACAGGACCGACGGGAGGAGAGACAGAGTGATCCACTCTTCCGCGCTCATCGCCGCATCCCCCGCCATGGCAAACCGTGAACACCGCGCGCGCCGCAGGGCCCGTCCTGCGAGTCATAGCCGATCGCCCGTTTCACCCGGGAGTTTCCCAGACGGCCCCCTCGGCCGCCTCGGGGGAACTACGCATTGGCACACGTATGCCGGGCGGCTCGGCAGCGGACTCGACCGAGAACGTGGCGGGGGCCGTCGCCCCCTGATCACCACACGGCAGGGCGGTACCTCGCCCCCGGCCCGGCGACCACCGGCGATCGCGCTGCACAGGGCGGGCGCGGCGGCGCCCGACCCGCTCGAGCGGCAGGCCGTCCGGTGAAGTCCGGTCCGGCGTTGCGCTCGGCACGTGGGGCGGCCCGGCGGACTGCAGGGGGTGTTGTTCGCGTTGGACTCGGGGTCCCCGGGCGACGAAAGTCTGCGGGTTTTCGATTTCGACGCCGACCCCGACATGGACCCGGCTACGTCAGCACTCTCGCCGCCTGCGGACGGGTCAGGAAGGGCGAGCCATTCTGTCTGACCGGCGGTTCCGGCACCGGTAGTCCCGCCTGCTGACAACCCCAGGCCACCGGGGCCGCGATGCACGGCTTCCGCGTCCGCTCCGTGCCGGCCACCAAACTTGTCGACGAGGTCGTCGAGGCCGCCGACGAGAGGCAGTTGTCGAAGACGACCGCCCGCTGCGGCCAGGCAGGAAGAGAAACCGTGAGGACGCCACGATCTCATGCGTCGCCCAGCACAATGGGGCAGGGACTACTCGTTACCGTCGTCAGGAGGCCCATGTCGATCATCGAGTCGGTAGGCGCCCCGTTGCTCACGGCGGCCGTCACTCTCGGCGGAGGCTGGCTTGTGACGGTCCGGGTCACTGACCGCTGGGAACAAGTCAAGAAGAGCCGTGAGATGGACCTGGCAGCCGCGCAGGACTTCCAACGTCTCTACGGAGAATTCGTAGCCATCTGGAAGACGTGGGACTCCCTGACAGACGGCCACACACCCGTCACCACGCCCGAACATGTCGGTTGGGGCTGCCTCGAACGGGCAACCGCCGCCGAAGGACAGATCGAGGCCCTCATGGCCAAGCTGGCTGCCGAGCGCTTCCTCACCGAGGACGACATCGACACGCTCGGCGGTGTCCGCCAGGCGTTCAAGGTCGTCCGCCGGAGCATCAAACGAGGACAACCCGTCGGCTGGAGGTCTTCCGGAGCCGCGCCCTACATGGCGATCAAGTCGTTGTCGGCGGCCACGTCCGTCCTGCTGAACACAGAGCCAAGGACCAGGGGCCGGCCAAGTGCCGCTGTCGCTGCCCGTAACTTCAAGGCAATCACCGACAATCGTCACGAGACCTCCTGGACCGACGCCGCGCGACGCTTCGTCTGACACACGGTTGACCTGCTGCCTTGACAACACTGATTCCACAAAATGCTTCGCTACCTCTCCGGCGCCCGCATGCCGGCGGCCGTCCGGTTTACCTCCGCCCGGGCCTGCCTGACCGATGAGCGGTGCCGGGTGATGTCGCCCGGTATCCCCTCGACGCCGGGGCATGAGTTGGCTGCCGCCACTGTCACCGCTGATGGCCACCACCTTGCGTGCACGGCGAGCGGCCTCCTGCTTGCCCGCTGGGCGACGGCTGACCGCGACAACTCGGGCGCACGAGCCTTCTACGAGTCGCGTGGGTTCACCGGGTCCGATGGGAAGATCCTCTACCGGGTCGACCCTGGCGCCGTATGAGGGCGAAAGAGACCGTGACCGTGAAGGATCAGCGCCGTGAGGTGTGCGACCTCATCGTCGGGATGGGGTGCCCGGGGCTGTGGGCCGGCCCGAGCCAGGGGAGAGGTGCGTACGGCGAGGTAGTTGAGCGGACGCAGTGGCAGTGTTTCCCGTCCGGCACCATCCTGAACTCGCGGACTGGCTACGCGCACGTGGAGGAGCCCGAGTAGGGCAGGCCAGCCTGGCCGGTGGGCAGGGGAGGGGTTGGCGCTTTCCGCCTTCGATTCGTAGACGGTGGGGCGCAGTGACGCCTGTGATCCGTAGGCAGGAGATCGCGCGGCCGCATGCCACTGAGGAAGCCGCGACGCCGCGACCTGCCGGCTGTGGGTGGCAGGTGGCGTGTGAGGGGGCAGCCCTCAGAGTGCGGCTTCCAGCAGGACGTCGGTGAGGTGTTCCGCCGCGTCGGGCCGGCCGAGGGCGCGGGCCTGTTGTGCCATCTGGGTCCGGCGCTCGGTTGAGCTGAGGATCGGGGCTGCTGCCGTACGCAGGCCGTCGGGGATGACCGCTTCCTTCAGCAGGGCGACGGCCGCTCCGGCCTGTTGGAGGTGGCGCCGCACTGGTGGATGACGTTGGCGTGGGGGAGCAGCCAGGGCAGGATGGCGCGCACGACGGTGTTGATCGGTACGCATCCCTGGGCGCCGCCGGTGATGTAGACGGTGGGCAGGGCGCGGCCGAAGCCGTTCGTCCTGGTGGTGAAGGCGCTGGTGCTCGGCGGTGGTGCTGCTGCTCTGTATGGGGTGAGGCACCCCGTCGCGGCAGGCGCCATGGCGGTTGTGACGGCTGCCAAGATTGCGGGCGCCGAGACTTTCCGGACCTCCCTGTCGACCGGCGGCGAATCGACCGGACAGACTGGGTAGGCGCGTCACCGCAGTTTGGTGAACCGGGCCTGGTTCTCATGCCGTGACGGTCACGGAGGAGCTGCTGGTCCGGCGTGGGCGTCCCCCACATGCTTGCGGACGCCGAGTGCGGGCGATGGCTTGGCGAACATCCGGCCGAGGTCCGCCCGGGTGACGAGCGCAACGGTGGAGCGGCCTCTGAGGATCTCCACCGCAGCCGACGTACTCCGGGACAGCAGTTGCTCGTCGGCGACGATCAACGCGTCCCGAAGCTGCGCCGCGTGGTCGAGGCGCATCAACGCGTGCTGGTGGTCGTTCGGACCTGGTAGGTGTTCGGCTCGCGCGGATCATCGAGCACTTGGACGTCGAACTGTGAGATGGCAAGGACCAGGCGTTGCCCGTGGAGTACCTCGACGCGGTCGGCGATGCCCTTGCGGATCCACCAGCTCGCTATGCCGGCGGCTTGGGCGAGAACGTTCACCCCCGTCACGTCCAGCTGGCTCGGGGGTTCAGTCTGCCCGTACCCTGGCGAAGCCGTCACGCCTCAGGGGGTGCGCGGGCCGCGCATCCGACAGTCCCGCCTGGCTGGCGAAAACGACCGGTGCGAGTGCCGTGCCCCGAACGATATGGTCCGGCGCGATCAGCTTCGGTCTCGTGACTTCTGTGGACTTGGGGCCGGTCCGTCCCGGAGTCACTGATCCGCAGTTCTCTGAAACCGAATCGGTGATGCCACAGGCATCACAGCGAGATGTTCCGGAGAGCGAGAGCCGTTCCGCCTGCTGCCTCAGTACTGTGACTTCGCATGACCGACACCGAGATCGAGATCACCGCAGACTTGGTCCGCGACCTGCTGCAGGAGCAGCATCCAGACCTTGCAGGGCTGGCCGTCCGCGAGGTGGCAGGCGGGTGGGGGAACCAAATGTGGCGTCTCGGGGACGAGTTGGCCGTGCGCATGCAGCGCATGGACCCCACCCCGGAGCTCCAGCTCAAGGAACGGCGGTGGCTACCCGTGCTGGCTCCGCGCCTGCCGCTTCCGGTGCCGATTCCGGTACGGTTCGGCGAACCGTCCGAGCGTTTCCCCAAGCACTGGACCGTGATGACGTGGGTTCCCGGCGAGCCGCTGGACCACGGCTCGATCAGCCGCGGCGCCCACGCGGCCGACACATTGGCCAGCTTCCTCCGGGCGCTCCACGTGGAGGCGCCCACCGAGGCGCTGATCAGCTCGGACTTCGGCGCTCACCCCAAGAAGTGCACGGACGGCTTCGACCACTTCTTTGAAGCCGTTGTCCCCGGCGGTATCGCAGATGAGGTCCGGGCCGTCTGGGACGATGCCGTTGCGGCTCCCGAGTGGGAGGGCCCGCCGGTATGGGTGCACGGTGACCTTCATCCCGCGAACGTCGTCGTCTCGCACGGAACGCTCTCGGGCATCGTCGACTTCGGTGCCATGTTCGCCGGCGACCCGGCCTGGGACCTCGCCGCCGCATGGGTGCTGCTGCCCGCGGGCACGGTTTCACGGTTCTTCGACATGTACGCGCATGCGGACGAGGCGGCGATCCGGCGCGCCCGCGGGCTGGCCGCGATGAAGAGCCTCTTCCTGATGCTCATGGGGCAGAACGGGGATCGGGGCCTTCCCGGCGGTAAGCCGCACTGGGGACCTGCAGGCCGGGCGGCACTTGACCGTGTTCTGAAGGGCGTTTGACGCACGCTTCTCTGAACTTGTTCTCGATCTTGGTTGGGGGACGTGCGGCAGCCCGCCTTCGTGGGTTCATCGATCACCACGCGTGATGGGGATGCCCAGGTCCACGGCCGTCTGCTGCCCGTGGCCCGGATCGAGCCGGCGGAGCTTCTCCTCGGCGCCGGCCAGGCTGACCTGGAGACCTTCGACCTCGCCGAGCCGGCCTTCCGCCGGCCCGGAATTGCCGCGGTGAAGAAGACGGCGGCCCGCGAGCCCCGCAGTGCCCGACTCATCCCTCCGGGTAGCCGAGCGCGCTGTCCGGCCGGCAGTGCGGGCAGGCCGGTACGCCGTCGGTGAGCGCGCGCAGGGCCGTCGCCCGGTCGACGCCCTTCGAACGCTTCCCCGCGTTCCAGCAGTCGCCGGTGTGCACGTACACCGGGTCCTGGCCGGACAGGCCGCGCTCGATCAGCCAGTCCGGCGCGGGAGGCCGGGCCGCGAGGCCGTGCTGCCGCTCCGCTTCCCGCCGTTCCTCCGTGGAGATCCACCGGTCGATCTGGGTGAGTTGCTGTTCGGCGACGCGGCGGGCGAAACGCAGCATTTCCAGTCGGGACGGCGATCTATCGGTCACATGTTCGATTCTAGGGGGTAGGCTGCCCACCGGCATGACGAGGGGCGAGCGCAGGTGTCCTGTGCCATCGAACCTTGATCGCGTGCCACCGAAACTTGATGATCAGTAAGTTCGTGCCATTGAAGTCTGATCGGCACCGGCCCCGGTCCGTCGCCGCCGCCGCAGCCAGTAGGCCGTGGTAGCGGCGACGAGGGAGGGGTCAGCGGGTGGCCTTGGCGGCCTCGATGATGAGGTCGGCCACGGCGTCGGGCTGCGAGATGGCTACCGAGTGCGACGCCTCCATGCGCACGACGTGCGATCCGGCGCGCTCGGCCATGAACTCCTGCGCTTGGCCGGGGATGGCATTGTCCTGAGTCGCGATCACTGCCCACGACGGCAGCGTGCGCCAGGCCGGCCGGCCGGACAGCTCCGCCGTCAGGGCCTGCACGCGCACCGAGCGCTGGGTGACCGCGAGGACGTCGGTGACCTCGGCAGGGAGGTCACCGGCGATGACGTCCCGGTAGTGCTCCGGCAGGATGCGCAGCTCCGGTTCGCCCTCGTGCTCGGTGGCGATGGTGGTGCCCGGTCCCATCTTGGCGCCCGGGAAGCGAGAGGCGTTCTCCAGGCAGCTCTCGCCCTCGTCGGGCTGGAAGGCGGCTACGTAGACCAGGGCCTCGACGTTCGACGCGTCGCGGGCGGCGCGGGTAATGATCGCGCCGGCGTAGGAGTGGCCGACCAGGACGACCGGGCCGTCCACGGTCTTGGCGACGGTGGCCGCGTACTGGGCGTCGGACTCCAGGCCGCGAAGCGGGTTCGAGACGGCGAGGGTGGTGTAGCCCTGTGCCTGGAGCCTGGCGATGACGCCCTTCCACATGCCGGAGTCACCGAAGGCGCCGTGGACGAAAACAATCATGGGGGTGGTGCTCATGGGTTCCGTACCCTCTCAGAGAGAATGATCGGTCTTTCTTCGAGAAAGACTAGTCGTTCTCCCTGGGGGTGGCAAAGCGACGAGGGCGACCGTCCAGAACGACTGGTCTTTCTCTACGATGGGTGTATGACGACTGCCTCGGAGCTCCACCCCAAGGACCGGCTGCTGCGCACCGCCTCCCGCCTCTTCTACGCGGAGGGCATCCAGGCCGTGGGAATCGACCGACTGGTCACCGAGGCCAAGGTCACCCGCGCCACCTTCTACCGGCACTACCCCAGCAAGGACGACCTCGTCTCCGCCTACCTCACGACCACCGCCGAACAGATCCGGGACGCCGTCGGACAGGCGCGGCAGGGCAAGAAGCCGCGCGAGGCACTGCGCGCGGTCATGGCCGTACTCGGCGACGCGACCCTCGAAGACGGCTTCCGCGGCTGCCAGTTCCTCAATGCCGCCGCCGAATACCCCGACCGCACCCACCCGGTGCGCGCGGTCATCGACGACCAGCGCACCTGGCTGTTCGGCGTGCTGCGCGACCTCTCGGCCGCCATGGGGCACCCCGACCCCGACCACGCCGCACGCGTCCTCGTCCTGCTCCATGACGGCGCGTTCCAGGCCGCCGAACTCGACGACGCCAAGGCTGTCCGCGAAACGCTGCGCCGCGCCGTCGACGAGGTGTTTCCCGCTCAGGACGGCTGACGACGGAAGTTTGATCGGCATCGAGTTGGTGTCCTGATGGGACGTGCGCCAAGGGTGGGGGATCCGCTGCTCGTATTGCCCGTGCTGTTCCACCTGTTGTGGTCAGGGCTCCTGGTGACGGACGTGGCCCGCCCTCACCCACGAACTGAACGGGGGAGTCGACTGGCCGGTGGTCGGCGATGGGGAGCATGTCACCGGCGACCTGCTGCACCTCGTTCGCTTCGGAGACTGCGACGCCCTCAGCCTCGGCCTCCCCGAGATCGCGCGTGCCCTCGTCTGCACCGGTCCGCACAGCCATGTGCGCGCCTACGACGCCGCAGCCGACGAGTTCATCGACTACGGTCCATCGATCCCGACAGGCCGCTCCCCCTCATCGAGTCAGGGTCATCCGCCTGACGGGACTTCCAGCATCAGGTGGCCGTGCCCGTGCAGGGCGACGGGGCCGCCTCCTCGTGGACAGGGGGACATCCGTCTGAGCGACACGGTCGGACGCTCCGGCGCGCACGATCCTGCTCGACGGTCGAGCCCAGGCTGCCTCCCGCTGATGCCCGCAAGGCTGCTGTGACTGGCTGGAATCCGATGTTCCGACCAGGGCGCCGTCGGCGACCTGAACGCCGACGGTGCCCGGTCAGGCCCGGGGGGCGGGGACCACGCTGAGGTGGCTCGCGGTGCGCCGGGTGGTGCGGGTTCTGCGGGGCGCGGGCGCCGGCCGGGGCTCGCGCAGCACCATCGTCAGCCGCGTGTACCCCATGTCCCGCAGGGTCC
>NZ_JBIWGA010000043.1:0-49452 GCF_044763345.1 Streptomyces sp. NPDC096132
GGGCGGCCCGGCTGGTCGGGGGGGGGGGGGGGGGGGGGGGGGGCCGCGGGGGGGGGGGGGCCCCCGGGGGGCCCCCGCGCCGGGGCGGCCGCCGCCCCCCCACGCCCGAAGGCAGCGACTCGTGGAGGAGGGCGCCCAGCCAGCGGGCGGCGGCAGCGGTGTCGTGCGGCCGCCAGCCGCTGCTGGAACGGACGTGGTCGGCCATGACGTCGTCACCCGCCATCGCGCGGAGATGCGTCTTGGTGCCACCCACGTCGACGCCGACCACGAGGGGGCGCGAAGGGGGAGAGTCCTGCACGGATCCTCTTTCGTCGTTGCGTCGAGCTGCGACGGTGGGCGAAACCGTGACCTGCGAAGTTGCGAGTTTCTGGTGAACTAGGGAAGCCCCGGGACGGGCTTCTGACGAGGCACGGCAGGCGAGTACCGTGAAGTTCGTTAGGAAGTTAACTAACGAAGTACAGTGCGTCAAGAGAAGTCGCGCACTCGACCTCCGCGGCCCCCTTCCGGGCCGTCACGGGGCGGGAACGCGCGCCGTCGTCGCATCCTTTCGCCGCCGCCCGCCGAACCGATCGGCCGGGTGCGCGGCCCGGTACCCGTGTGGGGGAAACTGTGGAACACGACGTGGCGGAAGCCCCCCGCCTGACCGAGAGCGCCAGCGCGGTCTTCGCCGTGCTGGCGCAGGCGAGCAGGGCCACCCGCCCGCAGCTCGCGAGCCTGGCGGGGCTGTCCAAGCCGACCGTCTCCTCCGCCGTGGCGGAACTGGAGGGCGCCCGGCTCGCCGCGCACTCCGGCACCGCCTCCAGCGGCACGGGCCGCTCCGCCGCCGTATACCGTCTCGGCCCCGTCGCCGGCGCCGTCCTGGCAGTCGACCTCGGCCCCGCCCACACCCGGGTCAGGGGCTGCGCCCTGGACGGCACCCTGCTCGCCGAGGCCACCGCCCCCCGCAAGGACGCGGCCGACGCCGTACGCGAGGCGCTCGCCGCGCTCCCGGAGGGCGCCCCGCTGCGCTCCATCGTCGTGGCCGTCGGTGACGTCACCGCGCGGGACCGGCAGGGCAGCGGCATGCGCCCGGCCACCGCCAAGGCCGGCCCGGTCTTCGACGCCATGGCCGTGGCGCTGCCCGCGGGGGTGCCCGTCCACCTGGAGAACAACGTCAACTGCGCCGCGCTCGCCGAGCTGCACGAGGGCGCCGCCCGCGGCCGCCACACCTTCGGCTATCTGCGGATCGGCGTCGGTATCGGTCTCGGCATCGTCGTCGGCGGACAGGTGCTGCGCGGGTCGAACGGCGCCGCCGGTGAGCTCGCGCGGCTGCCCTACCCCTGGGACGACGGCCGTGAGCCGCGCCGGGAGGCCCTGGAGGCGTACATCGGGGCCCGCTCGCTGCTGCGCAGGGCCAGGGAGGCCTGGGGGGAGCGGGACGGGCCGTGCCCGCGCACCACCGAGCGGCTCTTCGCCCTCGCCGGGGAGGGCCGGGCCGTGGCCCGTGCCGTCGTCGACCGCCATGCCGTCGACGTGGGCCGGCTGGCCGCCGCCGTGACCGCCGTGCTGGACCCGGGCCTGATCGTGCTCGGCGGCAGCACCGGCGCCGATCCGGGGCTGCTGCCGGGCGTGCGGGCCGAGCTGAACCGGCTGAGCTGGCCCACCGAGGTGGTGAGCAGTACGGTCGGCGATTCCGGCACCGTCGCCGGTGCCGCGAGACTCGCGGTCGCCCGGGGAGTCCAAACCGTGACCCAGGCCGCGCGGCCCAAGGATTGACGGTTTCGGACTCGGTCTGCCAATGTCCGGACAAGCGCTTTCTAAGTCGGCCGGGACGCCGACTTGGGGCGAGCGTCCCGCCCGTACTCGACGTACGGCAACCGCACCAGGGCGTGCTTGTGCGGCGCCGGCCACAGCGGCCGGGGACCCTCTCCTGTCAGGATGACGCGGCCGGGCGAGGCCGCGCCCTCGGAAAGCGAACTCTCCTCCACGATGCACCAGTGCCGCCTCGGTCGGCGCCGTGCTCCGTCCCATATCACGAAAAAAGGGATCGAAGATGACCACTGTGGGTGTGCGGCGCTCCAGCCGACTCGGCCGCGGCGGGATGCGCCGCCTGGTTCCCCTCGCTGCCGTTGCCACGGCAGGTGCCCTGATGCTCACCGCCTGTGGAGGCGGATCCGAGTCGGGCGGCACCTCCAAGTCGCTGACGTTCTGGATCTCCACCGTTCCGGGGCAGGACGCGGGCTGGAAGAAGCTCGTGGCGCAGTACAAGAAGGAAGAGGGCGTCAGCGTCAAGCTCGTCAACATCCCCTACGACGGGTACGCGACGAAGCTGCACAACGCCGCGCAGGCGAACTCGCTGCCCGACGTGGCGGCCGTGCCGGCGCTGGACCCGATCTGGTCGAGCAAGCTGATCGACCTCAAGTCCATCGCCGACAACAAGACCAACAACATCAACGCGAACTTCATCGCCAAGGATTCGTCCGGGAAGGTGCTGGCCATCCCCTCGGACGTCACCGCGTCCGGCATGTTCATCAACAAGTCGCTCTTCGAGAAGGCCGGCGTCGCCTTCCCGACCTCGCCCGACAAGACCTGGACCTGGGACGAGTTCATCGCGGCGGCGGACAAGGTCCGGAAGAAGACCGGCGCCAAGTACTCCCTGACCTTCGACCAGTCGCCGTCCCGGCTCCGCGCCATGGTGTACGAGATGGGCGGGCAGTACGTCCACGCGGACTCCTCCGGCAAGTTCTCGGTGGACGCGGCGACCAAGAAGGCCGTGAACACCTTCGTCGGATGGAACGACGACAAGACCATGCCGAAGTCGGTGTGGACCAGCGGCGCCGACCCGTCCGCCATGTTCCAGAGCGGTGACGTGGTCGCCTACTGGTCCGGCGTGTGGCAGGTCGCCGCCTTCGCGGAAAGCATCAAGAAGTTCGACTGGGCGAGCGTCCCGACTCCCGCGCAGCCGGTGCAGGCCAGCGACGTCAACAGCGGCGGCATGATGGTGGGCTTCAACAACAACGCCGACGCCTCCACCGCCGCGCAGAAGTTCCTGTCCTGGGTCTACGAGCCGGACCACTACCGCGAACTGTGTGAGGCCTCCGGCTTCCTGCCCGTCGAGAGCGGTCTGAACCCGGAGTACCCCTTCACCTCCGAGGCGGCGCAGGCGGCGTTCAAGCTGTACAACGAGTCGATCCCGCTCTACGCCCCGATCTCCGGCTACTTCAACGGCGCGCAGACGAACTGGGTGCTGAAGGGCAAGAGCCTCGCCGATGACCCGACCAAGGCGGAGCTCGGCAAGGCGATCAACGGCGAGCAGTCGGCCGACAAGGCCCTGCAGAACATCGTTGACGGCTACAACCAGCAGGTCGGCGGCTGATCGTCGGCCACAGGGCCCGGGCGGCGGGGTCGAGACTCCGCCGCCCGGGCCCCGGGCGCCCACGCGATGCCGGGCTCATGGTGTGAGCCCACCGCAATCCAATCCCCCCAGCACGGAGTCAGGAAGATGACAAAACGCGCCTCGGACGTGTCAGCGAGCCCGCCGAGCCCGCCCAGGAGACGCAGCAAGTACACCTTCGCGCCGCTTGTCCTCATCGCGGCCAATGTCGTGCTGTTCTCGCTGTTCTTCGTCTGGCCGGCGGTGATCGGGCTCGTCTACTCCTTCACGAACTACACGGGCGTGGGCGCGTTCCAGTTCATCGGACTGGACAACTACCACAACCTGTTCGGGGACTCCACGTTCTACGACGCGCTGACGCGTACGCTGCTGTACGCCGTGCTCTTCGTACCGCTGAACTTCGTGGTCTCGCTGCTCGCCGCCAACCTGGTGGTGAGCAAGCACGCCAAGGGCGGGTCGGTCGCCCGCGTCATCTTCTTCATCCCCTGGCTTCTGTCGCCCATCGTGGTGGGTGTCCTGTGGCGGTGGATGTTCGGTGAGAACTTCGGACTGGTCAACTACGTCATCGAGAAGTTCGGTGGAAGTGCCGTTCCGTGGCAGTCGAACGCGGATCTCTCGTTGCTCGTGGTGGTGATGGCGGCGTCCTGGGCCTGGACGGGTTTCACGATGCTGCTGTTCATCGCGGCGATCAAGAACGTACCGGTGTCGTACTACGAGGCGGCCTCGCTCGACGGCGCCGGCCCCTGGCGCCAGTTCTTCAGCATCACGCTGCCGAGCATCGCACCCACCTCGTTCATCGTCATCCTGCTCAACACGATCAACGCGATGAAGGAATACCCGGTGTTCGTCGCCCTCAACAACGGTGGACCCGGCACCTCGAACAACCTGCTTGTCCAGTACATCTACGAGACGGGCTTCAAACGGGGCCAGATCGGCTACGCGAGCGCCGCGTCATTCGTGCTCATGCTCATCCTGATGGCCGTCGCGATCATCCAGCTGATCGTCAACCGGCGGGTGGAGAACCGATGACAACCACAGACATCCCACGTCCGGTCGACAAGGGCCCCGGACGGCCCGCTTCCAAGAAGCGGTCCCGTGGCGCGGCCACCGGTGGGCTCCGACAGGCGGTGTCCGCGACGACACTGCTGTGGATCATGGCGTGCCTGTACGGGTTTCCGGTGCTGTGGTTCGTCCTCAGCTCCCTCAAGCCGGCCAGCGACCTGTTCTCCTACCCGCTGACACTGATTCCGCGCAACCCCACCCTGTCGGGTTTCGAGGCGGCGTGGGACAGCGCCAACTTCTCGCAGTACTTCATCAACACGGCCATCGTGTGTGTGATCACGACGATCCTCACCGTGGGAGTCAGCTGCTGCACCGGGTACGCGCTGGCCAAGTACGACAACAAATGGCTCAAGGTCTTCTTCATCTGCATCCTGGCCACCACGATGCTGCCCTCCGAGGTCATGCTCGCCCCCGAGTTCCTGGTGGTCCGCAACCTCGGCCTCTACAACTCGTTCGCCGGCATCATCCTCCCGGCCGTCCTCACCGCGACCGGCTGCTTCATGTTCCGCCAGTTCTTCCTCACGGTTCCCGACGAACTCGTGGAGGCGGCACGCATCGACGGCGCCCGCGAACTGTCGATCTTCCTGCGGATCATGGTGCCGCTCTCCCGGCCCATCATGCTGACGCTCGCCATCCTGTCCTTCCAGTGGCGCTGGAACGACTACATCTGGCCGCTGCTGATGCTCAACGACCCCAACAAGTTCACCGTGCAGATCGGCATCCAGTCCATCGTCGGCGCGCAGAACATCAACTGGTCGGTCCTGCTCGGCGCCTCGGTCATCTCCATGATCCCGCTGATCGCCGTCTTCCTGGTCTTCCAGCGCTACGTCATGGGCGCCGACATCAATGCCGGACTGAAGGACTGATCTTGCCCACCCCGCTCGACCACGAGTTCGTCCGCGCGGTGGCCCGCGCCGCCGACCGGTCGGCCGCCCCACTGGCGGCCGACCCGGACGGGGAACCCGAAGGTGTGACCCACCGCGTGCTCGCCCGGCGGGTGAAGACCCTGGTCGCGGCGTACCGCTCCCCGGACTCGGCACTGCACGGCAGCGGGCAGGCCGTCGCCGCCGCGACGACCCACCTGCGCGCCCTGCGCGCCGTGCAGACGGCCTCCGGCCTCTTCGCCGGCGGCGACAACGTGCAGTCACCGCCGGACTCCGCGTTCACCGTCAACGACGTGTGCGACGCCCACGTCCTCGCCGCCGGCGCGGGGCCGGCACTGCACGACGTCACGGCAGCGCTCGCCGAGATCGCCGACGCCGCCGCCGGCAGTCTTCTGACCGGCGGGGTGCACACCCCGAACCACCGCTGGGAGCTGTGCGCGGCGCTGGCCCGGCTGCACCGGTCGTTCCCCGACGACCGGTTGCTCGACCGCGTCGAGGAGTGGCTCGCCGAGGGCGTCGACATCGACGCGGAGGGCCTGTACTCGGAACGCAGCGCCGTCTACGCGTCCCACGTGACGAACCCGTCGCTGCTGCTGCTGGCCGACGTGCTCGGCCGCGCCGACCTGCTGGACGCCGTCGAACGCAATCTCGCCACCACCTTGGACCTCATCAGGCCGGACGGCACGGTGGAGACCGTCCACGCGCGACGGCAGGACCAGAAGCACCCGTTCCCGCTGGCGCCCTACCTGCCGCACTACCGGCTGCTCGCGATCCGCACCGGCCGGGGCGACTTCGCGCGGGCGGCGCGGCTGGCGGCCGCCGACGGCATCGACGACGCCGACCTGCTCGCCCAGACCCTTCTCACCCCGGACCTGTGCCGTGCCCTGCCGGCCCCGGACGCGGAGACACTTCCGCGCGACCGGTACATCAGCACCGCACGCCTCGCCGCACATGCCTCCGCCACCGCCCACACGGTGGTGTACGGCGGCTCCGACGTGCCGGAACACCGGCGCATCCGCTCGGGACTCGCCTGCAACCCCACCTTCCTGCGTCTGTTCGCCGGCGACGCCGTCCTCGACGCGGTCCGGCTCTCACGGGGCTTCTTCGACCTGGGCCCGTTCCGCGCCGCCGACATGCGACAGCTCGCCGACAACCGGTACCGGCTCACCGAAACCCTCACCGCCGCCTACTACCAGCCGCTCCCGCCGGACCAGCGGCGGGACGACGGCGTCTACCGGCTGGTGGACGAGGGACGCTTCTCGGCCGCGATGGCCTTCCCGGACCGGCCTCGGGACGAGGTCTCCCACACGACCCGCGTCGAGGCGGACCTGAGGGAGGACGGCGCCGACCTGCGGATCGACCTCAGCGGACCACGGGTGCCCTGGGCCCTCGAACTGACCTTCCGGCCGGGCGGCGTGACAGAGGGCGCCGTACCGATAGGCGAGGGACGCTGGTGCCTGACGACCGGGCCGATGACCTACCGGGTCGGTGACGACGAGATCCGGGTCGAGGCCGAGGCGGGCGAACCGCTCGCCGGGCCGGACAGGAGCGACGTACTGCGGTACGACCCGGGCCAGGACTACACCGTGGTGGGCGGCACCGACGCGACGACCGGGAACCGCGTCTACATCGGTGGCCACGGCCCGCAGACACTGACCGTCACCCTGCGCGCCCACCGGCCCGCACCTCTCGTGTGACCCCATGGCCCATGAAGGACTGATCCCCGTGCACCTCCCCCGCCAGCTCGGTTCGCTGCACGACCTGCCGGACACTCCGCAGGCGTACGACGCCGTGCTCGCCGACGTCACCGAGCAGGCCCTCGCGCGCCTCACGCCCGAGGGCAGCCTCGAACACCCCGACTGCGTCGACGACATCGGCGACACATCCCTGGGCATCACCTCCCTCCTCGCGCTCGCCTGGCAGCGCGGCAAGGACCCGCGGCTCCCGGAGGCGGTGCGCACAAGCCTCGCCTTCCATCTGCGGGAGCGGGTGTACACCGACGACAACCCCGGCTACCCGAACCTGAGGGTGCGCGACTCCGGCCTGCCGTACGCCCGCTACACGCTGGCGGCCGGCGCGCACCCCATCGGCGACTGGCCGAGCACGGCGTGGGCCCTGTTGCAGGCGGTGAACGTCCTCGACACGGCGGACGGCCTGGTCGACGACGGGCAGCGGGCCGAGCTGCTCGAGGTGACGCGCGGCTACTGGAGCTGGCTGACGGAGGCCACCTGCTTCAACCCGCAGGAGGCGGGCAACCAGGCCATCGGATGCGTGGTGGGCGGTCTGATGCTCGCCCGCCACCTGCCCTCCGAGGAGGCGGAGCGGGTCCGCTCGCGCGCGCTGGAGCTGTACGACGGGAAGATCCGCGCCCACCGGGTCGCCGACCGGGGCGCCCTGCTGCCCCCCGAGCACGGCGGCGCCTACGACAACAACTACGGCCCGATCTCCCTCTCCTTCCTCGCCCAGGCCCACCGGGTCAGCGGCGAAGAGGTGTTCGCCGAGGACGGCGACGCCCTCGCCCGCTACATCGACGCCCGCCTGACGAACGGCGGCTTCGACAACGGCGGCCCCCGCTACAGCGAGCAGCACTCCGCCTTCGAGTCGGTGCTCGGCCTGCGCTACTTCGGCGCCCGCATCGGCTCCGACCTGGGCCGCTACCGGGGCGACAGCCGGTGGGCCCGGCACGCGGTCAAGGAGGACGGCGGGGTCGACGGGCACTTCGCGTGGATGCTGGTCTGGCAGATCCAGGACACCACGCTCTGGCACCGGGAGCCCTCCGCCGCGGCCTCACGGCACCAGCTGCGGGCCGGCACGGTCTCCGTCGCCTTCGACGACCGGATGACCCCGGCGGTCGTCGAGGCGGCCGGTACCTACTACCTGCCCGCCGCCGTCAACCGCCAGCACGGCTTCGGACCCGTCACCGACGGCTTCCTGCTGTGCCGCCCCATGGGCGAGGTCCGCGTCCGCGACGTCCGCGCCGACGGACTGACCGCCAAGCTGGTCACCAAGCCGGTCGTCGGCCGCGACCACGTCCTGCGCCGGGTCCGCTCCCTGTACGTCACCGACGGCACGACCCTGTGGACGACGGTCGCCGTCGAACGCCTCGCCGGGACCCCGTACCTGCTGGCCGGCCTGCCGTACGCCGAGGACGACGGCGACCGGGTCCGGCGTACCGCGCGGGGGGCCGTCTCCTCCGCGGGCACCCTGCGCCTGACGCACCCCGACACCACGGGCGCCGACTTCTTCGACGCCCGCGCCGACCTCACCCAGGAACAGGCCGCCTTCGCCCTCGCCGCCGACCCGCGCGGCTACGGCAACCCGGACGAGGGCTGGAAGCACCTGGTCGCCTCGACCGCCCTGGAGGCCGGGCCGGTCGCCGACGCGCCGGACGACCTGCACGTGTTCGCGGTGGCCTACGGCACCGAGGCGCCGTTCACGGTGTCGGTGGAGCGCGGCGAGGAGGGCCTGACCGTACGCACGGACGCCTTCACCGCCGTACTCGGACCGGACGACGCGCACGCCGAGCCGGAGCTGACGGTGCGCGCGGCCGGCGTCTGACGGACCGTGGACGCCGTGCGGGGAAAAGGGTTCGCGGGTCACCCGCCGGGTCCGTAGCCTGACCGCCGTGATCAGCCTCGGACTTTCGGACAGGGCGGGGCGACGCGTCGCCCTGCATGAGGTGAGCGACGAGAACTGGCGGTCCGTCGCGGACGTCGCTCCGCTGGACGACCAGCGGCGCTACGTTCCCGCGCTGGCGGCGCGCTATCTGCTGCTGTCGGCGCGGGAGGGCGTCTGGCACTCGCTGGCGGTGTGCGCCGACGACACGGTGGTGGGTCACCTCATGTGGGGCCGTGACGAGGACGGCTCGTACTGGATCGGCGGCATGCTGATCGACGGCACCGAGCAGGGCAAGGGGGTCGGTGGGGCGGCCGTCCGGACCCTCGTCGAGTGGCTGTCCCGGCGCGAGGACTGCCGCGAACTGCGTCTGTCCTACCACCCCGACAACGCCGTGGCCGCGGGGCTGTACGCCTCCGTGGGCTTCCGGCCGACGGCGGAGGTCTCCGGTGACGAGATCGTGGCCAGCCTGACCCCGTAGCCCGCGCCCCGTAGCCCACGTCAGACGGGTATCCGCACCACCAGGTCCGCCCGCCCCCGGGTCGCGGCCACCAGCTCGGCGTTGCGCCGGTCGCTCCGCTCCACCCAGGCCGTCGCCTCCTCCTGCCCCTTGCCGAACTCCACGTGCCGCGCGACGAGCCGGCGGACCCGGTCGTCCTCGTCGGCCTCGCAGAACCACACCTCGTCCAGCGCGGCCCGTACGCGGGTCCACGCGCCCGTGCCGAGGAGGAGGTAGTTGCCCTCTGTGACGATCAGCCGGGCCGTCGGCGGCACGGGGACGGCTCCCGCGATCGGCTGCTCCAGGACCCGCTCGAACCCCGGCGCGTAGACGATGTCCTCGCCGTCCGTCCCCTCCCGCAGCCGGTGCAGCAGGGCCGCGTAGCCGGCCGCGTCGAAGGTGTCCGGCGCGCCCTTGCGGTCCCGGCGGCCGAGCCGGTCGAGCTCGACGTCGGCGAGGTGGAAGCCGTCCATCGGGACGTGCGCCGCCCAGCGGTCGCCGTCGCCGTTCAGTTCCCGTACCAGACGCTCGGCGAGGGTCGTCTTGCCCGCGCCGGGGCTTCCCGCGATGCCGAGCAGCGCGCGCCGCCGGCCGTCCCCGGCGAGGGAACGGGCCCGGTGCAGCAGATCGTCGAAAGTGAGCACACAGCAGAGTGTCGCAGTCTCCTGGAAGGAGACCCGCAGCGAGAGGAGGGCGACCGTGTCCGACGACGAGACGCAGATCCGTACCCTGATCACCCGCTGGGCCGACGCCGTCCACCGCGGGGACCTCGACACCGTCCTCGCGGGCCATGCCGAGGACCTCGTCATGTACGACGTACCGGCGCCGCACGAGGGCATCCGGGGCCTGCCGGCCTACCGGGCCTGCTGGCCGCCGTTCTTCGCCTGGCAGGCCCAGGGCGCCCGCTTCGACATCGACACCCTCGACGTCACCGCCGGCCACGACGTCGCCTACGCCCACGCCCTGCTGCGCTGCGGAACACCCCAGGAGCTCGCCGAGAGCCCCACCCTGCGGCTGCGCCTCACCTTCGGCCTGCGCAAGGAGCACGGACGCTGGCTGATCGCGCACGAGCACCACTCGTTCCCGCACGACTGACGTTGAACGGGCCCGTCCCGGGGAACCGGACCCTGTATGACGACGACGCTCGGCCTTCCCGAAGCCATCCAGGCCTGCCTCTTCGACCTCGACGGGGTCGTCACCCGGACGGCCGTGGTGCACGCGGCCGCCTGGAAGGAGACGTTCGACGCCTTCCTGCGCCAACGCGACGGCGCGCGATTCCGGCCCTTCGACGCGGGCGACGACTACGACGAGTACGTCGACGGCCGCCCCCGCGCCGACGGCGTGAGGACCTTCCTCGCCGCGCGGGGCATCCACCTGCCCGAGGGCCGGCCCGACGACCCGCCCGACGCGCCGACCGTCCAGGGCCTCGGCAACGGCAAGAACGAGATCCTCCTCGAGAAGATCCACCGCGAGGGGGTCCAGCCCTACGGCGGCACCCTGCGCTACATCGAGACGGCACGCGCGCGGGGCCTGCGGACGGCGATCGTCTCCTCCAGCGCCAACACCCGGGACGTGCTGCGCTCGATCGGCGCCGAGCACCTCTTCGACGTACGGATCGACGGCGTCGTCGCCGCCGAACGGGGCCTGCCGGGCAAGCCGCGCCCCGACACCTTCCTCGCCGCCGCCCGCGACCTCGGCGTCGCACCGGACCGGGCGGCCGTCTTCGAGGACGCGCTGGCCGGGATGGACGCCGGCCGGGCCGGGAACTTCGGGTACGTCGTGGGCGTCGACCGCGTCGGACAGGCCGACGCGCTGTACGCGCACGGCGCCGACGTCGTCGTCAAGGACCTCGCCGAGCTGGGAGGGCGGGCGTGATCACCCACCGTTCGTACACCGTGGAACCGTGGTGCGTGCGCGAGACGGAACTGGGCCTCGACGTCCTCGCGCAGAGCGAGTCGGTGTTCGCCCTGTCCAACGGGCACATCGGCTGGCGCGGCAACCTCGACGAGGGCGAACCGCACGGCCTGCCCGGCTCCTACCTCAACGGCGTGCACGAACTGCACCCCCTGCCGTACGCCGAGGCGGGCTACGGCTACCCGGAGTCCGGCCAGACCGTCATCAACGTCACCAACGGCAAGATCTTCCGGCTGCTCGTCGACGACGAACCGTTCGACCTGCGCTACGGCCGTCTCGTCGCCCACGAGCGGGTGCTCGACCTGCGCCGGGGCGTCCTGGAGCGCACCTGCGAGTGGACCTCGCCCGCCGGGTCCACGGTCCGGGTGCGCTCCACCCGGCTGGTCTCCCTCACCCAGCGGGCCGTGGCCGCCGTCGCCTACGAGGTGGAGGCCGTCGGCAGCCGCTCCCGCGTGGTGATCCAGTCCGAACTGGTCGCCAACGAGAGCCTGCCCGACCCGGACGGCGACCCGCGTGCCGCCCGGGTCCTGAAGTCGCCGCTGGAACCGGAGGAGGACGTCGCCGTCGGCCGGCGGCTGCGGCTCGTGCACCGTACGAAACGCAGCGGGCTGCGGGTGGCGGTCGCCGCCGACCACACCGTCACCGGACCCGGGCGGACCACCACCGACAGCGAGAGCAACGTCGACGTGGCACGACTGACCGTCACCTCCGTACTGGAACCGGGCGAGACGCTGCGGGTGGAGAAACTCGTCGCACACGGCTGGTCCGGCGCCCGCTCCCGGCCCGCGATGAGCGACCAGGTGGAGGCCGCCCTCGCCGCCGCCGCGCACAGCGGCTGGCAGGGCCTCCTCGACGACCAGCAGGCCTGCCTCGACGACTTCTGGGCCCGCGCGGACGTCGAGGTCGACGGCGACGAGGAGATCCAGCAGGCCGTCCGCTTCGCCCTCTTCCACGTCCTGCAGGCCGGCGCCCGCGCCGAGCAGCGCGCCATCCCCGCCAAGGGCCTCACCGGCTCCGGCTACGACGGCCACGCCTTCTGGGACACCGAGACCTTCGTGCTGCCCCTGCTCACGTACACCGCGCCCGCCGCCGTCGCCGAGGCCCTGCGCTGGCGCCAGAACACCCTGCCCGCCGCCCGGGAGCGGGCCACCCAGCTCGGCCTGCGCGGCGCCGCGTTCCCCTGGCGGACCATAGAGGGCTCGGAGGGCTCCGCGTACTGGCCGGCCGGCACCGCCGCCTTCCACGTCAACGCGGACATCGCCGACGCCGTGGTGCGGTACGTCGCGGCCACGGGGGACCGGGACTTCGAACGGACCACGGGCCTCGAACTGCTGGTGGAGACCGCCCGGCTGTGGCGCTCGCTCGGCCACCACGACGCCCACGGCACCTTCCACATCGACGGCGTCACCGGCCCCGACGAGTACAGCGCGGTCGCGGACGACAACACGTACACCAACCTGATGGCCCGCGCGAACCTCCTCGCCGCCGCCGACGCCGTCGAACGCCACCCCGAGGAGGCCGCCGGGCTCGGCGCCGACGAGGAGGAGAGCGCCGCCTGGCGCGACGCGGCCGAGGCGGTGCACATCCCCTTCAACGACGAACTCGGCGTGCACGAACAGCACGCGGGCTTCACCCGCTACCAGCACTGGGACTTCGCCGGCACCCGCCCCGACCAGTACCCCCTGCTCCTGCACTTCCCGTACTTCGACCTCTACCGCAAACAGGTCGTCAAACAGGCCGACCTGGTCCTGGCCATGTACACCTGCGGCAGCCACTTCGACGACGAGCAACTCGCCCGCAACTTCGCCTACTACGAGCCCCTGACCGTCCGCGACTCCTCCCTGTCCGCGTGCTGCCAGGCCGTGATCGCCGCACAGGCCGGACATCTTCGGCTGGCCTACGACTACACGGCCGAGGCCGCGCTGATGGACCTGGCCGACCTGCAGCACAACACCCGCGACGGACTGCACATCGCCTCCCTGGCGGGCACCTGGACCGCCCTGGTCGCCGGGTTCGGCGGACTGCGCCGCGACGGCGCCGGCCTGTGCTTCGCACCCCGTCTGCCGGAGACGTTCAGCCGCCTCGCCTTCAGCGTCCAGCTCCTCGGCAGCCGGCTGCGCGTGGAGATCGGCCCCGACAAGGCCGTCTACACCCTGCTGTCCGGCGAGCCCCTGACGATCCGCCACCACGGCGCACCGCTCACCGTCAACGGCGACGGACCCGTGGTCCGCCCGGTACCGCCCCCACCGGCGCGCCCGGCGCCCGGCCAGCCCCGGCACCGGGGACCGAACAGCCGCCGAGTCCTTTGACCCGTACACGTGTTTCCCGGGTGCCGGGCGCAGGTAGGTAGGGGGATGTCGACGACCGCGGCGGGCGAGGGGGAGTGACATGGCGACAGGCACTGGGCACGAGGGCCGGCCGGCGGAGGAGTTCTTCACCGTGGGAGGCTCGTCCTTCAGCGACTTCCTGGCGGTGCACCGCCCCGAACTGCTCCCGACCCGCCCGCCGTTCCCCGACGGCGTGCGCGCCGCGCCCGACCGGTTCCCGCACGGCACCACGGTCCTCGCCCTCTCCTACCGCGACGGCGTCCTGATCGCCGGCGACCGCCGGGCCACGATGGGCAACCTCATCGCCCAGCGCGACCTGGAGAAGGTGCACCCGGCGGACGACCACACCGCCGTCGCCTTCGCCGGCACCGTCGGACTCGCCCTGGACATGGTGAAGCTGTACCAGGTCGAGCTCACGCACTTCGAGAAGGTCGAGGGCATCCCCATGACCCTCGGCGCCAAGGCGCGCCGGCTCGCCACGATGATCCGGCAGAACCTCGGCCAGGCCATGCAGGGCCTCGCCGTGGTCCCCCTCCTCGCGGGCTACGACGTCACCGCACCCCAGGGCGCCAGGGGCCGCATCTTCAGCTTCGACGTGGCCGGCGGCCTGTACGAGAAGGCGCCCTTCCACGCCGAGGGCTCCGGCTCCCCGTATGCCCGCGGCGCCCTGAAGAAGCTGTTCCGCGCGGACATGACCCGCCGCGAGGCGGCCCTGGCCGCGCTCCAGGCCCTCTACGACGCGGCCGACGACGACTCCGCGACCGGCGGCCCGGACATCAACCGCCGGATCTTCCCGATCGTCTCGGTCATCACTGAGGACGGCTTCGAGCGGCTGCCCGAGCCGGAGACCGAGGACCTCAGCCGCGAGATGGTCGAACACCGCCGAAGCCGCCCGGACGGCCCGCACGCCTCGCCCTGAGAACCCTCACACGCGCAGCCCCGCCTCCTTGCGCCAGCGCAGGATCTGCTGGGTCGGGTCGCCGGTGTACGACCACGGGGTGCGGGTGGCGCGACGGCCCAGGAGGCGCAGCAGGTCGGCCGCCACGTCGTGGGTGTCCGCCCAGCAGGCCGCGTGGGCCAGGTAGTTGAGGTCGCGGAGTTCACCGGGGGCGACGGGGGTGTCCCGGCGGCCGGCGATCCAGCGCTCCCAGGTGCGGCGGACGTCGCTCACCGCGCCGTCGTTGTTCCAGTGCTGGGCCAGCCCCACCTTGGCGGGGCGGCCCTGCGTGGTGTCGACGGCGTAGCGGTACTCCTCGATGCGGGCGTACTGGACCAGGACCGGCAGCGGGCAGCCCGGCGGGGCCACCCCGGCGGCGTCGCGGGCGAAGTCGTACATCAGGCCGTGCGAGCCGTGCCAGCGGGCCGAGTAGTAGTGCAGCACCTGGAGATGGCCCTCCATGCTGTACGGGTCGCGCTGGTGCAACTCGTCCCACCAGCGGGCCATTTCCTGCCGGCGCACCCCCGACCGGTAGAGCCGGGCCACCGAGATCAGCGAGATCCACGGCGTCGGGTCGTCCAGGTACGCCTCGGCCGCCGACAGACACGCCAGCACCGCCGCGTCGATCCGCTGCTGGTCGATCGGCACACCCCGGCCCGCGGCGATGGCCAGGTTGAACGCCCGGGCCGTCTCCGTGGCCGCCCGCAGCACCAGGGCGTCCGCGCTGTGCGGCTCGGCGGCCAGCCAGGTCTCCACCGTCGAACTGCCCGCGCAGGCCTGCGCCAGCAGCCGCACCCGGTGGCCCCGGGCGAGCCACTCGGGCCCGGTCGTCCGCAGCAGTTCCCGCAGGCCCTGCCAGCGGCCGATGACGATGTCGTGCCGGGCGGAGGAGAGGGACACGTCCCCGCAGTCGGGGTCGAAGTCCGGAGCGAAGCGGTCGCGCGCCATCGGTTCGGGTTCCCCCTCAGAAGTCGGTCGGGAGACCCTCGTAGCCGGTGGCGTGCGCGGCCGCGTGGCCGTCGGGCACGTAGTCGGCCTCGACGGTCCGGGAGGCGTCGAGCCGGGCCGGCCGGTAGTAGTCGCTGCCCTTCCGCCAGTACCAGAGCATCGGCACCAGCCCCACCGCGAGCCCGCCGAGGCCGATGGCGATCGCCGCCGGCTCCAGCTCGCCGAGCGACTCCGCGAGGATCCAGAACATGAACAGCGCCCCGAACAGCGGCCACAGCCCGCCGAGCAGGAAGTCGGACGGCGACCGCAGCAGCGTCCTGCGGTAGGCCACGACCGCCGCCAGGCCCGCGAGGCCGTAGTAGACCGCGATCTGCAACCCGATCGCCGAGATCGCGTCGGCGAGGATGTCGCCCACCGAGCCCAGCGCGTTGGAGGCGACGAACATCGCCAGCGCCACCCCGCCGACCACCGCGATCGCGATCCACGGCGTGTTCCAGGTGCGGTGCACCCGGCCCAGCGCGGACGGCATCGTACGGTCGCGGCCCATCGCGAACAGCGAGCGGGTGACCTGGATGAGCGTCGTCTCCAGCGTGGCGATGGTGGACAGCATCACGGCGACGATCAGCAGCTTGCCGCCCCAGCCCGGCCACAGTTCCTCACCCAGCGCGGCCAGCACGTTCGCGCCGTTGTCCTCGATCTGCTGCGCGCTGAGGATGACGTTCACCGCGATGGTGAACACCTCGAACAGCAGGAACACGATGCCCACCCCGACCAGGCCCGCCAGCCCGGTCGTACGGCGGCTGTTGCGGGTCTCCTCGCTGAGGTTGCTGGTCACGTCCCAGCCCCAGTAGTAGAACGCCGCCACCAGCGCGCCCGACGCGAAGCCGGAGACCCCGTCGAAGTGGCTGAACCCGAGCCAGGACCAGTCGAACGGCAGCGCGTTGTCCTGTGAGTGGAAGCAGGCGAGCAGCACGAACAGCGCCAGGATCGCCAGCTCCACGCCCGACATGATCAGCTGCGCGCGCACGGTGAGCCGGGCGCCGCCCAGCACCACCGCCAGCATCACCAGGAACCAGGCCGCGCCGACCGCCGTCGACAGCGCCGTGTTGTCGGCGAGCCCCTCGTCGAAGAGCGCCAGCGTCATCGAGCCGGCCGGCAGCGACCCCGCCACCATGAAGATCGTCGCCGAGACGACCAGGGCCCAGCCGCTGAGGAAGCCCAGGAACGGGTGGAGGGTCCGGCCCACCCACGAGTAGCTGGCTCCGGCGTTCACGTCGATCCGGCCGAGCCGGCTGAACGCCAGCGCGATGCCCAGCATGGGTATCGCGCAGTACAGCAGCGCCGCCGGGCTGGCCAGGCCCACCGCGCCGACGAGGACCGCCGTCGTGGCGGCGATGGAGTACGCCGGGGCGCTGCCCGCGACCGCCATCACCACCGTGTCGAAGGTGCCGAGGACGTTCGCCTGCAGCCCTCTTCCGGTGCTGTTGCTCATGCTTGTGCTGCTTTCCGTCGTGCACCGCCGGAGCGGGGACGGCCCGACGGCGTATGGGGGGTGAGATGGAGCACCGCCGCGCACCGGAGAGGGATGACCTCGGGAAACGACGGCGGGGAAGAGCATGGCGGTTGCCGGCCACCAGAGCGTTCAGGGACGGTCACACCGAGTGTGCGAGTGATGATAGCCCCACCTCTTGAGCTTTCAAGATTGACGGTCGGGTAACCGGTGCCGGCCCGTGCGCCCGGCACGTGCCGCGATTGGAGCGGGCGACACGGGAAACGCGGACGGGGTCGAAAAGCAGCCCGGAACACGAGGGAGGCACCCATGGGCACCGAGCCCGCGGCAATGGGCGACGACGCCTATCAGCCCACCGGCACGAACGAGGAGCAGCAGGACGCCGCCCCGCTCGACCTCCAGGACGCCGTCGACGAACGCACCTACGACGACATCCTGGACGAGGGGTACTCCCCGCCCGAGAGGCCGCTCGGCGTCACCAAACACGGGACCACGGCGGCTGAACAGCACGAGGGCGAGACCCTCGACGAGCGGCTCGCGCAGGAGGTCCCGGAGGTCTCCGCGCCCGCCGGGGACGGCATCGGGGACCTCCCCGGCGGCGAGGGCGAACCCCTCGACCCCGAGGTCGGCGACGCCCGCGCCGGGCGCCTGGTCGCCCCCGACGAGGGCGCCCACCCCGACACCACCAAGGAGGAGGTCGCCGAGGACAAGGGGATCGACGGCGGGGCGGCGGCCGCCGAGGAGGCCGCCGTTCACATCGTCGAGGAGTGAATTTTCAGTCCCCGATCCGGTCCAGCTGCCGCAGCCGGTTGGTGGCGTCCAGGGCGGCGACCTTGTACGACTCCGCCAGCGTCGGGTAGTTGAACACCGCATCGACCAGGTAGTCGACCGTCCCGCCGCAGCCCATCACCGACTGCCCGATGTGGATCAGTTCCGTCGCGCCGGCCCCGAAGCAGTGCACGCCGAGGAGCGTGCGGTCCTCGGGCGAGACCAGCAGTTTCAGCATGCCGTGCGCGTCGCCGATGATCTGTCCGCGGGCCAGCTCCCGGTAGCGGGCGACACCGACCTCGAACGGCACGCTGTCCTCGGTGAGCTGGTCCTCCGTCCGTCCCACGAAGCTGATCTCCGGGATGGTGTAGATGCCGATCGGCTGGAGGTGGTGCATCCGTGCGACCGGCTCCCCGAAGGCGTGGTAGGCGGCCGCCCGGCCCTGCTCCATCGCCGTCGCCGCCAGCGCCGGGAATCCGATGACGTCACCGACGGCGTAGATGTGCGGGACCTGCGTACGGTAGTGCTCGTCGACCTCGATCCGGCCGCGCGGGTCGGCCGTCAACCCGGCCTTGTCCAGGTCGAGTTCGTCGGTCAGGCCCTGCCGGCCCGCCGAGTACATCACCGCGTCCGCCGGGATCTTCTTCCCGCTGGCCAGCACGGTCAGCGTGCCCCGCGGATGCCGCTCGACGGCGGCGACGGTCTCCCCGAACCGGAAGGTGACCGCCAGGTCCCGCAGGTGGTACTTCAGCGACTCGATGACCTCGACGTCGCACATGTCGAGCATCCCGGCCCGCTTCTCCACCACCGTGACCTTGCTGCCGAGCGCGGCGAACATGCTGGCGTACTCCATGCCGATCACCCCGGCCCCGACGATCACCATGGACCGGGGCACCCGCTCGATCGTCAGGACGTTGTCGGAGTCGAGGATGGTCCGCCCGTCGAACTCCACGCTGTCCGGCCGCGCGGGCCGGGTGCCGGTGGCGATGACGATGTGGTCGGCGCCGATCAGCCGCTCGTGGCCGCTGATCTCGCGCAGGGCGATCGTGTGGTCGTCGACGAAGCGGCCGGTGCCGGCGAACAGGGAGACGTGGTTGCGGGTCAACTGGCTGCGGATGACGTCGATCTCACGCCCGACCACGTGCTGGGTGCGCGCGGTCAGATCGGCGACGGTGATGTCCTCCTTCAACCGGTAGCTCTGGCCGTACAGGTCCCGCTGGGTGAGACCGGTGAGGTAGAGCACCGCCTCGCGCAGGGTCTTGGAGGGGATGGTGCCGGTGTGGAGGGAGACCCCGCCGACCATGTCGGGGCGGTCGACGACGGCGACTCGGCGGCCCAGTTTGGCCGCGGCGATGGCGGCCTTCTGACCGCCGGGACCGGATCCGAGGACGAGCATGTCGAAGTCGGGCACCCTCCGCAGTCTGACAGCGGGGGTGCCCGCAGGGAAAGAGCGAGGAAGTTTCCAGGAGGTTGCGGCGAAGCCGCTGCCAGAGGCCCTCTAGGGCAGCAGCTTCTCGATCGCGTTCGGGCCCTCCTCGTCCAGCTTGCGCTTGGCCCAGGCGAGGTTGCGGGGGGTGATGTCCCTGCCCGCGGCCAGGACCATGTCCTCCGGCGACACTTCGGTGCCGGTGCGCGTGTGGAGCAGGTTGTCCGGGGTGACGCGGTCCGGGGAAGGCCGGGCGGCGCCTGACTGTGACGTCGGCATGGTGTCTGCTCCTCGCGTCCGAAGGGCTGTACTAACACCATTCATCCTGGAGCCGCACCCTGCAATCCCGATCAGGTCCCGATCCTCCCGGAGCCGCTCCCCGTCCGGGATGCCGGGAAGATCGGGCGGGCGTCTAATGAGCCCATGGCACCCACCACCGCCGGGGGACCGCGCCGCGGGGGACTGCGCAGACTCGGCGCCTGGTGCGCCCGTCACTTCGTGATCGTCATCATCGCCTGGCTCGTGGCCCTCGTCGCCCTCCAGGTGATCGACCGCTCCGTCGGCGGGGCCTACGAGGACGACTTCCAGTTGTCGGACACGCAGTCGCAGAAGGGCCTGGACGTCCTCAAGGAGCACGATCCGCAGGCCGGGGGATACAGCAGCCAGATCGTCCTGCACGACGACCGGCAGGCCCTCGGCGCGCTCGGCTCCCCGATGTCCACCACCGTGGGCGACCTGCAGAAGCTGCCCCATGTGCTGGCGGTGCAGAACCCGCTCTCGCAGACCCCGACCAAGATCGGCCCGGTGTCGGCCGACGGCAAGACCGGATACATCACCGTCCGTTTCGACGTCCAGCCCTCCACCCTCGGCGACAGCTACCTCGACGGGGTCGACGACGCGGTCCAGCCGCTGCGGGCGGCCGGTACCGAGGTCGAGTACGGCGGCTCCCTCGGCGAACTGGCCCGCCCCGCGGCGGACGACCGGGTCAGCGAACTGATCGGCTTCGCGGTCGCCGTCGTCGTCCTGCTCATCGGCTTCGGCAGCGTCGTCGCCGCCGGACTGCCCCTGATCACCGCACTGATCAGCGTCGTCGGCGGACTCGCCGTCCTGGGGCTGCTCGCCGCCGCCTTCACCTTCGCGACCGTCTCACCGACCCTCGCCACCATGATCGGCCTCGGCGTCGGCATCGACTACGCCCTCTTCCTGATCACCCGGCACCGGCAGAACCTGATCGACGGCGCCGATCCCGCCGAGGCCGCCGGACACGCCACCGCCACCAGCGGCCGCGCCGTCCTGGTCTCCGGCACCACCGTGATCATCGCGCTGGCGGGCCTGTACGCGTCCGGGGTGTCCTTCATCGGCAAACTCGGCCTCGCCGCCGCCATCACGGTCGTCTCCGCGGTCGCCGGCGCCCTCACCCTCGTACCGGCCCTCCTCGGGCTCATCGGCCGACACATCGACCGCTACCACGTACGCAAACCCATCGCCGAGACCGACGCCGAACCGGGCGCCACCCCGCACGGCACCTGGCACCGCTACGCCAAACGCGTCGAGCGCAGGCCCTGGGAGTACCTGAGCGTCGGCCTCGCCGTCATCGCGATCCTCGCCATCCCCGTCTTCTCCATCCAGCTCGGCCACATCGGCGACGGCGCCGACCCGACCTCCTTCACCGACCGGCGGGCCTACGACCTGATGACCGACGCCTTCGGCCCCGGCTCCAACGGACCCCTCACGGTGGTCATCGACCAGACGTCCGTCCCCTCCGACCAGCGCTCCGCCCTCCAGTCCCAGGCGCAGAAGACCCTGAACGCCGTCCCCGACGCGGCCACGGTCACCCCGCTGACGGCCACCCAGGACGGCGACGTGCTGACCGCCACCGTCTACTCCACCCAGGCCCCGCAGGACGCCACCACCACCGACCTGACGAACCGGCTCAAGGACGACACCCTCCCCGACGCGGTCTCGGGCTACGACGCCAAGGGCTATGTCACCGGCACCACGGCCGCCCAGGTCGACTTCCGCGACATCGTCGCCAGCCGGCTGCCCCTGATCATCGGTGTCGTCGTCGCGCTCGCCTTCCTGATCATCCTCGCCGTCTTCCGCGGCCTCCTCGTCGCCGTGAAGGCCGCCGTCCTCAACGTCCTGTCCATCACGGCCTCGTACGGCGTGGTGGTCGCCGTCTTCCAGTGGGGCTGGGGCGGCCCCGCGCTGGGCGTCAACGGTGACGTGCCCATCGAGAGCTATGTGCCGATGATGATGTTCGCGATCATCTTCGGCCTCAGCATGGACTACGAGATCTTCCTGCTGTCCCGTGTCCACGAGGCCTGGCTGCGCACCGGCGACGCCAAGGACTCCGTCGCCCACGCCCTCGAGATCACCGCCCGGGTGATCACCTGCGCCGCCCTGATCATGGTCAGCGTGTTCGCGGCGTTCATCATCAGCGACAACATCGTGGTCAAGATGCTGGGCCTCGGCCTCGCCGTCAGTGTGCTGATCGACGCCACCGTCGTACGGCTGCTCATGGTGCCCGCGGTGATGACGCTGCTGGGGCCGCGCGCCTGGTGGACGCCGCACTGGCTGGACCGGATCCTGCCGCACATCGACGCCGAGGGCGAAGCGGAGAACCTCAGCGGCCCGGCCGCCCGGGCGCGAGAAGGAGCATCGTGACGTCGTCGCGGACGGTGGGGGAGTGCCGGAGCAGATCGGCCCAGACACGGGCGGTCGTGTCGGCCGGGTCGGTGCCCGCGGTGAGGGCGGGCAGCCGGTCCGTGAGGGGATAGAAGGCGCCCGCGGTGTCCCTCGCCTCCCAGACGCCGTCGGAGGCGAGGAAGAGCCGGTCACCGGGACGCAGGGGCAGGGCGCGACCGGCGGGCGCGGGCCCGTTAGGGAGGCCCAGACCCAGCGGAGTCCACGGGGAGACGGGCACCTCCGTCGCCGCACCGTCGCGCAGCAGCACCGGCGGGGGATGCCCGCACACCACGACCCGTACGGCGTCCGCGTCCGGCGCGAACTCCAGCAGGACGGCCGTCGCGAACAGCTCGGCGTGCGGGACCCGCGCCGAGTCCACCGCCAGCCGCCGGTCGAGGCGGGCCGCCACCGCCTCCAGGGACGGCTGGTCGAGCACCGCCTCCCGGAACGCCCCCATCAGGGACGCGACCGTCGCGATCGCCGCCAGTCCGTGCCCCTGGACGTCCCCCAGCACCGCCCGCACCCCGTGCGCGCTCTCCCGTACGTCGAAGAAGTCACCGCCGACCAGCGTCCCGCGTTCGGCCGCCCGGTACAGACCGGCACAGCGCACCGGCCCCACCCGCTCCGGCACCGAGGGCACCACGGCGCGCTGCGCCGCCTCGGCGACCATGCGCTCCATGTCCGCGTGCACGTCCCGGCGGCTGCGCACGAACGCCACGAACACGCTCAGCAGGGCGACGAAACAGATCGTCAGCAGGTCGGTCTGACCCGGCCGGTCCAGACCGAACGCCGGCACGTTGAGCATCACGACCACGGCCGCGCCGAGCGCCCCGGTCGCCACGGGACCGTACGACAGCACCGCCAGTGGCGGGATCGCGCCCAGCAGGAAGCCGATGTCGAGCCGCTCGGGGCTGGCCAGGGTGGCCGCGCAGACGCCCGCGATCAGCAGGATCGGCAGCGCCCGCACCCAGAGCGGCGGCGGCGCGCCCCGCAGCCAGCCCCGCCGTTCCCCGTCCACTCGTGCCACACCACCACGCTCCACCCCGGTACGGGCGGGCGCACGCCGAGAAAAGGGTTGGACGTCCCATCAGATGATCTTCTAAGGTGTGACCGCACGCCCGGACACCACGGAAGGAGGCGAGCGCCCGTGAAGCTCTCATTCGTCCCGCGCTCCCACCCCGTGACCCCGGCGTGCCCCGCCTGACCTCCGTGTCGGGCGCCCGGGAGCGCATCAAGCCGTACGCATCCCGGAGGAATCCGTGACCGATCTGGTCATCCGCGCTCTCGACGAGAGCGACGTCCATCTGTTCGACACCCTGCCCGACCCGCTGCGCGCCGCCGACGCGTTCCGCAACGCCACCTACCGGCCCGAGTGGAAGCGGGTCGCCCTGCGCGACGGCCGGGTCGTCGCCCGCGCCGCCTGGTGGGGCGGGCCCGACGACACCGAGCCCCGCACCGTCGAGTGGTTCGACTTCGCCGACGGCGAGGAGGAGGCGGGCGCCGAACTGCTGCGCAGCGCGCCCTGGCGGGTCGGCCTGGACCTGGTCCTGCCCGGCGGCTGGCGCGAGGACGCCGTGCAGCGAGCCGCCGCCGAGGCCCGCTACGCCGCCGCCCGCGCCGCCGGCCAGTCCCTGCTCGTGGAACGCTTCGTGTACCGCTGGACCCCGGAGTGCGGCCTGCCCGAGCGCCCCGGCCGCCTCACCTTCGCCCCGGAGCCCGACGACGCGGTGTTCTTCGACGCCCTGCGCCGCATCCACTCCGTCACCCTCGACGCCCACGCCCGCAAGGCCATCCAGGAGGGCGGGCTCGACCAGGCAGCCCAGGAAGAACTGGACTTCTTCCGCTGGTGCCCGTCCCCGCGCGAGTGGTGGCAGGTCGCGTACACGCCGGACGGCGACCTGGCCGGCCTCCACATCCCGGCCCACAACCCCTCCGGCCCGTGCGTCGGCTTCATCGGCGTCCTGCCGGAACACCGGGGGCACGGCTACGCCTACGATCTGCTCGTCGAGTGCACGCACCATCTCGCCGAGCGGGGTGCCGAGTTCATCGCCGCCGCGACCGACCAGGGCAACTTCCCCATGGCCGCGCACTTCGCCAAGGCGGGCTACCCGATCGTCCGGGAGCGGGCGAACTTCGAGCTCCGCTGACGCCCGGGCCGACTGTCGGACCCCGGTGGCATGCTGGGCCCAGGAGTGATCCGCGGCGAGCGACGGGGGCGTGATGGGGTTCGACGGCGAGGTCTGGTCCGTACGCGGCGCCGACGGCAGGGAGGAGATCGGTGACATCGTCGTCGAGGACGCCGACTTTCCCTTCCTGTCGGGCCGCTTCAGCGCCGCCGGTCCGGCGTTCGACGCCGTCGAACCCCTCTTCACCCGGGAACTGTCCCTCATGGAGGACGAGAACTGGGAGGAGTGGGAAGCCGTCCAGGGCGAGATACGCCGGCGGGTGACGCTGGTCTCGCCACGCGGGCCGGTCCCCGAGTTCCTGCTGCACATCGAGGGGGACACGGCCTGGTTCCGGTGGAGCGACGAGCCGTTCGAGGACGGGTGAGTCAGCGCTCGCCGGCGTCCAGCAGGGTCTCGGCGTCGGCGAGTACCTCGGTCACCCGCAGACCGAACGCGGCGTCGCAGGGATGGGCCCTGCCGTCGCGGGCGGCGGCGAGCAGTTCGTCCACCGCCCGGGTGAGGGCGTCGGCGGCGCCGCCGGTGGGCTGCGGGAGCCGGGATGTCCCGGACGCGCCGTGCACCTCGACGGCCGCGCCCGCCGCCCCGGGCGGGGCCGTCAGACTGAGGGTCACGGTGCTGGAGGCACCGCCGGCGTGGTCCAGGACCAGGTGGACGGTGTCACCGGGGCCGCGTCCCGCGGCCGTCACCCGGCGGACGTCGCCGAGGACCGGCAGCAGCACCGACAGGGCGTGCGGGCCCACGTCCCACAGGGCGCCCTTCTCCCGCCGCCAGGGCGTGGCGAACGGGCTGTCGCTCTCCTCGGCGAACACCGAGCCCAGCCACTGGGCGTGCCCGGTGAACCAGCCCCCGGCCCCGGCCTGTTCGGCGATCCAGTCGCCGGTCTCGCCCAGGAACCGGGTGGTGAAGAAGACGACCGAGGCGACCCGGGCCTCCTCGGCGGCCCGCACCACGGCCCGCGCCCCGGACACCGTCGTCGCGACCGGCTTGTCCAGCAGGAGATGGCAGCCCGCCCCGGCGGCCCGCGCCGCCAACTCGGCCTGCACGTCCGGCGGCAGGGCGACGGCGACCGCGTCCACGTCCCCGAGCAGGGCGTCGACGTCGTCGTACGCCCGTGTGCCGTGACGGTCCGCCAGTTCCTTGGCGGCCTCCGGGCGGCGGCCCCACACCCCGGCGAAGTCGAGGCCGTCGTGCGAGGCGAGGACGGGAGCGTGGACCATCCCGGCCCAGGGGCCGGTACCGAGCAGACCTATGCGCATGGCGCCGACTCTCGCACACCGGCCCTGCCCGGGGTACCCCTGGTCAGAGCCTGTGTCATCTCCCCGGCCGGGCGCGCGACGCCTGGCACGTGCTCCCCCAGAGGGGGGACCCCCAGCCGCGTTGCCGAACCACCCACGTGGCTCCTCCCCCACTCTCGAATGCGCTCGAGCGGGGGAGCACCAGACGCCGCGCGCTGATCCGGCCGGAGATATGACACAGGCTCTCAGCGCAGCGACGGCGCGGTGAACCCGGTCAGCAGGGCGTCCGCCTGGTCCAGGCCGCTCTCCCGGGAGATCTCCCGCAGCGACTGGGCGGGCCGCACCGTGGCGAAGGTGACCCCGCCGTCCTGGACCAGATACCCGTACACGGCGGGCCTCGGCAGGCTGTTGTACGCCCACGGGGCGGAGAAATAGTAGGCGCCGGTGTCGTGCAGCACCACCACGTCCCCCTCGTCGAGCTCCGGCAGCGGATGCGCGTGGGCGACGACGTCCCCGGCGAAGCAGAGCGGTCCGGCGACGTCCTGCGGCACGACGGGCGTCCGCTTCGGCATGCCGTCCGGCCCGTACGCGGAGACCCGCAGTGGCCACGCCTGCGGCATGAACACCGTCCGGGTGGCGACGTGGGCGCCGGCGTGGGTGAGCGCGATCCGGCGGCCGCCCGCCTCCTTGACGTACTCGACGAGCGCGGCCGTGAAGCCGTTCTTGGCGAGCAGGGAGCGGCCGAACTCGGTCACCACGCGGTAGCGGCCGTCCAGCAGGGCGGGCTCCACGGCGGTGAGCGTGGCCACGTACTCGGCGTAGGTGGGCGTGACGCAGTCGTCGGCGAAGTTCACCGGCAGCCCGCCGCCCAGGTCGAGACTGGTGATCTGGCGCCGGCCGACGTGCGCGTTGATCTCCTCGGCCAGCCGGTGCAGCGCCGCGAGCCCCTGCGCGATCAGCGGCAGGGGGCAGCCCTGCGAGCCCACGTGCGCGTGCAGCCGGGTCAGCCACGGGCGCCGCGCGAAGGCCTCGACCACGCGCGCCCGGGCGCCGGGGTCGCGCAGGGCCACGCCGAACTTGGAGTGTGCGGTCGCGGTGCTCATCGCCCCGATGGAGCCGCCGCCGACCTGCGGATTGACCCGCAGCCCGATCACGGACGCGGAGCCCGCGGGGCGCAGCGTGTCGATCCGGTCGAGCTCGGGGAGGTTGTCGGCGTTCAGCGCGACGCCCAGTTCCAGGGCCTCGCGGAGCTCCCGGCGGGTCTTGGCGGGGGAGTCCAGCACGATGCGCGCCGGGGCGAAGCCCGCGTCCAGCGCCAGCCGCAGCTCGCCGGGGCTCGCCACCTCGCAGCCCATCCCCGCGTCGGCGAGCAGCCGCAGCACGGGCACCAGGGGGCAGGCCTTGGCCGCGAAGGCGTGCAGCACGTCCGGCACGCCCGCGAACGCCTCGTGCAGCGCCGCGACGCTCTCGCGCACACCCCGGACGTCGAGGAAGCCGGCCACCGGCCGGTCCTCCGTCAGGAGCCCGTCGGCGACGGCCCGCCGGACGGCGAGCGCGAGGTTCTCGGTGGGAAGCGACACGTCATGGTCTCCTTCGCTGAGGGGCGGCGGGACACCTGCGGGTCCCTCTCCAGGGTCACCCCGGAGGAGCCGCACGTCTTCGGCGTACGGTCCAAGGACAACCGGAACCCTTGTGTCCCCGCACAACCTCAGGAGGCCGGCGGGGCGGCCAGCCGGACCGCCAGGGCCAGCAGCAGCCGGGTGTCGGGGTCGTCCAGGTCCACCCCGTACCGCTGCCCGACCCGGCCCAGGCGGTAGCGGAGGGTGTTGGGATGCACGCGGAGACGACGGGCCGCCTCCGGGACGTCGTTCCCGGCCTCGAACCACACCGCCAGCGTCCGCACCAGTTCCCCGCCCGCGGCGAGGTCCGCCCGCACCAGGTCGTGGACCGGACCGGCGCCCGACTCCCACACCGGACCGGCCGCGTCCAGCATCCGCAGCACCTCCAGCGCCGCCGCCACCCCGGCGGCGTCCGAGAAACGGGCCGGCCGGGGGCGCCCCGCGGCCAGGGCCCGCGTCTCCCGCTGCCGCAGCGCGCGCACCACCAGCACCGCCCGCTCGTGCGACCACGCGGCCCGCTCCGGCGGCCCGACCGGGCCGACGCCCAGCCACACCGCCCCCGCGTCCGGCAGCGACGACACGGCCGCGTCCAGGTCGCGCACGACGGCCCGTACGGCGTGCTCATGGTCCGCCGCCGCGCCCTCCCCGGTGAGCAGCAGCGCCAGCCGGTCGCCGTCCCGCAGGACACCCGTGCCCGGGCGGAGCGCCGAGATCTCCAGGGCGAGCACGTCCAGGGAGCGGTTGTCGGCCCGGCCCGTGGGCCGCCGCTCGGCCACCACCACCGCGCACGGCGCGTCCGGGGACAGACCCAGCGCCCAGGCGTGCGTCCGGCGGTCGCCGAGTCCGTGCAGCAGACCGCGCAGGGCGGCCTCCCGGCGGTGCGCCGTCCCGCTCTCCCGCAGCCGCTCGCGCACCAGCAGCGGGGCGGCGAGAGCGGCGGCCGTCCGCAGATGACGGGCGGCGTCCGGGGCCAGCGCGGCGCCGTCCGCGGCCGCCCAGATCGATCCGAGCACCTCCCGGCCGCTGCGCACGGCGACCACCAGCCGCTCGGGACTGTCCCCGTCGGCCGCCCGGTGGATCACGTCCGGCGAGGTCCACAGCGCGCGCAGCAGACCGCTGCGGCGCAGCTCGGCCACCCGCCAGTCAGGCACCCGCCCGCCGAGGATGACGGTACGGCGCAGCGCGTCGGCGCCGGGGCCGGTCGCGGAGTGGGCCAGCACCCGCAACCGGGTGTCCTCGATGGTGATCGACCCCTTCACGTACGCCGCGACGCGTGCCGCCAGCACCGCGAGCGAGGGCGCCGCCTCCGGGCCCCGCAGCGGCTCGGTGTCGTCGGCCCGGCCGGCGCCGACGTAGGACAGCGCCGACCGCAGCAGCGCGGCGGCCTCCGCCCAGTCGGTGCCGCCGGCCCGGACGAGCAGCGCGATGCCGGCCTCGCGGGCCACCGGTACGAGGTCCTCGTCGGCCTCCGCCGGTACGACGGCACAGGCGCCCCGGCGGGCGGCCTCGCGGACGGTCCCGGCGTCCGGTGGAGCCCCCACGGCCAGCAGCAGGACACCCTCCTGACCGGGGCTCAGGTCGTCCAGGCCGACCGCGATCCGCCGCACCACGGCGTCGGGCGCGGCGGGCGCGCACAGCAGGCGCAGCGCGTGGCCGTCCTCGAAGGCCAGCAGGGACCGCAGCGTCACGGCCGCCGGGGTCGCGTCGTCCATCCGGGTGTACTCCTCGCGGGTCGGGGAAGTAAGCGCTTGCCATCGCCAGCGTCACCGCCGGCACCACCGCCGGCCACCAGGAGGCCACCGTCCATGGCGTCGTCGTACGAACGCCCCCTCGACCACCGCTACCGTGGCGAACACCCGATCCGCACCCTCGCCTACCTCCTGCGCGCCGACCGCCGCAGCCTGGCCGGAGCGGTCGTCGTCTTCACCGTCAAGCACAGCCCGGTGTGGCTGCTGCCCCTGATCACCGCGTCCATCATCGACACCGTCGTCCAGCACCAGCCCCTCGCCCGGCTCTGGACCAGCACCTCCGTCATCCTGTTCATCCTGCTCGTCAACTACCCCCTGCACCTGCTCTACGTGCGCCTGCTGTACGGCAGCGTCCGCCGCATGAGCACCACCCTGCGCTCCGCCCTGTGCACCCGGATGCAGCAGTTGTCCATCGGCTACCACTCCCGGGTCAGCGCGGGCGTGCTCCAGGCCAAGGTGGTGCGGGACGTCGAGACCGTGGAGCAGATGGTGCAGCAGACCGCCGAGCAGGGGCTCGGCGCGCTCACCGTGCTCACCGGCGGCCTGGTCATCATCGCCGTGCGCACCCCGGAGTTCGTGCCCGTCTTCCTCGTCGTCGTGCCCGCCGCCGCCCTGCTCGTCGACCGGCTCCGGGCCCGGCTGCGCGCCCACAACGAACACTTCCGGCACGAGGTGGAGAACCTCTCCTCCCGGGTCACCGAGATGACCCGGCTGATCCCGGTGACCCGCGCCCACGGCCTCGAGGGCAAGGCGCTGCGCCGCATGGACGGCACCCTGCGCCGGCTGCTCACCTCCGGCATGCGCCTCGACCTGCTCAACGGCCGGGTCGGCTCGCTGGCCTGGGTGCTGCTCAACGTCATCGGCGTCCTCGTGCTCACCGGCGCCGCGCTGATCTCGTACCACGGCCTGTGGGGCGTCACCCCCGGCGACGTCGTGATGCTGAGTGCCTTCCTGACCACCCTCACCAACTCCACCACCACCCTCGCGGGCCTCGCCCCGGTCATCTCCAGGGGCCTGGAGTCGGTCCGTTCGGTCGGCGAGGTCCTCCAGACGCCCGAGCTGGAGGACAACGCGGGCAAAACCGAAGTCGCCTCCCTGCGCGGTGCGGTGACCTTCGAGGGAGTCGGGTACGCCTACGACGAGGGCGTTCCGGCGGTGCGCGACCTCACGCTGTCCGTCAGGCCCGGCGAGACGATCGCGCTCGTCGGCGCGTCCGGCGCGGGCAAGTCCACCGTCCTCAACCTCGTCATCGGGTTCATCAGACCGACCGCGGGCCGGCTGCTGCTCGACGGCACCGACATGAACACCCTGGACCTGCGCACCTACCGGCGGTTCGTGTCGGTCGTACCGCAGGAGTCGATCCTCTTCGACGGCACCGTCCGCGAGAACGTCGCCTACGGCATGGAGGACGAGGCCGACGAGGAGACGGTCCGCGCGGCCCTGCGGGACGCCAACGCACTGGAGTTCGTGGAACGGCTGCCGGACGGTCTGGACACGCTCGTCGGCGAGCGCGGTGCCCGGCTGTCGGGCGGGCAGAAGCAGCGGCTGGCCATCGCCCGCGCCCTGATCCGCGACCCCAGGGTGCTCGTCCTGGACGAGGCGACGTCCGCGCTCGACACCCGCTCCGAGGCGCTCGTCCAGCAGGCCCTCGCCCGGCTGCTGCGCGGCCGTACGACCTTCGTCGTGGCGCACCGGCTGTCCACGGTGCGCGGCGCGGACCGGATCGTCGTGATGGGGGAGGGACGCGTGCTCGAGACCGGCACCCACGACGAACTCCTGCACCGCGGCGGGGCCTACACGGACCTGCACAGCGGACAGCTGGCATGACGCGGAAGGAGGGGCCCGCGTGACTCAGCGTGCGTACCCGCGTTACGTACGGCACGAACCCGCGTGGCGCGATCGTGCCCCCGGAGGGTGACTCGTCCGCCGCGTGCGCATGATTCGCCCAGGTCCGGGCACACGCAGCGCAACAACCGAAGAGAGGGGCGCTCGTGATCGTTCCGGACCCCAAGGTCGCCAGGACGTTGCTGACCCGGTACGCGACGCTGAGGATCGCTCAGGCGGAGCAGGAGCGGCCGGAGACGGCCCGGGAGCTGCGTGACGTGACCTACACGCTCTGTGTGCTGATGGGCACGTCCGACGTGCGGGAGGCGCTCGCGGCGGCGGACGCCCTGCTCGAGGCGCGCGCCGCGGCCGCCGGCAAGGGACTGTCGCTCGCCGTCTGAGCGGCGACCGGCGCGGCCGGGACCCCGGTGGGGGCCGGCCGCGCCGCCTCAGGAGGCCGCCGAGCCGCAGCGGTCGGCGTGCCGGGAGCCGGTCTTCGGGGCCGGTCCGGCCAGCCACTCCGCGATGGTGCGGGCGATCGGCTGGCCGGTGTCCACCTCCACGAAGCCGAACTGCCCCGACTGGTTGCACTCCAGGAACCACCAGGTCCCGTCGGCGTCCTCCGCGAAGTCGAAGGCGCCGTACGCCAGTTCGGCATCCCGCAGATACGTCCGTACGGCCTCGGCGAGGCGCGGCGGGACGTCGGCGGGGCGCCACGGCGTGGTGGAGGGCGCGTACCGCACGTCCACCACGTCGGGGTCGGCGCCCGGAACCGTGTCCTTGCGGGCGGCCAGGATCCGGTCGCCCACCGCGGTCAGCCGGATGTCCGCCCGCTTGGCGACCCGGCGCTGCAGCAGGGTCGGACCGTAGGCGACGGCCGCGAAGTCGGCGCCGGGCGGGACCCGGGTGGTGGGCACCGCCCGGGGCGGGTCCTGCGGATGGGCCCCGGACACCGGTTTGACCACCAGGTCCGGGTAGCGCTCCGCGAAGTCCCGCGCGGCCTGCGGGAAGCTCGTGATGAGGGTGGCGGGTACGGGCAGCCCGCTGCGCTGCGCGAGCCGCAGCTGCCACGGCTTGTGCCGGGCGCGCAGGGACGCGTCCGGATGGTTCATCCAGCGCGCCCCGGTGCCCCGGAGCATGCCGTAGAGCGCCTGCGAGGCCTCTTCCGTGAGCCATGCGGACGGCTCGGCCGCCCGCGCCGCCGCGGCGCCCGGCCGGCGCACCCACACGGACCGCAGTCCGTCCAGGCTCACCAGCCGGCCGGCCGAGGACAGATGGCCCCGGAAGGCACCGTGGACGTATTCGCCCGAGAGGGCCACGGTGCTGGTCAGATCGGCCGGGTCGAGCCGGACGACCGGGACGCCCGCGGCGTTCAGGTGCACGACCACCATGTCCGCCGTGACGTCCTCTTCGCAGGTCAGGATGAGCACGGTCATCTTGCGCGGCCCGTGCTCAGTCGTCGAAGTGGGTCTTGGAACCCGCCGTGGAGGTGGTCGTCCCCAGTTCTCTGAGCAGGGCGTGGTCACGAGCGGCGACTCGGCCGTCGAGGAGTACGTTCAACTGCAGTCCGGGGTCATAGGCGTACGGAGTTGCGAACTCCAACTCCGCCGCAGGGCGTGCGTAGTTGAGCGCGAACGGTTGCATGTTCTCTCCCTCGTCGGTACTGCCTCGATCAAGCGGTGCCGCTGTGCGACGTCACTCGGGCCCGCGTATTGGTGCGACCTTCAGTCACTTATACGAATCGAACGGGTGGTTGGTTTCCTTACTCTCCGTGATCATCGGCGAGTCGGGACCCGAACAGGGCGCGGAGCAGGGGAGATGGGTCGAGCAGGGGGTGAAAACGTCTTCAAACACGGTCAGTTGGGATCCCCGCGCGGTCCGGGGCGCGGCGCAGGGAGCGCAGGGCGAGCAGCAGGACACCGATGTCATCGAGGTAGACCGGATCGGGCAGTATGTCGGCCGGTAGCACGAAGTACAGGACCGCGCCCCAGAACACCCAGCGCGGGCCGGTGGGGAGGCCGGCGCGTCTGAGGTCCCGGCGGGCCCGCACGAGCCGCACCAGGACCGCGGCGGCGCACGCGAGGAGGGCCGCGGCCAGTACCGCGGCGACGATGACGAGCGTGGTGGTCGTGTCCACGGGCCCTCCCTCCGGGGTCCGTCGCGCGGCGTGCCCTTGTTTTCGATTTCCCCGATTTCGGTACCCGAATTCCCCGTTTCCGACGGGATTACCGCATCGGGGGAGGCTGAATCCGGTCGTTCGGCGTGCGCCGGGCGCTCACACCGGTGCGGCGGCCGGGTGACGGGATGTCGCATATGCCCGTAGTAATGGACAGCGTCACGTCGCGAGTCGCTACCGGTCGGACGGCTCGGTCACATCAGCGGGGCCGGGGGCCTCGTCCTGTTCCCGTGTCGGATCAGGCTCCTCGTCCCGGGGCCGCCCCTGAGGCGGCGTCGGGCGCAGACCCATGGTGGTCTCCTTGAGGCGCTCCAGGGTCCGGCCCAGTTGCTGGAAGGGCGAGGCTCCCTTCTTCGCGGGTGCCGGCCGTTGCGGCTCACCGGTCCCGGCCTCCGCCGCCGCCTCACGATAGGCAGCCAGCGCCTCGTGGGCCTGCTCGGCCGCCTCCCGGTACAGGTCCCGGGACTGCGTCATCGCCTCCAGGGCCTCCTTGTACATGGCGACCAGCTCGCGCTCCCGGGCGAGTTCCTCCTCCAGGGTCAGCAGCTGCCACTTCTCCCGCAGCAGGGTGAGCGCGGCGTCACCGCCCTCCGGCAGCCGCGCGGGCAGCGCGGCGTACCGCCGTACCGCGTCCAGCACCTCGGTCGGATGCGAGCCGTCCAGGAAGACACTGCGCACCGAGAAGTCGTCGGCGGCGTACCCGTCCGGCGCGGGGCTGCCGGGCAGCACCAGCGCACCGCCGCGCGGCACCTCGACCCCGAAGTCCTTCAGGGCCCAGTTCACCGTGCGCAGCTGGTGCGGCGCCGCCCGGTGCTCCACCACCCGGTGGTGCAGACCCGGCGGCAGCAGGGAGACCAGGGACCGCCGGCCCCGGTCGTCGGGCGTCATGGCCTCGTGGACGACGACATCGACGGTCCACGTGTCGCGCAGGGCGCCCCGCAGGGTGCGGCGCAGCTCCTTGTCGTCGGCGGGGAGCGGGTTGACGTCCAGGAACCGCAGACCGGTCACGGTCTCGTGGCCCCACGCGGTGTCCGTCTCCCACGGCCAGAACATCTCGGCGGGCGACGGCCACCGCAGGTCCCAGGGCCGCTCCGCCTCCGCGACCAGCGTCCACTCCTGGCCCCGGCCCGACCACTCCGCCAGCTTCAGCCGGGCGCGTACGGTCACGTCCTCGGGCACCTGCCAGCGGGCCTCGAAGGCCGACTCGCCCTCGGCGGTCTCGGCGTCGGGCAGCTCACGGAAGTCATGGAGCGTCCCGCTGTCCTTGAGCGCCTGGAGGTGTTTGCGCAGTACCTCCGGCGCGGCGGGGCCGGTGTGGCGGCCACGGCCGAGCCAGACCGTGGAGGGGGTGGTGGGCGGGGCGGTCGCGGAGATGTGCATGAGTCCGTTCGTGAGGGATGGACGGGGGGTGATACGCCAAGGCCAGTATCGCGCGCCGCGCGGTGTGCTTGATCACGCGGGGCCGGGCCCGGCCCGCCCACGGGCGTCGGTCGTACCCGGCTGAGGTGCGCCTTCCCCACCGCGCGGGCCGTCACGCCTCGCGCGACGCACATTCGTACGGGGTGTGCGCCGAGCGCACGAGGTGGCCGCCGTTCACCTCGGTCGCCGTCCGCACACCCGTGGGCACACAGCGCCACGGCCCCCAGAATCGACTGCGACGGCCAGGACTCGCCCACCATCCGCGTCGGGGCGAGCCCTGGCCGCCTCGGGTCCTCAGCCCAGATAGGCCAGCTCGGGAAAATGCCGCCGGTAGGCGTCCAGCAGACGGTTGGCGACGGCGTACGAGTCGATGAGCGGGTGGATGGTCAGGGCCCGGACCGCGTGGGCCCGCTCACCGGTCGTGGCGGCCCTCACGACCGCGCGTTCGACCGCCTTGACCGAGCAGACCAGACCCGTGCCGTGGTCGGGCAGCGGGGCCCCCGCGATGGGGTGGGCGCCGTTGGCGTCGACATGGCAGGGGACCTCGATGACGGCGTCGTCGTCGAGGACGGGGATCCGGCCGCGGTTGCGGACGTTGAGGATGAGGGTGGCCCGCTCGTCCAGCGCGATGGCCCGCATCAGGGCGAGGGCCACCTGCTCGTAGCCGCCGGACTCCAGGTCGCAGGAGTCGCGTTCCCCCATGCCGACGGCGTCGCGGTTCTCGGCCATGTAGGTCGTCTCGCGCTCCAGCCGGGTGGCGTCCCAGGCGTCCCACGCGGCCCGGGGCACCGGCGGGCGGCCGTCGGCGGAGTCCAGGGAGTCGTAGAAGCGCTGCTGCTGGGAGTGGAGGAAGGCGCCCCGGGTCTGCTCGGCGGCCCGCGCCGAGTGCACCGACTCGCGGCTGAAGTAGTAGTAGTGCAGATACTCGTTGGGCAGCGCGCCGAGCGTGCGCAGCAGGTCGGCGCCGAACAGCTTGCCCTCCTCGAACGAGGTCAGCGCGGCCTCGTCGGCGAGCAGGGACGGCAGCAGGTCCCGGCCCTCGGCGTACAGGCCGCGCAGCCAGCCCAGGTGGTTGAGTCCCACGTAGTCCAGGCGGGTGCGCGCCGGGTCGACGCCGAGCGCTCCGGCCACCCGGCGGCCGAGGCCCACCGGGGAGTCGCAGATGCCGATCACCCGGTCGCCGAGGTGCGCGGTCATCGCCTCGGTGACCATGCCGGCGGGATTGGTGAAGTTGATGACCCAGGCGTCGGGCGCCAGGGCGGCGACCCGGCGGGCGATGTCGAGCGCCACGGGGACGGTGCGCAGCCCGAAGGAGATGCCGCCCGCGCCGACGGTCTCCTGGCCCAGGACGCCTTCCTCCAGGGCGATGCGTTCGTCCGCCGCCCGGCCGGCCAGCCCGCCGACGCGGATGGCGGAGAACACGAAGTCCGCTCCGGTGACCGCCTCGTCCAGGTCGGTGGTGACGGTGACGGCGGGCGGGTCGGGATGCCCGGCCGCCTGGTCGGCGAGGACCCTGCGGATGGTCGCCAGCCGGGAGGCGTCCAGGTCGTACAGGGTGACGTCGGTGACGCGGCCCGCCCCGCGGTCGCCCAGCAGCGCCCGGTAGACCAGCGGGACCCGGAAGCCCCCGCCGCCCAGGATCGTGAGTCTCATACGCCGACCACCTCGTTCATACGTCGGTCACCTTGCTCATACTTCGACCACCTCGACCCCCGCCTCGCGCAGCCGGCCGCAGGTCTTCTCGTCGCCGGGTGCGTTGGTCACCACGACGTCGAGGTCCTCGGGGCCGCACACCCGGGCCATTCCGGTGCCGGGGAACTTGCCCGCGTCCGCCAGCAGGACCACCTGGGCGCTGGCGGCGATCATCGCCCGCTTGACGGGCACCTCGACGGCGGTGGTGTCCAGCACCTGGCCGTCGGGGCGCACTCCGCTGGTGCCGAGGAACAGCCGGTCGGCGTGGACCTGGCGCAGGTTGTCCTCGGTGAGGAACCCGACCAGCGAGCGGTAGTCGCGCCGCACCACGCCGCCGAGCAGGATCAGCTGGATGTCCTTGTCGTCCTGCAGCTCCTCGTAGACGGCCAGATTGCTGGTGATCACGGTCAGGGACCGGCCGTGGAGGTGACGGGCCACCCGGTGAGCGGTGGTGCCGATGTCGAGCAGCACGGTCTCGCCGTCCATGACGAGATCTGCGCACCAGGCGGCCAGGGCGTCCTTCGCCTCGACGCGCACGCCGGCCACGTCGGCGAACGGATCGTCCTCGCCCAGGACGGGGGCGGCACCGCCGTAGACCCGTTTGAGCAGGCCCTCGTCCTCCAGTTGTGCGAGGTCACGGCGGATCGTGGCCTGACTCGCCCCGACCTTCTCGGCCAGGGCGACCACGGAGATGGGCCCGTCCGCGCGCAGCGCACGCAGGATCAACTGGTGTCTTCGGTCAGGGAGCATGCGGCTGACCATACTCGCGAACGCGCCAAACTCAAGCAAAGTCACGCATGAATGTCTCGATACATGCTTGACCCTTGTCAAACCCGCGCACCGGGTGCACTCTCTTGCGTAATTCCGAGCGGATCCGGACCCCACTCCGGTCGGCCGAAGCGGATGAACGGTGCATGGCGCCGTCACGGACGCGTCGGCACCGTCTGAGAGGACCAGGTCACACACCCCGGGTGGCTGAAGGGTTCCACCCACGCCGATGCTCTTCAGCCACCCGGCCCACCCGTCGCGCCCCATCGCGGCCCACGACTCACCGGTCCTGTCCGACATGCCGGACACGTCGAGCCCGCCGAAATCTAGGAGAAGATCGTGGACCTTTCCCGCAGACGATTCCTTCAGGCCGCCGTACTGACGGCCGCCGCGGCCGGCGCCACCGCAGCGTGCGGCGGCGGTTCCGGATCGAGCGGCAGCAAGGACAGCAAGAACCTGACCCTCTGGTACTGGTCCGGCGGACTGAGCGACAAGGTCGTGGCGGACGCCAAGAAGCACTTCTCCGACATCACCCTCAAGACCTCCGTGGTCGGCGGCGACTTCAAGACCAAGCTGCTCACCGGTCTGCGCGCCGCGCAGTCCGCCCCGGACATCACCGGCATCAAGGGCGAGGACATCGCCTCCTTCCTGCCGAACGCCAACCGCTTCATCGACCTGAACACCGTCGGCGCGGACAAGCTGGCCCCGCAGTACCTGTCGTGGAAGCTGAAGCAGGCCACCACCCAGGACGGCAAGCTCATCGGCTTCCCGATCGACATCGGCCCCTGCGCCACGTACTACCGCGAGGACCTCTTCGCCAAGGCGGGGCTGCCCACCGACCCCGCCAAGGTCTCCGCCGAACTGGCCACCTGGGACGACTACTTCAAGGCCGGCGTCGAACTGCACAAGGCCATACCGAAGACCTATCTGATCAACAACATCGGCTCGGTGTTCGGGATGGTCATCGGCCAGGGCACCCAGCGGTTCATCGACGAGGACAACAAGTTCATCGGCGACCAGGACCACATCCGCACCGCCTGGACCACCGCCGTGAAGCCCTACACCCTCGGCATCGACGCCAAGATCAACGACAACACCTGGAACGCCGCCATCAGCGGCGGCACCCTGGCCACCGAGATCGGCGCCGCCTGGCACGCGCTCGACATCAGCAACGCCGCCCCGGGCACCAAGGGCAAGTGGCGGGTGGCGAGCCTGCCCGGCGGGGCCTCCAACCTCGGCGGGTCCTTCCTGGCCATCCCCGCGACCAGCGGCAACCCCGAAGAGGCCTTCAAGATCATCAGCTGGATCCTCGACCCCGAGAACCAGGCCCGCGGCTTCACCGACGCGGCGCTCTTCCCGACCGCCCCCGCCGCCTACAAGCTGCCCGCGCTGACCGGAGGAGACGCCTTCTTCGGCGGTCAGAAGACCATCGAGATCTTCGGTCCGGCGGCCGAGAAGATCCCCGCCGCCTACGAGGCCCCGGCCGACGCGGCGGTCTCCGCGCCCTACTACAGCGAACTGACCAGCATCGAGGCCAAGGGCAAGGACCCGGACGAGGCCTGGAAGGACGCGGTCAGCCAGGCCAAGCAGATCGCCCAGCGGCAGGGAGTGAAGTGACATGTCGTCCAGCCCGGTAGCCGGCCCGGCACCCACCGGACCGACCTCCGGACCCGACACCGGACCCACCGGCAAGCCCGCTCCGGACCCCTCGCGCGGTCCGGGGCGGCGCGCCCCGCGGATCCGGCCGGCGTCGGCCGGGGCCCGGCGCGGTCCACGGCGGAAGGTCGCCCGGTACTGGCCGCAGTACCTGGCCATCTCGCCGTACTACCTGATCTTCTCCGTCTTCATGCTCTTCCCGGTGCTCTACACCGTGTATCTGGCGTTCCAGAAGTGGGACGGCATCGGGGACATGCAGTTCGTCGGGTTCCAGCAGTTCCGCTTCCTGTGGGACGACCCGATTTTCTGGCTGTCCATCCGCAACACGCTGGTCATCTGGGTGCTGTCGACCGTGCCGATGCTCTTCATGGCGCTGGTGCTCGCGGTGCTGGTGAACTCCACCAAGCGGTTCACGGCCTTCTACCGGGTCGCCCTGTTCATCCCCAGCATCACCTCGCTGGTGGCCATCGCGATCTTCTTCGGCGCGATCTTCAGCAACAATTTCGGTCTGATCAACGCCATCCTGCGGTCCCTGCACGTCTCCGCCGTGCCCTGGATGAGCAACGAGTGGACGATCAAGCTGGTGATCGCGGCGCTGATGACCTGGCAGTGGACCGGCTACAACGCCATCATCTACCTGGCCGGCCTCCAGGCGATCCCCTCGGAACTCTACGAGGCCGCCCGCATGGACGGCGCGGGCCCGGTCCGCATCTTCTTCTCCATCACGATCCCGCTGCTGCGGCCGATCATCCTGTTCACCGTGGTGATCTCCACGGTCACCGGCCTGCAGAGCTTCACCGAGCCCCAGGTGCTGTTCGGCAGCGAGGCCGCCACCAACCCCAACTCCGGCGGACCGGGCCAGGCGGGCCTGACCACGTTGCTGTACTTCTACCACCAGGCCTTCGACAACAACGACTTCGGTTACGGGGCCGCGATCGTCTGGGCCTTCTTCCTGCTGATCCTGCTCATCGTCGTCATCAACTGGCGCCTGGTGCAGCGTAAGGAGCGACGGCCATGAACGGCTTGAACCGCAAACGCCTGCGAGGGCTCAGCGTCCATGTGATCCTCATGCTCGGCGTCGTCATCTCGGTGTTCCCGTTCTACTGGATCGTCGTCATGGCGACGAACACCTCGCAGGACATCTACCGTTACCCGCCGAAGCTGTGGTTCGGCGACAACCTGCTCACCAACCTCGACCACCTGTTCGCCAAAATGGACTTCTTCGGGTCCCTGTTCAACACGGTGATCGTCGCGGTCTGTACGACCGTGCTGGTGCTGTTCTTCGACTCGCTGGCGGCCTTCGCCTTCGCCAAGTACGACTTCCCCGCCAAGAAGTTCCTCTTCGGCGTACTGCTGTCGATGTACATCCTGCCGACCCAGCTGGCGATCATCCCGCAGTACGAGATCATGGTGCAGCTGGGCTGGCTCGGTACCCTCAAGGCGCTCATCGTGCCCGCCGCAGCGAACGCCTTCGGCATCTTCTGGATGCGCCAGTACACCACCACCAGCGTCCCCGACGAACTGCTCGACGCCGCCCGTATCGAGGGCGCCGGATTCTTCCGGCTGTACTGGCACGTGGTGCTGCCGTGCGTGCGCCCGGCTCTGGCGTTCCTCGGCATCTACACCTTCATCGCCGCCTGGAACGACTACATCCTGCCGTTGGTGATGCTGGTCAACCCGGACAAGCTCACCCTCCAGGTGGCGCTGGCCCAGCTGTACGCCGGCCACTCCACCGACTACAGCATGGTGATGTCCGGGGTGCTCCTGTCGGTCATCCCGCTGGTGCTGGTGTTCACCTTCTTCGCCCGCGGCTTCATCGCCGACGCGACCAAGGGGGCCCTGCGCTGACGCCGTCGGGGGACGACTGGAGCCGGGCCGAGGCCTCGGTCGGCCAGACCGCGGGGCAGTGGGTGCCGTCGCGGGGGGTCTCGAGGGTGATCAGATAGGTGTCGACGGCGTCGCGCGTACAGGGGCTCTGCCAGTAGGCGCCATGGCCGGCGCCGTCGTAGGTGAGGAGCACGGCCTCGCGGCCGATCTGACGGGCGGCACCTGAGGCCCACGCGTACGGCGTGGCCACGTCGTACCGGCTGTTGGTGATCAGGATCGGCGGCGTGCCGTCGACCTTCAGCCGGCGCTGCGGATTGGTCACCTCCGTCGGCCAGTCCTGGCAGCCGGTCAGGTCCGTCCAGGAGAGGGTGCTGAACCGGGCCACGGGGGCGAGCCGGGCGAGCCGGCGCTGGTAGGCGGCGAGCGTGGCGTACGACGGCACGTCGAGGTCGTAGTCCTGGCAGAGCACCGGGTAGTACGCGAACTCCGCCGGTTCGCCGAGCAGCCCGGCCGAGCGGGCCACGGTGGGATCCGGGGCGTTCAGGTCGACGAGGAACTCGGCGAACCGGAACCAGTCGGCGGGCGTGTACAGGAAGTTGAGGGACAGGCTCTGCAGATGCTCGACGGGGAAGACGTAGTCGCCGTCCAGGACCAGTTCACCTGCGGCGGCGCGCCGGTAGAGGGAGTCGAACAGGGCACGGACGTCGCGGTCGTGGAGCACACAGGACGGGGTGCGGGCGCACCAGTCGGCGAACTGGCCGAACGTCTCCTCCCTCGCGACCGCCCTGGTCTTCTGGAGGGACCAGGCGTCCAGGCTGTGGTCCATGGTGGAGTCGAGGGTCATCGCGCGGACGTGGTCCGGGTAGCGCTCGGCGTACTGCTGGCCGATGCCGGTGCCGTAGGACACGCCGTAGTAGCTGATCCGTTCCTCGCCGAGGCCGGTACGGATCGCCTCCATGTCGCGGACGACGCTCGCGGTGTCCATGTGGTCGACGAGCGATCCGGAGACAGCGCGGCAGTTCTCCCCGAGCGCGCGGTTCGCCCGGCGGAGGGCGGTGAAGGAGGCGGCGCTGTCCGGGTAGAGCAGCGAATCCTGGGCGGCGATCAGCTCCTCGTCGCACCGCACCGGGTCGCTGAGGCCGACGCCGCGCGGGTCGAAGCCCACGATGTCGAAACGCTCCAGCAGGGCGGGCGAGAAGGAGAAGGGCGCGCCGAACGCGAAGCTCACACCGGAGCCGCCCGGGCCACCGGGGTTGATCAGCAGCGAACCGATCCTGCGCTCGGGGTCGGTGGCGCGGTGGCGGGCGAGGGCCAGGTCGACCGTGGCGCCGTCCGGCTCCTGCCAGTCGACGGGGACCTCGAGGGTGGTGCACTCGAACGTGCCCTCGCCGTAGGGGGATTCACAGGGCTGCCACGCCAGGTGCCCCGGCGCCGCGCTCCCGGGCGAGGGCGCGGCCACGGAGGTTCCGCCGAGCAACTGACCGAACAGGGCGGTGACCAGGACGCCGACGGCCAGTCGCCCGCGCCGTCTCGGACGCGGGGCGGGCGGGGGGTTGAACGGCACGGGAGATCCTCCACGGCTCGGGAGCGCACAGATGGATCACAGCATCACCTCAACCCCCTTGAAAAACAAAGGAGGTGATGAATCATCAGGAGCCGTGCCCAATGCCGGGCACGGTCCGAAGGGGCATCCGACCCCCGGCTGTCGGGCCCTGAGGGCGGGCCGGGGGACTGGTTGGTCAGGGCAGGTCGACGTGGTGGCGGGGAGCGGTCAGGCGCTCGTCCTCGGTGGGGCGAACGACAGGGCGGATCCGGAGAACTCGTGGAGCGCGCCGTGGCCCTGGCCGGGCGCCCGGGTGTTCCACCCGGTGCACGTCCCCAACGGGACGGCCACCATGGGGGCGCGCACGCCCGCCGTCTCGTTGCCGTGGGAGTCGACGGCGGGGACCAGCACCGCGTACCGGCGCGGGGGGTCGGGGACCGGCGGCACGGTCGAGCGGTCCACGAAGGACAGTTCGCTCGGCCCGTACGGACGCGGGGCCGACGGCACCGCGGGAAACCGCCTCGCCCACTCCTCCCCGCTCACCAGGGTGCCGTCGGCCACCGTGGGCACCGCGCTCGGCGGCGGCTCCACGCCCTCGCCCACCTAGGCGTCCAGCGCGTCGAGCACGGCCCGGAACAGGGCCGACGTGGCCACCACGTTCCCGAGGTGGGTGCAGCCCCACTTCGTCGGCGCCACAGGCGTCGGATCCGCTACATGGGCGCTGGACGACGTGCTCATGCGCCGCCCCGCTCACGGGGGAGCTTCTGCCCGGCCTCGATCGCCACGGGCAGCCGGTTCTCCGCCGGTGGCAGCGGGCAGGTGGCCAGGTCGGTGTAGGCGCACGGCAGGTTCGCCGCCCGGTTGAAGTCCAGGACGACCGTGCCGTCCGCGGCGGGCGGATCGAGTGCCAGGGCCCGGTTCACCGCGTAGGTGGTGACGCCGGAGGTCGCGTCGGTGAACAGCACCAGGAGACTCCCGGCGGCGCGCCCGGGGAAGGCGGTCAGGGCCAGCGGGCGTCCGTCGAGCTCGAACTCGACCCGGCCCGGCGCCTCGTACACATGCTCGAGACCCTCGACCGCGGCGCCCACGGTCGTCGGACGCGGCGCGTCGAAGGCCGTGTAACGGCCGGTCACCACCCAGCGGGGGTGCGGCTCGTAGGCCGGGGTCCCGGTGAAGCCGGTGCGCAGCGGGGTGTCCGGGTGCCGGGGGCGGACGATGTCGTGCCCGCCGCGCCTGGCCACCTCGATCACGGCCTCGCCCCAGACCGCGTCGACCCCGCCGCGCTCCGGCAGCACCCCGAAGCGGTGCTCACCCCGGACGGGGGTCCCGTCGACTACCAGCTCCTCGCGGTCGTCGAGGACCACGACGACCCCCGCGGCGCCGGTCGACCAGGCACCCGGAGCGTCCGGAAAGCGCCGCGGCGTCCCGTCGAGCCAGTGCAGGCCGGTGATCGCCAGGAACCCGTGCGGGGCGGCGAGCCGGGCCTCCTGGCCGCTGTGCCACTCCTCCCACGCGCGGGTGAAGGCCCGCGGGTCGGCGGGGGCGTCCTGGACGGTCACCGACGTGTCCTTGACGGTCATGCGTACTCCTTCGGTTCCTGCGGCTCGCCGGCGGCCGGGCGGTGACGACCGCCGGGGATCGCCGCGAGCAGTTCACGGGTGTAGGCGTGGCGGGGGGCGGCGAACAGCTCCTCGGCCGTGCCGGTCTCGACGACGCGGCCGGCCCGCATGACGGCGACCCGGTGGGCGATCTGCCGTACGACGGCCAGGTCGTGCGAGATGAACAGGTACGCCACTTCGGTGTCGGCCTGGAGCTCGGCGAGCAGGTCGAGGACCTGGGCCTGCACGGACACGTCGAGCGCGGACACCGGCTCGTCGCAGACCACCAGGTCCGGCGAGAGCGCGAGGGCACGGGCGATCGCGACCCGCTGCCGCTGCCCGCCGGACAGCTCCGCCGGGCGGCGGTCCAGCACCGAGCCGGGCAGCGCCACCCGGTCGAGCAGCTCCCGGGCCCGGGCGACCCTGGAGGCCCGGTCGCCGACCTTGAACGCGCGCAGCGGCTCGGTGATCACCTCGGCGATGGAGAAGCGCGGATCCAGCGAGGCGTACGGGTTCTGGTAGACGAGCTGGGCCCGGCGGCGCAGCTGTCTGGCCCGTGCCCCGCGCGCCGTGGTGACCTCGGTGCCGTCGAACAGGACCTGCCCGGAGGTCGGATCGGTCAGCCGGAGCACCATGCGGGCGGTGGTGGACTTCCCCGAGCCGGACTCGCCGACCAGGGCCAGGGTCCGTCCGCGGTGCAGCGTGAAACTCACGTCGTCGACGGCGCGCAGCGTCATGGCCGAGCCCCCCGTATGGGGGAGCCGGAAGTCCTTGACCAGGCCGCGGACCTCGACCAGCGGGGTGTCCCCGGGGTCGGGGGCGGCGGCCGCCGAGGCACGGGGGCGGGCCGTGGTCAGGCTGGGCGCACTGGCCAGCAGCCGCCGGGTGTACTCGTGTCGCGGGTTCTCGAGGATGTCGCGGGTCGGACCGGCCTCGACGACCCGGCCCTGCGACATGACGACGATCCGCTGCGCCCTGTCCGCGGCGACACCGAGATCGTGCGTCACGAGCAGCACCGCGGTGCCGGACTCCTCGGTGAGGTGCCGCAGATGGTCGAGGATGACCCGCTGCACGGTGACGTCGAGGGCGCTGGTCGGCTCGTCGGCGATGATCAGCCGGGGGTTCGCGGCGATCGCGATGGCGATCAGGGCCCGCTGCCGCATTCCGCCGGACAGTTCGTGCGGGTACTGGCGTGCGCGGGTGGCCGCGTCGGGCAGCCCGGCCCGGTCCAGGACGTCGACGGCCAGCGACGCCGCGGTACGGCGGGTCGCCAGTCCGTGGATGCGCAGCACCTCGGCGACCTGCTCGCCGATGCGGGTGACCGGGTTGAGGGACACCGTCGGGTCCTGGGGCACCAGGCCGATCCCGGCTCCCCGTACGGCGCGCAGCTCCCGCTCCGACAGCGCGGTGAGGTCGTGCCGGCCGAAGCGGACCGTGCCGGCGTCGATGCCGCCGTTCGCCGCCAGCAGCCGGACGACCGCGTGCGCGGTCGTGCTCTTGCCGGAGCCGGACTCGCCCACCACCGCGGTCACCTGACCCGGCCACACGTCGAGGTCCACACCCCGCACGGCCTCCACCGTGCCGCCGCCCGTGCGGTACGACACCGACAGACCGCGCACCTCCAGCAGCGGAGCCTCGGACCCCGCGGCCTCGTCCGTCTCGGTTTCCTTGGTCATCGAGTCGTCCGTTCCGGGTTCGTTCGTTCCGGGTTCGTTCGTTCCGGGTCTGTCCGTCGTGGGGCCGGTCATCGCTGTCGGGACCATTCGCCGTCCAGTGCCCGGGCGATGCGGTTGGCGGCCAGGCCCGTGGCGGCGATCGCCAGCCCGGGCAGTGCGGTGAGCCACCATGCGTTGGCCAGGTAGTTGCGTCCGTCGGAGATCAACGTGCCCCATTCCGGTGCCGGCGGGGGCGCCCCGTAGCCGAGGAAGCTGAGCGCCGACACGGCGAGGACGGCGGCACCGAAGTCGAGGGTGGCCAGCACGATCACCGGGCCCGCCGCGTTGGGCAGCACATGCCGGCCCAGCACCGAGTACCAGCGGGCCCCGCAGGAGCGGGACGCCTCGACGAAGACCGCCTGCCGCACCCGCAGGACCTCCGCCCGGGTCACCCGGGCGAACTGGGCGACACTGGCGATCCCGACCGCCACCGCGACCTTCACCGTCCCGTAGCCCAGCGCGGTCACCAGGGCCAGTGACAGGAACAGCGCCGGGATCGAGAGCAGTACGTCGACGACCCGCATGAGCGCGTCCTCCACCCACCCCCCGACGAACCCGGCGACCAGGCCGATCAGTCCGCCGACGACGAACGCGACCCCCACCGCGATCAGCGTCGCCTTCAGCGACAGCTGGGCACCGTGCACCACCCGGGAGAACACATCGCGTCCCAGTTCGTCGGTGCCGAACCAGTGCGCTCCGCTCGGGCCGCGGAAGTTCTCCGACGGCACCCCGAGGAGCGGATCACGCGAGGTGAACAGCCCCGGCCAGAACGCGGCCAGTACCACCAGCACCACGACGACCACGGACGCCACCAGGCCGGGTCGGCGCAGCAGGAACCGCAGGAGCCGCCGCAGTTTCGGGCCGTGTCCCCGCTCCGGGGGGAGGTCCGCCTCGGCCGGGCGGGCCGGGCCGGGCACGAGGCCGGCGGGGGCGCCGTCGGCGAGGATCTGACTCATACGGGACTCACCTTCCTGCCCGCGGCCACCACGATCCGCGGGTCCAGCAGCGGATAGACGAGATCGACGAGGAGATTGGCCGCCACGAAGATCAGCGCCCCGAACACCACGACCCCCTGGACCAGCGGGATGTCCTGGACCGTGACCGCGGCGGCCGTCACCCGGCCGAGCCCGTCGCGGGAGAACACCGTTTCGACGACCACCGAACCGGCGATCAGCTGTCCGGCCAGCAGCCCGACGATCGTCAGCGCCGGCAGCGAAGCGTTGCGCAGCGCGTGCCGCAGATGGATCCGCAGCCGGCCCGCGCCCTTGGCCCGGGCGGTCTCCACATAGGCCTGATCCAGGGCCGTGAACAGGCTCTTGGCCAGGACCTGCGCGACCAGCGCGCCGGTCGGGACCGCCAGCGTCAGCGCCGGCAGCACCAGCCCCCGCAGCCCGTCGTTGCCGAACGCCGGGAACAGCCGCACCCGGAAGGAGAACAGCTCGACGAGCATCAGCCCGACCCAGAACGTCGGCACCGACACCCCCAACGGCGGCAGCGACAGCAGCAGTTGCCGCAACCACCGCCGGGTGGTGCAGGTCGCCACGACCGCCAGACCGCCGCCGAGGAGCACGGCGAGCAGCAGCGCCGCTCCGGTCAGCTGGAGGGTCTGCGGCAGCGCCTCGGCGAGGGTCGAGGTCACCGGCCGGCCGGTGGAGACCGAGTCGCCGAAGTCGCCCAGCACCGCCCGGCCCAGATGGTCGGCGTACTGCACCGGTACCGGCTTGTCGAAGCCGTACTGGTGCCGGAGCGCGGCGAGTTGCGCCGGATCGATCTGTCCCGAGTCCGCCCCGGCCCCGGCCATCGCCGAGACCGGGTCGCCGGGGAGGTACTGAAGGACGAGGAACGACACGGTGTAGGCCGCCCACAGCACTCCGACCGCCTGCGCCAGCGGCTTGATCACATAGCGACGCATGCCGACCGCTAGCCGATCCAGGTGTCGTGCAGCTGGATCCGGCTGGACGCGTCGAAGGCGAGGTCGTGCACCTTCTTCGCCACCCCCAGCTGGGTCTGCAGCTCCACCACGGGGACGACGTAGGCGTTGCGCACGATCAACTGCTGGGCCTGGCCCACCAGTTCCTTCCGCTTGGCCGCGTCGGTCGTCGCCGCCTGCTGGTTCAGCACCGTGTCCAGACCGCTCGCCGGCAGGTGGTAGAAGTTGGCCAGCCCGGTGGAGTACTGGCTGCGCAGGATGTCCGGGTCGGCGCGGGTCAGGTTGCCCCACGCGACGTCGAAGTCACCGGACTGCAGTGTCGGGGCGAGCTGGGTGATCGGGATCTGCTTGAGCACCAGGGCGATGCCGACGGCCTTGAGCTGCTGCTGGATCAGTTCCAGCGCCGGCTGGTTCGTGGCCGAGTTGGGGATCCACACGACGGTCAGGCTCAGCTTCTTGCCGTCCTTGACCCGGATGCCGTCACTCCCGGCCTTCCAGCCGGCCGAGTCCAGCAGGGACTTGGCCTTCGCCGCGTCGGTGGTCAGCTCGGAGCCCAGATCCGCGTAGTCCGGCGTGGTGCGCGCCAGGATGCTGGTCGCCGGTTCGGTGTCGGTGGGGAACACGGCGTCGACGATCTGCTGCCGGTCGACGGCGTACTGGACGGCCTGACGCACCTTCACGTCCTTGAGCGCGGGCCGGGAGTTGTTCAGCCCCAGATTGAAGACCACTCCGGGATTGGCCCGCCGCTGAAGGTTCGCCTGACCGCCACTGAGCGCGGCCTCGTTGGCCTTGCCGACGCTGCCGATCGCGTCGACCTGGCCGGACTGCAGACTGCCGGTGCGCACCCCCGCCTCGGGCACCACGTTGAACACCAGCTTGTCCAGGTACGCCTCGCCCTTCTTGCTCCACAGCGAGGAACCCCAGGCGTACCCGGCGCGTTTGGCCAGCGTGATCGACTGGTTCTGCACATAGTTCTTCAGCACGAAGGGGCCGGAGCCGACCACTCCGTCGCTGCACTTCTCCTGCGGGCTCTTCTTCACGCTCGCCGACGATTCGATGCCCAGCGAATGGGTCGCCGTGGCCTGCAGGAACTGCGCGTTGGGCTGCTTGAACCTCACCCGGACGGTGAGCGGGTCGACGACGGTGGTGCTCTCCACACCGCTCAGGTATCCCTGGGCCAGGGTGCCCAGGGCGCCCAGTTCGGGCACGGCGTCGAAGTTGTCCTTGACCACCTGCGCGGTCAGCTCCGTGCCGTCGCTGAAGGTGACGCCCGATCTCAGATGGAAGGTGAACGTGGTCGTGTCCGCGCTGATGTCCCAGCTCTTCGCCAGCCATGGCACGATCTTGCCGGTCTTCGGGTCCTGGTCCGTCAGGGAGTCCACGACCTGGCGCAGCGAGTAGATGGTGTCGTTGCTGCCCACCTGCTGCGGATCCACGCAGCCGGCGTCGGAACCCACCGCGAAGGTCAGCGTGCCGCCGGACCGGGCGCTGGCGCTGTCGCCGCCGCTCGAACCGCCGGTGTCGCTCGACGAGCAGGCGCTGAGCAGGACGCTGCTGCTCAGAAGTGTGGCGAGGGCCGCCCGCCGGGTGGATCGGGAATGCGTACGCGCTGTCAAGGGATGGGTTCTCCTACTCCGGAGGCATCGCTCAAGTGCCCCTACGGGGCAGGGCGATGTGGGACCGGTGCGGCCCGGGGAGGGCCGGCACCGTGCGAAACGGTGGTGGGGCGAAGGGCACGCCGACGGTGGCGTGGGATCGCCGCAGACGCCGACGGCACGCGTCGGACCGGGAAATGAGGAGGGATCAGCCGTTACACAGGCAGGTGGTGACGCGCTGCAGATCGATGTGGCGTCGGCGCGAGAACCCGGAGAACATCACCGGGGGCGCGAGAGGGGCACTCGGCCGGGCACTGTCCCGCATGCTGGTCCTCCCCTCTCAGGCCCCGAGGACGGGGCCGCGCGCTTGCGGGATCGGCCTTGACCCCGCCGGGCTTTCACCTGGAGCACCCCACCGCGGAGGAGGGTTGCTGGTCAGCTAGCCAGGGCTGCACGCTGACACTCAATGCCGTTCTTGATCGTACGAATCGTTTCCGCCACCCGTCAATATCGCCGCGTCAGGACGCGGGGATGACCGGCCAGGACCGAGATGGTGTCGGCGGCGGGCGTGAGCGATGGTCATACCCTCCCGATGTCACGGTGACGGTACGGGCGGCTGGTTCGGATCACCCGGTTCGGTGCCGCCCATGTCGAGGCGGAACGGGGGATAGGCGTCCGTCATCAGGGCGGCGTAGGCGACGACCCGCAGCACCCACCGGTTCAGGCCCGTGATCAGGTCGAACAGGTCCCGGGGGTACTTCTCGGTGAAGGCCAGGATCACGGCGGCGATCACTGTCAGCAGGGCGACCAGTCCGCCCTCCCACCAGCCCAGGTGCCAGCCGCCGACGAAGAAGCCGATGACGAGGTAGTGCGGCATGGCCAGCAGCCACCACTTCACCAGGACCAGGCCCCGGGAGAGACGCTCGGGGTAGGCGACCTCCAGCCGCGCCGGGTAGCCGGGTTCCTCGCC
>NZ_JBIWGA010000044.1:0-46427 GCF_044763345.1 Streptomyces sp. NPDC096132
GCCGCACTGCTCCATGTGAGCAACACCGAACAGTGGCTGAGGGAACATCTGCTCACCACGCGCCCCCACTGAGGCCCACCGCGGGCCGGGTCCCGCGCAGGTGCTCTCGCGAGCGCCCCACCCAGGGTGGATGCTGAAGGCGTCCGCAGAAGGAGATCCATGTCGCACGCCCCGTCACGGCTGCGCCCACTGCCCGGGCTCGCCGTGCTGGTCCGTTACCGTCGTACGTGGCTGCGCGGCGACCTGCTCGCCGGGGTGACCGTGGCCGCGTACCTCGTGCCGCAGGTCATGGCGTACGCGGGCGTGGCCGGGCTGCCGCCGGTGGCCGGGCTGTGGGCGATCCTGCCCGCCCTCGGCCTGTACGCGTTGTTCGGCTCCTCGCGGCTGCTGTCGGTGGGCCCGGAGTCGACGACCGCGCTGATGACGGCCACAGTGGTGGCGCCGCTCGCCGCGGGTGATCCGGGGCGCTACGCCGTGCTGGCGGCCGCGCTGGCCGTCACGGTGGGTCTGCTGTGTCTCGCGGCGTGGGCGCTGCGGCTGGGTTTCGTCGCGGATCTGCTGTCCCGGCCGGTCCTGATCGGGTATCTGACGGGCGTGGCGCTGATCATGATGGTGGACCAGCTGCCCAAGCTGACCGGGGTGGAGACCACGGGTTCGAAGTTCTTCCCCCAGGTCTGGTCGTTCATCCGGAACCTGCCGGAGCTCCACCTCGCCACGCTGCTGTTCTCGGTCGGCATTCTCGCCCTGCTGTTCGCGGTGGCCAGATGGTTCCCCAGGGTTCCGGGCCCGCTGCTGGCGGTGGTCCTCGCCACCTCCGCGGTGGCCCTGTTCGACCTGGACGACCGCTACGACCTGAAGGTGATCGGCGAGATCCCCTCGGGCCTGCCGAGCCTGTCCGTGCCGGACCTGTCGGACCTGCCGCAGCTCGTCCTGCCCGCGGTGGGTGTGCTCCTGGTGGCCTACACCGACTTCGTGCTCACCGCACGCGCGTTCGCCGACCCCGAGGCCGAGGGTCCGCAGCTCGACGCCGACCAGGAGTTCCTGGCGCTGGGCGCGGCCAACCTGGGCGCGGGCGCGCTGCACGGCTTCCCGGTCAGCAGCAGCGCCAGCCGCACCGCGCTGGCCTCCTCGGCGGGCGCCCGCAGTCAGGCGTACTCGCTGGTCGCGGGGGCGGTGGTACTGGCCGTCCTGCTGTTCCTCGGCCCGCTGCTGACCAACACGCCGTCGGCGGTGCTCGGCGCGCTCGTCGTCTACGCCGCCGTCCGCATGATCGACCTGGCGGGCTTCCGCCGGCTGGCCTCCTTCCGCCGCCGCGAACTGCTGCTCGCCCTCGGCTGCCTGGCCGGCGTCCTGGTCCTGGACATCCTGTACGGCGTGCTGGTGGCCGTCGGGCTGTCGGTGGCGGAGCTGCTGACCCGGGTGGCCCGCCCGCACGACGCGGTCGAGGGGCTGGTGCCCGGTCTGGCCGGGATGCACGACATCGACGACTATCCGCAGGCCCGTACGATCCCGGGACTGCTGGTGTACCGGTACGACTCCCCGCTGTTCTTCGCCAACGCGGAGGACTTCCGGCGCCGGGCGCTGGCCGCTGTCGACGAGCAGAAGGACCCGGTGCGGTGGTTCGTGCTGAACGCCGAGGCGAACGTGGAGGTCGACATCACCGCGCTCGACGCGGTCGACGAGCTGCGCCGCGAACTCGCCCGGCGTGATGTGGTGTTCGCCCTGGCGCGGGTGAAGCAGGACCTGCGGAACGACCTGGACGCGTACGGTCTGACGGAGTCCGTCGGCGAGGGGCTGATCTTCCCGACGCTGCCGACCGCGGTGGCCGGGTACCGGGAGTGGGGCGAAGGTCGCTGAGCGGCTGCCGGGCCGGCTCGCAACTTCCGCCCCGGCCTCGCAACTTGACGCGCCATCATATAGTGGCCGACTACGCGTGGTGATCCGTTGTCCCCACCACGCGGCCGTCTCCACCGGAAAGGCACGACCCTGCGGAACGACCCGCGCAGCAGCGGCTCCGACTCACCCGACCCCCTGTCCTCGCGCCGCCGGTCGGTGTTCTCCCCCGCGGCCGACGTCATCGGCTCGGAACTCGATCTGCGGCTGACCGGCAGCCATGTCGTCCACGCGCTGACGCCCGGCTTCTGCGACGCGGCGTCGGTGTACCTGCTGGAGCGCTGGCGCCGCGAGGAGGACACGCACGCGGTCGCGGATCCGCCCCGCGTCGAGGCGCGCCGGCTGGCGCTGCGGGTGGCGCCCGGAGCGGCCGAGGACTGGGAGGGGGCGCTGCCGGTCGGCGAGATGGTCTCCTTCCCCCGTGACACGCCGTACGCGCGTGTCCTGGCGGCCGGGCACGCGCAGGTGCTCGACAAGGTGGACCCGTACATGGTCGAGCGGCTCATCGCCTCCGGAGACGGCGAGGTCCGCGCCGGTGATCTGCTGCGCGTGGCGTCCTTCCTTGTCGTCCCGCTGTGGCTGCGGGGTGTGCCGATCGGGTTCATGACGTGTACGCGCGGGACGGGACGGAAGCCGTTCCGGCCGGCGGACGTGGCCGCCGTGGAGGCGCTGGCCGCCCGGGCCTGTGTGGCCCTGGACAACGCGCGCCGCTATGAGCGTGAGCGCCGTACCGCCCTGGCCATCCGGGACAGTCTGCCGCCGGGTCCCGCGCAGAAGTTCGAGGGCTGCCGTATCGCGCACGGCTGTCTGCCGGCCGGGAAGGGCAGTGTGGTCGGCGGCGACTGGTACGACGTGCTGCGGCGGCCGGGCGACCGGGTGGGTCTGATCGTCGGGGACGCCATGGGGCACGGTCCGGAGTCCGCCGTCGCGATGATCCAGCTGCGCACCGCCCTGCGCACGCTGGCGGGCCTCGACGTCCCGGCGGCCGAGCTCATACGGCGGCTCGACGCGCTCGCCAGCGAGACCCCGGGGGCCTCGTTCGCGACCTGTGTGTACGCCGAGTGGGACGCGCGGGAGCACACCTGCACCCTGGTGGGGGCGGGGCACCCTCCGCCGCTGCTGCGCGGCCCGGACGGCCGCACCTCCCCGGTCGCGCTGACCGGTGCGGGCCTGCCGCTCGGACTGGGCGCGGGCAGCTACGAGCCGACGGTGCTGAATCTGCCCGAACCGGCGCTGCTCGCGCTCTACAGCGACGGTCTGGTGGAGTCCCGGGACGCCGACATAGACCAGGAGATCGGCCGGTTCGCGCGCGCCCTGGACGAGGCCGCCGCCGAGTCCGCCGACACCGGGGACCCGGGCGCGCTGCCCGCCCTCTGCGAACGGCTCCTGAGCATGCCGTCGGGTACGGCCGGCACCGACGACCGCACCCTGCTGCTGGCCGAACTGACCCCGGCCGCGGGCTGATTCCACCACCCGGTCACCGCACGCTGTCTTGACGTGTTCATTACCGTCGTCGAGCATACCTGAGGCCGATCGCTTCTGGTCGATTCTGTTCCTCTCTGTTTTATGGAAGGGAGCTTCGTGTCCAGACGTCAGCGCATGGTCCGTGCATGGGCGCCGGCGGTCCCCCTGGTGCTCGGCGCGGGTCTCGTCACCGCCCCCGCCCCCGTCGCCGTCGCGGACACCCCCGCGGCGGCGAGCGCGGTCACCGTGCGGATCGATCCGTCGTACCAGCAGCAGGAGTTCGAGGGCTGGGGGACGAGCCTCGTCTGGTTCGCCAACGCCACCGGCGGCTACCCGGAGCCGATCCGGCGACGGCTCGTCGACCTGCTGTTCGGCGAGGACGGGCTCCGCCTGAACATCGCGCGCTACAACATCGGCGGCGGCAACGCCCCCGACGTCCGCACGGACTACATGAAGGCGGGCGCCACGATGGAGGGCTTCTGGAAGGCCCCCGAGGGCACCACCCGCAACGACATGGACTGGTGGGACCCGGACAACCCCGACCACTGGGACTGGGACGCCGACGCGGGCCAGCGCTGGTGGGTGGACCAGGTCAAGGACAAGGTCACCCGCTGGGAGGCGTTCAGCAACTCGCCGCCCTGGTTCCAGACGGTCAGCGGGTACGTCTCCGGCGGCTTCGACTCCGGTGCCGACCAGATCCGCGCGGACCGTGTCGACGACTTCGCCTCCTACCTCGTCCGCGTCACCGAGCGGCTGGAGCGGGAGCACGGCATCGCGTTCGACACCATCGACCCGCTGAACGAACCCAACACCACCTACTGGGGCACCCAGTTGGGCAGCGACGGCCAGCCCACGGGCGGGCGCCAGGAGGGCGCGCACGCCGGTCCCGCCCTTCAGCAGAAGGTGGTCCTCGCCCTCGGCGAGGCCCTCGGGGGCGCCACGACCGACGCCCGGGTGTCGGCGATGGACGAGACCAACCCCACGATCTTCACCCAGAACTGGAACGCCTACGACACCGCCGCCCGGGCCGCCGTCGACCAGCTCAACGTGCACACCTACGGCACGGGCGGGCGCACGAGCGCCCGGGACATCGCCAAGGGCGCCGGCAAGAAGCTGTGGATGAGCGAGGTCGAGGGCACCTGGGGCACCGGCACCGACTTCACCGGCATGGAACCGGGGCTCGGCATCGCCACCCGGATGCTGGACGACATGCGGGAACTGGAGCCCTCCGCCTGGGTGTTCTGGCAGCCGATCGAGGACGCGATCCCCCAGGCCGCGGCGGGCAAGAACTGGGGCAGCATCCACATCCCCTTCGACTGCACGGCCGAGGACACCCTGGAGACCTGCCCGATCCGCACCAACTCGAAGTTCCACACCATCCGGAACTTCACCCACTACATCCGCCCAGGTGACCACTTCGTGAAGGCCGACGACCCGTCCAGCGTCGCCGCCGTCGCCCGGTCCGGCCGTGCGGCCACCGTCGTGCACGTGAACGGCAACGCGTCCGCCCGCGCCGTCACCCTCGACCTCTCGCGCTTCGGCCGGATCGCGCCGGGCGCCTCCGTCACCCCGGTGGTGACGAGCGCGGACGGCGCCCTCGTCCGGGGCACTCCGGTCCCGGTCACCGGCCGCTCGGCGACCCTCACCGTGCCGGCCAAGTCGGTCACGACGTTCCTCGTCGAGGGCGTCGGCGGGGTCGCGAAGGACGCCGCACTCGTCCGCCCCGGCCATGTCTACCGGCTGCAGGGCGCACAGAGCGGGAAGTCGCTCACCCCGTCGGACGACGGCGCCGCCGCCGTGATCCGTACGACCGACCCGAGCAGTCCCCGACAGCTGTGGTCCCTACGGCAGTTGACGTCCGGCACCGGCAACCGCGAGCGCTACGCCGTCGTCAGCGCCGCCACCGGCAAACAGCTCGCGGTGCGCGACGACCAGGCCGTCCTGGAGGAACCGGGGGACGGCGAGCCCGGGAGCACCGCGCAGTGGATCATGTCCACGACCGGCGACGGCACCTGGACCCTCGTCAACGCGGCCACCGGCCGCCTCCTGGACGTCACCGGGCAGTCCACCGCGGACGGCGCCAAGGTGTCCACGTACACCCCGACCTCGGCGGCGAACCAGCGCTGGGCCGTCACGGACGAGACCGTGCTGCGCACCCGGCCGGCCGACGTGTTCACCGTCCCCGGTCTGGCCCCGGAACTCCCCGCGACGGTGACCCCCGTGTACCGGGACGGCGCCCGCGGCACCCTCCCCGTGGTGTGGGACCTGCCGCCGGACCGGACATGGCGCGAGCCCGGGACGGTACGCGTCACCGGCCGGGCGACCGACCCGCTCGGCCGGGAGATCCCCGCGAAGGCGGTCGTCACCGTCGACACCGTCGCCTCCACCCTGCCCGGCCGCGCCAAGACATACGTGGGCGGGAACCCGGAGCTGCCGGCCACGGTCGTCGGCGTGGGCGCCCACGGCGGCCGGACCGACCTGCCGGTGACCTGGGACCCCGCACCCGACGGGGCGTTCGCCACGACCGGCGTCGTGACACTCCACGGCGCCGCGCGGATCGTCGACGGCAGCACGGCCGCCGCGACCGTACGCGTGCAGGTCACCGAACCGGCGGAGGCCAACATCGCGCCGGACCCCGGTGTCCTGGTCGCCGCCACCTTCACCGAGAGCGGCTACTCCGCCGAGCGGCTGCGCAACGGCGACACCTCCGAGAAGGCGTGGTCCAACTGGAAGCCGGGGACCACCAAGAACCCCTCCGACACCGTCACCTTCACCCTGCCCGCGGCCCGCGACCTCACCCGGCTCGTGGCGCACTTCTACCGGGACGGGAGCAACGCGTCGTTCCCGGCGAGCCTCAAGGCCCAGGTGCGCGCCGCCGACGGCACCTGGAGCGACGCGAGCGAGGAGATCGCGGTCGGTACCGAGGGCACGCCGGTGGTCGACGTCCCGCTGAGGGCCGCCCCGGCAACCGGGGTGCGGCTGGTCATGACGGCACGGCAGGGCGGCTACCTGACCATGAGCGAGATCGAGGTGTACGCGAGGACGGCCGGGGTGTCCTCGGACGCGGCCGCCGCGTCGGTCGCGGTGGCCGACGTCCCGGTCGCGGGGTTCGACCCCGCCACGACCGACTACCGCGTGGTGACCGGCGATCCGGCCCGCGCCGTGGTCACGGCGACCGCCCGCGACCCCTACGCCACCGTCACGGTCACGAAGAGGCGCGAGTCCCACCGGACCCTGGCCGTCGTCTCCGTGACCGGTGAGGACGGGTCACGGACGACGACGTACCGGATCGAACTGGTACGGCGCTGACGGCTCTCAGCGCCTCAGGTTCGCCCGGGCCGCGGCGGCGACCACGGCGTCCCGCTCGGCCCGGGTGAACCGTCCCTCATCGGTCGGGGTCGGTCGTGGGCAGCCATACCCGCATGGTCGAGGGGCCGCGGTTCGCCCAGGAGTGGTAGGGCACGAGGACGACTCCCGTGCGGTCGGCGGGGGCCGCGGGGGCCGGGTCGAGCGGGCGGTACGGCCAGGCCCGTTCCCCGGGTGCGGTGAGCTCGCCGGGCACGACCACGGTCGCGTCGGGCCCGTCCTGCGGTGCGGCGGACGTGTCCACCCGGATCGCGTCGGTCTCGTGCCCGTCCGGCAGGTCCACCGACTCCGCGCAGTACACCAGCGGCCCGCGCTGGACGGCGGCCGTGCCGCGGACGGCGTCGATGCGCGGGTCGGGCGCGATCCAGCGCGGTGCGACGGGGAGTTCGAGGTGTATCTCGTCCCCGGGGCGGAAGACGCGGGTGACCGTGGCCGTGCCCGGCGCCACGGTCCGGTGTGCCCCGTCCGGGTCGGCCAGCCGGGCCGTGGCGCCCTCCGTCCAGGCGGGGACCCGCAGTGAGAGGGTCCAGGGATGGTCCGGCGACCGGTCGACCCGTACCGTCACCCGGTCGGCCGAGGGGTAGTCGGTACGGATCCGTAGCGCGACGCCGCCGGTGGAGATGTCCGCGTCGGCGTACTGGTGGAGCTGGATGCCGGACTCGTCCGTCGTCGCCAGGTACCCGGGCAGCAGGGCCAGGGTGCGCGCCACGTTGGTCGGGCAGCAGGACACCGCGAACCAGGGGGCGCGCAGGCTCGATTCGGCGCGCGGGAGCTGGACGTCCGCGGGAGGGACGGTGCCTCGGCGGCGGCGGTGCAGGGTGTTGGCGTAGAAGAAGGAGCGGCCGTCCTCGGACGGCGAGGTGGCGACCACGTTGAACAGGGTCCGCTCGGCCAGGTCGGCGAAGCGTGGCTCGCCGGTGGCGAGGAGGAGCCGCCAGCTGAGCATGACGGAGGCGACCCCGGCGCAGGTCTCCGAGTAGGCGCGGTCGGGCGGGAGGACGAAGTCGTCGCCGAAGGACTCGTCGCGGTGGTGGGAGCCCATGCCTCCCGTGAGGTAGGTGCGTCGGGCGACGGTGTTCTCCCACTGGCGTACGACCGCCGCGAGCAGGTCGTCGTCCCCGGTCTCCACGGCCACGTCGACGGCTCCGGCGGCGAGGTAGAGGGCGCGGACGGCGTGGCCGCGCAGGACGGTCGCCTGCCGTACGGGGATGTCGTCCTGGTAGTAGGCGTGGCCGAACTCGCCGTCGTCGAGGGTGCGTCGGCCTCTGCGCTCGATGAAGAGGGCGGCCTGGTCGAGGTAGCGCTGCTCGCCCGTCACGCGGGCCAGTTCGACCAGGGCCGTCTCGATCACCGGGTGTCCGCAGACGCCCTGGACGCCTTGGCTGCCGAAGGTGGCGCACACGTGGTCGGCGGCCCGTCGGGCGATCTTCGTCAGCTCGCCCTCGCCGCGCGCCCGGGCGTGGGCGACGCCCGCCTGGATCAAGTGGCCGTAGCAGTACAGCTCGTGTCCCCATTCGAGGTCGCTGTAGCGGGGCTGCTGGCCGGGACGGCCGTAGGCGGTGTTGAGGTAGCCGTCCGGTTCCTGGGCGGCGGCGACGGCCTCGGTGAGGGCGGGGTCGAGGTCGTGGCCGGTCTGCCAGGACATGGCTTCGAGGAGCTTGTAGACGTCGGAGTCGGCGAACTCCCGCCCGCGTCGGTCGTGTGGGACGCGGCCCTCGACGGCCGCGCGGAAGTTGCCGGTCCAGCCGACGCGTTCCATCCAGTCGCGGCAGTGGTCGAGCGTGGCGGTCGCGTTGACCTGCCGGCGCCGGGCCCAGAAGCCCCCGGTGATCCTGACCTCGTCCAGGCCGAGGGGCCGCAGCCGGCCCCGGGTCGGTGCCACCGGCAGCACGGGTACCCCCTCTGTGTTCCGCTTCACCGCGTCATCCCTTCAGCGCACCCGACATGAAACCCCTTACGTAATGCCGTTGGAGGAGCAGGAAGAGGAGGAGGCAGGGCACGGCGAGGACCACCACGCCCGCCTCGGTGGCGCCGTAGTCGACGGCGCCCATGCTCTGCTGGCGCAGGTTCGCGACGGCCAGCGGCAGAGGCGCCTTCTCGCTGTCGGAGATGAGGATCAGCGGGGCGATGAAGTCGTTCCAGGCGGCGAGGAAGGCGAAGAGGCCCACGGTGATCAGTCCGGGCCGTACCGCCGGCAGGAGCACCCGGCGCAGCGCGCCCGCCGTGCCGCAGCCGTCGACCAGCGCGGCCTCCTCCAGTTCGCGCGGCACCGCCTCGAAGGAGATCCGCATCATGAAGGTGGCGAACGGCAGTTGGAACATGGCCAGTACGAGGCTCAGCCCGATCAGCGAGTTCTGCAGATGGAGCCGGCCGAGCAGCACGTAGAGCGGGATGAGGAGGGTGGCGTACGGGACCATGAGGATGGCCAGGGTCAGCAGGAACAGCAGGTTCCTGCCGGGGAAGTCGAAGCGGGCGAAGGCGTAGCCGCCGAGCAGGGAGACCGTGAGGGTCACGGCGACGGTGAGGGCCGAGACGAGGGTGCTGTTGAGGAGGTAGCGCCACAGGCCGGCGTCGTAGTCGAGCAGGGTGCGGTAGTTGCCGAGGCCGTGGCCGGACTCCTGGGCGGTGCCGGGCTGGGCGCTGACCGAGGCCCAGGCGTTCCACAGCAGCGGGAAGAGGAAGACGACGGCGAGACCTCCGGCGACGACGTAGTGGGGCGTCCGGCCGAGGGCGCGGGTGAGCACCGTGGGATACCTCCTCAGGAAGCGTCGGCGTGGCGCAGGGCGCGGAACTGCAGGACGTTGAGCAGGAGCAGCACGGCCAGCACGACGATCGAGAGGGCGGCGGCGGTGCCGAGGTCCATCCGCTGGAACGCCTCCCGGTAGATCAGCTGCACGACCGTGACGGTGCTGTTGTCCGGTCCGCCCTTGGTGAGGACGAAGAACTGGTCGAAGGCGAGCAGGGATCCGGTCACGCAGAGAAGGAGGGACAGGGCGAGGGAGGGGCGCAGGAGGGGCAGGGTGATCGAGCGGAAGGTCTGGGCGCGGCTCGCCCCGTCCGTGCGGGCGGCCTCGTACACCTCGTGGGGGATGCGCTGGAGGCCCACGAGCAGGATCAGCATGTAGAAGCCGGCGAACTTCCAGACGACGAGGAACACCGTCGACAGCAGGGCGGAGGTCGGTGAGCCCAGGAAGGACACGGGGTCGTCGACGAGTCCGAGCCGTTCCAGGGTGCGGCTGAGGGGGCCGGTGGTGGGGCTGTACAGGCCCCAGAAGAGGAGGGAGGCGGAGGCCAGGCCGAGGGCTCCGGGCAGGAAGTAGACGGTGCGGAAGAAGCCGGCGCCGGGGCGGGACTCCTGGACGAGGAGGGCGAGGAGGAGGGCGAGGCCGAGGAGGACGACCGTGACGATCACGGTGTAGAGGAGTGTGAAGCGCACGGCGGGCCAGAACAGGGGGCTGTCGGTGACGTCGGTGTAGTTCTCCGGCGCGTTGCCGCCCTGGTCGCCCGCGAGCAGCGGCCAGTCGCTGAGGGACATCTGTCCGACGAGCAGCAGCGGAAGCAGGAAGAAGACGGCGACGAACAGGGCCGTGGGCGCGGCGTAACCGAGCCCCTGGAGCGTACGGGACACCCGCATGGCGCTCTCCTTGGTTCAGTCGGTGAGCGAGGCGGTGACGGCCTTGTTGTCCTTGTCGACGTTTCCTCCGTCGCCGAACACGGCGTCGCGCATCAGCTCCAGCCAGGGCCCGTTGGGGTCGTTGAAGGTCTGGCCGAACTTCAGCGCGTACGGGGTGCGGCCGGCGGCGACGAGCTGGTTGACGGTGACCAGGCGCGGGTCGGCCTTGGAGTACTTGTTGGCGGCGAGGTCGGTGCGGGCCACCACGTCCTTGTGGGCGGCGACCACGTCGACCTGGGCCTCCTCGCCCAGGGACCAGGCGAGGAAGTTCCACGCCTGGTCGGCCTTGTCGCTGGTGGCGGAGATACCGAGGGCGTCACCGCCGACGAAGGTGGACTCTCCGCCGTCGGGTCCGGGGATGGGTGCGACGCCGAGGTCGAGGTCCTTGGGCATCAGTCCGAGGGTCGTCGACGGCATGGGCATGATCCCGACGTTTCCCTTCGGGAAGACCCCGGTCCAGGTCGTGCCCGTCTCGTCCTTGGCTCCGGGCGCCACGATGTCGTCGCGCACCCAGCCCCGGTAGGTGTCGTAGACCTTCTTCGCGGTGGCGGAGGCGAGGTCGGCCTCGGTGCCGTCCTCGTTGAGCACCTCCTCGCCCGCGGCCCAGATCGACGGCCACCAGGTGAAGACCCCGCAGCCGCCGCAGTTGCCGCCGAAGAACGTGCCGTCGACGTCTCCACCGAGCGCGTCGACGGCCCGCGCCTGCTCGTCCCACTCGGCCAGGGTGGTGGGCGGCTTCTCGGGGTCGAGCTTCGCCTTGCGGTAGAGGTCCTTGTTGTAGAAGAGCACCGACAGGTCGAGGGTGTGCGGCACCACGTACTTCTTGCCCTCGTACGTCCCGGCCTTGATGTGCGACTGGGCCAGCTCGTCGGCGAAGGGCAGTGCGTCGATGCGTTCGGTGAGGTCGGCGAAGAGCCGGCTGGTGGTGTAGTTCGGGACGAACACCACGTCGGAGGCGAAGAGGTCGGGGAGGTCGCGTGAGCCGGCGGCCGCGCCGACCTTGGCCTGGTAGTCGTCGGTGGGCACGACGGTCAGTTCGATCTTGTTCTGGTGGCTGTCGTTGTACGCCTCGACCAGGGCCTCGCTCTGCGTCTTGGTCGCGGCACGGGTCCACATCGTCAGCTCGGTCCCGTCGTCGACCCCCTTGGCGTCCGCCGCGCCGCCACCTCCCCCGCCGCCCGAGCCCCCGTCGCCCGAGCCGCAGGCCGTGACCAGGGTGGCGGTGGCGAGGAGCGCGACGGCACCGGTGACGAGCCGGTTCATCGGTCCACGTGATCGGGTCGTGCTCCCCATGACGTTCCCCCTCGACAGAAATGAACCGAAAAGGCTTTCTGAAAGCTAGGACCGGGCTGACGGCCCGTCAATCCCTCTGTCGGCAACGGTTTTCGGGACCTCTCCGAAACATCTCGCGTACGGTTTACGCACGCGCCGCGAGACAGGAGAACCGTCCATGACACCGGCTGCCGGCTCCGCCCGTTCGCATCCCGCCACCCTGAGCGACGTCGCCCGGCTGGCGGGTGTGTCCGTCGCGACCGCCTCCAAGGCCCTCAACGGCCGCAGCCAGGTGCGCGCCGAGACCCGGCAGCGGGTGATCGACGCGGCCGAGCGGCTGTCGTTCCGGCCCAACCAGCTGGCCCGCGGCCTGCTCGTCGGACGGTCCGGCACGGTCGGTCTGCTCACCAGCGACCTGGAGGGCCGGTTCAGCATCCCGATCCTCATGGGCGCGGAGGACGCCTTCGGAGCGGGCGAGGTCGCGGTCTTCCTGTGCGACGCGCGGGGTGACGCGATCCGCGAGCGGCACCATGTCCGCGCGCTGCTCGGGCGCCGGGTCGACGGGCTGATCGTGGTGGGCAGCCGGACCGACCCCCGCCCGTCCCTGGGCCGTGAGCTGCCGGTGCCCGTGGTGTACGCGTACGCGCCGTCTCAGGACCCGGCGGATCTGTCCATCGTCCCGGACAACGTCGACGCCGGCCGGATCGCGGTGGAGCACCTGCTGGCCTGCGGGCGGACCCGGATCGCGCACATCACCGGCGACCCCGGGTACGCCGCCGCGCACGACCGGGCCGAGGGAGCCGCCGCAGCGCTCGCCGACGCCGGTCTCGCCCCGGTCGGCGACGCGCGGTTCGGGGCCTGGTCGGAGGGGTGGGGACGGGCCGCCACCGCGCTGCTGCTGGACCAGCACCCCGAGGTCGACGCCGTGCTGTGCGGCAGCGACCAGATCGCCCGTGGCGTGATGGACGTCCTGCGCGAGCGGGGCCACCGGGTGCCGGAGGACGTGGCGGTCATGGGCTTCGACAACTGGCAGGTGCTGACCACCGCCTCCCGTCCGCCGCTGACCAGCGTCGACATGAACCTGGAACAGGTCGGGCGGGCGGCCGCGCACGCCCTGTCCGGCGCGATCGGCGGGACCCGGCGCTCGGGCGTGGAGACCGTGCGCTGCCGTGTGGTCATCCGGGGCTCCACGGCACCTCTGTCCTGAACCGCACCTTCACCCGACACCGGCCTCATCGCGCTCCCTTGACACGGCATCAGCTCGCTCCTACGTTGCGAAAACCTTTCAGGTCCGTTTCCGTGCCTCTCGTCACCCCGCCCCAGGGAGCCTCCGATGAGAAGACCGCACGCCCTGCTCGTCGCCCTGCTGCTGACCTTCTGTTCTCTCCTCGCCGCGCCGTCGGCCCACGCGGCGCAGACCATCGGGTTCCCCACGTTCACCGGGCCCGCGATCCCGTCCCCGCCCGTGGCCTACACGCCTGGCGACATGATGCGGAGCATCTACGACGCGGAGAGCGCCGGCACCGACTTCTGGATGGACCGGCTGCTGGCCCGCTCGGGCGACGACCCGGCCGGGCCCTGGCTGATGAGCCGTGGCCGCGCGCTCTTCATGAAGACCCACGACCCCGCGGTGCTCGGCTTCGGCGGCCATGTCGCCTACTGGGAGAGCATCAGCGACAACAACGCCTACACCGTCGCGATCACCCCCGGCACCTTCACCGAGCAGGTCGCCCAGCGCCGCCAGGCCCCCAGCAACTGGCAGAGCGTGCACACCAGCGGCTCGGTCACGGTCACCCAGACCAAGTTCGTCACCGACAACAACGTCGCCGTGACCAACCTGTCGATCAAGAACAACGGCAGCGCCTCCACCACGCTCCAGCTGCGGGCGACCTCGCCGTACGCCACCACGGGCTCCGGCAGTGAGCTGACCGGCCAGGTGAACGCCTACAACAACCTCACCACGCTCCGGCCCCGGCTGACCGGCGACGGCTTCTCGGTCACCAACGGCGGGCTGAACCGGTCGGTCACCGTCGCGGCCGGCGCCACGGTCACCGCCAAGGTGGTGATGGGCTTCGTCACCGACGAGATCCCGGAGTCGCTCACCGAGTACAACGCCTACGCGGGCTACTCCAACGCGACGGCCTTCGCCACCCACGTGCGAGCCTACAACCTGTGGTGGGCGAAGAACGTTCCCTACGTCGACGTACCGGAACCGGCGATCAAGAAGAACATCTACTACCGCTGGTGGCTGATGCGCTTCAACAACCTCGACGCCGACATCCCCGGCCAGACCTTCCAGTTCCCGACCTCCACCGAGGGCGTCCTCGGCTACAACAACGCGATCGCACTCACCCAGCCGATGCACATCGACGACCTCAAGTACCTGCGCGACCCGTCCTACGCCTACGGGGACTGGCTGAGCGTCGGCCAGGTCTCCAAGGGCGGCCGGTTCCTCGACAACCCGGGCGACCCGGAGAACTGGTCCAACAGCTACACCCAGTACATCGCCGAGGCGGCCTGGAAGAGCTACCAGATCCACGGCGGCCAGCCCGCGATCGCCGGCAACCTGGCCCACTACGCCGAGGGAGACGTCAAGGGCCAGCTCGCCTACTACGACCACGACAACAACAAGCTCATCGAGTACGACTGGGGCGCCCTGACCGGCAACGACGCCGACGCGGTCTCCTTCCACTGGAAGCCCGGGAACATGGACCGCGCCGAGTCCGCCTACCAGTACAGCGGCGCGCTCGCCGCCGCGCAGGCCTACGAGGCGACCGGCAACACCGCCAAGGCCACCGAGATGCGCACGCTCGCGAACCAGATCAAGGACGCGATCGTCAACGTGCTGTGGAACCCGAACCGGCAGCTCTTCGAGCACCGGCTGAAGTCGACCAACGAGTGGGTGCCCTGGAAGGAGATCAACAACTACTACCCGTTCTCCGTCGGGGCAGTCCCCAACACCGCGACCTACCGGCAGGCTTTGCGCCTGTACGACGACCCGGCCCAGTACCCGGTTTTCCCCTTCTACACGGCCAACCAGGTCGACAAGAAGGCGGCGGCCGACGCCGGCGAGCCCGGTTCCAACAACTTCTCCACCATCAACTCCACGGTCCAGTTCCGGCTGTACTCCTCGGTCCTGCGCAACTACCCCAACTCCTGGACGACCGCGACCGACTACAAGAAGCTCCTCTACTGGAACACCTGGGCGCAGTACGTCGGCGGCAACACCCAGTGGCCGGACGCCAACGAGTTCTGGGCCGACTGGAACGGCAGCGCGATCACCTACCGCTCCTGGATCCACCACAACATCCTGGGCAGCAGCAACTGGACGGTGATCGAGGACGTCGCGGGTCTCAGGCCGCGGGGCGACGCCAAGGTGGAGCTCTCCCCGATCGACATCGGCTGGAGCCACTTCACGGTCAACAACCTGCGGTACCGCAACGCCGATCTGTCGATCGTGTGGGACGACCCGTCCGACGGTGTGGTGCGCTACCCGGGCGTCCCGGAGGGTTACTCGATCTTCGTCAACGGCACCCGGGCCGCGACCGTGAACTCCCTGGTGCCCTTCACCTGGGACCCGGCCACGGGTGAGGTCACCACGAGCGGCACGGTCGCCTTCCACACCGCCGTCCCCGGTCTCCAGGCACCGAACCAGGTCGTGCAGAACAGCGCCCGCATGACCGACATGCTCGCCAAGGCCGGCGTCGACCTGACCGCCGATCTCACCAACCTCGCCGCCGGGGCGACCGTCTCCGCCTCCTCCACCGGCTCCGGCACCACCGCCTCCGGCGCGGTCGACGGCTATCCGACCAACGAACCGTTCTGGGGCGCGAGCGGCTCGGGCGCGCAGGACTGGTACGAGCTGAACCTCGGCACCGCGCGCCAACTCAACGAGGTCCGGCTGTACTTCAAGGACAGCCGCCCGGCGAGTACGACCTACCGGGCGCCCTCCGCGTACACCATCCAGTACCACAACGGCAGTTCCTGGGTGGACGTGCCGAGCCAGACCAAGAGCCCGGCGGCGCCACGGGCCAACTACAACCTGGTGCGGTTCCCGGCCGTCACCGCCCAGCGGATACGGGTCCTGGCCACCAACGCCTCCGGGGCGAGGACCGGGCTCACCGAGGTGAAGGTCCTCAACCGGGGCGGGGTCCAGCCACCGGCCAACCAGGCCGGCTCCGCGACCGCTTCGGCGTCGTACACCTCGCCCTGGGAGACCGTCACCGCCGTCAACGACGGCCTCGACCCGCCCTCCTCCAACGACACGGTCAACCCGCGCTGGGGCACCTGGCCGGAGACCGGCCAGCAGTGGGCCGAGCTGACCTGGCCGTCGGCGAAGACCCTGAACAAGGCCGAGGTGTACTTCTTCGACGACGACCAGGGCATCGACATGCCGGCCTCCTGGAAGCTGCAGTACTGGAACGGCGGCGCCTACGTCGACGTACCCGGCGCGAGCGGCTATCCGCTGGCGAAGAACCAGTACAACAGCGTCACCTTCACCGCCACGAGCACCACACGGCTGCGCGTGCTGCTCACCGGCAACGGCTCCAGCTCCGTCGGCCTCCTCGAAGCGAAGGTGTACAGCCCGTGACCCGGTCCAGATGTCTCTCCGCGCTCCTCGCGCTGTTCACCTTGGCGGTGGCCTTCCTGGTGGCACCGCCCGCGTCCGCCGCCGTCGCGTTCGGCTCGACGGGGGTCAACCAGAACGGCGGCAACTGCCTGGACCTGCCGGGCGGTTCGACGACCTCCGGAGCCCAGCTGCGTGCTTTCACCTGCTCCTCCGGGGCGAACCAGACCTTCGCCCACACCCCGGTCGGCGCGACCAGTGACACCTATACGATCACCACCCAGTCCGGCCAGTGCGTCGACGTCTACGGGGCCTCGACGGCCGACAACGCGGCGATCATCCAGTGGCCCTGCCACGGCGCGACCAACCAGCAGTGGCGGCTCGTCCCCGTCACCGTGTCCGGCACGGACAAGACCTTCAACCTGGTCTCCGTGGGCTCCGGCAAGTGCGTGGCGCCCAGCGGCGGTTCGTCCGCCTCGAACACCAACCTGGTGCAGCTGCCGTGCTCGGCCGCGAACGGCAGGGTGTGGCGGCTGCCCGGGTTCACCGGCGGCGGCACGAGCCCGGGCACCTTCACCAACCCGCTCTCCCAGCACGGTCCCGACCCCTGGCTGACGTTCTACGACGGGTACTACTACCTGGCGACGACCACCTGGAACTCGACGATCACCATGCGCAAGGCCGCCACCCTGGCGGGCCTCGCCACCGCCACCGACCAGGTGATCTTCAACCTGACCCGGCCCAACGGCGCCGGCACGATGTGGGCGCCGGAGTTCCATCTGCTCGACGGCCCGAACGGCAAGCGCTGGTACTTCTACTACACGGCCGGACGGGAGCCGTACGACCTGGGCACCCAGCGGATCCATGTCCTGGAGAGCGCGGGTGCCGACCCGATGGGTCCCTACACCTTCAAGGCCGATCTGCTCGACCCGACGCAGGACAACACCTGGGAGCTGGACCCGAGCATCCTCCAGCTCAACGGCAACCTCTATCTGCTCGGGACCTACTACAACGGTTCGCAGCCGATGTTCATCCGGCCGCTGTCGAACCCGTGGACCGCGAGCGGCACCCGGCGGGTGCTGTCCACCCCGACCTACAGCTGGGAGACGGTCGGCGGCGCGGTCAACGAGGGCGCCGAGGTCCTCCAGCGGAACGGGAAGACCTTCATCGTGTACTCCGCCAGCCACTGCTCCACGCCCGACTACAAGCTGGGCATGCTCACCTACAACGGCGGGGATCCGCTCAGCTCCTCGTCCTGGGTCAAGTCACCGAACCCGGTGTTCCAGCGGTCCAACGCCAATGGGGTGTACGGCCCCGGCCACAACGGCTTCTTCAAGTCGCCCGACGGGACCGAGGACTGGATCGTCTACCACGCCAACGCGTCGGCGAGCGGCGGCTGCGACATGAACCGCACGACCAGGGCGCAGAAGTTCACCTGGAACGCCGACGGCACCCCGAACTTCGGCACCCCGGTACCGCTCGGTGTCGCCCTGACCGCTCCGTCTGGCGAGTAGCCCGCGGGCTCACGGCTCCGAGGTCTCGGATTCGAGGGACCTGCGGGTCGCCTTCCCGTAGACGCCCGACTCGTCCGCCAGGACGAGCCGGGCGATCTGGTAGCCGCGAACGGCGTCCTCGACCTCGCCGTCGAACTCGCCGTCCGCCTCGCCGTCGTAGAAACCGGCCTGTTCAAGGCGGAGTTGGAGTTCGGTGACCTCCGGTCCGCTGTCGCCGGGACGGAGGACGGGGGCCTGACCGCCGGACTGGGTCGGTGCGGGGGCGGACGTGGCGGTGGCGGTGGCGCCGGTGCCGGTCGGGGACGCGGTCGGGCCGGGGGAACCGGTCGGGGTGGCCGGGCTCTCGGAGGGGGTCGCGCTGGGTGACGCCGTGGGGCTCTCGGACGTCTGCGTGGGGGACGCGGTGCCGGACGGGGTGGAGGACGGTGTACCGGTCCCGGCGGCGCCGGCCGGAACACTCGCCCGAACGTCGTCGGGTCCCGCGCCGTCCCGCGAGGGGCTCTGGTAGGTGAAGAGCGCGGCCAGGACGCCGCCCGTCACCGCCACGGCCGCGGCGGCCGCCACCCCGGCCGTCAGCACGAGGCGGCGGGGACGCCGCCTGCCGCCCTGGTCGCCGTCGGCCGATGCCGAGGGCGGTGGCGGTGACGACGGCGGTGGGGACTGCTCGGTAGGGAGCGGGGCGACATCGGCGGCGGGCGCGGGTACGGCGTCGAGGTCCTGTGACCCGTCCGGCTCGTCCCGTGACGACCCGCGCTCGGGTAAGTCCTCCGCGTCCTCCGGGGCGACGGACGGTTCCGCGAACGGCCGGATGCGCAGGGGGTCGAAATCCTCCGCGGCCGCCGCCTCCGCCGCGCGGGTCTCCAGGTGGACGTCGGCCGCGCGGCGGGCGCAGGAACAGGCCGGACTGCCGTCCGCCGCCCTGGGCGTACCGCACTCCGGGCAGACGAGGCCTGTCGGTTCACTCACGCGCGATTCCTCTCCCGGTCCCTCTCCCTGCGAACTACGGAATTCAACCAAATCTTCTGCACGGAATCCCCAGCAGTCCCTGGAATCCGGAATCAGAGCCTCCGAACCGTCGAGAAACAGCCACCACGGAGAGTCACCACGGAGGCAGTGGATAAATGTCCTGTATGTGCGACAGATGCTTGATCGACCTATTCTGATGCCGTGAGGACTCGGGGCAATCTATGGCCGGTCCTGAGCCGGCGGGAATCGAGCTGCTATGGCTGAGCGGCTGAAAAGATCGGGATTGGTCGGCGAGCTGTCGGCCGAATTCGCCGGAACCATGGTTCTCATCCTCTTCGGCTGTGGCGTGGTGGCCCAGGTCGTGGCCGGCGGAGGACTCACCACACCACCCGGCGGACTGGGCGACCACGACAGCATCGCCTGGGCGTGGGGCATCGGCGTCACCCTGGGTGTCTATGTCTCGGCACGGCTGAGCGGTGCACACATCAACCCCGCGGTGACCCTCGCCCTGGCCGCGTTCAAGGGGTTCCCCTGGAGCAAGGTGGCGCCCTACGCGCTGGCCCAGACAGCCGGCGCCTTCGTGGCGGCCCTCATCGTGCGCTGGAACTACACCGAAGCGCTGGGGACGTACGACCCCGGACACACCATCAAGTCGCAGGGCGTGTTCTCCACGCTCCCCGCCAACGGCAACACCAACCTGCCGGTCCACGAGTGGGGCGCGTTCCGTGACCAGGTCATCGGCACCGCCATCCTGCTGCTGCTGGTCCTGGCCGTCACCGACCTGCTGAACAATCCGCCCGGCGCGAATCTGGCCCCGTGGATCGTCGGCCTGATCGTGGTGGGCATCGGCATGGCCTGGGGCACCGACGCGGGGTACGCGATCAACCCGGCCCGTGACTTCGGCCCCCGGCTGGCCAGCTTCATCACGGGGTACGGCACAGCCTGGAGGGATCAGTACGGCAACTTGTACTTCTGGGTGCCGATCGTCGGCCCGCTGATCGGCGGACTGCTCGGCGCGTTCCTGTACAAGTTCTTCGTCGGCCGGTTCCTGCCGACGGCGGAGCCGGAGCCCCCCGGGCGCGTTCCGAGCCCCGAGGGCAAGGACTGACACCCCCGACGAAAGAGGCGGCATCCCCATGGCGGACTTCGTGGGCGCGGTGGACCAAGGCACCACCAGTACCCGTTTCATGATCTTCGACCACAACGGCAACGAGGTGGCGAAGCACCAGCTGGAGCACGAGCAGATCCTCCCGAAGGCGGGATGGGTCGAGCACGACCCGGTGGAGATCTGGGAGCGCACCAACTCCGTGATCCAGAACGCCCTGCGGCACGGGAACCTCTCCCCGACCGACCTGGCGGCGATCGGCATCACCAACCAGCGGGAGACCACCGTGGTGTGGGACCCGCGCAACGGCCGGCCGTACTACAACGCCATCGTCTGGCAGGACACCCGCACCGACTCCATCGCCGCGGCCCTGGAGCGCGACGGCAAGGGCGACGTCATCCGCCGCAAGGCGGGCCTGCCGCCGGCGACGTACTTCTCCGGAGGAAAGATCCAGTGGATCCTGGAGAACGTCGACGGCGTCCGCGAGGCGGCGGAGCAGGGCCACGCGCTGTTCGGCAACACGGACTGCTGGGTCCTGTGGAACCTCACCGGGGGTCCCGATGGCGGCATCCACGCCACCGACGTGACCAACGCCAGCCGCACGATGCTGATGGACCTGGAAACCCTCGACTGGGACGACGAGTTGCTGGGCTTCTTCGGCATCCCCCGGGCGATGCTGCCCAAGATCAACCCCTCGTCGCACGCGGAGGCCTACGGCACGACCCGGACCTCCCGGCCCCTGCGCGAGGCCATCCCCATCGCCGGTGTGCTCGGCGACCAGCAGGCGGCGACCGTGGGGCAGGTCTGTTACGCACCGGGCGAGGCGAAGAACACCTACGGCACCGGCAACTTCCTGGTGCTGAACACCGGTACGGAGCTGGTCCACTCGCAGAACGGGCTGCTGACCACCGTGGCCTACCAGTTCGGCGACAACCCGGCGATCTACGCCCTGGAGGGCTCCATCGCGGTCACCGGGTCGGCGGTGCAGTGGCTGCGCGACCAGATGAAGATCATCAGTAGTGCGCCGGAGAGCGAGACGCTGGCCCGTACCGTCGAGGACAGCGGAGGCGTCTACTTCGTGCCCGCCTTCTCGGGCCTGTTCGCCCCGTACTGGCGCTCCGACGCCCGGGGCGCGATCGTCGGTCTGACCCGCTACAACGACAACGGCCATCTGGCGCGGGCGGCCCTGGAGGCGATCTGCTACCAGAGCCGTGACGTCGTCGAGGCCATGGAGCAGGACTCCGGGGTCCACCTCGACGTCCTGAAGGTGGACGGCGGAATCACCGGCAACGACCTGTGCATGCAGATCCAGGCCGATGTCCTCGGCGTACCGGTGAGCCGTCCGGTCGTCGCCGAGACCACCGCGCTCGGCGCCGCCTACGCGGCGGGGCTGGCCACCGGCTTCTGGCAGGACACGGACGAGCTGCGCACCCACTGGCAGGAGTCCAAGCGCTGGGAGCCCCAGTGGTCCGACGACCAGCGCGCGGAGGGCTACGACGGCTGGAAGCGGGCGGTGGAACGCACGCTGGACTGGGTCAAGGTCAAGTAGACCGCCGCCGTTCGTCCGCGACTCCCGGCCGCCGTGGCCGGGAGTCGCCGCGGTTGTCGGCGCACGCGGTGCTCAGCGCACGTAGTCGATGATCTGCATCATGCCCTCGTCCTCGTGCTGGGACTGGTGGCAGTGCACCATGGCGCGGCCGACGAAGTCCGTGGCGCGCAGCCGGAAGGTGATCGAGCCGTGGGGCGGGAGGCCCACGGTGTCGTGCCAGACGGGGGTGGCCAGCGGTCGGTTGTTGATCTTTGTGAGGAGGAAGTGGTTGGTGTGCAGGTGGAGGGGGTGGTGGGCGTGGCGGCGGGAGTCGTTGGTGACGGTCCACTCCTCGACCTGGCCCAGCCGGACGCGATGGTTGACGTAGTCGGCCCGGAAGCGGCCCCAGGCGAGGTCGTTCCGCCCGGCCTCGGGGTCGGCGTGCGGTGTCTCGCCCTGGCCCAGGATGCGGTAGGCGTGGGGGAAGGCGCCCGGGAAGACGTTCTCGTAGCTGCGGAAGGTCAGCGCACGGGTGCGGGTGGGTTCGGGCAGGACGGGGGGCCGCCCGGGCAGGCTGGTGGGCATCGGCATCGGACGGGGGGTGCCTTTGACCTTCACGGTCACCAGGGGCTTGGGGAGGCCGCCCGCGGTCAGCCGGTAGACGCCGGGCTCCCCGCCGCGGACCAGCAGGTCGACTCGTCCGCCCACCGGCAGCTGGAAGGCGGTGACGGCGACGGGTTTCATGAAGGTGATGCCGTCGCAGGCGATCTGGTGCATCTTCTGCCCGTCCAGGGTCAGGTAGAGCGTGGTGAGCGCACCGGCGTTGACGATCCGCCACCGCTGGACCTGCCCCGGGGCGATGTTGAGCACGGGGTTGACCGAGCCGTTGACCAGGAAGGTCGAGGTGATGCGCTCGTAGGTGGTCTCCGTGGTCAGGTCGGGCACCCTGCCGCCGGACACCTTGAGCTCGTTGATGCACATGATGATGTCCTCGGCGGCGGCCACCTCGGGCACCTCGTCGATGTCCCCCTCGACGATGAGCACGCCGGACAGGCCGTTGAGCAGCTGGGTCGCGGTGGACCCGTGGTGATGGGGGTGGTACCAGAACGTGCCGGCCGGGTGGTTGGCCGGTACGTCGACGACGCTGCGCCAGGTCGTGGTCTTCCCGGGCGTGTCGGCGGGCGTGAAGGAGCGGAAGACGTTGTCCGCCTCGCCCGTGGGGTCGACGTGCATGCCGTGCAGATGCAGGTTGAAGGTGTTGAAGCCGTGCGGGACGTTGAGGGAGGCGCCGTGGTGCTCCGGCCCGGTGTTGGGCGGCAGCGCGTTGACGTGCGTGATCTCCAGGGAGTCCCCGGGGCGCACCCGCAGGGTCGGCCCCGGGACGGCTCCGTCGTAGGTGCGGCTGAGGACGGTGCCGACCCCGGGCAGTTTCTGCTCGGTGAACCGGACCGTCAGCCGGGTCTTCAGCCTCCTCGGACGCGGCCGGGCCGCGCGGGTCGCGGGTTGCGGGAAGGCGCCCTCGGCCGCCTCACGCGGCGCCGCGTGCGCGCTCGTCGCCCTCCCGGTCATGGCGGCTCCGGCCGCGATCGGCAGGCCTTTCAGAACACCACGACGCGGCAGAGATGCCATGAATCGCCTCCACGGGGCAGCAGCGGGCAGACCATCGGGTTCGGACACACCACACCCCGGGATCACGGAGTGTGATGATAATAGTACGTTGAGTGGCATGCCCGGAGGGTGAACGGCGCGGCCGGACGGGTCAGAGCGGTACCCCGGAACCGGGAGTCGCGTCGATCCGTACGGCGTCGCTGTCACCGTCCGAGAGGAACCGGGCCAGGGCCTGCGCCTCGTCGGCCACGTCGGTGTGCTCGGCGCGGGAGAGGCCGCGCAGCGGGGTGACGCGGACCGTACCGGGCTCGGCGGTCCAGGTGGCGGCGACCCGCCCGTCGACCAGGACCACTCGGGCACCGGCGACCGACAGGCCGCGGTGGGTGTCGTCGACGATCCGGCCGCGGTCGTGGTAGCCGAGGAGCGCGTTGTCGAACGCCGGCAGGAACCGCACCGGAGCGGGCGTGTCGGTGTCGGGGCGCGGCGCGTCGGGGAGGTCCAGCAGTTCCCGGCCCCGCTCGTCGCGGAAGGCGACGAGTTCCTCGCGCAGCGCCGCCACCGCGGCCGGCAGCCCGGCCAGGCCGCACCAGGCGCGCAGGTCGGCCGAGGCGGCCGGACCGAAGGCGGCCAGATAGCGCCGTACCAGTGCCTGGCCCACGGGATCGGAGCCGTCCGGGGACGGCGGGTCGATCTCGCGGCCCAGCCAGACCGAGAGCGGCACATTGCGCACGCCCGCCCTGGTCCGCCACAGTCCGCGCGGTGGCAGTTGCGCCATCGGGACGAGAGCCGCGATCAGCATCTCCCCCAGCGCCCGCGGGCCCGGTCCGGGCCAGCGCCCGGCGAGCGCCCGCGTGAGCTCGGTCATCGTGCGGGGTTCGCCGTCGGCCGTCAACGCCCGCCCCGCCGCGGCGAGTTCGTCGAGATCGACATCGTCCAGCTCGCGGCGGTAGGTGCCGAGCACGCGCTGGCGCAGCATGGGCTCGTGGCGGGCCCGCCAGGCCAGCGCGTCGTCGGCGGTGACGAGGTGGACGGTGCGGCGCATCAGGTGGGTCCGCACCACCCGCCGCCCGGTCAGCAAGCCGGAGAGCACGCCGGGGTCGAAGGCGCGCAGCCGCGACCAGAGGCCGACGAACGGCTCCTGCGGTTCCTGCGCCTGCAACCCGCCGAGGTGCGCGACCGCGTCCAGGACGGGTACGTCGGTACGGTCGAGCAGCAACTGCCGGGCGAGCGTGGCGCGGTTGAGCGCCCGGCTGTCCAGAACGGTCATCGGTCACCCCGTGGTCGGTGTCGTCGTCGGGCCGGGATCACCCTCACAGGGGAAGAGGTCAGGATGTGTCCTCTTCTCCGGTGCGATCCGCCGGCGCGTTGTCCGCGAATCACCCCGGAATTGTCCGTGATCCGTAACAGAGGGATCCCGTGACCGCCCGCCCCCGTCATGCCAGGTGCGCGAAGGACGCGGCAGGCATCGCGGAACGACGGAAATGGGGCGGACATGGCGCGGCACGGCGGGCGGGGCTGGTACGGCAAGGTGGCCGTGGCGGCGGTCGGGGTGACGGTGCTGGCGGCCGGTGCCTCGCAGTGGACCGCGCAGGCCGGTGCCGTGGGCGGCTCGCCCCGGGCGGAGAGCTCCGCCAAGCCGGGCAGTGCGGTCAAGCCGGTGGCGATCACCATCGCGCACGCCTCGGACAAGGGGGCGCGGGGCGTCAACATCACCATCGACGACGGACCCGACCCGGTGTGGACGCCGCAGGTGCTCGACGTGCTGCGGGAGTACGGCGTGAAGGCCACGTTCTGCATGGTGGGGACGCAGGCGCAGGCCCACCCCGACCTCGTGAAGGAGGTCGTCGCGGCCGGGCACCGGCTGTGCGACCACTCCGTGTCGCACGACACCACCATGGACACCAAGTCCCAGACCTACCAGTCGCAGCAGATACTGGACGCCGAACGCATGATCACGAAGGCGTCCGGAGGTGTCCGGCCGATGTACTACCGGGCCCCCGGCGGTGCCTTCACCCCGTACAGCCGCAAGCTCGCCGCCTCACGGGGCATGCGCCCGCTGGGCTGGAACGTGGACACCAAGGACTTCGAGCGCCCGGGCGCCGACGCGATCGTCACCACCGTCCAGCAGGAACTCCCCAACGGGCCGACGCTCCTCTTCCACGACGCGGGCGGCGACCGCTCGCAGACCGTCGAAGCGCTGCGCCGGATCCTGCCCTGGCTGAAGGAGCAGGGCTACTCCTTCGGTTTCCCGGTGCGCTGAGCCCGAGGACCCGCCGCTCATCGGTCCGGCCGCGGCGCCATGTACACGAGCAGGTAACCGGCCCGGGCCGGGGTCCATGAGCGGGCGTAGGAGGGCGGAGCTCCGCCCGGCGGGACGAGTGCGGCGACGGGCACGCGGCGGGCGGTGCGGTGGAGGGCGGCCGCCGTGGTGTTGACGTCGTGGCCGCCGGTCGCGGCGGACGAGCAGCCCGCGTAGTAGGCGATCGGGACGTAGTTGTGCCCGGTGAGCACACAGGGCGGGCGTACGCCCAGACGGTGCAGCCCGGCGGCGGTGCGGGCCCACTCGCGGTGGGAGGCCGTGGTGCGCCGCACGGTGTGCTCCAGCACCGCGAACTGCACCGCCAGATGCCCCGCCAGGGCGACCGTCATCAGCGCCACGGTCAGTGGCCGCCGGATCCGCCCCGGCGCCCTGACCAGGTGCACCAGGAGAGCGGCGACGGGCACGGCGAGCAGCGCGTAGGCGGGCAGCAGGAAGCGGGGGGCCGCGTAGCCGATCAGGAAGAGGTAGGGGACGGCCGCCGAGGCGGCGCACGCCAGCGGGACCAGCGTGGTGGCGGCGCGGCGGGCGCGGACGGCGACGAGGGCCGCGCAGACGGCGAGCACCGGCAGGGTGAACCACCACAGGGTGACCACGGCGGGCGGCAGGGCGCCGGTGCACGGGCGGCACAGCGTACGTCCGGACAGACCGCGCAGCTGGTCCATGACGGCGATGTTCCAGCCGAGGCCGCCCTGGATGCGGGAGGCGTCGGACAGGCGCTGCGCGAGACCGCCGTAGGAGACGTACGCCTCGATCACCCACTCGGCCGCTCCGGCGGCGAGGCCGCCGACCAGCGCCACCAGCAGCGCGGGGCGCCGCCATCGTCGTACCCCCACCAGCAGGACGAGCAGGGGCAGGGTGGCCCAGACCGCGTCCGTGGGACGCATCCAGGCCATGAGAGCGGCACTCAGGGCCAGGCCCCACGGGGCGGTCCGGTCACGGCGCCTCGCCCGGGCGCGCAGGAAGCAGCCCGTGCCGGCCAGGGCGCCGACGGCGACCCAGTAGTTGGGCATGGCCTGCGGGCCGTAGAACAGCGTCACCCACAGGGTGGCGAACAGGGCTCCCGCGGTCATGAGCACACGGGACGGGAAGACGCCCCGCCAGGCGCGCAGCGCGAGCCAGAGCGCGAGGCCGGACAGGACGGCCAGGTAGATCCGCAGCAGCGCGGTGGACGAGGACCAGGCGGCGACCGGCGCCACCAGCAGCGGGACGCCACGGGCGCGCGGGGCGCTGAAGAACGCGGCCGGGGCGTGCGGGGAGACCTGGCTGACGTAGACCGACTCGTCCCAGCCGAGGCCCATCCACGGCCGTACCAGGAGGAGTTGGGCCAGGGTGAAGGCGGCGGCCACGGCCGCGAGGCCCACCTCGCCCCGGAACCGGGACCGCCACGGTGAGCGGACGATGTCCAAGGGGCCGGGCCTGCGCGCTCCGGTCAACGTGGCCTGCGGGCTGTCACTCACCACTCACCCCTGGTCCGTACGGCGGGCGGGTCACGGAGACCGTCCGGGCGGGAAGATCCCTTCCAGGCCACGGTTCCAGTCAGGGCCGGGACGGGCCCCCGGGGCGGAGCCGAACGGCGTAACGCCGGTGGCGGCGGACGGTCGGGCCGTGCGGGGAACGGGCCCCATAGCATGGCGATCATGCAGCCGCTCGTGCCCGCGCCCGTCCATCCCGACCAGGTCCTGCAAGGCCTGGCCGTCAACCCGGCGCTGCCGGTGGCCCTGGTGCGCCGGCTGCTGCCGGACCGCTCGGCCGGTCACCGCGCGGCGCAGTTCCGCGAGGACCTCACCGAGGAGCTGATCGAGGAGATCATCGGGCGGGGGGACGACGACCTCGTGCACAGCCTCGCCTGCAACTGGCACCTGCCGCCCGAGGTCCAGGCCCGCCTCGCGGACTCCCCGGAGGACTCCGTCCGCGCGGCGATCGTCATTCGTGGCAAGGAGCTGCCGAGGCGCGTGTGGGAGCGCGTGGTCACCGACCCGTCCACGGAGGTGCGGAAGTTCGCCGCCGCCAACGCGCACCTCCCGTCCGACTTGCGGTCCCGGTTCGCCGGTGATCCGGATGCGGACGTCCGGGCCGAACTGGCCCAGTGGTGGACGGACGCGCCGGAGGAGGTCCGGCGGGCGCTGCTCACCGACCCGGAGGCGACGGTCCGCGCGGCCGCCTGCTCGACGTACTTCCGCAGGCTCCCGCATCCGGTGCCGCCCGCCGATCTGCACCCCGCGCTGCTCGCCGACCCGGCGACCCGGGCGGGCGTGGTGGCCCATCTGCGGCTCGACGCCGACACGGCCCGCGACCTCGCCGGGGACCCCGACGAAGATGTACGACGAGCCGTCGCGGCCCACCCCGAACTACCGCCCCCGCTACGGGACCTGCTCGCCACTGACCCCGAACCACGGGTGCGCGTCGAGGTCTTCGCCCGCCGGGACACCCCCGAGGAGACGCGGGCCGCGATCCACGCCGAGGTGCACGCCGGATCGGACCCGGCCCGGGCCGACCTCCTCGCCTCGGACGAGCAGGGGTTCTCCTACTACCTCGCGTACCTGGACCTCGTACGGCGGCACATCCCCTGGGCCGCCGAGGCCCCGCTCGACCACCTCGACTCGCCCTATGTGGCCTTCCGCCGTTCGGCGGCCGCGAGCGACGCGCTGCCGGCGGAGACCCTCGCACCGCTGCTCGACGACGAGGACTCCGGCGTCCGGGCGATCGCGGCCCGGCGGATTCCCGTTCTGGATCCCGTGACGGCCGAACGCGTCGAGCGCCGCCACCGCGAGAACCGCAAGGTGCGGGGCGGCCTCCGCCCGGCCGATCGCGTCGTGTTCCCCCGGGAGACCCTGCACCGTTTCGCGACCGACCCGGACCCCCGGATCCGGGACCTCGCGCCGAGGGATCCCGGGCTTCCCGCCGCGCTGGCCGAGCGGTTGGCGGTCGACGGGGCCACCCGGGTGCGGCGCGCGGTGATCGGTCACCCGAACCTGCCGGTCCCCGCCCTGCTGGCCCTGGTCGCGGACCCCGACGCGTATGTGGCCCGCGCCGCCGCCGAGTCACCGACGCTGCCCGTGGAGGCGATGGAAGGGCTCCTCGCCCACGCGGGGCTGTGATCAGAGCCAGGTGGTCCCCAGCCAGGCCGCCGCGGCGGCGGCCACCAGCAGGGCGATGTTGAGTCCGATCATCCGGGCCTCGCCGCGCGAGACGTGCACGACGATCCCCCCGACCTGGATCAGCACCAGGCCGATCGCCGCGGCCACGGCGAGGACGGGCGCGACGCCCGTGAGCGGCGGCAGGACCAGACCGGCCGCGCCGAGGACCTCCAGGGTCCCGATGAGCCGCACGAGCGGCATGGGGACGCGGTCGACCCACCCCATCATGGGCCGGAGCCGCTCCTGGCTCTGCACGACCTTCTTGCCTCCGGCGTAGAGGTAGAACAGCGCCAGCAGCGCGGCGACGATCCAGTAGGCAATGTCCACAGCGGGCCCCCTGCATGATGGTTACCAGGCGTAAGTTGCCCCATCATGAGTCCCCGGCGAGGGGCTTACAAAAGGCACACACATGTGCGTTGGCCACAGGGAGTTGTCATGTCGCAGTACAAACACACGTGTCTGATCCGGGGGGACGGCGGGCGGACGATCCGTGCCGTGCTCGACCGGATCTGCGACAAGTGGACGCTGCTGATCGTGGCGACGCTCGAGCAGGGCCGTCTGCGCTTCACCGATCTGCAGCGGCAGATACCGGGCATCTCGCAGCGGATGCTGACGCTGACCCTGCGGAACCTGGAGCGCGACGGACTGGTCTCCCGGACGGTGTACGCGGAGGTCCCGCCACGCGTCGAGTACGCGCTGACCCCCACCGGGGAGAGCCTCATCCCGCCGGCGCTCGCCCTCGCCGGCTGGGCGATCGAGCACATCGCGGAGATCGAGGCCAGCCGGGCCGCCTACGGTGAGCGGAGCGGGTGATCCCGGGGCGCCCGGCCCGCCGGTTGCGGCGCCTCCGGCACCCGGTGAACGGGGTCACAGTCAAGGGGAGGGCAAGGTCACAGCCGTGCCCTCTGCTGCCCCTTTGTGACTCTGGCCTAACATCCGAGCATGACGGTCCTGCCTGACGACGGGCTTGAGCTGGCCGCCGAGTTCCCTGACTCCACCCACGAGCAGTGGCAGCGCCTCGTCGCTGGCGTGCTGCGCAAGTCGGGCAAGGACGTCGAGGGAGCTCAGGCCGAGGAAGCCCTGTCCACCGCGCTGGAGGACGGGGTGCGCACCCGGCCTCTGTACACCGCGCACGACACCGCGCCCGAGCCCGGCTTTCCCGGATTCGCCCCCTTTGTCCGCGGCAACAGGCCGGAGGGGAACACCGTCGGAGGGTGGGACGTACGGCAGCGGCACACGGCGGCCGACGGCGGCGCGGTGCTCACGGACCTGGAGAACGGCGTCACCTCCCTCTGGCTGGTCGTGGGCGAGACGGGCATCCCCGTGTCGTCGCTCGGCCGGGTCCTCGACGGGGTGTACCTCGACCTGGCACCGGTCGTCCTCGACGCCGGCCGTGAAGTCGAGCCCGCCGCACGGGAGTTGCTGCGGCTCTACGAGGAGCGCGGCGTCGCGAGGGACGCGGCGCGCGGCAACCTGGGGGCGGATCCGCTCGGTCACGAGGCCCGCACCGGGGAGTCGTCCGACTTCGCCCCCGTCGCCGGGCTCGCCCTGCTGTGCGCCGAGACGTACCCGGGGCTGCGGGCGCTGACCGTGGACGCGCTGCCGTACCACGAGGCCGGCGGCTCGGCCGCCCAGGAGCTGGGCGCGTCGCTCGCGACCGGGGTGGCGTATCTGCGGGCGCTGACCGAGGCCGGTCCGAGCGTCGAACAGGCCTGTGCGCAGCTGGAGTTCCGTTACGCGGCCACCGCTGACCAGTTCCTGACGATCGCCAAGCTGCGAGCCGCGCGCCGGCTGTGGGCCCGGGTGGCCGAGGTGTGCGGTGCGCCCGACGCGGGCGCGCAGGTCCAGCACGTCGTGACCTCGCCGGTGATGATGTCGCGCCGTGACCCGTGGGTGAACATGCTGCGCACGACCGTCGCCACGCTGGCGGCGGGGGCGGGCGGGGCGGACTCCGTCACCGTGCTGCCCTTCGACGACGCGCTCGGGCTTCCGGACGCGTTCGCGCGGCGCATCGCCCGCAACACCTCGACGATCCTCATCGAGGAGTCGCAGCTGTCCCGGGTGATCGACCCGGCGGGCGGCTCCTGGTACGTGGAGCGGCTGACGGACGAACTCGCCCAGGCGGGCTGGGAGTTCTTCCAGGAGATCGAGCGCGCCGGCGGACAGGCCGCCGCGCTGCGCTCGGGGCACCTCCGGCAGCGGCTGGCCGACACCTGGGGGGTCCGCAGCAGCAGGCTCGCCAAGCGGCGCGAGCCCATCACCGGTGTCAGCGAGTTCCCGTTCCTCGCCGAGAAGCCGGTCGTCCGCGAGGCCGCGCCCGCGCCGCGCCCGGGCGGTCTGCCGCGCGTGCGCCGCGACGAGGCGTTCGAGGCGCTGCGGGCGCGTTCGGACGCCCAGCTGGCCGCGACCGGCGCACGGCCCCGGATCTTCCTGGCGGCGCTCGGCCCGGCCGCCGCGCACACCGCGCGGCTCACGTTCGCCGCGAACCTCTTCCAGGCGGGCGGCGTCGAGCCCGTCACCGAGGGCACGTTCGAGGAGAGCGGTGCCACGGAGGTCTGTCTGTGCTCCAGTGACGCGCTGTACGAGGAGCAGGCCGAGGCGGAGGCCGCGCGGCTGAGGGCCGCCGGTGCCTCGCACGTGTTCCTCGCGGGGCGCCCCGGGCAGTATCCGGGTGTCGACGCGTACGTCTTCGCGGGCTGTGACGCCGTCGCCGTGCTGTCCGCCACCCTCGACCGCATGGGAGTTGTGTCCTGATGGGAATCCCCGACTTCTCCGGGATCGAGCTGGGGACCCCGGCCGCCGCCGGCGGCGCCGACGAGTGGCGTACGGCCGTGAAGAAGGCGGCCGGCGGGGACGATCTGCTCTGGGACACGCCGGAGGGCATCGCGGTCAAGCCGCTGTACACCGGGCAGGACCTGGAGGGCCTGGACTTCCTGGGCACCCACCCGGGCATCGCCCCGTACCTGCGCGGCCCGTACCCCACCATGTACGTCAACCAGCCGTGGACGATCCGCCAGTACGCGGGCTTCTCCACGGCCGAGGAGTCCAACGCCTTCTACCGCCGCAACCTGGCGGCCGGCCAGAAGGGCCTGTCGGTCGCCTTCGACCTGCCCACGCACCGCGGCTACGACAGCGACCACCCGCGGGTGACCGGTGACGTCGGCATGGCGGGCGTGGCGATCGACTCGATCTACGACATGCGGCAGCTGTTCGACGGGATCCCGCTGGACAGGATGACGGTGTCGATGACGATGAACGGCGCCGTGCTGCCGGTGCTGGCGCTGTACATCGTGGCGGCGGAGGAACAGGGCGTACCGCCCGAGAAGCTGGCCGGGACCATCCAGAACGACATCCTCAAGGAGTTCATGGTCCGCAACACCTACATCTATCCGCCGAAGCCGTCGATGCGGATCATCTCCGACATCTTCGCCTACACCTCGCAGCGGATGCCCCGCTACAACTCCATCTCCATCTCGGGCTACCACATCCAGGAGGCCGGTGCGACGGCGGACCTGGAGCTGGCGTACACCCTCGCGGACGGTGTGGAGTACATCCGGGCGGGACGTGAAGCGGGCCTGGACGTGGACGCGTTCGCGCCCCGGCTGTCGTTCTTCTGGGCGATCGGCATGAACTTCTTCATGGAGGTCGCCAAGCTGCGGGCGGCACGGCTGCTGTGGGCCAAGCTGGTCAAGCAGTTCGACCCGAAGAACTCCAAGTCGCTGTCCCTGCGCACCCATTCGCAGACCTCGGGCTGGTCGCTGACCGCGCAGGACGTCTTCAACAACGTCACGCGGACCTGTGTCGAGGCGATGGCGGCGACCCAGGGCCACACCCAGTCGCTGCACACCAACGCGCTCGACGAGGCGCTCGCGCTGCCCACCGACTTCTCGGCGCGCATCGCCCGCAACACCCAGCTGCTCATCCAGCAGGAGTCCGGCACGACCCGGGTCATCGACCCATGGGGCGGCAGCGCCTATGTGGAGAAGCTGACCTACGACCTCGCGCGGCGGGCCTGGCAGCACATCCAGGAGGTCGAGGCGGCGGGCGGCATGGCCAAGGCCATCGACGCCGGCATCCCCAAGCTGCGCATCGAGGAGGCGGCGGCCCGTACGCAGGCCCGGATCGACTCCGGCAGGCAGCCCGTCATCGGTGTCAACAAGTACCGGGTGGACAGCGACGAGCAGATCGAGGTCCTCAAGGTCGACAACTCCTCCGTACGCGCCCAGCAGATCGAGAAGCTGCGGCGGCTGCGCGCGGAGCGGGACGAGACCGCCTGCCGGGACGCGCTCGACGCGCTGACCCGGGCCGCCGGGGGCGACGGCAACCTGCTGGAGCTGGCGGTGGACGCCGCCCGTGCCAAGGCGACCGTCGGCGAGATCTCCGACGCCCTGGAGAAGGTGTACGGGCGGCACGCGAGCCAGATCCGTACGATCTCCGGGGTGTACCGCAACGAAGCAGGCGAGTCCCCGTCCGTGGACCGCACCCGGTCCCTGGTGGACGCCTTCGCCGAGGCCGAGGGCCGCCGCCCGCGCATCCTGGTCGCCAAGATGGGCCAGGACGGCCACGACCGCGGCCAGAAGGTGATCGCGACCGCGTTCGCCGACCTCGGCTTCGACGTCGACGTCGGCCCGCTGTTCCAGACCCCGGCCGAGGTGGCCCGGCAGGCGGTCGAGGCGGACGTGCACATCGTCGGGGTGTCCTCCCTGGCCGCCGGGCACCTCACCCTCGTCCCGGCGCTGAAGGAGGCCCTCGCCGAGGAGGGGCGCGAGGACATCGTGATCGTGGTGGGCGGGGTCATCCCGCCGCAGGACGTGCCCACGCTCCTTCAGATGGGCGCGGCGGCCGTCTTCCCGCCCGGCACGGTGATCCCGGACGCGGCGTACGACCTCGTGGCGCGGCTGTCGGCCGACCTCGGGCACGAGCAGTGATCGATGTCGACGCGTATGTGAAGGGCGTACTCGACGGGAAGCGGGCGCTCGTCGCCCGCGCCATCACGCTCGTCGAGTCCACCCGGCCCCAGCACCGGGCGCTGGCCCAGGAGCTGCTGACCGCGCTGCTGCCGCACAGCGGCCGGGCGCGGCGGATCGGTGTCAGCGGGGTGCCGGGGGTCGGCAAGTCGACGTTCATCGACGCGTTCGGCACGCTGCTGACCTCGCTCGGGCACCGGGTGGCGGTGCTCGCCGTCGACCCGTCGTCGACCCGTACGGGCGGCTCGATCCTGGGCGACAAGACCCGGATGGAACGCCTCGCCGTCGACCCGGCGGCCTTCGTCCGCCCCTCCCCCAGCGCCGGCACCCTCGGCGGGGTCGCCAAGGCGACCCGGGAGTCGATGGTGGTGATGGAGGCGGCCGGCTACGACGTGGTCCTCGTCGAGACGGTCGGCGTCGGACAGTCCGAGACCGCCGTGGCGAACATGGTCGACTCCTTCCTGCTGCTCACCCTCGCCCGGACCGGCGACCAGCTCCAGGGCATCAAGAAGGGCGTCCTGGAGCTGGCCGACGTGATCGCCGTCAACAAGGCGGACGGCCCGCACGAGCGGGACGCGCGGGCCGCGGCGCGGGAACTCTCCGGTGCCCTGCGGCTGATGCACGGCCCGGACCCGGCCTGGACCCCGCCCGTGCTGAGTTGCAGCGCGCGCGAGTCGACCGGCCTGGACACCGTCTGGGAGCGCCTCGAACAGCACCGCGAGCTGCTGGACTCGACGGGCCGTCTCACCGCCAAGCGCCGGGACCAGCAGGTCGACTGGACCTGGAGCATGGTCCGCGACGAACTCCTCGGCCGCCTGCACGCCGACCCCGGGGTACGAGCCCTGGCGCCCGCCCTCGAACAGGGTGTCAGGGACGGCGAGTTGACGGCCACTCTGGCCGCCGAGCGCATCCTGGAGGCGTTCGGGGGACCCGGGCAGCCGGCGACCTGACCCCCGTGATGCCGGGCGCTGCCTCAGTTCGCGGGCGAGCGCACCGCCATCAGCAGTCCACTGGCCCACGCCATGCGGACGCACCGGAAGTCCTTGCGCCCCTCGAGCTCGGCCAGCAGCCGTTCCACGGAGGCCTCGTGGCCCTCCGGCCAGCCGGGCTGGGGGTAGAGGTCGTCGATCAGATAGATCCCGCCGGTGGCCACCAGCTCCAGCGCCCGGTCGAGGTGGGTGAACTTCCCCGGCCAGGTGTCCGCGAACACGAGATCGAAGGGCTCCCCGTCGTACGCCTCCAGCCACGCGCCGCCGTCCCCCGCCACGAACGTCACCCGCTCGTCGTCGCCCAGTTCCTCCCGGGCGACGGCCTGGAGGGCGGGGTCGAGTTCGACGGTGACCAGGCGGGCGGCACCGCTCATCCCGCTGAGGAGCCAGGCCGTCCCCTCCCCCGTCCCGGTGCCGAGTTCGAGGATCCGCCCTCCGGGCCGGGCGGCCGCGAGCACCGCCAGGAGGCTTCCGGTGCGCTCCTCGCAGGACATGATGAATCCCGCGGCACGGGCCTCGGCACGCAGGGCGGGCAGGGCGGCGGGGAACCGGCTCGGTGTGTCGTCCATCAGGAGATGATGCGGGGGCCGTGTTCGCGCGGGCAAGGTCGTTTTCGGCGGCCGTGGCGGACAGGGCCGTGTCCGCGGCCGTGGCGGACACCGGCCCGTTGAGCGGCCCTGCCCCCGCGTCATCCGCCGCGAGGGCGGGCGGGGACACCTCGCTGAGCGAGGGTCAGAACGCCGACAGGCCGTTCGGGGTGCCGTTGCCGGTGGGGGCGTCGTAGCCCGGCACCGCGGTGCAGAGGTAGTTGCCGTGGCAGGTGCCGGTGGAGCCGGTGGTCACGTCGTTGAGGCCCTGGGCCGGCGCGGAGTACAGGCGGGAGGCGTCGGAAAAGGCGGCGGGGTGGCCGGCGAGCGCGATCACTCCGGCGATGTACGGTGACGCGGCGCTGGTGCCGCCCACGACCGTCCAGCCCCCGCTGCCCTGCTCCGTGGTGGTGACGTAGACGGCGGGGCCGGTCGCGGGGTCGGCGACGGCGGAGATGTCCGCGATCGTGCGGCCGGGGCAGTCGGTGTCCGGCTGCCAGGCCGGCTTGTCGACCCAGGCCGAACAACCGCTGCCCGACCCGCCCCAGGCGGTCTCCTGCCAGCCGCGGTCGTTGTCCGCAGGGGTGAGCGAGGTGCCGCCCACCGCGATGACACTGGAGTACGACGCCGGGAACGGCGGAATGGTGTAGCCGGAGTCGCCGGACGCGGCGACCACCGCCACGCCGGGGTGGCTGTAGTTCTTGGCGAAGCCGACCGTGCCGTGCGCCTCGGTGCCGCCGTAGCTGTTGGACACCACGGTGGCGCCGAGGGCGACAGCGGTGTCCACCGCGGCGCCCAGGTCCGACATCAGGGGTTCGTCGGCCTCGACCAGCAGGATGTCGCACCGGGGGCAGGCGGCGGAGGCCATCTGCAGGTCGAGCGCTGTTTCCACGGCCCAGCCGCTGGGGCCACCGGACGCGGGCAGCGGTTCGGTGTCGCCGCGCTGGTTGACCTTGCGGAAGCAGCCGTTGTCCGCGGTGCACGGGGGCAGTCCGTAGGTCGCGCGGTACACGGCCAGGTCGGACTCGGCGGTCGGGTTGTCGTAGGCGCCGACCAGGGCGATGGTCTGGCCCTCCCCGCCGGTCGACGGCAGACCGTAGGCGGCGCGCAGGTCCGCCGGGCCGTAGCCCGCGGGGAGCTCCGTCTCGGCGGTGTCGGCACCGCCGACGCGCGCTTTGGCTGCCGCGGCCGGCCCGCGTACTCCCAGGCCGCCGTGGACGTCGGTGCGGATGAGGGCGAGGCACCGGGCCTGCCCGGCGGGGGCGGTGTCGCAGGCGCGCTCGACGTTCGGCTGTTCCGTGGCGGCGCCGGCCGCCTGGACGCTGCCGGCGGCCGGGCTCACGAGGGTGACGAGCACGGCGGTCGCGGCCGTCACGGCGGTCCGTGCCGTGCGTATCAGGCGGACGGTCATGCGGACGGTCATCCGGGGATTCATTACGGGGGTCTCTCTCCTGTTCTGCCGGTCGGGGGCGGGCGTGGTCATGACGTGGTCGCCGCGACGGTGTAGGCGTGGGTGATGGTCTCGCTGAGCGCGTTGCCGTCGGCGTCGGTGGCGGTGACGCGGATCGCCGGGCTGGTGCCGCGCGCGGAGTGCGGGTTGGTCCAGTGGGCCCGGTAGTGGCCCCGGGAGCCCTTCAGGTCGCTGTCCCGCCAGGTCTGGCCGCCGTCGAAGGAGACCTGCACCGCGGCGGAGGTGATCGCCGCCCGTGAACCGGCTCCGTCGAAGGTCACGTGACCGATGTCCAGGCCCATGCTCTGGACGGTTCGGTGACTGGTGTTCCGGTCGTCCGCGGCCAGGTCGAAGCTCGCGGTGAGCAGCGGCAGGACCATGCAGGGCGTGGTCGGCGACTGTCCCTCGCAGCTGAACCGGTCCGGCAGGAGGGAGCCGGTGTCGGCGGCCGAGGGCAGGCCGAAGGTCAGCTCGGTGTGGGCGGTGGTGGACTGGCTGAGGCCGGTGTCGCCGGTGAAGTCCTGTTCGGCGACCAGGCGGTACCGGGCGTCGGCAGCGGTCTGGCCGTCGACGTAGACGGCCGGGTTGCGGGGCTCGTCGGCCACGAGCGTGCCGTCCCGGTACAGCTGGGCGCGGACGGCGTGCGGCTGCTCGTCGTAGACGCTGATGCCGCCGTCGTGGTCCGGTTCGCTGTCGGTCGTGGTGAGGAAGGCGAACAGGTTGCCGTCCGCGACGCAGGCGGAGCAGAACGCGCCGTCGAACGGGCCGCTCGTGTACGCGCCCACGCCCAGGCCGATCGGGCCGCGGGCCCAGTCCTGCGTGTAGGTGCGGCCCGGGACGAAGGTGCGGGCGCCCGAGGTGAAGGCGAGGGAGGTGCCCGGGAAGGACTGCTGGATCCAGACGCCTCCGTTGGCGGCGTTCACATAGTCGGTGACCCGGGCGGGCATGGTCTGTGCCACGGCGGCCGAGAACGCGGCCGGGAGGTCGGGGTTGAGTTCGCCGCTGGTGATGATGCCGTCCGGGGAGGCCGCGGGGTCGCGGACGTAGCGTTGCCGGACGGTGGCGAGCTGGTCCGCGGTGACCGTGATTCGCTGGTCGGCCGCCACCTGGTCGGAAAGCTGCCCGCCGAGGTCGTAGCGGTAGGGGTCGGCGGTGTCCGTGCCGCGGCCGGACCACTGGGTGCGGTAGGCGACCTTGCCGACCGTGGCGGACGGCTGGGGATTGACGTAGACGGGGGTGGTGTCGGTGGAGACCGCCGAGGCGGTGGGTGCCGTGGAGGCGGAGCCGCCGCCGGCGTCGGTACGCGCCCAGGTGGCGGCGGCGAAGTCGGCGGTGGCCGTACGGGGCGTGGTGGCGGCGATCTGCGCGGTGGCCGTACGGGCGTCCAGGTCCGCGGTGGTCGCGCCGGTCACGCTGAGGTCGGTCAGCGTGACCAGGGACTGCGCGGTGACATTGCCCGAGGCGTCGAAGTCCACCACCGGCGCGGCCAAACTGTAGTGACCGGTCGGCACGGCCACCTTCTCGATACCGTCGTCCACCGGGAGGACCGCGGTCATCATGGCGGCGTCGTCGGTGTTGGTCACCAGGAGCACCCCGTTGACCCCGCCGCCGGACCGGTCCTCCGCCGTGATCCGGAGGATGTGGAGCTTGTAGTCGGCCGCCGCGCTGCTCGTGGCCGGTGTGCTCACGCCGTCCGTGGCCGACGTACTCGCTGCGTCCGTGGCCGATGTGCTCGCGGTGGTCGCGCCGGTGCGGCCGACCGAGGTCACTCCCGCGAACAGCGGGGTGCTGCCCGGCTTGTGGCCGGCCCGTACGTCAGCGGCGATCCGCTGCTTCAGCAGCCGTGCCAGCTTCCTGCCGGACGCGGCCGTGGTGTACCCGCGGGCGGACGAACCGCTGGTGGACGTGGACGTCAGCGTCAGCCCGGTGGGGGTGCTCGGCTTCGCGCCCTTGGCGAAGGACACGGTGACCGGGACGCGGTCGCTCGTCGACGTGTCCTCGGCGAGCGCGGTCACGTCGAACAGCGAGAGGTCCAACTGCCTGCCGACGTACGGCTGGGCGGCGGCCGGGATCACATATTGGTCACCCGAGGCGTCCTGGAACGACAGGAACGCACCGCTGCCGGCGGCGCGCGAGGCCGGGTTGACGGCGAGGACGCGCGGCTGCCCGGACTCGCCGGTCGTGACCATGACCTGATCGCCCGTCACCAGCGTGACGGTCCGGGTGGCGGAGGCCTGTGCGGCCGCCTTGACCGACAGGGTCTCCTGGGCGGCGAGCGCAGGAGCGCCCAGCGTGGCGGTGGCGGTGGCGGTGGCGGTGGCGGTCATCATGACGCCCAGGGCGGCGGCTGCTCTCGCGGTGGCGGACAACCTGCTGGACAACGGGGTTGATCTCACGCGTGTCTCCTTGGGGGGTGGCTTCTGGCGGGGCTTGCTCGGGCTCCTCAGCGGCTCAGCGAGTCGGCGTCACCCATGACGACGACGGGGTTCAGGGCGGGGTCCAGTGCTCGCAGCAGCTCCCTCATACGGTCCTTGCGCAGGCTGACGCAGCCGTGTGTGGGGCCGCCGTGGTCGACGTGGAGCCATATGCCGCCGCCGCGGCCCGAGCCGAGCGGCCGGGTCCGGTCGAGGGGCGATGTGCCCGGCTCGCGGTTGTAGTTGATGGCGATCACGTAGTCGAAGGAGCCCGCCAGCGGCTCTCCCTCGAAGCCCGTGCCGCTCACGGTGAAGCTGCCGGAGCGGTCGTAGGGCAGCCGGGACCCGGGGTCGGGGAGCAGTCCGCCGGCGTCCGTGAGGCCGTAGACGCCGATGGGAGAGCGCAGGTCCCCGGCCATGTGGTGGTCGCTCCAGCCATTGAGGGCGTTGTGCGCGGGCCGGCTCACCCCGGCCCGCCAGCCCGCCTCGGTGCGCTCGTACAGCACCACGGTGGACAGCGGCGAGTCCTTGCCGCGGCCCGTCACCACGACGGCCTGCCGGGTCTCGGGCGGCACCTCGGCCAGGGTCTTGGGTCCGAGGCCCGGAAGTCGCTGCGGCAGTTGCTGCGGGGCCTCCTTCAGGGAGACCTCGGGCACGGACGACGTCCCCCTCTGCGAGGGTGCGGCCGACGTGGGTCCGGGAGATGCCTCTGCGCCGCCCCCGCAGCCGGTGAGCAGGAGCGACGCGGCCAGAGCCGCGACCGGAACGCACAACGCCGCCGGTCGCGACGCAACGTGGCGGATGGGTCTGATCATGCTTCGACCTTGGCCGACACATATGAGGAACTCGTCAGCCTCTCGGACTTGTTCAGGTTCTCTCGCGGCGCCGCGTCGATCTTGCGGGACCAGTCGAGCGGTCGCCCTGGACGGAGGTCCACGCCACCGTCACACTGGGAGCGCTCCCAAGCGCCTGCGTGTCATGAACCGAAAGTGAGCCGCCCCATGCAGAGCCTGACCAAACGCCGTCTGTCCCCGGTCGAGTTGGACGACCTGATGCGCAAGGCGACGGGGGTCGGTTGCCGTCTGGAGGCCGAGCTGACCGACGGGTGGTTCAACACCGCCTACCGGGTGCGGTTCGACGACGGGCGCGCGGCCGTGGTGAAGCTCGCACCTCCGGCGGACGTCCCGGTCCTGCGGTACGAGCGCGGCATCATGGCGACCGAGGCGATGGTGTACCGGCGCCTCGCGTCCCCGGCCGGCGACGGGGTGCCGACCCCCGCGCTGCTGCACGCGGGGGACGACTTCCTCGCCGTGTCCGTGCTGGAGGGAACCCCGTGGGACAAGGTGGCCGAACGGCTGCCCGCCACCACCCGTACGGTGCTGCGCCACGAGTTGGGCGCGATCACGGCACGGCTGCACACCCTGGCCCCCGAGGACGGCCGGTTCGGCTATCCGGCCCCCGGGTCCGCGCTGTCCGCTGCCGACTGGCGTACGGCGTTCACCGCCATGGTGGACGCCCTGCTGGACGACGCCGAGCGCTGGCGGTGCGAACTCGGCGTGGCCGCGGCCGACGTACGCGCTCTGGTGGCCGAGGGCGGAGCCGCCCTCGACGAGGTCACCGAGCCGCGCCTGATCCACTTCGACCTGTGGCCGGGGAACATCTTCGTCGGCGTTCCCGAGGAGGCCGAAGCAGCGCCCACGGACGGTCGGGACGCCCGTATCACCGGCCTCATCGACCACGAGCGGGCCTTCTGGGGCGACCCGGCCGCCGAGTTGGTCTCCCTGGAGTTCGGCGGGGACACCGGTCCCGACAGCGATCTCGTGGCCGGTTACCTCCAGGCCGGCGGCCGCCTCGACTTCACCGCCGCCCTCCGCCACCGCCTGGCGCTCTACGGCCTCTACCTGGGCCTGATGCTGGTCGCGGAGTGTGGCCCGCGCGGGTACGAAGCGGACCGTGTCGCCTTCGCCCGTGGGTTCCTGGACGAGCGGGTGGCCGCGGTGCGCGCCCTGGGGTAGGTGGGCGGCACTCAGGGAGACGGCGCGGGCTCGGGCGCGGGCCGGCGGTCGGTGATGGTGGCGGGGACGGGGACGGGGACGGCATTGGTGGCGGTGGCGGAGACGGCATCAGTGGCGGTGGCGATGGCGGGGACGGCATCAGTGGCGGTGGCGATGGCGGGGACGGCATCAGTGGCGGTGGCGATGGCGGGGACGGCATCAGTGGCGGTGGCGATGGCGGGGACGGCATCAGTGGCGGTGGCGGTGTCAGCGGGGCGCGGGAGTCGTGCGCCCCGTTCGACGGCCTGTCCCCAGTACGTTCCGGTGACGATCAACGCGGCTCCGAGGGCGGCGAGCGCGGTGAGCCGTTCGTCGCCGAAGCCGATGCCGACCAGGAGCGCCCAGACCGGTTCGGTGCCCAGCAGGAGACTGGCCCGGGTCGCGGAGGTGCGCTGCACCGCCCAGGTCTGGGCCAGGAAGGCGAACAGACCGCAGAACAGGGCGAGATACACCAGCTGGGCCCAGGTCCCGGCGCCGGCCTGGGCGAGCACCGGCAGCCCGCCCGCCGCGAACGGCAGGAAGAGGGCCGTACCGACGACGCACTGCACGGTCGTCAGTTGCAGCGGGCGCAGCGCCCGGCCCGCGGTGACCCGGCCCACGAGCACGACGTGGCCCGCCCGGACCACCGCCGCCGCGAGCATCAGCAGGTCGCCGGCGCCGGGGGCGTGCAGGCCGTGTCCGGAGACGAGCAGTCCGACGCCCGCGACGCACAGACCGGCGGCGAGATAGAACCTCGGTGGCGGTCCACCGGGGCGTCCGGCACGGTCCAGGAGGGGGGTGAGGACGAGGGTGAGGCTGATGATCAGGCCCGCGTTCGCGGCGCTGGTGCGGGCGACGCCGTACATCTCCAGGGTGAGGACGGCGGCCTGGGTCAGTCCGAGCAGGGTGCCGTACACCGTCTCGTCCCGGGTGAGGGGACCGGTCGGACGGGTCTTCCGCAGAGCGGCGACGACGGCGACACAGCCCAGGGCGGAGAGGGCGTAGCGCACGAAGAGGACGATCAGCACCGGTGTGGTGGCCGTGGCCGTCTTCGCCGTCAGGTAGCTGGAACCCCAGACGACGGCGACGGCCAGGAGCACCACATCCGTACGGCGGGTGGTTGGCATGGCTTCCACCCTTCCCGACCGGTATTTTGAAGTAAATGACCAGTTGCTCAAGCAATCTTGTAGCGGAGCTACACTGATGGCGTGGACGAGAGGCAGCTGCGCGTTCTGCGGGAACTGGGCGAGCTGGGCAGCGTCACCGCGGTCGCCGAGGCGATGCGGGTGACGCCTTCGGCGATCTCGCAGCAACTCCGGCTGCTGCAGCGGTCGATCGCGGTTCCGCTCACCGAGCGCGACGGGCGGCGACTGGTCCTGACGGCTGCCGGGCAGGCTCTGGCCGACGCGGCGATCGGGGTGGAGACGGCGCTGGCCCGGGCGCGCCACACCGTCGACGAGTTCGTCGAACGGCCCGACGGCGCGGTGTCGGTGGCGGCATTCCACAGCGGAGCGGCCGCCTTCTTCCCCCTCCTGCTACGGCGCCTGCGCGCCCCGGGGTCGCCGAACGTCGCCCTGCACGACAAGGACGTGGCGCAGGACGACTTCCCTCCCCTGACCCGCCACTACGACCTCGTCATCGCCCACCGGCTGGACCACGCGCCGCCCTGGCCCCGCACCGCCACGGCCACCCCCCTGCTGCACGAACCGCTCGACATCGCCCTGCCCGCCGACCACCCCCTGGCCGCCAAGCCCGCGCTGACCCCGCAGGACGTCGCCGACCAGCCCTGGATCACCGTCCACGACGGCTTTCCGCTCATGGCCACCATCGAGGCCGTCTCCGCCGCCGCCGGACGGCGCGTCGAGATCGTCCACCGCATCAACGAGATCGCGGTGGTCGCGGAAGTGGTGGCCGCCGGCGGCGGCGTGGCCCTGATGCCCCGCTGGACCTCCCGCCCCCACCCGGCCGTGGTCCTCCGCCCCCTCAGCGGCATCCACGCCCACCGCCATATCGACGTCCTCCACCGCCCCGAACGCACGGCCCGCAGAGCCGTCCGCACAGTACTCACCGAACTCCTACGCGCAGCGAAAACCATCCGCGCCCGGGACGAGGCCGCCACCTCAGCACACGACTAGTCCCGCCAGTCCCCTGCCTCCCCTGACCAGCCAGGCCCCCACAGCCGGCCGCCCTCTCGGGTGTGCGGCACGGGTGACAGCGAGTCCGCGGCTCCTCGGACGGGCGGCACGGGTGAGAGCCCGCCCGCCACCGTCCGGTGCGGCCGGAAGCGTACGCCGGCTCCGCCGCCCGTCAGGCCGGCTCGGCTGTGCTGGTGCGGATGACGAGGTGGGGTGGGAGGACGACCTCGCGGGGGTCGGTGCGGTCCTGGTCGAGGCGTTCGACGGCGGCGGCCACCGCGTGCCGGGCCTGTTCCTTCGCGCTCTGGCTGACGGTGGTCAGGTTGAAGCAGCTCAGGCGGGAGAGCGTGTCGTCGTCGTAGCCGGCCACGGACACCCGGCCGGGCACGTCGACACCGGCCCGGGCGAGGGCGGTCAGGACACCGATGGCGCACTGGTCGTTGAACGCGACGACGGCGGTGGGCAGCCGGGGACCGCCGAGCAGCTGGCGGGCGGCGCGTTCGCCGGCCGCTTCGGTGTGGTCGCCGGCGAGGACCCGGACGTACTCGTCCAGACCGCGCCGGCGCATGGCGGTGCGGTAGCCGCGGCGCCGGTCGGTGGCGATGCCGCCCTTGCCGCCGTCCACGTACACGATCTCGCGGTGGCCGAGTTCGGCCAGGTGGTCGACGATCTGCCCGACGCCGTCGTCGTCCGCGGTGCGTACGACGTCCAGCGCGGCGTCGGCGATCCGGCGGCCGACGGCGATGACGGGGGCCTTGTTGTCGAGGGCGGCGAGCGCGTCCCCCGGTGCGGTCGGACCGAGCAGGATCAGCGCCTCGCTGCGGAAGGCCAGCAGGGTCTCCACGGCGGTGTGCTCGTCCCGGGTGCGGGTGAGCGTGCTCAGGACGAGGTCGTAGCCGACCTCCTCGGCCGCGGTGTGCAGATGCTCGACCAGTTCGGCGTGGAACGGGCTGTGGATGTCGACCATGACGCCGAGCAGCCGGCTGCGCCTGCTGGCCAGGGTGCTGGCGGTACGGTCCACCTGGTAGCCGAGGTCGGCTGCCGCCTTCAGCACCCGCTGCCTCGTCCGCTCGCTCGGCCCGGGCACCCCCCGCAGCACCAGGGACACCGACGCGGTGGACAGTCCCACCCGTGCGGCGACGTCCTCCAACCTGGGGCGTTTGTGCGTGCCGTTCCGGTGACGCGCGGATCCGACGTCGTCCACTTGTGCCTCCCCGCGGCAAATCTCCTTGCGCAACGCCCTTGACACCCTCATGAAACAAGGCTGATAGTACCAGCACTTAAAGCGCTTTAAATTGTCCTGTTGTTCCAACGAAGCAGGTCCGGAGCATCGCAACCCCCGGCCCTGAGCCCGGCCGCACCCGCGACGACGGCCGGTGACCTTTTGCCCACACTCCCCTCCCCGATGCACAGTGAGGTGCACGCAGCATGAGCCGCATGTCTCTCCCCCGTTCCCGCAGACTCGTCCCCTTCGTGGCCGTGGCCGCCGCGGCCACCCTGACCCTCGCGGGCTGTTCCAGCAGCTCCGGTGGCAAGAAGGCCGAGGAGAGCGCGGCCGGCGCCTCCGCGGGCAAGGCCGACACCCCGCGGATGACGGTCGCGATGGTCACCCACGCACCCTCCGGTGACACCTTCTGGGACACCATCCGCAAGGGCGCCGAGGCCGCCGCCGCCAAGGACAACATCAAGCTGATCTACTCCAACGACGAGACCGCCGGCGACCAGGCCAACCTGGTGCAGAACGCGATCGACCAGAAGGTCGACGGCATCGCCGTCACCCTCGCCAAGCCGGACGCGCTCAAGGACGTCGTCGCCAAGGCGGAGCAGGCCGGCATCCCGGTCGTCGGCCTCAACGCGGGCCTGAGCGTCTGGAAGGAGCAGGGCCTGCTGTCGTTCTTCGGTCAGGACGAGTCCGTCTCCGGCCAGGCGCTCGGCACCAAGATCGACGGCACCGGCGCCGAGCACACCCTCTGTGTCATCCAGGCCCAGGGCGACGTCAACCTCGAAGAGCGCTGCGCGGGCGTGAAGAAGACCTTCGGCGGCAAGACCGACATCCTCTACGTCAACGGCACCGACATGCCGTCCGTGAAGTCCACGATCACCGCCAAGCTCAAGCAGGACAGCTCCATCGACCAGGTGGTCACCCTCGGCGCCCCCGTCGCCCTGACCGCCGTCCAGGCCGTGTCCGAGGCGGGCTCCAAGGCGAAGATCGCCACCTTCGACCTCAACAAGGAACTGGTGTCCGCGATCGAGAAGGGCACCATCGAGTTCGCCGTCGACCAGCAGCCCTACCTCCAGGGCTACCTGGCGGTCGACTCCCTCTGGCTCTACGAGAACAACGGCAACTACAGCGGTGGCGGCGAGGCTCCCGTACTGACGGGTCCGGCCTTCGTGGACAAGTCCAACGTGGAAAGCGTCGCCGCGTTCGCCGCGAAGGGCACCCGGTGATGAGCATGACCCAGCAGGCTGCGCCGGCGGTGACCACACCGCCGGCCTCCGGCCCGAAGCAGACCGACGGCCGGACCGCGACGCGTCCCCTGGCCCTGCGTCTGCTGGCCCGTCCCGAGGTCGGCGTCCTCCTCGGCGCGGTCGCGGTGTACGTCTTCTTCCTCGTCACCGCCCCGCCGGTGCGCGAGGCCGGCTCGATGGCCAACGTCCTCTACCAGTCGTCCACCATCGGGATCATGGCCCTGCCGGTGGCGCTGCTGATGATCGGCGGCGAGTTCGACCTCTCGGCCGGCGTCGCCGTGATCACCTCGGCGCTCACCGCGAGCATGCTGACCTACCAGCTCACCCTGAACGTCTGGGCGGGCGTGTTCGTCGCCCTCCTGGTCTCCCTGGGGATCGGCTTCTTGAACGGCTGGCTGCTGGTGAAGACCGGCCTGCCCAGCTTCCTGGTCACCCTCGGCACCTTCCTCATCCTCCAGGGCGTCAACCTCGCGATCACCAAACTGGTCACCGGCAACGTGGCCACCGACGACATCAGCGACATGGACGGCTTCGACCAGGCACGGGCGGTCTTCGCGTCCTCGTTCGACGTCGGCGGTGTCCAGGTGAAGATCACCGTCGTGTGGTGGCTGGTCTTCGCCGCCCTGGCCACCTGGGTCCTCCTGCGCACGAAGTACGGCAACTGGATCTTCGCGGTCGGCGGGAACAAGGAGAGTGCACGGGCGGTCGGCGTGCCCGTGACGTTCACGAAGATCTCGCTGTTCATGCTGGTCGGCTTCGGCGCCTGGTTCGTCGGCATGCACCAGCTGTTCTCGTTCAACACGGTGCAGTCCGGCGAGGGCGTGGGCCAGGAGCTCATCTACATCGCGGCGGCCGTGATCGGCGGATGCCTCCTCACCGGCGGCGCCGGCAGCGCGATCGGCCCGGTCTTCGGCGCCTTCATGTTCGGCATGGTGCAGCAGGGCATCGTCTACGCCGGCTGGAACCCCGA
>NZ_JBIWGA010000045.1:0-46368 GCF_044763345.1 Streptomyces sp. NPDC096132
AGGACCCACCTTCCGAGCTCCAGGCCCTGATCGACGCGGTCACCACCGGACACGGCATTGACCTCTACAGCCGGATTTAACGAACTACCGGTAACAGACCCTGCAAGAGGCCCAGTTGGTGCCGTTGTGGGCACAAGGTGATCAATTCCCAAGGGTGCCCGCGGAGGGTGTGGGGTGGGCGGCACCCGAAGCCACCGCGAGACGGTCAGGCGGCGGGCTGCCGACCCTGGTTGTCGAGGTGGCAGCGGGCGGTCAGGCGCCAGGGTCGACTTCGGGGTGCGTGAACCGCACGGGCTTGCCCAGCGACCGGGCGTAGGCGATTTCGGCTCGGGTGCTGTCTCCAATGTAGTCGCCGACTACAAGCACCTCATCGGCGAGCCGGATCTTCGCCCGGTGCAGATCGTCGAGTCGAACCTTCAGCGCCTCGGCCTCGACAGGATCGGACCAGAGTTCGTGCGGCGACTTCATGTCACAGCCGGGTTTGACGACAATCTTTCCGGCTTTGCTCTCCCGCAGATCGGCCTCGTTCATCTCGGTCATGAAGCGGGTGGAGCCGCACATCACGACGATACGCGGGAGGCTCAACAGCTTCTTCGCGTCGGCGAGCTTCTCCTCGGGGGTGAGCAGGTGCGGGTATGACACTGGTTCCTCCTGGTGGTGTGGTTCGAGGGGTGCCTGCGGGAACGAGAAGGACCGCGCCGCAGTCGACGCCGCCCTCACCCTGCCGCACCACAACGGTGGCACCGAAGGTGTGAACAACCAAACCAAGCTGATGTCGAGTAGCCGAGGGCATTGCAGCCCTCGGCCCTCATAGGACTCCGTTAGGTCTGTCTCGATCTTGGTCTTGGGTGTGACCCGCTGGGCAGGGGTTGGTGGCAGGTGGTGCAGATGCCGGTCCAGCACCTCAGGACGTCCTGGAGGGTGTCGAGGACCTGGTAGAGGGTGAGGCCGGCCCGGGGACTTTTGGGGCCAGGCGCTGTTCGGTGAGGAAGGCGTGGGCGGCGGTCACGAGGGTGACGTGGTGGTGCCAGCCCGGCCATGAGCGGCCTTCGAAGTGGTCCAGGCCCAGGCCGTGCTTGAGTTCGCGGTAGTCGTGCTCGATGCGCCAGCGGACCTTGGCCAGACGGACCAGGTCGGCGATGGGGGTGTCGGCCGGCAGGTTGGACAGCCAGTAATCGGTCGGCGCCTCGGCGTCGGCCGGCCATTCGACCAGCAGCCAGCAGTCGGGCAGGATCCCGTCCCACCAGCCCTGTCCGGCCGAGGCCGCGGCTTTGATCGGGCGCTCGACAGCTTTGCCGGCCGGGCGCACGCGCACGGCGGCGAAGCGGGAGCGTAACTCCCCTCGCGTACCGTGTCGCCAGGTGAGCGGGGTGAATGCCTCTGGCCCGAGGGCGGCGGCCAGGGCTGCCACGGACGGTGCGGTTTGCCGGTAGCGGGGCTGGGGCCAGCAGCCGACCGGCCCCTTGCGGGCCGGGGCCACAGGCTTCGTGTCGAAGGAGTGGGCGCTCACGTCCGAGCGGACGGCCAAGACGTAGGCGAGTCCGCGCTCGGACAGGGCGGTCCGCAGGTGTGCGTTGGTGCCGTAGGCGGCGTCGGCCACCACGACCGGCGGCCTCATGCCCCAGCCGGCGAGCGTGTCGAGCATGTCCAGGGCCAGGCGCCACTTCTCGCGGTGCGTGACGCCCGCAGGGATCCGGGCGAGGCCCCGGCGAACGGTGTCCGACGCCCACTCCTCGGGCAGGAACAGGCGCCATTGCAGCGGGCAGGAGGCGGTGTCGGTGGCAGCATGGAGGCTGACCGCGACCTGGCAGTTGGCCCTCTTTCCCAGGGCCCCGCAGTACTGCGGGGCCACCCCGGCCGACATCCGGCCGTCCTTGGGCACCGACACATCGTCGATCACCCAAGCCGTCGGACCGATCAACGGCAGCATCCGTTCGACGATCCGCCGTTGCACCGGCACCGGATCCCACGTGGACTGGTTCACGAACTGCTGCAGGTTCTGCTCGTTGCCGTCCGGTAATCGCGAGGCCATGGCCTGGATGGACTTGCGGCGGCCGTCCAGCATCAGTCCGCGCAGATAGCAGTCGCCCTTGGCCCGCTGGTCCTTCCGAGGCACCGAGGCGAACACATCCGCCACGAACAACGCCAACTTCGCCCGAACACGATTCACTTCATGTGCATCCACCCAACCCAACATGCTCCCGAACAGGCCCAACAGGAAGACCTAACGGAGTCCTACTCACAGAACCGCACGTAACGATCTCTCGTTATACGGCTCTTGCTGCCCTGATCACCAGACGACGGGAAACCGTGGATACCCAGACCCAGTGGGCAAAGAACCTGGGCCGCTGGATGACGGTCCGGTTCCATGCTTCCTGTGCCTTCTTTCGGCCCCGCAGCCGCTTGTCCTTCTTGCGAATCCAGCGCATCAGGTAGGCATTGATGCGCCCCAGGAAGGGATGCAACGCCGACCGGTAGAAGACGCCGTAATACTGCATCCAACCCCGCACGACCGGATTGATCAGCCGGGCGAGGTCCGTTTCGGAGACCTCGGTATGCAGGTGTAATCGCCAGGACTTCACCCGTCTACTGATTTTGTTCAGGGCGTCGTTGCTGATCACGGCCCGCGACCAGTCCCGCTGGTTCCTCGCCCGCAGCCTGTCCAGCAGCAGCTGGTGCAGCTGGTCCCACACGCCGGCCCCGTTCCAGGCCGCAAGGCGGCGCCAGCAGGTCATACCCGAGCCGAAGCCCAGCTCCTGAGGCAGGTACTCCCACTGGATGCCGGTGTGCAACACCAACAGGATGCCGCACAGGGCCTGCCGATCGGGCACTCGTGGCCGTCCCTCGACCTGCTTCGGCGGCGGCTCCGGCAGCAACGGCTCGATGAGCGACCACAGTTCGTCCGACACGATCCATGGCCGCGACTGACGCTCCCCCATGCTCACACCAACGAGCGATCAAGCCGACAGTCACATGATCACACCGCTTTTGTTGGAGGCAGTTACAGTCCCACACCCATCGGTGGTCCAGGACTTGGGCAGGTACATGAACTCGCGGCGGCAGGCGCCCATGCTGTCATCGACAGCCTTGAGGACATCGGCCGTGTGCTGGAATGCGTGAACTACCTTAACTCTTGGTGTAGTTGAGTGGAGTTGGACTCACGGGCAGGTTCAAGAGGGAGGCATGGGGTGGCGGTGTTCGAGGCCCTGGAGCTGACAGACCCGCGGCGGGTGGGGCGCTACCGGATCGTGGCGCGGCTCGGCGCCGGTGGCATGGGGCAGGTGTATCTGGCGCGCTCGCCCGGTGGGCGGCCGGTCGCGGTGAAGACGGTGCGCCCCGATCTGGCCCGGGAGGGTGACTTCCGGCGCCGTTTCGCCCGTGAGGTGGCCGCGGCCCGGCGGGTCAACGGGTCCTTCACCGCCGGGGTGGTCGACGCCGACCCGGACGGCTCCCCTCCCTGGCTGGCCACCGTCTACGTGCCCGGCGTCTCCCTGGGGGAGGCCATCGCCGGGCAGGGGCCGTGGCCGGCCCGGCCGGTGCTGGCGCTGGGCGCCGGGCTGGCCGAGGCGCTGGAGGCCATCCACGCGGTCGGTATCGTCCACCGCGACCTGAAACCCTCCAACGTACTCCTCGCCGCCGACGGCCCGAGAGTGATCGACTTCGGCATCTCGGTGGCGAGCGAGGCCAGCGCGCTGACCCACACCGGCATGACGATCGGCACCCCCGGCTTCATGTCCCCCGAGCAGCTCACCGGCCACCCGGTCGGACCGGCCAGCGACGTCTTCGCCCTCGGCACCGTGCTGGCCTACACCGCCACCGGTGTCGGCCCGTTCGGCACCGGCACCCCCCACGCCCTGCACTACCGCGCCGTCCACGAACCTCCCGACCTCGCCCCCCTGCCGCCCGAGCTGCGCGAGATCGTGGCCGCCTGCCTGGCCAAAGACCCCGACCGGCGCCCCACCATCGCCCATCTGCTCGACCGGCTGACCCCCGCAGACGGCCCGGAGGACGGGGGCGGGGAGACGGCCGCCACCTTGCTGCTCAGCGAACCCGGCTGGATGCCCGACCAGGTCGCCCGGCTCGTCCAGGCACACACCACCACCTCCCTGCCCCGGACCCCACCCACACCGCCCGGTACGACACCGACACCGTCCACCCCGCCGCCCGCGATACCCGGACCCGACCCCGCTCCCCCGGCGGCCATCCCGTCCGCAGCACCCCCACCCCCGCCGGCCCAGCCACCCCGCACCGCGGAACAACACCACCCCATCCCCCCAACCCCACCGCGCCCCACCCCCGCCAGTACCCTCCCGACCGCAGGACAGCTGGACCTCGTACCCCTGCTGCACGAACCTTCCCCCAACCCCCGGGGCCCGATATCCCGGCGCGCCCTGCTCGGCCTGGCAGGCATCCTCACCGCCGGAGCCGGCCTCACCTCCTGGAAGATCCTCGCCGACAACGGCCCCGAACCACCTTGGAAGTTCCCCACCGGCGACGCCGTGTACTCGTCGCCAGCCGTGGCCGACGACGTGGTCTACGTCGTCGGCAACGACGACAAGCTGTACGCAGTGGACACGGCAACCGGTAAGGAACGCTGGATCTTTGCCACCAACGGCGTCGTGGACTTGTCCCCAGCCGTGGCCGACGGCGTGGTCTACGTCGTCGGCAGCACCGACGGCAACCTGTACGCGGTGGACGCCACAAGCGGTAAGGAACGCTGGACCTTTGCCACCAGCCGCACCATATATGTATCCCCAACCGTGGCCGACGGGGTGGTCTACGTCGTCGGCATCAGCAGCGACAATGCCGGTGAGCTGTACGCGGTGGACGCCACAACCGGCAAGGAACGCTGGACCTTTGCCGCCGTCCTCTATGCGTCCCCGGCCGCGACCGACGGCGTGGTCTACATCGCCAACGGCTACGACGACCTGTACGCGGTGGACGCCACAACCGGTAGGAAACGCTGGACCTTTGCCATCGGCGGCGTCGTGGACTCTTCCCCGGCCGTGGCCGACGGGGTGGTCTACGTCGGCAGCAGCGGCAACGCCGGTGGGCTGTATGCGGTGGATGCCACAACTGGTAGGAAACGCTGGACCTTTGCCGCCAACGTGTACTCGTCCCCGGCCGTGGCCGACGGCGTGGTCTACTTCAGCAGCAGCAGCGGCAACGACGGCAAGCTGTATGCGGTGGACACCGCAACCGGTAAGAAACGCTGGACCTTTGACCTGGGCGCCGTCACGTATGACGCCAGCGCCGCGACCTCGTCCCCAGCCGTGGCCGACGGCGTGGTCTACGTCGGCAGCAAGGACGGCAACCTGTATGCGGTGGATGCCGCAACCGGTAAGAAACGCTGGGCCTTTGCCACCAGCGGCCGCGTGTACTCGTCCCCAGCCGTGGCCGACGGGGTGGTCTATTTCGGCAGCACCGACGGCAACCTGTACGCGGTGCGGACGTGACAGCAGACGCCACGGCACGGATTCCATGCGGCGGCCTGTCCGCACGCCAGGACCGGCCACAGACCGATTGATGGTGAGCTTGACTCTGTCGGGGATCTTGGTGGCTGCGGGTGTCAGCTGGCCGCTCGCCAGGAGCGCAGGCGTGGGACGCCGTGCTGGTCGAGATAGTCCTGGAAGGCTGTCGGCGGCCGCGGGGGTGCTGGTCCATCCCAAGACTGTCGACTGAGGCGTTCGATGTTGACGGCGAGGGCGGTGAGGACGTGCTGCAGGTGGGCTTTGGCCTGCCCGCGGGAGCGGCAGCGGCGCATGCCGTGGCCGTGGCCGTGGGCGAACTCGCAGATGGTGCCCTCGATGCCCGACCGGACCGCGTAGCGCTTGTGCCAATCCGGTTCTTGCTGCTCGGCGCGGTTGCGTAGTTGGAGTTCGAGCAGCTCGCGTGGGGGGAAGCCCACGGTGCGCGCGGAATCGCGGGAGGTGGTGCACTTCGCTCGGACCGGGCAGGGCTGGCACTGGCTCTTGGTGAAGGCCACGATTAGCGGGGCGGCGGTCGGCGAGGAGGTCGGGTAGGGGCCGTGCCGGCCGGCGCTGGTCTGGCCCTGCGGGCAGGTGACCTCCCGGCGGTCGAAGTCGATGCGGAAGTCGTCGCGGGCGAAGCCCTCGCCCCGGCGGTGCTGGCGGGTGGAGTTGGCCGGCAGCGGTCCGACGAGGGTGATCCGGTGTTCGCGCTCGGCCTGTTCCAGGTGAGGCAGGGAGGTGTAGCCGCCGTCGACCAGGTGCTGATCGGGCCGCAGGCCCCGGTGTGCCAGCCGGTTATGGATGCTGGGCAGAACCTCCGTGTCGGCGCTGGTGGCCGGCATGGTGGCCACATCCGTGATCACGTTCGGGCCGTCGCCGGAGCAGGTCTCGGTCACATGCGCGAGGAATCCAGTCCAGCGGGTGACCTGCCCGCGGCGTGCGTAGCGGGCCGCCGGGTCGTAGCGCGAGACGATCCGGCTGGCCGAGGGCGGCAGGCCGCTGTCGTCATCGTCGCGCCAGCGCAGGCGGGCCGCAGGGTCCCAGTAGTAGTTCTGCACCAGGACCTGCCGTAAAACCTGGGCCTGGGGCCGCCGAGCAGGCCGGGATGGTTCCGGCTCAGGTGTTCGAGCAGGCGGCGGGCATCTTCTCCCGTGGTGTTCATCCGGGTCTTGGGCCGGGCGGGGTTCTTGCCCAGGCGCACCGGCCGGCCATAGCGGCGGCCCCAGCCCTCATCGACCAGGCCGTCCAGCGCGTGGTCGGCTGCGCGGGCCAGTTCCTCGAGGGCCGCACGCATGGCCTCGGTGAGCAACTCGAGGCGGGTCAGGTCGCGCACGGCGGCCAGGATGTGGGTGGAGTCGGTGCGCTGGGTGGTGCGCTCGCGGACAAGTCCGGCCTCCTTCAACCGGGCCAACGCGAGATCAAGCAGGCGGTCAGCACGGCCTTCCAGCAGCAGGCGGTCCCGGAAGTCGGACAGCACGCTGTGGTGGAAGCCGGGGTCGTCGAGATCGAGGCCGAGCGCGTACTTGAAGTCGATGCGGCAGCGCACGCCTCAGCGGCATCACGGTCGGAAAGGCCCGACAAGAACTGCAGCACGCTGACGGTGGCCAGCTGCGCGGGCGAGAGCGCCGGACGCCCGTCGCGCGGGCACCAGTCGGCGAAGTCCTCGTCCCGCCACAGGCCGTCGAGGCGGTCACGCACCCACATCGCCGTCGTACCGCCCGGATTACTCGCCCGCGCGATCTGCGCAGTCAAAGCCGGCTCGCGCCACTGCCGATCAGCCGACGGTGAAGTCCACCGCCTTGGTGTCCCGGGTGGTGGTCCTCGGCCGGGGCAAGGACAGCAACATGCCAGGTGCCGTGCAAGGTCGACGGCACTCGCGGCGACATACAGGGCGATACGACGGGACACGGTCGTCCAACAACGCCGTGCGCCAAGCCAACCTCCCACTGGTGCCGTAGTCCGTGTCGCCCGACCTGGGGCTGGTCGGGCGGTGCCCCTGTCGGAAGCGGATCCAGAACGTTACCGGGACAGCAGAAGCATCCCGAACGTGCAGAACAACAACGTTGCGGCGGTGAGCGCGAATGCCAGCCACTTCTGCCGGCGGCGGCGTGCGGCGATGTGGCCGGTGATCTGCACGGGGGTCATTGCGGTTACGCCGTCGCGGTGCCCTTCACGGGCGGTCAGCGCAAGCGTCCTTCCGACTGCAGTGGCGCCCCCGATGACCAGAACGTCGGTGTCGGGCCGGACGACATCCTCAGTGACGGTGAAGCTTAGGGTGTTCGACATGCGCTTGATTGCGGCGTTGTCGACCCGGCCGGTGTCGCGCAGGCTCGCCAGGTGCGGGCCGGGGGTCAGGGGGTGCCTGCCCGGGGGCCGCGGCGTGCACTCCTCGATGATGCGTTCGACCAGGTCGTGTTCCCGGCCCGGAACCAGGCTGCGGGCGCACAGTCCCGGGTCCAGCGCGACCGAGGTGGCGTCCGCGACCGCGACCGCCACCAGATCGGGGTCGCAGCGGTCCTCGTAGACAACCTTGTGGCGGATACCGCTGTTCGATCCTTCCTCGTCGTCGCGGGTAACGCGAACCCGGTACCAGACGCATGCGGAGCCCGACAGCGGAGCAGCCAACGTCCCGGCCGGACCCGCCGTGGTACGACCGGCGATGGTTACCGGGCCGCGTGTGCCCTGCAGCAGATCCGGTTCAACCGGCTGCGACCTGTGTGGGACGGTGTCCCACAACTGCACGAGCCAGTCCCGCATCTGCGCCTCGGCGCCACGCCTTCTCATCAGCCAGAGCAGGCCACCTCCGCTCATCGCAGCGAAAGACACCAGACACAGTCCGGCCGCAAAGCGTTCCTGCGGGCTGCCTGCCACCGCAGCGGACACGACCCCCTTCAGCGCGTCGAGCGCCAGGATGTCCACCAGTTCACTCTATCGGCGTGGAGAGCGGCCACGTGCCGCATCGGCCAGACACTGCTGCCAAGCACGTACGCCACGTCATCACCACAATCTGAGCTTGGCTCTGTCGGGGACGAAGAGGGTTGGTCGTGTCTTATCTCGCCGCGCTGATGACGTAGTCGATCGCGGTGGCGATGTCCTCGGCGACATGGGTGGGCTGATAGGAGTCCTGGGCCCATGGCTGCCCGTTCGACACCCAGATGCTTCGAAGCCCGAGCGCGATGGCGCCGGCGATGTCGGCATGCGGGGAATCACCGATGACCCAGGCGCCGGTGAGGGGCACTCCGACGGTATCCGCGGCAGCGTGGAAGATCTCCGGTTCGGGCTTCTTGCGGCCGGCCTCCTCGGAGATCACCCAGCCCTGGACGAGCTGGTCGAGTCCGGTACGGCGGATCTTGGCTTCCTGCTGGGCTGTGCGGCCGTTGGTGACGATCACGCAGGTCCAGCCGTCTGCCTGGGCCTTGTCCAGGGCTGCGCGGGAGGAGTCGGTCAGCACAACGCGATCGGCGGCGCCACGGTCAAGCAGGGCATGGATGGCCGTGGCGGGCACGTTGTTCCGGTATCGGTCGGTCATGGCCGCGGCGACCTTGTGGCGGGCGGTATAGCCGCTGGCGTCGACAGTCATCACCCACGTCAGGTCCGTGTCGGGCAGGCGGTGCTCTGTGAGGAATGCGGTGACGGCGTCGTGGAAGGCTGCGTCGCGGTCGACCAGGGTGTTGTCGAGGTCCAGCATCAGCAACGGCATGATTGGCAGTAGATCACGGGCGGTGATCTCGGGCAGGTGGGTTTCCCGTCCAGGGTCGGCGTGGTCGGCGAGGTAGATCAGGGTGGTCTGCGGGGCCATGCCGAAGGCGGCTCCGACGAGCTTGGGGTCCTTGGTGTTCACCAGGTCGAGGAGGCGGGTGCTGCGGATCGTCCGGGGCAGGTGTCCGCAGTGGTCAAGAGCGTGGGAGAGATGGGCAGTTGAGGCCGGGCGTCGCCCGGCCTTCGTTCCTTTGGCAACCATGACGTGCGGGTTGGCCGTCGGCCATGCCGCGCGGTGGGCCAGGCAAGCGTTGCAGCACGGTCCAGGAGGCGGGGTCCAGCGAGACGAGGCGGGGGCGTTTGCCGAGCCGGACCGTCTGGGCCGCCGGGTCGATGTCGGTGATCTGCAACAGACGGATCCTCGTCGCCACCTGAGACAAACAGACCTCGGGCAGAGCGGCCGACTTGAACGAGTGCGTGAGTGGCTTGAGGTTCGGGTGGTTGGCTGCCGGTAAATCCCTGGTGCGGCCAACAGGTCTCTTCCGTGGCGGAAATAGCGGACCTTCTACTGGCTTTTTCCTTTGTCTGGGCACGTGGGTGCCGCGGCACGGGGTGAGAGTGGCGGCTACGGCGAACCGCATCATGGAGCGGTTCGGTCTCCGGTGAAGTGATGTGCGATGACGGGGACGACAGACCGGCGGGGCGAGGAGAGGTGCCGGGGCGGTGAGCTATGGGGTCACCGTCTCCGCACAGCGGCCCGCGACCACCCGGTGACGGAGAACTCGCGCGGCACATGGCGGCCCGCCTGGGCGAGCCCGCGGTAGGGGCCGCCGAGAGCGGGTCGTCGTGCAGGATCTCCTACGTGCGTACCGTCAGCCCGGGCTCGACCGCGGCCTTGGCAAAGTCGCCCAGGCCGCGCTGCACGGACTCGCTTCCGGCCCGCCGCAGCGGCTGCTCGGGACGGTTGACGAAGGCGGTCCGGCGATGGCAGAAGTCCGCCAGATGGTGGACGCAGGCCGCCGCGAGTTCGGCGTTGTCCCAGCCGAAGGCCGCCGCGGTCTCCACCACACTTCCCATGGAGTCCAGCTGCATACCGGTACGGTGGTTGCCAGCCGGCGGGAAGATCAGGCCGAGGGTCTGGTGCGGCCGTGGCCAGGGCCCGTGCGCTCGCGTACTGGCGGTAGCCCAGCTCGTCGATGACCCGCTTGATCTTACGTGGTCCTCAGCGGCCCTTCCATCGAGATCGCGGAGAGGCCTCGCGTCTGTCGCAGCGAGACCTGCTTCGGCGGAACGTCCGAGGACGCTCGCCACCGCCGTAGGTACGATCTACTACATAATCACCGCACAACTCTCACACCCCTGGTCCGGCACGGAGTGCACGAGGTGAGGATGCGCGACATCACCTTCCGCGGCGTCGGTGAGCTGCCTGATCCCGGGGGTGAGGCGGAGACGCTGCTGGATGCCCTGGGCCGAGTGGTGGCCTGGGGACCTGGCGCCCAGGCGATGCTCGGCCACCCGGGCCGCGAGGTTCTCGGCCGTCGCGCGGACATGCTCCTCCATGACCCGGCGGCCGTGGCGGACGTCCTCCGGCGCTGGGACGAGGGTCTTCGCCGTGGGGTGCTGGTGCTGCGGCGGCGTGACGGCGAGCCGGTCGAGGCCGAGGTCTGCGTACGCCCCCTCACCTCGGTGACCGGTGAGCGCCAGTGGCTCGTGCAGGCGGTGCGCACGGAGGTGTTCCGGACGTACGAGTTCGGGCGGGCTCTGCTGAAGTCGCTGTTCACCGAGACCCCCTTCCACATCGACCTCTTCGACACGGACTTCCGGTTCGTCGCCCAGAACCTCACGGAGCGGCGCGCCGGGGTGTTCCGGGACACCTCGTACACCGGGCACACGATGCGTGAGATGGCCCCGCCCGGCCTGATGGACTTCGATGCCCTGGAGGCCCGGCAGCGGCAGGTGCTGGAGACCGGCGAGGCCCTCATCGGCACCGAGGTCGTCGGGCATGCCGTGCCCGGTTCGCCGCGCGAGTACGTGTGGTCGGAGTCTCTTTTGCCGCTCAAGGATCCGTCCGGGACGGTGATCGCGCTGGCCCATGTGGTCTCCGACGTGACCCAGCGGGTCCGCTCGCGCGAACGGCTGGTCCTGGCGAACGAGGCCGGCACCCGGATCGGCACCACCCTCGACCTCTGGCAGACGGCCCGGGAACTCGCCGAGGTCGCGGTGCCGCGGCTGGCCGACACGTGCCACGTCGACCTGCTGGACTCCGTCTTCTCCGACGAGGAGCTCACCAACGACGGGCAGCCGCGCGTTCGGCTGCTCCGCCGGGCCGCCCGCGTCGGGGCAGCCGACGAGCCGGGACCGGGCGGGGCCGGGACGGTGCCGGTGGGTGACCTCGACGCGGCGGCGACGGCGCCCGGCTCCCTGTTCCTCGACGCCCTGGCGAAAGGCGAGTCCGTCCTCCTCATGGACGAGCAGCTGAGCTCCTGTCCGGACGTCGTGATGTACGACCCGCCTGCGGAAGGCGGCCCGGCCGTCCACTCCTGGCTTCTCGTCCCCATGCTCGCCCGGGGTGTCGCCCTCGGCACCGCCGTCTTCATGCGCTCTCGCAATCCACGCCGGTTCGAAGCCGACGACGTGCTGCTGGCCGAGCAGATCGTGACCCGCACGGCGGTGTGCGTCGACAACGCCAGCCGCTACCACCGGGAGCGAACGACGGCCCGCACCCTCCGGCACAGCCTGCTCCCCCAGCGGCTGCCGTCGCCGTCCACCGTGCGGACGGCGTCCCGCTATCTGCCGGCCAGCGAGCACACCGGGCTGGGCGGGGACTGGTTCGATGTGATCCCCCTGTCCGGCGCGCGGGTGGCGCTCGTGGTGGGCGACGTGGTCGGACACGATCTACAGGCCGCCGTGACCATGGGCCGCCTGCGCGGCGCCGCACGCACCCTCGCGGATCTCGATCTCTCCCCCGTCGAGCTCCTCACCCATCTGGACGACCAGATGAACCGTTTTCTCGACGAGCGCGGTGACGAAGGGTCCCTGGTGACGGGAGCGACCTGCCTGTACGCGGTCTACGACCCGGTGTCGCGCCGCTGCCGGCTGGCGCGCGCCGGACATCCGCCACCGGCGGTCGTGTCTGCGAACGGCTCAGCCGTCTTCGTCGACCTGCCCGGCGGCCCACCGCTGGGCCTCGGCGGTGTCGTGTTCGAGGAGCACGAGATCACCCTGGGCGACGGGGACCTCCTGGTCCTCTGCACCGACGGACTGCTCGAGTCGCGCACCCAGGACCTGGACACCGGCCTGCGCCGCATGCACGACATCCTCTCCAACAGCCCCGCGTCGGCCACACCGGAGGAAGTGTGCGACACCCTGATCCGTGACCTGCTCCCGCCGGACCACCGCGATGACGTGGCGCTCCTGGTGGCACGGACGACCGGCTTGCCCCCGGACTCCCATGTCACCTGGGAGATCGACAAGCAGGACAGGATGGTCGGGCACGCGAGGGACCTGGCGGCACGGCAGATGGCCCTGTGGGGTCTGGAGGAGCAGTCCTTCACCACCGAGCTGATCATCAGCGAGCTGGTGACGAACGCGATGCGCTACGGCGGCGAGCCGATCACGCTACGACTGATCCGGGACCAGAGCCTGATCTGCGAGGTGTCGGACGGCAGCAGCACCTCACCCCATGTGCGACGCGCCCAGGACACGGACGAGGGCGGCCGCGGCCTCTATCTCATCGCCCAGCTCACCCAGAACTGGGGGACGCGGTACGGCGAACGGGGCAAGACCATCTGGGCCGAGCAGCCACTGCCCGATTGACCGTCCGGCGGAAACAAACGGCCGGATAGAGGGCCTCTTGAGCGGGCGGCTACGGCCCGCTCGACGCGGTCGCGGGTCTCGGGGCTGACCACCGGACACTTGGTGCCGATGTTCGACACGGTCTGCTGGGTCACTCCGGCGCGGAGCGCGACATTCTTGATCGTGACCGCAGACGCCCTCATATCGTGTGGATGAATGCCCTTGTCGGAGTCAGGACCGCAAGGCGCCGGCGGCGTACGCCGGCATCGTCGGCCAGAGGGTGCCCAGGCCGGGTGGGGGGCTACCTCAGCCCGTGAGCCCGTCCATCGCACCGGAGCGGACCTCGCCGGGTGTGTGGCCGAAGTGGTCGCGGAAGACCCGCGTGAAGTGGGCCTGGCTGGCGAAGCCCCAGTGGTGGGCGATCGCGGCGATGGTGAGGTGGCGGGAGACCGGGTCGGTGAGCTGCTCGCGTGCCCTGGCCAGGCGCCGGTCGAGGATATGGCGGGCGGGGGTGACACCGCTGTGCTGGAAAATACGGCTGAGGTGCCGGGGGGAGACGCCGAGCGCCTCCGCGACCCGCTCCGCGCTCAGGCCGGGGTCGGACAGGTGCCGGTCGATGTGGTCCCGGGCCATGGCCAGCCGGGAGGGCAGCGCGGGACGGCCGGGATCGTCGCCGAGGCGCGGGGCCGCCAGGGTGCGGACCAGGTCGAGCACCGTCGCCTCCGTCCGCACGGGAGCCCCGCTCCCACGCCCGGCGGCCCAGTCGGCCAGCACCGACTCCAGCGCGCGTGCCGCCCCGCCCCGTCCGAACAGCAGGGGCGCGGAGATGTCCCCGGAGACGCACCGCTCGGCGAAGGTCTCGCGGGGGATGTCCACCAGCAGCTGGCGCATGCTGGTCGGGAAGCCGAACAGGTACGAGCGGCGCGTGTCGTAGAGGACCAGGTCGCCGGCCCGGACGGTGAGGCAGCCGCCCTCGTGGAAGAAGACCGCCTGGCCGGCGGTGAGCAGGCTGACGAAGACCGAGTCCTTCGGGAGGTCCTCGCAGGTGCGCCGGGTGCGTTGGATGACGTGCTCATTACCGGTGATCTCGGCGAGCCTCAGACCACCCAGCCGGTAGTTCGTCTGGGTGGCCAACAGGCCGTCCTGCGAGTACGACGAGCAGGTCAGGCCCACCAGGGCCTGCCCGTTGTACTCCTCCCAGAAGGCGATCCGCTCGACGGGGTCGACGGACCGCGTCGACACCCGGGAGACGACGTGGGAGACGCGGGGTACGGTCACCAGGGGTCTCCTTTCCCGCCGCGCTCGTCAGAGATCCGAGCGTAGCCGGGCGGCACCCCGACGGCGAAGAGGTGTCAGCGGAAGAGGGAGTTGACGTAGTCCGCCCCGATGCCGACCTTTTCGTAGTGCGTGCGGCACATCTCGATGTAGTCGTGGACGTCGAAGTAGCCGTCGGGTTCGCCGTTCTCGTCCAGCCAGATCAGGGGTCCCTTGACGATGAAGAACGCCTTCATCGGCTCGTCGCTGTCGTAGGCGACCAGGGTATGCCCCTCGCCCGGCGCCTCATAGACGAAGTCACCGGCGCTCGCGGTCCAGGGCCGCTCCAGGTAGCCCCACTTCCCGGAGATCGTGTACGCGAACACCTCGTGCGGGTGGTAATGCCGGTTGACCAGTCCCGCTTCCTTGGCGCGCAGGATGTCGGCCCACGAGTTGTCCTTGACGTTGATCCACAGCGGGCGCGAGCCGACGGTCTCGGTGAACGGCACGTAGTACTTGTCGTCGTCGGTCGCCACCTGGGACAGGTAGACCTCGGGCAAGGCGTCCGGCTTGAAGGAGTTCGTGATCGGCTTGAGGTTCTTCCAGAACTCGCCGTCGGCGGCTTCGGGCATGATCGGCTCCCTGTCTGACGCGCATGGGTGGCCGCAAGTGAACCCCGGTGATCAGCGACAGGTCTTTCCCATGGCGGACAGCGGGCCTTGCCTATTCGGGACATGCCGCGTTCAGGGCAGGCCGGTCGCGGCCAGGTGCCGCGAGTAGAGGTCCCGTACGGACGCGCCCAGCTCGGCGGGATCGTACCCGGAGGCCTTTTCGCCGCCGAAGGACGCGTGTCAGCCGGCTCCGGTGGTGGGGCCGTTGACCTTGACCATGGCGCTGTCGAAGCGGGGGACAGCCGGAGCGCGTGGCCTCAAATCGCCGGTGTAGAGGCCGGTGACCAGGCTGTATCGGGTGGCTTTCAGGAGCTCGACCGCAGCGTGCGGGTCGGGAGTGTGCTGGATGGACAGGACAGGGCCGAAGACCTCCTCCTGGTTGAGCGGCGCGTCCGGACCCAGTCCGGTCACGACGGACGGTGTGATCAGCCAGCCCGGATCGCCGCTCTCCCTGCCGGTGAGCACCTGCCCACCGGCCTTGCGCGCCCGGTCCAGGGTCTCGGCCAAGGCCTCGCGCGCCTGCCGGAAGATGACCGGGCCGACGGCGGTGCGCGGGTCGTCTGAACCCCGACCGCCAGACAGCGGACGGCCGCGGCGAGGGCGTCGGTAAACCGGTCCTCGTCCTCGACCACGATCACCCGGCCGGTAGCGGTGCACTTCTGCTCGGCGTATCCCATGGTGGAGGCGGCGATCGTCGCCGCGGTCCGTTCGACGTGGGCGTCGGGCAGCCCCACGGCGGCGCTGAGCCCGCCCATCTCGGCCTGGACCGGCAAGCCCTCGGCCACGGCATCGGCGACGACGGTCCGGCCGTTGGCGGTGGAACCGGTGAAGGAGACCACGTCCGCCGCGTGCACGACGGCCGCTCCAACCCCGGGCCATGCCGGGAAGGACCGTGCGCAGGCCGTCGGACAGGTGCTTCGCGACGATCTCCGCGAGGCGCGTCGCGGTCGCGGCCGCGGCCGGTGCCAGCTGCTGAACTGCGGCAGGCCTCCCGCCGCGGATCGCGGACCGGCTGACCGGGATGGACTCCGCGTCCGTGCACACACCCAGGCTCGACCAGCCGCAGATCGCGCGCGGCATGCTGCTGGAACTCGCCACCGCGTGCCGCCGGGGGCGAGCGCAACCGCCTGACGTACGCGACCCGGGCGGAGAAGGCCAGCGTCAGGGGCGTCGACCCGTACCGTCTCGTGCACACCTGGCGCCGCTGGTACTTCGTCGCCCGGGATGTGGCGCGGGGCCAGTGGCGGACGTAGACCTGGTGACGCAGGTCCGGCCAACCGGGCGCGCGGCGGAACTGCTCCCCTCCCGATCCCGGCTCTCTTTGTCTCGCGAGGCATCGCCAGCGGGCGCGTACCCGCTGTGCGTGACGATCCGCCGGCTGTCGAGCCGGTGAGTGAGGTATTCATCCGGGCCGAGCGGGGCCTGTTCGACGTGGAGGCGCTGATTGCCCAGCCTCTCGCACACCATGATGGGGACGATCAACTCGTCGGCGAGCTTCTCCACGGCCGGGGTGCACGAGCCGAGTTCCCGCATCTTGGTGCGGAACGTCTCCACCTCGGCGATGGCACGTTCGGTGATGGCCGTGGTCTTGATGCTGCCACCTCAGGTGGGTTGAGGTACGCGGTGCGGACGTTGACGAGCTGGGCGTGGGCCTCGCGCAGCGAGTCGACCTGCTTCTGCACGATGCTGATGACCATCGATGTAGGGCTCGTCGACAGCCTCAATCGCCACGAAGGGCAGCCGCTTCGCCGGCAGTCCCGAGAAAGGGAGGGACCGGATCTCCCGGCCGAGGAAGCGGAAGTCCTCCGGACCGCCCGTGTCGCACAGCGGACCGAAGAGGGGCAGCTCGCGTGGTCGACCGTGCAGCCGGGGATGCAGGTCACGGTCACTCTTTCTCCGGTGACGGCGCTGGGGAAGGTGAACGTGCGCCGGACAGCGGACACTCGCGCAGCCGACTCACTGCCGGACGGGGCTGGGCGGACGGACTGGAGCCGGGCGGCCTGATCAGTGCTCCCGAGATGCTGGGTGGGCTGTGGCCTCACCCCGGTGGAGAACCACCAGCCGGGACCCTTTCCTTGGTGATACGGGTGATACGCGCCCTGCCGAACGAGGGCGAGAGTACTGTCCCGTTCGAGGGATCAAGGCCCGAGATAGGGCCACATTGCCGTAACTGGTGCGTAGAATGCGCGGTTTCGGCCGGCGAGGTGACTCGGGCAGTTCCCGCCTGCCCCCGGCGGTGGTCTAGATGATCTATTCCAAGGCGCGCTGTGGCCTGGCTGTCGTGGACGTTCGCCGCGTAGACGCCGATCGACAGAGGCAGACCACGGCAGTCCACGATGAGGTGGAATGACGTCGCCGGAGCGGAGTGTCCTGTGGAGCAGGTCCACGGCGGATTCCTGATCGGGGAGATGGACAGGCTTCGCGTCGGCGCTGGTGACCCCGTCCAGCATCCATCCGGCCTCTTCCCCTCCCACCAGAATGATCTGGTCCAGGCCCAGACCGGCGGCGTACCGGCCGAGTTCCTCATGCGCCGTGCGCTCGTCTTCGCCTTGGTGCTGGGGGAAGCGGCGTGGGCCAGAACGAGACATAGCCTGCGCCACCAGCACAAAGTGCCGACACCTGGCACAGAACGGCGGGCTGGCGAGAACCGCATGAGCCGACGTGAATGCTTAGGTTGTTCTCCTGCTGGAGGAGCTGGAGTGCAGGCGGGCTGCGATCAGCAGCGTGTTGAGCTGGGAGGTGACGAGAGTGCAGTCGGCGCGGGCGGCGGCGTCGCAGCCCGACCCCCACGCCGCCCGATCCCTCAACCGGTCAACGGCACCGACGCCCGCCTCGCCAACGTCGCCGTCACCTGCGCCCGCCACCACCTCGACTCGGCGGTCTTTCCCGCATCAACAGCCACCCACCCGTCTACCGCCCCGCTCCACCAGCGGGCCCGGCTTTCAGGTTGCCAAGATCGTCACGCGGTCGAGCCGGACCGCCGTCGGTGACACGGCAATGCCGCTGACCACGTCCTTGGAGGGGTCGTCCGCTACCTCGCCGAAGATCGTGTACTGCCCGTTCAAATGGGGCGCCGAAGCAAGGGTGATGAAGAACTGCGAGCCGGTGCTGTCCCTGCCGAGATTCGCCATGGCAAGTTGGAAAGGCCGCTCGAATCCCCGGTCCGGATGGATTTCGTCGGGTATCCGGTATCCGGCGCTGCCGTGCCCGGTGCCGAGCCGGTCGCCGCCTTGGACGACAAACCCGGGCACTCGGCGGTGGAAGACCGTGCCGTCGTAGAAACCCCCCTCCCCGGTGGCTCCCGTCAAAGGGTCGCTCCAGGTACGGCTCCCGGTCGCCAGGCCCACGAAGTTGTCCGCAGTGTAGGGAGTCTCATCGGGGCGCAGGGTGAGGTGGATGTCGCCACGTTCGGTGTGCAGGACTGCGGCCAGGGATCGGTAGGTCCTCAAGGAGGAGGAGAAGGGTCGACGGGCGGGTGTCTGGCGGACTCGTACCGGGGAGTCGCGCAGCGGGTCGCTCAGGGGGTCGAACGCGTTCCGGTCGCTGCGGTCGCCGCATCCGACCGTACCGGGCGTGCTGGTGTGCAGGCCCATCGCGTTCCATCCCGACGAATCCACGGGAATCTCGGCCGGGGAGGCCGGGTGTGCCCCGAGCCATACCGGATGGCCCTCCACCGAGTCGAGGCGGTGTGCCTGCCACAGCTCCCGGACTTCGGCCGAGGCATGGGTCAGCAGCGTGTCGAGATCGGTCGCCGCCTGGGCGTCCAGCACCACACGCGTGGTCGTCGTGTCGTGGTACTTGTCGAAGAGCGAGCCGTTGTTGTGCTCCAAGGTGAAGCACTGATCGACGAAGACCCGGTCGGGCAGCTCGTGCTGGACGTAGCGCCGCATCATGGCAGCCACCGGAGCCCACGCCTCTCCGCCGAACTCCACGCCCGGACCGGCGAACGCCTCGGTGGCGAGCCGCAGCGCCAGACCGTGGCCCCTCTCGCGGCGCAGCCGCTGCCATGTGACGCGGCTGTCGCCCTGGTTGATCTCCGTGATGAAGTCGGCCAGTTCCCGCGGATAGTGCTGGGTCCTGGCTCGTTCATAGTGCCCGAGCTCGTTGCCGATCACGTTGTCCAGGTGTCCTGCCAGTTCTGCACACAGGTGGGGCAGCCAGCGGAACAGCCGTGATCTGGCCGTGCGGTCGCCCGCCGCGGTCAGCCACTCCAGGAGGTAGAAGTCCGCGGCAAGCGAGGACGGGTCGACGGAGTCGACGAACCACCGCGGACTGTGGGCGGAAAGTTCCGCGGCGATCAGCGTCAGGGCTTCGTCGCGGTCGATGTCGCCGTCGAGGTGGCGGGGCCAGTGCCGTTCGGCCACGGAGTACAGCCGCGCGTAGCGCCACTTGGCGCCGAGCACGTCGGCGCAGGGGCGGTGCGCGGGGTCCAGCGCGCGGACCAGATGACCTGCGGTCATCTCCACGAGGATCTTGGTGAGGATGACGCGTAGCCGACGCTGGTAGGGAGCGCTGCCGGGCAGGCGACGGACCAGCTCGGTGGACAGGTGGCCCTCGGGGATGGCCCCCGATTTCAGCTGTGCCCAGCCCAGCATGGTCAGGACGGCGTCCGCGAGCGTCGATCCGCGAAAGCGGCGGCAGTCGACGTAGATGCCCGTGACCTTGCCGGCGTCGATCAGGAAGCCCGTGGCGGGCGGGGCCGGGGCGAGCGGCACGAGGTGGAGGTCCAGCGTCCGCTCGGTCTCGGCCGTGCCCAGCGCCGCGCAGAGGGGAGCCAGGTAACGCTCGGGCGCCAGGAAGTCGTTGATCTCCGCGGCCGCCTGCTTGCGGATCTCCTCGAACGCGGGGAGCGCCTCGGCGAGGGTCGGGGCCGCCGCGGTCAGCGCGGTGGTGAGGAGTTCCGTGCCGGGGCGAAGGCGGTCGTCGTCGACGAAGGCGATGAGGTCCTCCGGCCGGCGGGCGGCGGCCAGGAACGCGGGGAGGCCGGAGCCGACGACCCTCGCCCATGACCGCAGTCCGTCACGGAACAGGTCCGTCTGCGGGGTGACCGGTCTGGGCAGGAAGTTGGGCTCCCAGGAACCGGTGCGCCCGATCAGCTCGCGCTGCAGCGCGAGGGCGAGGTCGAGGGTGGTGCTGCGTTTCTGACGGAACTTCACATCGCTCTCCACTGTCCGCCCTGCTCTGTGAGCAGCCCCGCTTCCCGCAACTCGGTGGTGATGCGCCGGCACCGCTTCTCGGTCAGCGCTGCGAACGCCGGCGCCTCCTTCGACAGACTCAGCGCATGCTCCGTGACGGTCTGGGCGGAAAGCCCGTGGCTCAGGCCCCAGACCAGCGCCACGTCGGGCGTCAGGCGGAAGTGCCGGCCGGCGGGCTCGACCAGTGTCACCGTGTCGTCGTAGGCGCGCGGGAAGAACGTCGGGGACCTCCGCAGCGGACCACTCCCCGCCGGCCAGGCCGGCCAGTGGGAGACCTCGACGCCCTGCCAGCCGAGGGTGGCTGTGGCGATCAGACAGGTCTGCGCGAACGACGTCAGCGCGGTCAAGCCGGCCTGCGGGTCGACGGCCAGGGGGTCGTCCCGCAGAAGCCGTTGGAACTCTGCGAAGGGAAAACCGTCGGGGCCGCTGCGAGCGAGCTGCCGCCACACCCATTTCTCGCCGAAGTAGAGGTCCCCACCCGCTGCGGCCAGCGCCTTGCCCGCGCAGACCAGACCGCGCCGGCCGGCGAGCGCGGCCGCGTCGAGGTCGTTCGGGTCGTCCGAACGCTGGAGTCCGAGACAGTCCTCGGCCGCGAAGAACGCGGCGAGTATCCAGGCGTTCATGACCAGCCGGGACAGCCGCAGAGGGTGTTCGTCGAGCCGTTTGCGCAGCGCGGCCAGCGCGCCCGAGTCGGTCGCTATGTCACCCGTGAACAATCGGACTGTCAGCGCGATCTCACGGTCCGACAGTGTCCGGCCCGCATGGTCCGAGCGCAGGTCCGTGCCGAGGACCCGGTCGACGAGCGACTCCAGGGTGTCCAGCCGGACATGCTGTACGTCGACACGGATGGTGTCGGCGAACATCTGCTGCCGTTTCTCCTCCGCCGGGGAGCCGACCAGATAGACGTCGATGTCGCTGGTGGCGCTGCCCAGTCCGACCACCGAACTCCCGGCGACGAACGCGGCGGGAGCCTCCGTGGACGCGGCCAGGCGGGACGCGATGCTCCTGCCCAGGCGCACTCTGTCGCGTGCCGATGCCGCTGCTGTCATGCGCTCTCCTCCCTTGACACGGGTCCGCGACGGCTACCAGCTGGGGTTCTCCGGCAGCGCGAGCCCGAGGTACTTGCCGTCGTCGGACACCATCACGCCCGCGCGGCAGCACTGTTCGAGGAAGGCCGTCACGTCGTCATCGGTGACGGCCAGGCCCTGCGCCGCCACCTGGCGGGAGACAGCCGCCGCTGCCCGGGGCGCGTCGCCGCAGGCCTCGTAGACGTCCGCCTTCCAGCCCGTGAGGACAGCCCGACGGGGCTGGTCGGTCCGGCGGTCGATCAGTGTCAGCTTCCCGGGCAGCCGCTGGTAGACAAGGCTGGGCTTCGCCTCGGTGAACCGGGTCTGCCAGTGTGAGACGGCGGCGTTCAGCGCGGCCACCGTCTCGTGGGACACCGTGCCGGACGCTTCGTAGTCGAAGAAGTACGCGATCTTCTCGAGGTCCAGCGAGGCCGGATAGACGTGGCTGTAGCTGGCCCGGGGCCGGAGGTTGTCGATGGGGAAGGACGGGTCGGTGAAATAGGGGCTGAAGCGCTCCAGCCAGATCCTGCCACAGCCTCCGGGCGGCTGGAGATGGTGCAGCAGCGGGAGCAGGCGCAGTTGTTCGGTGTAGTCCTCCTCGGTCTCTCCCGGGAATCCCGCCAGGATGTTCCAGGCCACGTCGATCCCGTAGTAAGCAGCCCATTTCAGCAGCCGGATATTGATCAGCTTGCTCGCGCCCTTGCGCATCAGCTGCAGCACATGGGTGCTGAGGCTCTCGATGCCGGGCTGGATGCGCAGTATTCCGGCGCTTTTCAGGGTCGCGACCTGTTCCCGGGTGAGATTGGCCTTCACCTCGAAGAAGAGGTTCACGTCCCAGTGCTCCTCGGCAAGCTGCGCGCACAGCGAGGAGAAGTACCCCATGTCGAGGATGTTGTCGACGGTGTCGACATGCACCACCGGGTAGTCGCGCAGCAGGGCTTTCAGCTCGGTGAACGCGCGCTCACCGGACTTGGAGCGGTACGCCATGCCGAGCGCGTTGAGGCCGCAGAAGGTGCAGTGGTGTTTCTGGCCCCACCAGCATCCCCGGGAGAACTCGACCGGCAGCCGTACGGGGGTCCGGCCCAGCAGCCGGGCGCGGTCGAAGCGCTCCACCCAGGCGAAGTAGTCCCGGTAGTCCGGAGTGGGAAGGTCGTCGAGGACCTGCGGGCGCTGGGCGTCGGCAGTCGGCGGTACGTCCGTGGCGGCATGCCGCAGGACTCCGGGGATGGGGGTGTCCGTGCCGTCGGCGACGTTCTTCAACAGTGCGGGGAACACGAGATCGCCCTCGCCGGCCACCACGTAGTCGAGCCAGGGCAGCTTCCTCGCGTACTCGGCCCCCATCTCCCCGTCGAAGTTGGCACCCCCGTACACCAGCGTCACGCCCGGGTGGAATTCCTTGATCTTTCTCCCCAGTGCGAGCGACGCCGTGTTCTGCAGGAAGGTGGAGGTGAATCCGATGACGTCGTACTCCCCCCACACCGGTCTGGCCGCGCATTCGGCGATCCAGTCCGGCAGCCTCTCACGGCGCAACTCCACGAGATCCTCGAGGCCTTTGCCGGTGAGCTCGTCCCAGATGGACTTCACCTCCGGGTACGCGGCGAAGTAGTCGTCGTCCGGGGTCACTTCGCCGAATGCGGCGTAGGAGAACAGCCATTCCCCCATCAGGTGGAGCCGCTCGGAGGCGATGTTTGCGATTCCGTCGTAGGCCTTGCTGCCGAAGAAGGAGGCGAACTCGATGTTGAGGTAGTGGCTGTCGCACTCGTGGCCGGCCCTGCGGGTGATCGACTGCAGCAGTCCGCACTGGATGGAGGGCGCGTGAATGCGTGCCCAGGGCATGTTCACCAGGGCGACGCGCAGGGCTCTGCTGGGCGGCGAAGCGGATTCCTCATGGTCCGCTTCGGTCCGCACAGCCAGAGGCAGGCGGATGAGGCTCATCGGTTTCCCCTCGGGTGTGGGCACGTCGGTCACTCGAAGTCGTCGTGGCCGTGTCTGCTCGCGCGCCGGGCCTGGTGGAGGATCGACAAGGCGGCGAGGACGGTGAACCCGAGGCCGGCGGCGACCTCGAGGCCCAGGTCGCCGAGCCAGGGCCGGCCGTCCATCCCCGCGCGGACGGCGTCCAGGCCGTGCCGGGCCGGCAGCACCTGACCGATCGCGTCCACCCATCCCACCCGGCCGGGCGGGACGATCGCGCCACTGCACAGCATGACGAGGTAGGACAGGACGTTCGGGGCCACCACGTCGGCCCGTTTGCCAACGGTCATCGTCGCTCCCGCGAGCCCCAGCACGCTGAGCGTCAGCGCGATCAGCGCGTACACCCACGCCCAGGGCAGCAACCGCAGGGCGAAGTCCGTCATACCGAGCAGGGGCGCCGCGATCGCGCCCTGAACGACGAGCAGGCTCCAGCCCATGACGGGATAGGGCAGCGCCCGGGCGATCTGGGTGACGGTGGGCGACAGCGCGCCGGTGCGCACCCGCGCGAAGGTGGCGTACTGCTTGTCCAGGACGGGCACGGCGACCACACCGTTGACGTTGGTGCTGCTCAACGCCAGCACGAGCGAACCGGCAAAGGCGTACTCGCGGTGTCCGGGACCGGCGAGGACGCCTGCGAGCGTCGTGAAGAACAGGATCTGCAGAACCCCGCGCGGCAGTGTCGCGCCGAGCAGGCCGGCAGGCGTCTGGAGCGCGCGGTACTCGAGCCAGCCCATACGGGCGGCCTCAGCCGCCCGCCAGGCCGGCAAGGCGCGGGCCGGGACGGCGCCGTGCTCCGGGGCGGTGTCAAGCGAGGTCAAGTGTGCCCTCCCTGCGAGACCTCTCGACGGACCGGCTGTAGGCGAGGCCCGCGGTAAAGAAGTAGGCGAGCGTCAGCAGCATCGCCGCACCCAGCGGGGCGACCGAGACGCCGCCGGTGGCCGCGTCGACCAGACAGTCCTTGATCCAGTGCAGGCTGAGCAGATCGGGTGCCCAGCGCAGCCAGGCGGGCAGCGCGTGGGTGGGGATGAGCAGCCCGCCCACGGCGAAGACCGGGTACATCAACGCGTGGGACCACACCAGCCCGTTGCGGGTCACCAGGAAGAGGCAGGACACCAGCGCCCCGAGAGCGGTGGCGGAGCACACCAGCACCATGAGCGACACGACGATCCACACCGGGTGCGACACCCCCAGCGGCAGCCCCAGCGCCACCGCCGTGACGCCGGTGCTGACGAGGATCGCGCCGACGCTGGTGACGGTCGCGCCCAGGCTCTTGCCCAGCAGCACCAGGTACGGCGACCAGACTCCGGAGACACAGCGGGCGAGCGTGCCGAAGCTGCGCTCGCGGCGCAGGACCCCTCCGCTCATCCACACCGTGGAGCCCCACAGCGCGGTCAGCATCACGGCCACAAGGAGCTCGGCCGCGCCGTCGGGGTCGGGGCGACCGGTCTCCACCGCGATGATCAGGAACACCGCGGGGAGCATGCCGGAGTTGACCAGCAGCAACGGATTGCGCTGCATGGCCCGCTGTTCCATGCGCAACGCGGTCACGAACATCCACAGGGCGCCGCTCACCGCACTCCACCGACCTGGCTGCCGGCGGCCAGACGCGCGGCCACGTGGGAGTAGACGTCCTCCAGCCGCACCGGCTCGATCCGCACGTCCATGACGCTGACGTGCGCCAGCGCCTGCTCCAGCAGACCGAACGAACCGACGCTCCAGTCACGGACGTGCAGCCTGAGGGTCCACGCCCCGTCGGCCACGTCGACACCGCCGACGGCGATGTCTCGGGACGACACCGCGCCACCGTCGGGCGGGCTGCCGGTGCCGCGCACGATCACCGTGGCGGTATAGCCGGCCTGGCGGGCGAACTCCTCGACCGGCAGGTCCGCCGCGAGGGTGCCGTCCGCGAGGATGATCACCCGGCTGGCGAGGCGTTCGATGTCGAGCAGATAGTGGCTCGTGAGCAAAACGGACACTCCGGTGTCGCGCAGTGCTGCGACGGTGCCGCGCAGCCGGTCGGCCTCGACCGGGTCGAGACCCACAGTCGGTTCGTCGAGCAGCAGCACGCGCGGCTCGGCGATCATGCCGATGGCGATGTGCAGTCGCTGGCGCATGCCCTTGGAGTACGTCTCCACCGCGCGGTCGGCCGCGGCACCCAGGCCGACTTCCTCCAGCGCGGCGTCCAGCTTGGTTTTCAGGCCGCGTCGGCCTACGCCGGCGAGCATGGCGAAGAACCGCAGGTTGTCGCGGCCGTTCAGCTTGGCGTAGAGGCCGCGGTCGCCGCCCAGCACGACGCCGGTCATCCGGCGTACCGTGCGCAGATCGCGTGTGACGTCGTGCCCGAAGATACGGGCGGTGCCGGTGCTGGGCAGCAGCAGGGTGGCGAGGATCTTGGTGAGGGTGGTCTTGCCGGCTCCGTTGCTGCCGAGCAGGCCCACGATCTCGCCGGCTCCGACCTGGAAGCTGACGTCCCGCAGGGCCACGATCTCGCGTCCGCGGTCGGTGAAGCTACGGCCGAGGTGTTCCACGGCGATCGCCGGCTCGCTCAACGTCCTGCCTCCATCGGGTGAACATCTGCCGCTCTTCGGGCGAGGGCGGCATGTGCGGCGGCGAGCCTGGCCAGGGGGACGCGTGGCGGCGCGCACGAGATGTGGTCGAAGCCCGCCTCGGTGAAGAACCGCACGGCCGCCGCGTCGGCCGCCTGTTCGCCGCAGACGCCGAGTGTGATGTCCGGGCGTACGGCTCGTGCCTCCTCGGCGACCTGGCGTGCCAGGGTGCCGACGGCTTCGACGTCCAGTCGGGCGAAGGGGGATGCGTCGATGAGGCCCAGGTCCTGGTAGGCGGGCAGCAGATGCTGTTCGGCGTCGTCGCGGGACAGGCCCCAGACGAGTGCGGTGAGGTCGTTGGTGCCCAGGGACAGGGAGTCCGCTCGGCGTGCGATCGACCGGGCCAGCAGCGCGGCCCGCGGGGTCTCGATCATGGCGCCCAGCGAGATGCCCGCCTCGGCCGGGGAGGTTCCCAGGTGGGCACAGACGTCGTCGAGGATGCCCCGGACGAAGTCCAGTTCCGCCGGGGCGCTCACCATGGGGACCAGGAGTTCGGGCCGCGGGTCGCGGCCGTCGCGGCGCAGCGCGAGCGTCGCCTGCGCCAGTGCCTTGATCTGTACGGCCGTCAGCGTCGGGAGCAGGACGCCCATCCGCACGCCGCGCACCCCGAGCATGGGGTTGTGCTCGTGCAGGCGGCGGGTGATGTCGAGCCGGTCCCGGTCGGCCTGCGCGCCCGTGGCCTGCGCGGTCAGGGAGAGTTCTGTCAGGTCGGGGAGGAATTCGTGGCGCGGGGGATCAAGCAGGCGGATCGTGACGGGCAGTCCGTCCATCGCCGCGAGGACGTCCGTGATCTCCGTCCGCAGGAGGGTGTGCAGGGTGGCGAGGTCCTCCGTCATGTCGGGGCCGGGCCGGGCCATCAGGACCCGTTGGAGCACCTGGTGGCGCTCGCCGAGGAACATGTGCTCGATCCGGCACAGTCCCACCCCGCTCGCGCCCAGCGCCCGTCCAGCGGTGGCGTCGGCGCCGGTGTCGGCGTTCACGCGCACCGCGATGCCGGGCAGCGCGGACAGCGCGTCGTCCAGCCAGCCGGGCAGTTCCAGGGCAGCCCGTCGCTCGGCGGAGGACTGCTTGCGGCCGCCGAGGTGGATCACTCCGGTGCGGCCGTCCACGGTGACCGGATCGCCGGCCCGGACGGTGTCGCCCCGCGTGGTGCGCAGCGTCTTGGCGTCGGCGTCCAGGACGCCGTCGACGAGGGCCGCGACGGCCGGCAGCCCGAGGCCGCGCGCCACGACCGCGGCGTGCGACGTCAGTCCGCCTCGCTCGGTGACCACGGCCGTCGCGGCCAGCAGACCCGGGAGGTCCGCCGGCTTCGACTCGGTGAGGACCAGCACCGGCTGTTCTCCCCCGGCCCGCGCGGCAACGGCCTCGGCCGCGCTGAAGACGACGGCACCGGAAGCGATGCCGGGAGACACTCCGAGACCGCGCGCCGCCACGGGCAGGTCGAGGGACGGCCCGGTCATGGAACGCGCCTGCTCGACGTCCAGGGGATCCACCAGCGACGCTGCCTGCCCGGGGGTCAGCCGGCCGCGTTCGTACCGGGTGGCCACGGCGCGCAGGAGAGCGGCGCCGTGCAGGGAGGCTCGGGTGGTGCTGACGATGTGGGCCCTGCCGTGTTCGACGACGAACTCCACTCGGACCGGCCAGCCGAGTTCGGTCTCGGCGGCGTGCACCGCCTGCCGCAACTCGGGGCCCCACGGCTGTGTATCGATGAGTTCGCCGAGATCCACGCCACCCGCTGTCAGCAGCTGGGCTCCGGACCCCCCGGCGAGATAGGAGCCGGTCACGACCGGCCGGCCGGTCGACAGGTCGCAGGAGTGGGCCAGACCGCTGCCTGAGTCGGGGCCGCACCACAGCGGCTGCCGTCCGAGCTCCAACCTGGCCGCACCGGGCTCGGCTCTGACCAACGCCCGCACCACAGCGATCACTTGTTCGACGGGGTCGTCCGGCAATACGGCGTCGGGATCCGCGACGGCCAGGGCGGCCACCAGTTCGGCCCTGCGCTGCGCGGCGAAGCCGGCACCGGCAAGCCCTGCCAGCCACTGTCGACTGGCAGGGCTCATACCGAGAAACGACAGACAGCTTCCCTTCAGGCAGGGAAGCCAGGCTGTCAGGAAGACGGGACGCTCCCCACTCCCTAGACGACCGTCGGGATCGAGCTCGGCGATCGCCTCACGGAGCGTGGCGTCAACGGCATCGACCGGCAGCCGCAGTACTGAACCAGCGGGAAGAGCGACCGGCAGATGATCCATGACCACGTACTGAATCCCCATCCCCCGAGGGCGAGGTCCGGCACCGTTTCCGGTGGTGAACCTCTGGTGTCAACGGGCCCCCGCAGCGCCGGGGGCGGATCGACGCGCGGACGCTACCGGCTCACGAACTCCGGGCGGACACCGAGCAGGTACACACGGTCGTCCAGGTCGGCGGCCTCCTCCGGGGCGATCGGAGAGAATTCCAGCTCGGCCAGGTCGGCGAGCTCCTCGACGTTCGAGTTTGATATGTCCATGATCCGACGCTAACAGCAGTCCTCTCTTGCCACAAGATGAACTCTGCATGTTCATAAGCAAGTTGACTAGATATCGACTGTCCCGAAAAGCACACATCATCTAAATGCCGCTGATTACCGGGAACACTCCCGGGTAGCGGCCGACCGAAATTTTCCGGCCATTCCCGCAGAGGCCGACAACGCCTGCGGGCTATGCTCATGTCGTGCGGATTACCAAGTACGCTCATTCCTGTGTCCGGTTGGAGCACGACGGCGGCACGCTGATCATCGATCCCGGCGTCTGGAGCGAGCCCGAGGCACTCTCGGGCGCAGACGCGGTCCTGGTGACCCACGAACACGACGATCACATCGACCTGCTGCGGCTGAAGGGGCTGGGCGTGCCCGTCTACGCCCCCAAGTCGGCGCGGATCCCGGGCCTGGACTTCACCGGCGTCGTCGCCGGGGAAGAGTTCACCGCGGCAGGCTTCCGGGTGGCCGCCCAGGGCGGGCAGCACGCCCGCATCTACGGCGCCCTCCCTGACTGCGCGAACCTGGGCTACCTCGTGGAGGACCACCTCTACCATCCTGGGGACTCCCTTCACCGTCCCGACCGACCGGTGGAGACCCTGCTGGTCCCCCTGCAGGGGTCATGGATGAAGACGGACGAGGCCATCGACTTCGTCCGCGCCGTCGATCCGGAACGGGCCTACGGCATCCACGACGGGCAGGTCAACGATCGGGGCCTGGGCAGCCTGAACGGCTGGCTCGCCGACCAATGCGGCGGCCGCTACCGCTGGCTCGCGCCGGGGTCGTCCGCCTGATGACCGAGCCGTCCACCCCCACCCTCTATACCGTCGCCGGTCTGCGAGGACCGGGACGCCTGAGCACCATGGCCCGGCCTCGCGGCCACGGGCGTCTGGCCGGCGACATGGTGGCCCTGCGTGGCGCCGGCACCGACGTCGTCGTCTGTGCCCTCCCCGACGACGAACGCACCGAACTGGGGCTCGCCGACGAGCCCCGCCTCGCCGAGGCCGCCGGGCTGCGGTTCGTCGCGCTGCCCATTCCCGACTTCACGGTCCCGTCGGTCCGCGTCGTGCTGCCGGTACTGCGGGAACTCGCCGAGGAGCTGCGGGGCGGCGCCCATGTCGTTGCGCACTGCCGCTGTGCCATCGGACGGTCCTCCCTGATCGCGGTCTGCCTGATGATCCTGGAAGGCATGGCGCCGGAGACTGCTTGGACGGCCATGGAACGGGCTCGGGGGACGAGGGTGCCGGACACCGAGGAACAGCGCGCTTGGACGCTGGAGTTCTTCCGCCTGGTCTCGCGGGGCGGGCAGCATCCTGGCCGGGACCGCGGGGCCGGGCCTGTGGACCGGCTGTCCCAGGTTGACCATCAGCCGGACCGATGATCGTCGGCCTCGAAACCGCCGTCGCCCGGGGTGACCCGGGCATGTCCTGACGGCGCCAGCAGGGGCCTGTGTGCACCGTCCTGCTGTGCGGTGCCCGGGGTCGCGGGACGACTGCCGACGCGAGCGAAGCCGATGGCGCGCAGCAACGGAGTCGTCAGAGCCGTGGTGACCAGGGCAACGAGGGTGAGGATGCCCATCAGCCGTTCGTCGATGAGTCCGGCCTGGTAACCGATCTGGATGACGACGAGTTCGGTGAGTCCCCGGGCGTTGAGCAGGAAGCCCAGAGCGAGAGCGGGACGCCACTCCATCCCCGTCATCCAGGCGCACAGGAACGGACCGCCGATCTTGCCGACGATCGCGAGGGCGAGCAGCATGAGGAGCGTCACCAGCACCGACCTGTCCCAGCCCAGCGCGCCGAAGTCGATGGTGAGGCCGAAGCCGAAGAAGAAGAACGGGAGCAGCACCGTCTTCGCCGTCACCGTGAGACGTTCGGCGACCGCGGCCGCCTTGCCGTTGCTTCTCGGCCACGCGAGGCCGACCAGCAGGGCGCCGATCAACTGGTGGACCCCTATGGCCGCGGTCATGGCAGCGGCTGCGGTGACGGCGGAGACGAGGAGGACGGCGACCGCGGTGGAGCCGGCGCGGGCGCCGTTGCCCAACCACCGGGCGAGCAGCAGACGCACAGGCCCGAGGAAGACGACGGCGACGACCACGATGGCGGCCGTATTGAACAACAGCCCGCCGGTACCGGAACCATGGGCGGCCGCCAGGACGGCGGCGAGCAAAAGCCAGCTGCCGCCGTCGCCGATCGCTGCGGCAAAGAGGCTGAGCTGACCGGGACGGCTGTGGATGATGTCCAAGTCGGCGAGGATCCGGGCGAGCACCGGGAAAGCGGTGATACTCAGCGCGCACCCGAGGAAGAGGACGAAGGCGAGCGGGGAACCGCTGCGGCCGACGAAGGCGTCCACAAGCGGCACGGCGGCCGCTGTACCGAGGGCGAACGGGATGAAAAGCGAGGCCTGGCTGACCAACACAGCCTGGGTAGCGGCGCCGCGCAGGCGCATGCCGGCCATCTCCCGGCCCACCCCGAAGACGAAAAGAACCAGCCCCAGTTGAGCCAGCCCGTTGAGTAACTGCACCGACGGAGCGGGGAAGAGCCACTGGGCCGCGTCCGGGGCGGAGTGCCCGAACAGCGAGGGTCCGAGCGCGAGGCCCGCGCAGATCTCGCCGATGACCCGTGGCTGGCCGAGACCGGAGAGGAGAATGCCTCCCAGATGCGTCGCCGTCAGGATGACAGCCGCCGCAAGGAAGAAATGGCCTGTGGCGTCCAGGCGGTGGGCGGGGGCGGCGGGACCGTCCGTCTGGCCGCCCCCGACGCCGGCGGCGACGAACCCGATGATGGCGAGCGGAAGGACCGTGACGGTCACGCCGGCGATCCACAGCCGTTTGCCCGCCTTGGAGCGTTCGGTGAATGTCTCTGACACTTCCACAACTCCGTTTCACGTGGGCCGAGAGTGGCGGGCGGGGCACGAGAACAAAGCGGGGGGACTGCCGGGATCTCTCAGACGGAGGATGTGCGAGGCGGCAGCTCCGTGGACTCGAAGATCATGTCGCGCATCAGTTCGCTGGCTCCGCCGGCGATCGTCCCCGCCATCGCGTCGCGGTAGAGACGGGCGGGCGCCGAGTCCTCGCTGTAGCCCGCCGCACCGTGGTACTGGAGGCACGCCTGCGCCACGGCCACGGCGAGTTCGGTGGACTTCAGTTTGAGAATGGAGGCGGTGCGGGTGTCGAGGGCGCCCCTGCTGTGCAGCCGGGCCGCATGCAGGGCGTACTGGCTCACGAGGTCCAACTCGGCGTCGAGTTCGGCGATCCGGTGCCGGACGGCCTGCTTTGCGCTCAACGGAGCATCGCCCACCCGGTGTTGCCGCACGAAGCCGTTGAGCAGCTCCAGGGTGTACCTGACGCCTCCCACCGCGAGCAGTCCGGCGACCAGCCGTTCGAAGTCCAGCCCGCGCATGAGGTACGTCAGGGCGCGGTCGCGTCGGCCGAGCAGTCGGTCGGCGGGCACCTCGACATCCGTGAACGTCACACGACAGACATCGGCGCCGTGCCAGCCCAGCATCGGCTGGGGTTCATGGCGCACTCCGCGGCTGTCGGCGTCGACGAGGAACAGGCTGGCTCCGGTCAGCCCCCGGGAGGAGGAAGAGGCGCCGGTTCGGGCGAGAGTGACGAAGAAGTCGGCCCGGGAACCGTTGGCGACATACGACTTCTCCCCGTTGACGGTGTGGACACCGTCGTCCCGAGGGTCAGCGCGGGTGTTCAGGTGGCGCAGATCGGAACCGGCGCCCACCTCGGTGATGGCCAGCGCGGCTATCCGCTCCCCCCGTTCGACGGCCGGCAGGTAGGCGCTGCGCTGTTCGGGGGTGCCCCACAGGCGGAGATAGGACACGGCCATGTAGGCGTGCACGCCGACGGCCGCGCGGATCCCTGCGTACCCGGTGGCGCCCAACTCCTCCAGGAAAACCGCGCTGGAGAGGAAGTCCTCGCCCGAGTGTCCGAGGCGGAGCAGCCCCTCCCTGCCCAGCAAGTGCCATCCCTCCCGGCTGATCCGCCCCTGCGCCTCCCACGCCGGGGCGTTCGGCCGGACGACGCCGTCCAGCACCTCGCGCACCCGGGCGCGGAAGGCGCGGTGTCCGTCGGGGGACCGGTTGTCTCCGACCGCCGCCGGGGGAGCCTCGGTCATTTCACCGAGACCACGGTGTGGGCGGGGAGAATGTCGGTGATCTTGCCGGGGATCCTGAACACCGCGTTGGGCGCTCCGGCGGCGGCCCAGGTCTCGTCGAACCCGATCAGGTCCTCGTCGACGTAGATGGTCAGCGGCTGCTTGTGTCCCAGCGGGGGGACGCCGCCGATGGCGAAGCCGGTCACCCGCTTGACGAAGTCGGCGTCGGCCTTGCCGATCTCACTGCCCACCAGCTCGGAAATGGTCTTCTCGTTGACTCGGTTCGGGCCGCTCGCCAGGACCATCACCGGCTGGTCGGTCGCGGGGGCACGGAAGACGAGCGACTTCACGATCTGGTTCTTTCCGCATCCCAGGGCCTGTGCCGCGTCATCAGCCGTGCGTGTGGACACGGGCAGTTCGACGACCGTCAGGTCGAGGCCGCGCTCGCGGAGAATGTCCTGGAATTGCTGGGCGCGCTTACTGATGCTCATGAAGAGGTGACCCCTGATGGTGCGTGAAGTGACATGAGAGCGTGGCGATCCACCTTACCGGTGGCGGAAAGCGGCAGAGATCCACAGAAATGGATCTTGGCCGGAATCATGTACACGGGAAGGTGTTCGCCGAGATATTCTCGTATGGCATCCGATGTACAGTCCTCACCGCAAGGCACGATGAATGCCAGCAGGGTCCGCTGTCCGGCGGTATCGCCGCTGACGGTGACGTAACTCTGTTTGATGTCCGGGTGTCTGTCGAGGTGGTGGGAGACCTCGCCGATCTCGATGCGATAGCCGTTCACCTTCACCTGGTCGTCCAGCCTGCCCTTGAAGACCACGTTGCCGTCGTCCAGGAAATATCCGCGGTCGCCGGTTCGGTAGAGCATTTCGACGGTTCCGTCGATCTCGCATTCGATGAACTGCCGGCGGGTGGCCCCCCACGCGTGGAGGTATCCCGGGGAGAGTCCCGGGCCGGACAGGCAGATCTCGCCGAGCTCGCCCGGCTCGCACAGGTGCCCGTCGTGGACAAGGTAGAGACGGGTGTTCTGCAGGGGCAGTCCGATCGGCAGCGCTGTGTGGGTGGGGATCGGGTCGGGGACGGGGTAGTAGGTGGCGAACGTGGTGCACTCCGTCGGGCCGTAGACGCTGACCACGCGGCCGGGGCCGTAGCGTCGCACGGCCCGGCTCATATGGGTGAGGGAGTGTGCCTCGCCCCCGGTGAGGACGGTCTCCAGGCCATCCAGCGTCTCCGGCGCCTCGTCCACCACGGTGTTGAACAGCGCCGTGGTCAGGAAGAGGACGGTGACGCCGTGCGCCTCGATCACTTGGCGCAGCTTCGACAGGCGTACGAAGGAGAAGGGATACAGGACGCAGGTCCCGCCATGCAGGAGAGCGCCCCAGATCTCGAAGGTGGCAGCGTCGAAGGTGACCGGCGCCATGTGAAGCAGGGTCGTGCGCTCACCCAGGTGCGCGTAACGGGCGCCGAACACCAGCCTGGCGATGCTCCGGTGCCGGACCGGCACGCCCTTGGGGACGCCGGTGGAGCCGGAGGTGAAGTTGATGTAAGCGATATCGTCAGGATCGACCCTCAGCGCGGGGTTCTCGACGTGGCCGTCCGCAGCCTCCGCCTCGTCCACGCCGAGGGCGCGGCACTCGGGGAACCGCTCGGCCAGGGTGTGCGGCGCGTCGCTCAGCGTCCAGCGGCACGAGGCTTGGCCGAGGACGGTGCGCAGCCGTTCGTCCGGCCAGGCCGCGTCGAGTGGGAGATAGACGGCGGCGCACTTGATGATCGCGACCAGAGCGACAACCAGTTCGGGGGAACGCACCAGGCACACCGCCACCGTGTCCCCGGGCCGCACGCCCGTCTGGCGAAGTCGCGCGGCCAACGCGTTGGCCGCGCTGTTCAGTTGGCGGTAGGTGAGGGCACGGCCTGCGTGCACGACCGCGGTGGCGCCGGGGTGTTCCTCGGCACATGCCTCGAACAGCTCCTTCACGCCGCAATCGTCCGGGTACGGCGCGTCGGTGCTGTTGACCATGCGATGGATCGCCTGCGCGCGTTCGGTGACGATCAGCTCATGCATCCTGAACCCCAAGGCGCTCGTTGATGACGTTCAGCAGAGTCCGACGGTGCGTCTCCAGGAAGAAGTGCCCGCCCGGCATCTCGATCAGCTCACACTCCCTATTGGTGTACGAGCGCCAGCCGCGCATGCTCGCCCGGCCGTCGATGTGGTCCTCACGGCCGTACATCGCCGTGAGCTTCACGTCGACGCCCTTGCTGTGACGGTCCTCCCACAGCTCTGCCAGCCGTATGTCGCTGCGTACGGTGGGCAGCAGGAGGCGCATCATCACCCGGTTGTCCAGCACCTCCGCCGGGGTGCCGCCCATCTCGCGCAGCGCGTCGCGGAAGGCGGTCTCGGAGAGTTGGTGGAGATAGGGCCGGGCCTGCGGGACGTCGGGGCTACGGCAGCCGGAGACGAACAGGTGTCGGGTCCGTCCCGGATGCCGTACGGCGGTCAGGTGGGCGAGCTCGTAGGCGAGCCGTCCGCCGAAGCTGTGCCCGTAGAAGGCGTGGGGTTCCTGGAGATAGGGGGAGAGAGCTGCGAACGTGTCCGCCAGCAGCGTCTCCCAGTCCTGGTACAGCGGTTCCCTGATACGGCGGCCACGGCCGGGCAGCGCGACGGCGAGCAGCTCCACCCGATCGCCGACGGCTCCGGCCCAGCTGCGGAACAGGTCGGGACTGCCCCCGGCGTACGGGAAGCAGATCAGTCTGACGGCCGGGTCGCCGGACGTCCGCTTGAGGGACAGGACCCACCTGTCGCCGCCGAGCGATGGCACCGTCCAGGTTCTCCTACGCCTCGTCGGCCGTTTCCGCCGCCTGCCGGTGTTTCGCAAGACAGGAGGCGATTTCGCGGACACTGCTGTGCTCGAACAGGTCGTCGGGGGGAAGCACGTCCTCCCCGAACTTCTCTTCGGCCCGGGCGATCAGCCGCATCGCCGTGAGTGAGTTGCCGCCGGCGTCGAAGAAGTCGTCATCGGCTCCGCCGACTTCGAGCCCCAGAGAGCGGCAGGAGTCGATCACCCAGGGCAGGATGTCCTCCTGCTGTGTCGTGTCGCTCATGGTGCGGCCCTCCTAACGCGTGGGGAAGCGGTAGCCGTTGACCGTGGTCTCGACGAAGCGGTTGTGACCACAGGTGTCCTCGCCGGACACCAGGACGTTGCCGAACCTCTCCAGGCTGGCCGCTCCGCCGAACTCCTCCAGTTCCGTGGAATAGGGGTAGACCCGCACGGACGTTGGCAGGTAACGGGCGGCGAAGCCGAGGCGCATCTGGTTGGTCAGACCGCTGTGCGGGTGCGAGGCGTGCATCAGCGTCGACCAGAAGATGATGAACTGGCCCTGCCGCATGACCTGCGAGACGGCCTTCGACTCGTCGGGGCTCCAGTTCGGGTCCTTCTGCAGCTGCCGGTAGTCGTAGCCGAAGAAGCCGCGCCGGACGCCGTCCTTTTCCACCTGGTTGATGGAGTCCGCGTTGTACTCCATGGTCTTGGACTCGTCGTAGTTCATCGTCGTGTGCGAGCCGGGGATGAACTGCAGACAGCCGTTCTCGACCGTGGCGTCGGTGAAGGCCGCCCAGACGGTGATGGTGCCGCCGAACGCCGCGTCCTCGGGCCAGACGATCTGCGGGTGCTTGGTGCCGGCGACGTTGGAGAAGTTGTCGGCCTGGTGCCAGTCCGTTCCCTCGTCGCCCGGGTACTTGGGGAAGAACTCCGTCCGCCAGCACAGGACATCGGGGCCGAGGAGGCTGGACACCCGGTCCGTGATCTCCGGCCTGGTGATGTGCTGCGCCAGGAAGTCTACGTCCAGGTGACGGTCGTAGTTCGCGAGATTGGTGCTGCCGGAGACAGCGTTGTCGGAACTGTAGATGGAGGTCTTGGTGTTGATGAGCTTCGGCCGTAAGGCCCGAAGGTTGGCCTCCATCTCCTCTTTGCCGTAGAGGTCGAACGGCCCGATGAAGCCGTCGCGGTGAAACTGCTCGATCTCCCCGGCACTGAGCGTGAAGTCGACGGTCTGCTGTTCCATACCCCGCCTTTCGAGGGCGCTCCGATGAGCGATGATCAAGTACAGACACGCAAAGGCGTACTTGGGTACGTCCCCCGCGCGAACCGCGCTTTTCCTCGTGAGTCTTCGCTTTTCTGCGTATTTCTCCGTGAGATGTCAGGACCCTGTTTCACCATCCACGAATGACGCCAGCAGCAACGTTCACTCAGTGATCGACACGGTGGCGAGAGTACGGCAGGAGAACTGGATACCGAAAGCGCTTTCATCCGCCACCCACCAGTCAAGCGACTTTTCGGCCGACCGTTCCAGGGCGAGGCTGCGTGGCGGGAAACCGGACCGCGCACATACGTCGGACGCGTCCCTGATGAGCACATGGCGTGTGCACCCTCCCGGGAATTCGGCAGCCGGCTCGTCGCCGCTCCCGAGGCGGACAGCCGGGTGCCGAGGCCTCGGCGAATGGCTTCCTCCGGGATGCCGTTCGGCCAGGTGGCATCCGCATCCGGGGCCTTGGTCGAGCGTCGTTGACGCCGCAAAGGCGCCACCGGGGACAGGGCTCTCGCCGGGGGCGAGTCGAGAGACGGCATCGCGCCGCGCGATCATCGCGGAGCGGAGCGGACGCATGGGGCGCAGAAGCAGGGTCGGTGCGCACGCGGCGCAACACGCCCGCAGCGTTCGAAATACCCGCTCGGGCCGCGAAGTTGGCCGGGATGAGCCCCTGGCACTCTGAGCGAAGCCAGTGATGCGCCCGGAGCAGTGCAGGCCGTGCAGCCCATGTGGCCCGTGGTTTCGGGGACCGTAGGGGTGGTGCGGCTCGTATCATCGCTTCTGCCGTCGTGCCGTCCGGCCAGACCGATTGGTTGTTGAGTATCCGTGGACCGTGCCGCTCAGATCGTCGCCGCCAATCTCCGGCAGCAGCGCGCCCGCGCCCGATTGTCCCTGGCCGAACTCGCCCGCCTCTCCGGAGTCGCCAAGGCCACGCTCTCCAGCCTGGAGGCGGGGGTGGGCAACCCGACCATCCAGACACTGTGGTTGATCGCCAACGCGCTGGGGACGTCGTTCAGCGATCTCCTGGCGGAGCCCGCGGCCGAAGCCGAGGTACGGGTGCTGAAGCCGGCGCAGGACGAGTGGCCGGACGACGGCGAGGAGACGATAGAGCTGTGCAGCCGGTGGCCCGCGCGCGGCGTCACGGAGACGTACATGCTGTCCCTGGGCGCCGGGGCCAGATATGAGTCCGAGCGGCACGCGGCGGGCGTCGTCGAACACCTGATCGTCCTGGAAGGTGCGGTGCGCTGCGGCCCTCTCGACGCCCCGGAGGACCTGGAACGCCATCATTACATCCAGTTTCCGGCTGACACCAGGCATCTCTACGAAGCCAAGGGAGGTCCGGCCCGCTGCCTGCTCATCGTGAGCTACGCGTCGCCCCCGCCCGCCCGATGACCGAAGGAGCCCGATGGACGACCAGGACAACTCCGCCGCGGAACTCACCGGCAGGATCACGAGCGGTCCCGCCGACGTGCTGCACCGGACCGTGCTCGAACCGCAGTTCAGGTTCGAGGCCCGCTGCCTTCTACCGCACTATGTGCACCTGGAGAAGGTGCTGTTACTGGAGTACCGGCGGATGGGAGTGCTCACCGCCCGTGAAGTAACCGAACTCGGCCGGGCGTTGGAGGAGGCCACCGGGGATCGGCTGGCCGCCGGTCTGCGGGCCAGCATGTCCGACATCTCCTTCGCGCTGGAACGGTTCGTTCTGGGACGCCTGGACGCGCCCGTACCCGCCTGGCACGTGGACCGAAGCCGTAACGACCTCCAGGCGACGGCCCAGTTGATGTTTGGCCGCAGGCTGACCATCGACGCGGCCGGCGGGCTGCTCAGGTGCGCCGAGGCCGCGCACCGGCGGGCCGGCGAGCATGTGGACGACGTGATGCCGGGCTACACGCATCTGCAGGCCGCCCAGGTGGTGTCCCCGGCGTTCTGGCTGTCGGCGCTGACCGGGCGGCTGCTGCACGCCCTGGACCGGCTCGGCCGGGTCTACGACGGCCTGGACGCCTGCCCGTTGGGCAGCGGGGCCATGTCCGGCCAGGAGCTGGACTGGGATCGGGAGCGCATGAGCCGGCTACTCGGGTTCACCGGTGCCGAGCCGCACGCGCTGACCGGCGTCGCCTCCCGGGAGTGGCTGCTGGACCTCTCCGCCGCCTGCTCCACGACCGGCGTCGTGACGAGCCGGTTCGTCACGGACCTGATGGCCTGGGCCAGCGGGGCCTACGGGTTCTGCGAGCTACCCGACGAACTGTCCGGCATCTCCTCGGCGATGCCGCAGAAGAAGAACTACCCCGTGTTGGAACGGATCCGGGGCAAGGCCGCCCATCTGACGTCGTGGTACGTCGACGTGGCCACCACCCAGCGAGCCGTGACCTACAGCAACACCGTCGAGGTGTCCAAGGAGAGCAGCGCCCAGCTGGAGACGGCCATGTCGGGCTTCGGGGCGATGCTGGAGCTGCTGCGTGTGGTGCTCGACCGGCTGGCATTTCGCACCGACCGGATGCGGGCCGCGTGCGAGAGCGAGCACCTGGGCGGATTCTCGCTGGCCAACCGGCTCACGCTGGACCACAGGATCCCCTGGCGTACCGCCCAGGTGGTCGCGGGGCAGTACATCACGGCCGCCCGGGATGCCGGGCTGCTGCCCTCACAGCACCGCCCGGACCTGCTCATCGAGGCGGCCGCACGGCACGGCCATGCGCTGGCCGACCCGCTGCCGATGCTGCGCGAGGCATTCGACCCGGACCGGGAGATGGGCCGCCGACGTTCCTCCGGTTCCTCGGAGCCGACCGCCGTCTCCGCCCTGCTCGAAGAGCAGGCAGAGCAACTGGCCCGGCTGACGCGTCAGTGGCAGGCCCGCGCCCGCACGGTCCGGGAGTCCGCGGTTCAGGCGGACAGCGAGCTCGCGGCGGAGGCGCCGGCCCAGTCCGGGCTGAGTGAGCGGTAGACGGTCACGGTCCCCGGCAGGGCCTCGCACAGCGCTCGCGTGCGCTCGACGAGGCCACTGCCGCACTCCGGCTCCTCGGCGAGCAGGATGCCCAGCGTCGTGCCACTGTGAGCGGCGACCAGCCCGAGCCCGCCGACCTTGCGGCAGATGACCCGCAGAGCCTCGAACTGGCTTTTGGGCAGGAGCTTGGCGTTCATCTCCGCGCTGCGGGTGGCTACGGCGCCCACGGTGTACAGGTCTCCGTCCCGTACGGCCTGAGACAGAGTGCTCAGCAGGTCGCCGTACTCGCGCCTGTCGGCGTCGGTGAACGGCTTGACGCGGCGGTTGAAACTCACCGTGTCCACCATGCCGCCCTCGTCGAGCCCGACGACCGTCAGCGGAGGGAGGAATCCCAGCCGTTCTCGCAGTCGGACCTCTTTGTGATAGTAGGTCACGACTCCCGGATACATGACACCGTCCGATGGCTCGATGTCTCGCAGCAGCGCCTCGATCCGGGATTCCTCGAGCCTCGTCCCGAAGGCATCCGCCACGGCGCGGGCCGTCGCCACCAGATCAGCCGACGAACTGGCGAACCCCTTGCCCACGGGCAGGTCGCTGGCCACCTCCAACAGCCCGCCGCCGTGATGGCCGAACGCCCGCAGCAGACGCGAGGCCAGTAACCGCGACTTGTGCTTGCCCGCGGGAACGACCTGCACTTCCTCGCTCTCCGACCCTGGCCGGAAAGTGGCGGTCGAAAACCGGGAGATGGGGAAGGTCACCAGGAAGTCGAGGCCGTTCTCATACAGGACTCCCTGAAGCAGTTCGCCGAAGGTTCCGAAGGCCGTGCCCACTCCGGCGCGCCCCTTACCGAGGTCCGGATGCTCGGCTGTTCCCACGGTCTCGTCCACGTGCCGACTCCTCACTGCGCGCCGATCGGGACCTCCAGAGGCGGATCACACGTCCGCACGGTCTGGTTTACTGAACGATCAGTCTGCCATGATGGTACGAGCGTGGTCGGTGCGGCGAGCAGACGCTGTCGTACGGATCCACCGCGGTCGGCCGAGTCGGCCGTGCGACGAACAGGTGCCATGCCCTTGACCCCCCACGACCTGGAGTGGTGAGCACGTGCTGTTCGACAACGTTGTGGAGGCCATAGGACACACCCCGGTGGTGCGCCTTCGGCTGGAGGACTCACCGCAGGTCGAGGCGTACGCGAAGCTCGAGTTACAGAACCTGTACGGGATGAAGGACCGGGTCGCGCGCAGCATCCTCCTGGAGGCCAAGCGGCTGGGCGCGTTGACCGAGGGCGCGCCCATCATCGAGAGTTCCTCGGGGACGATGGCACTCGGCGTGGCTCTGGTCGGCACCGCCCTGGGGCATCCCGTGCACATCGTCACCGACCCGAGGATCGACCGGATCACGCTGGCCAAGCTGCGCGCGCTGGGCTGCGAGGTGCACGTGGTCGAGGCGATGACCCGGGGCGGCTGGCAGAGCGCGCGACTGGAACGGCTGGCGGAACTGAGGGCCGGACTCCCCGGCGCCTTCTGGCCCGATCAGTACGACAACCCCGACAACCCCGCCGGATACCGGGCGCTCGCCACGGAGCTGATCGAGGATCTGGGCGCCTTCGACATCCTGGTCGGCTCGGTGGGCAGCGGCGGCTCGCTGTGCGGATCGGCCCGCGCGCTGCGCGCCGAGCTGCCGCATCTGCGGGTGGTGGGCGCGGACAGCACAGGCAGCGTCCTGTTCGGCCAACCCGACCGGCCCGGCCGCCTGCAGAGCGGCCTGGGCAACAGCCTGCATCCCAAGAACCTGGACCGCTCGCTCATCGACGAGGTGCACTGGCTCAACGACCGCGAGGCCTTCCAGGCCACCCGCGATCTGGTCAGCGAACAGGGCCTGTTCGCCGGCAACACCTCGGGCTCCGTCTATCAGGTCCTGAAGTTCCTGGCCCGGCGGGCACCCGCCGGGACGCGCATCGTCGGCATCCTCCCCGACCGGGGCGACCGCTACACGGACACCGTCTACGACGACGGCTACTGGTCCGAGCACGACCTCGCCGCCCTCGACCTGGCCACCGTCCCGGAGGCCACCGCGCCCGGCCAGGTGGTCCAGGGCTGGTCCAGGACCAGCGGGCCGATGGCGGAGAGCGCAGAGAAGCGGCGGCGTCTGCTGTTCGTGGAGTCCAACACCACGGGCAGCGGCATGCTCGCGCTGAGCGTCGCGCACGAACTGGGCTTCTCCCCCGTCCTGCTCACCGCCGCCCCCGAGAGGTACGTGGGGCTGGACGACACGGAATGCGAAGTACTGCCGTGCGACACGGGCTCGCCTCTCGCCCTGCGCCTGGCCGTGCGTGATGCGTTCCGCCGTGAGGAACTCGCGGGGGTCACCACCACCAGCGAGTTCTACGCCGAGGCCGTGGCCGATCTCGCTCGCTGGCTGGGGCTGCCCGGCAACGCGCCGGACGCGGTGGCCGCCTGCCGGAACAAGGCCGTGCTGCGCCGCCGGCTGGACGAGGCCGGAGTCCCGCAGCCGCGGCACGCGGCGGTGACCGACATCGCGCAACTGGCCGCTGCCCGCGACAAGATCGGGCTGCCCTGCGTGGTCAAGCCGGTCGACGACACCGGCTCGCACGACGTGCTGCTGTGCCGGACCGAGGACGAACTGACAGCCCACGTACGGCATGTGCTCGACGCCCGTCTCAACGTCCGCGGCCTGCCCACCGCGCGCACCGGGCTGGTCGAGCAGTACCTCGAAGGACCCGAGTACAGCGTCGAGACCTTCAGCGCACAGGGCCGCGTCCACTGCGTCGGCATCACCGAGAAGAGGGTCGGCGGCCTCCCCCACTTCGTCGAGTGCGGGCATGTCTTTCCCGCGCAGCTGTCCGCCCCGGTCGCCGCCGCCATCGAGGCGACGGTCCGGCAGGCCATCGCGGCGGTGGGCCTCGGCCACGGGGCCGCGCACACCGAGATACGGCTGACCGAGCGCGGTCCCGCCGTCATCGAGATCAACCCCCGCCCGGCCGGCGGCATGATCACCGAGGCGATCCGGCTGGCCACCGGCGTGGAACTGCTGGAACAGCAGCTCAGAGCCGCTACCGGGCTGCCGCAGCGGACAGACGCCGAAGCAGTGCGCTGCGCAGCCATCCGTTTCCTGCTGGCCCCACGCGCCGGCCGGCTGGTGGAGGTACGCGGCGTAGCGGAGGCCTCGGTCGTCGAGGGAGTCGCCCAGGTCACCGTCACCGCCAGCCCCGGCACGACGGTCCGCCCGGCGCAGGACGCCTACGACCGGCTCGGATACGTGATCGCCCACGGCGACTCGTACGAGGAGGCCACCAAGGTCTGCGACGAGGCCCACAGCCGGATCGAGCTCGTGGTGGCCGATGATCCGCGTCCAGGGGATGCCCTGTCATGACGTGGGAACATCCCGCCCTCGCGTCGGTCCCGCACGCCGTGGAGCACTGGGCCGAGCGGCGGCCAGAAGCAATCGCCTGCCGGTTCATCCGCCCGGACCTCACGGTCGAACGCGAGCTGCGCTACGCGGATTTGCGGCAGGCAGTGCTGGAGATCGCAGCCGGTCTGGCGTCCGTGGCCGGCCCCGGCGACCGAGTCGTCCTGCTCCTGCCGCCGGGTCCTGACTACCTGGTGTCGCTGCTCGGCTGTCTGCGCATCGGCGTAGTGGCGGTACCGCTGTATCCGCCCCGGCCGGGGGCGCGGACCGACCGTATCGACTCCGTGGTCAGGGACTGCGGGGCGACACATGTGCTCACCGTCCCGGAACTGATGGATCGGCTGGCCGACCCGTCGGGCGCCGCGCCGCCGACGGCCGCGCTCCACACCGTCGACAGTCTGAGAGCGGCCGCGCACGACCGGCCGCGCACGCTGCCCGCTCCCCCGGCCGACGGCTTCGCCTTTCTCCAGTACACCTCCGGATCGACCGGCCGCCCGAAGGGGGTGATGGTCGGTCACCGCAACTTGGTCGAGAACCAACGGGCCATCGCCGCCGGCTTCGCGCTGCGGCCGACGGACATCGTCGTCAGCTGGCTGCCGATGTACCACGACATGGGCCTGATCGGCACGGCGCTGGTCCCGCTGTACCTCGGGCTGGAAGCGGTCTTCCTTGACACGTTCTCCTTCCTGCACGACCCGCTCGCCTGGCCCCGGGCGATCGCGGCCTACAGGGGCACCTGCTCCGGAGGCCCCGACTTCGGCTACCGGCTGCTGGCCGACCGCTACGACCCCGAGGCGCTCGACGGAACCGACCTGAGTGCCTGGCGGGTCGCGTTCAACGGGGCCGAGCCCATCGACCACCGGACCCTGGACCGCTTCGCGGGCCTGTACGGCCGGCACGGCTTCTCCCCCCGGGCGTTTCTGCCCTGCTACGGGCTGGCCGAGGCGACCCTGTTCGTCACCGGCCGCCCGTCCTCGGCCGCGCCTGCCACCGTCGCCTTCGACCGGCGAGTGATCGAGCAGGGGCTTTTGGTCCCCTCCGGGGATCCGGCCACCGGGAGCAGTGTCATCACCCTGGTCTCCTGTGGCAGACCGGAACCCGGGACGAACCTCGTCGTCCGTGATGACAAAGGCCTCCCCGCGACAGACGGCACGGTGGGCGAGATCTGCCTCAGCGGACCGAGCGTCACCCTCGGCTACTGGGGCGCCCCCGACGCCACTGCCGAGGTCTTCCACACCGAGATCCCCGGACGCCCTGGCGCCTTCTTGCGCACGGGTGACCTCGGAGCGCTGGTCGACGGCGAGTTGTACGTCGTAGGCCGGGCCAAAGACGTCATCATCGTCGCCGGCCGCAACCACCACGCACACGACATCGAGGCAGCGGCCTGGGCCGCCGGGGACGATCTGCGCGCGGGAGGTGCCGCCGCCTTCCAACTCGACGATGAGCTACGCACGGTGGTCGTCGTCCTGGAAGTCGGACGGCAGGCCGTCGCCCGCCTCAGGAAGGGCGGGGACACCGCCGCCGTGCTCGTCGAAGCCCTCGCCACCGCCGTGCGCCGGGCCGTCGCCGCCGAATGTGGCCTGGACGTCGCCGACGTCGTGCTCGTGCCGCCGGGCGCGGTGGCCCGGACATCCAGCGGCAAGATCCGCCGGTCGGAGACGCGACGACTCCTGCTCGACGGCATGCTCAGGACCTTCGGACGCTCGTCGGCCGACTCCGCCGGCTCCGCGTCCGGCCGACCGTCCGACGCACCGCCCAGCGGGACCGGCACCGTACGGGAGGTGCTGCGGGCCCAGGTCTCCCGGCGGCTCGGGCACCTGCCCGACGAGACGGACTGCCGGCTGCCGCTGGCCGCCCTGGGATACGACTCCCTCGCCCTGGTCGCCCTGAAGGGCGCCGTCGAGCGAGAGCTGGGGCGCCCGGTGGAAGCCTCGCTGTTCTTCGGCCATCTGTCCCTGGACGAGATCACCACGGCTGTCTCCGAGCCACTCGCACCGGCGTCGACCGGTCCGGCGGAGACGGGCGAGACAGCCGGCCCGGTCACCACGGCCGCCCCCATCGAGGCCGGCAACGCGAGCGGCCCGCTCTCGCAGGGGCAGATCCAACTCCAGTTCTACGACCGCCTGCACACCGAGGACGTCGCCAATAACCTCCCCTTCGCCGTGCGCTTCGCGCGTCGCATCGCACCGGAGCAGATACGCCACGCCGTCGCCGACGTCGTCTCCGCGTACCCGTCACTGCGCGCCGCATTCGGCCCCATGGGGACGGGCTCGGCCGTCATCAGCGCGGGGGCACGCTTCGACTGGCTCGTGCAGGAGTTCTCAGACGACGATCCGAAGCAGGTCCGCGACTACCTGGAGAAGTCCGCCTTCCAGCGGTTCGACCTGACGGAGGGTCCTCTCGTCCGCGCCATCGTCGCGTTGACCCCGCACACCACCACGTTGCTCCTCGTCTGCCACCACGCTGTCGTCGACTACTGGTCGCTGCGGATCGTCGCGGCGCGCATCATGACCGAACTGCTGGGCCCCGGCTGCCTTCCGTCCCCGGCGTCCGAGGGGGCCACGGCGGCCGACTGGGCGCGCGTCGAGGCACGCACGGCAGCCGACCCTCGCGCCGAAGCCAAGCTCCGGGAGCTCGCCGAGAAGTGGCACCCCCTGAGCGACCACGTGCTGTTCCCGGGGCCCCTCCCCACCGTCCGCCGCCGCAACCCGGCCGGCCTCACCGATTTCGAGCTCGGCCCCGAGCTCACCGCCGCTCTGTACGGACACGCCCGGGCCCGCGGCATCACCCCCTTCACCAGCATTGCAGCGGCCTACCTGCGCGCCCTCCACCTGACCACCGGCCACCCCAGGGTGGTCATCGGCACCCCGCACCACGGACGGACCGAGGCACGCTTCGCCGGCACCGTCGGCTATCTGGTGAATCTGATCCCCGTCCTGGGCGACTTCACCGACGGCGACGGGCCGAAAGGACTGGAGGAGCGCACCTGGCGGGAGCTGCGCACGTCGATGGCGGCTGCGGACGTTCCCTTCGCCAGACTGGTGCGGGCGCTGGGCCCGGGCAGGCACGGCCAGAACCCGCTCTTCCAGAGCACCCTGACCTTCCAGCAGTCCGCGGACGACCTGCTGCCGGACGGCTTCTCCGTTCCCTGGAGCGGCTGCCGGCAGACCATCGGCGGGGTAGAGGTGTCGGCCATCGACATCCCCCCGCGGGACGTGGGGTTCGCCCTCAGCCTCTACGGCGCCCGCGACGGCGACCGTCTGGTGTTCCGGCTGGTCCGCCAGCGCGCGCTCGTCGCCCCGGACACAGCCCGGCAGATCTGCGACGCGTTCCAAGACAGTCTCCTGACGTGGATTTCATGAAAGGACGCCCCATGTCGACTTCCAGCACCACTCAAGCGGGCACCCTGGTTGATGCGTTCTCGGTTGTGGCGGTGCGGTGTGGTGACCGCGTTGCGTTGCGGTGCGGCCGGCGTGAGGTGACCTATGCCGAGCTGGACTCGTGGTCGTCGCAGTGGGCTGCCGCTCTGCGGGAGTCGGGGTGCGCCGGCCGGCCGGTGGGGATC
>NZ_JBIWGA010000046.1:0-46023 GCF_044763345.1 Streptomyces sp. NPDC096132
TGCTCGTGGGGGAGTTTAAGAAGACCGGGTCACGCAAAAGGGCCGGTTGCGCGCGCACCCCGCCGCACGTACCGCGGCGGGGGGGTCCCGCGCGCAACGGGCAGTACTCAGAAAGAGCAGGGCATGGCGCGTACGGCGTGCACGAAGTTGCTGGTGAGGAACTCCGGTTCGCCTGCCTGGATGTCGGGGACCTGTGTCAGGAGCTCACGGAACAGAGCGCGCAGCTGGGCCTTGGCGACCTGGTTGCCCAGACAGTAGTGCGCTCCCCCGCCGCCGAATCCGAGGTGCGGGTTGGGGTCGCGGCCGAGGTCGAACGCCGTGGGGTCGGTGAAGACCTCGCTGTCACGGTTTCCTGAGGTGTAGAACATGACGACCTTGTCACCTGCCGCGATGTGCCGGCCGCCCAGCTCGTAGTCGGTGACCGCGGTCCGGGCGAAGGTCTTGATGACGGTGCCCCAGCGGACGAACTCCTCGACAGCGCTGTTGATACGGCCGTCGAAGTCCGCCCGCAGCCAGGCCCGTTGCTCCGGGTGGTCGGTCAGGGCTTTGAGGGCGTGGGTGGTGGTCTGCCGGGTGGTGTCGGTGCCGGCGACGGAGAGCAGGACGAAGAACGAGCCGATGTCGGCGTTGCTCAGTTTCTCGCCGTCGATCTCGGCCTGGACCAGGTTGGTCATCAGGTCGTCCCGGGGTGAACTGCGCCGCTCCTCGGCCATCTGGACCGCGATGGTGTGGAGGTACTGATGGGCGGCGTCGGTCACCTCCCTGCGCGGCCGTCCGGCGAGGAAGACGGGGTCGGCGGCGCTGAGGAGTGATTCCGCGGCGTTCGCGACATGTTCGCGTTCCTCGTCGGCGATGCCGAGCATGTCGCCGAGCGTGAGGACCGGCAGCTTGGCCGCGCACGCGTGCACGAAGTCGGCGCCGCTGCCGGCTTCGGTGAGCTGCTCGACGATCCGCTTGGCGTTGGCCGTGATCTGGTCCTGGAGCCGGTTGACCTCCTTGGGCGTGAAGGCGGCGCTGACGAGCCTGCGCAGCCCGGTGTGGCGCGGGGCGTCCATGACGAGGAACGACAGCGCCCGCTCCATCACGTCCTGCGGGAAGATCTCGAACAGGACGCCGTTGCCCGAGACGAACACGTCGTTGCGGCGGCTGACTTCCACGATGTCGGCGTGGCGCACGACGGCCCAGAAGCCGGGGGCGTCCGGGGGTTGCGGCAGCGTGCTCTCGGCGGGCCGGTGCCAGGAGACGGGACGCTTCGCGCGCAGCTCGGCGAAGTCGGCCTCACGGGCCGCGGCGGGCTTGGCCCAGAAGGCGAGTGTGGAGAGGTCGATCTCGTCGTAGGCCCGCCCGGCGGCGGGTCCGGCGGTCCGGGCGGTGACCACGGCGGTCTGGTCGGGGAGTCCGGTGGCGTGCGGGTGGGGGTGCAACGTGCCTCCAAGCGATCGCCGCTCGTCGGGTCTCCGCGCGACGACTCGCGCTCCGGTCTGTGGACGGGCGGGGCGTGGCCTGCCGACGGTCTCTCGGCAAGTGGTTTCGTGGGTCGGTTCACGGGGTTCCGACCACAGGCTATGGACCGTGAGACCCGTCACAGAACGACAAGCGTTCAGATTCTGGCGTGCGGAACGCGAAGCGCTAGGACGCGAGGTCGTGCTCGATGTCCGCGGCCACCGACCTGAGGAGCGCGACCAGCCGCGGCAGGTGCTCCTTGTCGTACCGGACGCTGGGCATCGACACGGCGATGCCGGCGGAGACCTCGCCGTCCGGTGTGTGCACCGGTACGCCGATGGCGACGACGCCGCGTTCGGAGCGTTCCCGGTTGAGGGCGAAGCCGTTGCGGCGCACCTTGGCCAGGTCGGCCCGGAGCGAGGCCAGGTCGGGCAGCTCGCCCGGCCGGTCTTCGAACCGCGCCTGGTCGTAGAGGGCGGCGAGCTCCTCGGGTGTCAGCTCGGCCAGGAGCAGCAGCCCGGCGGTGGTGCGGTGGGCCGGGAAGACCATGCCCTCGCGGTTGCCGACCCGCAGCGCCTGGCTCGACTCGACGCTGGCGACGAACCGCACCGCGTCGCCCGTGCGGACGGTGAGGTTGGCCGACTCGTCGAGCAGGTCGACCAGTCGGCGCAGATGAGGAAGAGCGGCGGCACGCAGTCGTGACGTGGCCGACCGGGAGTGGGCGGCGAGTTCGAGCACGGGACCGACCCGGTACGCCCTGCCCTCGTCCTGCACGGCGAAGTCGCGGTAGACGAGCATCGAGAGCAGGCGGTGCGCGGTCGAGGCGGCCACGCCCAGCCGACGGGCGACCTCCGAAACGCTGAGAGTGCCCTCGAGCTGGAGCATCGCGGCGATGCGCAGCGCGTTGTCGACGCTGGTGATCGCGTACGGCGGCGGCTGCTTGGACGGCTTGTCCACCGCCGGCCTCCATTCTGCTGTCCAGAATCTTCTTTTCTGCGTCGGCGTCGACGGCCACCGTACACCCATGACCGCGACACCCGTCGAGACCCCCGTCCAGCTCCACGCAGTCGATGCCCCTGACCAGCCGGACGTCACTCCCGCCCTCGAAGAGCTGTATCGCGGCTTCGAGCAGGAACTGCTCGTGCCGCTGTGGACCGAGATCGGCGACCTCATGCCGGCCCACCCGCACTCCCGCGCGGTGCCGCACCGATGGAAGTGGGAGAACCTCCTCCGCCTCGCCGATCGGGCCGGGCACATCGTTCCGGTCGGCCGTGGCGGCGAGCGGCGCGCGATCGCCCTGGCGAATCCCTCGCTGGGTGGACGCCCGTTCGCGACACCCACGCTGTGGGCCGCGATCCAGTACCTGATGCCGGGTGAGGACGCCCCTGAGCACCGCCACACGCAACATGCCTTCCGCTTCGTCGTGGAGGGCTCCGGCGTGTGGACCGTCGTGGGCGGCGACGCGGTGCCGATGAACCGCGGCGACTTCCTGCCGCAGGCGGGCTGGAACTGGCACGCCCACCACAATGCCTCCGACCAGCCGATGGCCTGGATCGACGGCCTCGACATCCCCTTCCAGTACGTCACCGAGTCGCAGTTCTTCGAGTTCGGCCGCGACGAGATCTCCGAGGGCGAGCGGATCACGCCCGAGTACTCACGCTCCGAGCGGCTCTGGGGTCACCCGGGCCTGCGTCCGGTCGGCGTCGCCCACACCACGCCCGGCTCACCGCTGCTCGCCTACAAGTGGGAGCACACCGACCGCGCGCTGGCCGACCAGCTCGCGCTGGCGAAGGAGGGGTACGCCGGCACGGTGGAGCCCGGCCATGCGGCCGTGCGCTTCAGCAACCCGGCCGACGGCACCGACGTACTGCCCACCGTCCGCGCCGAGTTCCACCGGATCGTGCGCGGCACCGAGACCGCTCCCGTGCGCGAGACCGGGTCGAGCGTCTACCAGGTCTTCGACGGCTCGGGCGTGATCACCGTCGGCGAGAGGACCTGGTCGGTCACCCGGGGCGACCTCTTCGTCGTCCCGTCGTGGGAGCCGTTCTCCGCGCGGTCGGAGGCCGGTTCGACCGACTCCGACTCGGGCGCCCTCGATCTGTTCCGCTTCTCCGACGCACCCGTCTTCGAGGCGCTCCGGCTCAACCGCACCCAGCTCGACAAGTAAGGAATCCCTCAGCGATGAAGCTCGCGACCATCCGCACCGCAGGCGGCACCCGCGCCGTCAAGCTCGTCTCCCTCGACGGCGCCGACACGCTCGTCGACCTCGGCGCGCCCGACCTCGGCACCTTTCTCGCCGACCCCGCGTGGCGGACCGCGGCGGAGCGGGCCGAGCGCCCGACGTACGACGTCGAGGGCGCCGACTTCGCACCCGTCGTCCCGAACCCCTCGAAGGTCATCTGCGTCGGCCACAACTACTCCAACCACATCAAGGAGATGGGGCGGGAGCTGCCGTCGTACCCCACCCTCTTCCCCAAGTACGCCGACACCCTGCTCGGCGCGAACGACCCGATCGTCAAACCGGCCGAGACGGACGCCCTGGACTGGGAGGTCGAGTTCGTGGTCGTCATCGGCCAGGAGGTCCGCCGCGCCGACGACGCCCAGGCGGAGGCGGCGATCGCCGGCTTCACCGTCATGAACGACATCTCGGTGCGCGACTGGCAGTTCCGCACCGTCGAGTGGACGCAGGGCAAGATCTGGGACTCCTCGACGCCGGTCGGCCCGTACCTGGTCACCCCCGACGAGGTCGGCGGCATCCGACCCGCGCTGCAGGTCCGCACTCTGGTGGACGGCCGGGTCATGCAGTCGGACAACACCGGCACGCTGCTGTTCGACCCGGTGTTCCTGGTCAAGTACATCTCGACGATCATCACCCTGCGCCCCGGCGACCTGATCGCCACCGGCACCCCGGCCGGGGTCGGCCACGCCCGCGACCCGAAGGTCTATCTGACCGGCGGGGAGACGGTCGTGACCGAGATCGACGGCCTCGGCGTGTGCACCAACGTCGTCCTGAAGGACGCCTGACACCTGGCTCGGCCCGCAGGTCTCAGTGCCCGCGGGAACCGGGCGTGGTGTCACACGTGGGCCTGGCGATCGCCCGGGCGGCGGCGTGCGGGGCCATGTGGCGACCGGCGGTGCTATCGAGCCGGGACGACAGGGGGAAGCATCGGAGATCTCCACGGCAGTTCCTCCAGCGCGTCGAGGACCCCTGACACTCGGTGGCGTACTCGGGGCAGGAGCCTCGGTAGCCGCGCAGACGGCGAGTTGGCGTGCCGCCTCAACCCAACTCGCCAGATGACGCATCAACAACGCTCCAACAAGCCCAGAGACACCGAGAGGTGACGCAGCGACAGCAAAACCCTCCAGTGACCGGAAGGCGCGGAGCGGCAACGCGATCACACTTGACGCCGACATGGCGATCGATAGATGATGCATCAACTTCGGGTCCGCGCGTCTCACGTGCGCCCCACGATGCCGAAGACGGAAGGTATGCATCTCATGAAGAAGCAACTCATCAGCGCGATCACCGCAGGCGGCGCGGCAGTCGCGGCACTGGCCGTGACCGCGGGCCCGGCCCAGGCGGCGAGCACGCCGCCCGAGTGCCAGGCCGATGCGGGCTCCGCATGCGTGGCCGTCACCAATGGAGCCGGCGGCCAGGTCCACAGCATCAGCGTGAACGGCCAGTGCGCGACCTTCACCACGGACAGTCGCAACATGTACTTCCCCGACGTGACCGTGGACCCCTCCCAGGCATCCCCCACCACGCTGACCTACTCGGGCTACTACTGCGAGAGCAGCACCCAGAATTCTCAGGTCGTGGCCTGGACCACGGGCTCCACCGGAACCGGCAACTACCGCTGGGTGACCATCGGCCGCGTCTGGATGTGACACATGCGGTGGGGGTGGCCGTCCCGGCGGCGGCCACCCCCACCGGCGCGCTCCGGCCATGGATACGAAGGCGGCCCAGGGAATAGATGACACATCACTCGAATTGAATGATGTGTCCTGCGGCGCGGCAAGGTCGCCGTACGCGTCGCATGACGTGCCCCGACCCCCTTCACGGAGCAGTGATGACCTCACAGTTGACGGGCCGACGGACCCTCGCCCGTATCACCACCAAGCAGCACCTGGGCCCCGACGCCCAGGTCGACGACAAGGCCCTGGTCTTCATGCCGACCGACCCGGCACTGACGGATCCGTTTCTCGTCCTGGTCGAGGACTGGTTCTCCACCCCCGGCTTCGAGTGGCACCCCCACCGCGGCCTGGAGACCGTCACGACCGTCGTCGAGGGCGTCCTGGAACACGGCGACAACCTCGGCCACGCCGGCGCCCTGGAAGCAGGCGAGGTGCAGTGGATGACCGCCGGGAACGGCATCATCCACCGCGAGCTCGCCTACCGCGACGAACGCGCCCACATCCTGCAGATGTGGCTCAACCTCCCCAAGGACAAGAAGCTGACACCGTCGCGCTACCAGGACCTCAAGGACGCCACCATGGCCCGGGTGCACGCGCCCGGCGTCAGCATCGACGTCCACGCCGGCACCGTCGACGGCGTCACCGGCACCGCCGCCACCCACCACCCCGTCCAGGGCGTCGTCGCCACCCTCGACCCCGGCTCCTCCTACGACCTCCCCGTCCCCGCCGAACACCGCCTGTTCGCGTACGTCATGAGCGGACGCCTGCTGATCGGCGACCGGGAACTGCGGGCCGGACAGACCGGCTGGTCCGACCCCGTCACCGGCGAGGCGTCCACGACGCTGCCGCTCACCGCGGTGGACCCCGAGCGGTCGGCACGCGTGATGGTCTACAGCGGCACGCCCCTGCGGGAACCGGTCGCCCTGGGCGGCCCGTTCGTGATGAACACCAAGGACGAGATCAACCAGGCGTTCACCGACTTCCACGCCGGCGCCTTCGGACCCGTGCCGCGCACGGCCCGGCTCGCCCACGACCGCTGAACCGGTGGCCGCGGCGTTTCGGGCGCCGCGGCCACCGGGTCAAGTCCAACAGCCGTTGAGTCCGCTGCCGTCGTACATCGCGAAGTTGTCCATCGACACGCCGTAGCGGCTGAGCACATCGCATACGACCGCCGTTCCGTCCTCGAACGTGGCCTGGTGGCCGACGCCGAGCGCGGTCATCCGCAGCAGTGTCTCGGCGATGTTGTTGTCGCTCACCTTGAGCATGTGCTTCACGATCGTCGGCAGCTTGTCGGATCTGTGCGACGTCACCGTCGACCGTGACACCCCGCTCGGCGAGGAGCCCGGCGAAGGCCTCTCCCGCGTCCAGTGAGGTGTCCTCGACCGCGTGCGCCGTAGACGACCCTGGTGGTGGACCTGTGGTCGGGGCCGAGCACGGTCAACGCGGCGGTGACGGTGGCGAGTTTCGTGTTGGAGGCGGGCATCAGCGCGGTGTCCGCGTTGCGGCCCCAGACCACCTTGTCGGATTTCGCGTCCATGACGACACCGCGTTGGTGCCCAGGCACGTCCTGGCTCCGGTGTCGAGATTGTCCGCGATCTGCTGCTCGGCGGGCTTGCGAGGACGGCCGACGACGGGGGAAGAACTGCGCTTGTGGAAAGCCTCGGTGGGGAGACTACGACTCGGACGGCTGCTTCCCGGCGTCCGTCATGGACCAGTGGGGCAACCTCAACGGCGGTCTGAAGCCGACCGGGGCGGGACGGCGGCTGCCACGGACCACCTCACCAACGCCAACACCTACGCGCGGGCCAAGTGCAACAACGGCTGGTGCGGGATCGTCTACAGCCTGTACTTCGAGCAGGACCAGGTCTATCCCGGCATCGGACACAGCCAGGTCCAACGGCGGATGGAACACGCCGGCCCTGGTGAGCTGAGACCACTTCCCGAAGAGCAACGACCCCAGCAAGATCCCGTTCAACCCCTGGGCCTGACGGCCGGACGGTCCGAACCACATTGACATCTGGTTGATGCATCATCTATAAAGATGATGCATCAACCAGATGTTCGGGGCGTCCAGAGGTTCGGGTCATGGAGACAGCGCAGCATCGGCAGCAGGCGGCACCGGGTGCCTTCGCGGCCTTCGCCCGTTTCGTGCTCTTCGGCGGCGGCGTGGGGCTCGCCTCCAGCTTCGCCGTGGCGGGCCTCACCTCCTGGATTCCCTGGGTCCTGTCCAACGCCCTGATCACCGTGGTGTCCACGCTCCTCGCCACCGAGCTGCACGCCCGCTTCACCTTCGGCGCGGGCAAGCACGCGTCCTGGCGGCAGCACGCACAGTCCGCCGGGTCCGCGGCGGCCGCGTACGCCGCGACCTGTGTGGCGATGCTCGTCCTGCATCTGCTGGTCGCGACCCCCGGCACCATCCTCCAGCAGGTCGTCTACCTGTCCGCCTCCGCACTCGCCGGTATCGGGCGGTTCGTGGTGCTGCGCCTCGTCGTCTTCGCCCGGAACCACTCGCAGGCCGCGCCCACCGTCCGCACCTCCCGGCCCGTTCACACGACCGTGGACCGCACCCCGGCTCTGACGGCCCCGGCGGTACTCCTCCGCGCCGCCTGACCGCCCGGCCAGGGGTGCTCCTCAACGGAGCCGTCGCGCGGCGCAGCCTCTCAGGGTTTCCACGTCTCGGCGTCCTCGTACGAGTAGGCGGCGAGTTCCGGCGCTCGCAGGTCGAGCGCCGCCACGGCGGACGCGTCCGGCGCGACCCGGACCGGGGAGAAGTCGCCCGTGTCGGGGTCGTCCGGATCGGGGCCACCACGACGGCCGGGGTGCATCTCAGCATGTCGGCGCGGGAGTAGTGCCGCACGACGGTGCCCCTCTCGCCCGGCTCGATCAGCGTCAGGAACTCGCACCTCGGCCACGTGGTCGTGCATGTCGACCCGGAGCGACTTCAACTCGGCGCTCGTTTCGGCGAGTTGCCGGGTGGCACTCAGGTGTGGACCTCGCCCCGCTCGGCCTTGGCCACCAGGGAGGCCGGCGGTACGAAGCGCTCACCGTAAGCCGAGGCGAGCTGACGGGCGCGGGCGACGAATCCGGCCAGGCCGCCCTCGTACTGGTTGATGTACTGGATGACGCCGCCGGTCCAGGCCGGGAACCCGATGCCCAGGAGGGAGCCGACGTTGGCGTCGGCCACCGAGCGCAGTACGCCCTCGTCGAAGCAGCGGACCGTGTCCAGTGCCTCGGCGAACAGCATGCGTTCCTGCATGTCCTCGAAGGGGATCTCGTGACCCGGCGTGGTGAAGTGTTCGACCAGGCCGGGCCACAGGCGGGTCCGCTTGCCGTCGGCGTAGTCGTAGAAGCCCACGCCGGACGAGCGTCCCTTGCGGTCGAACTCGTCGATCAGCCGGTCGACGACCGCCTCGGAGCCGTGCGGCTGCCACTGCCCGCCCTCCGCCCGTACCCCGGCCATGAACTCCTGACGGATCTTGCGGGGCAGGGTGAGCGTGAGCTCGTCCATGAGCTGTAGCGCGGGCGCGGGGTAGCCGGCCTGGTTCGCCGCCTGCTCGACCGAGGCCGGGTGGATGCCCTCGCCGACCATGGCGATGGCCTCGTCCATGAACTTGCCGATGACCCGGCTGGTGATGAAGCCGCGGCTGTCGTTGACCACGATCGGCGTCTTCCTGATCTGCCGGGCGACGTCGACCGCCTTGGCCAGCGGGCAGGCACTCCTGGATGAGGGCGAAGGGCGCCCGGAGCTTCGCCGTGTACTGCCGGTCCAGGCGGCGGAGCCGGAAGTCCGCGAGCCGTCCGGCCTGGCGACCCCCGGCTGTCACCGGCCGACGCGGTGCGGCTGCTGAACGACCCGGAATCCTACGTCCGCGGCACCGCGGTGCGCAATCCGCGGCTGCCGGCCCGCGTCCTGGCCGGGTTGCTGCACGACCGCGACACGGCATGCGAAGCGGTCACCAACCCGTCGATCCCGGTCCCCGTCCTGCACCGCATCCTGGCCGCGTCGGCGGCAGCCGTGGCAGCCCGGCGCTGAACGCCGACACGGACCGGCCAGCCACTCCTACTCCCCGAGCACTCGCCGTACCCGGTCGTACGTGCGCCGCCGGCGCACCTGCGGGGCCACCTCTGATGAGCAGCCGGTGCGGTGGCCGCCGGGGAGGCCACCGCAACCCCGTGTGTCACATCCAGACGCGGCCGATGGTCACCCAGCGGTAGTTGCCGGGTGCCGTGGAGCCGGTGGTCCAGGCCACGGCCTGGGAGTTCTGGGTGCTGCTCTCGCAGGAGTAGCCCGAGTAGGTCAGGGTGGTGGGCGACGCTCCGTCGGCGGCCACGGTCAGCTCGGGGAGGTAGAAGTTCCGGCTGTCCGTGGTGAAGGTGGCGCACTGGCCGTTCACGCAGATGCTGTGGACCTGGCCACCGGTCCCGTTGGTGAACGGCCACGCAGGCGCTGCCCGCGCCGGCTTCGCACTGGGGCGGCTGGCTCGCGGCGCAAGCGCTCACGTCATCCCGACCCCGCCGGCAACGGAGCGTGTCACACGACTCAACATCCATACAATTGCGGGCATTTGACCGATCCATAGAAGTGGAGTCACGATGCCCGCCCTGACGTGGAGCCAGAAGCCCACCCTGGATGCATCGTTGACGCATCATGCAAAAATGCGCGCGGTGACAGTGAACGACTACGGACGGACGCCGATCCTGTCCGACCATGCGCTCCCTGCCGGGATCGCGCCACGCTCACCGAACGCCGACTGACGCAATGTCGGATCGTCCACCGGCAGGCCACATTCACTGTCTGCCTCGATATTGGCTCTCCGACGGTCCCCCACCCATGCTCCTGCACCGGACGTCCAACCCGCACCACGATCCCCCCGCAAGGAGTCGCAGCCGTGAACGAGTCGAAAGCCGACGCGAACCGCCCGACCAGCCCCGCGAGCGACGGATCCCTCACCCGCCGCCGCTTCTGGCAGCTCGGCACCGCCGCGGCGCTGAGCGCGGGGGCGACGGTCCTGCTTCCGGGACAGGCCACCGGGGCCACGGCGGCCAGGAGCAAGACTTCCCAGTACTACTTCGGCCGGGCGGCCGCACTGGCCGGCGACAACCCGATCCTCACCGACCTCGTCGCCGGGCTCACCGCCGGATTCAGCATTCCCTTCCCTCCCGCGCCCGCGCCGCTGAAGATCTTCGACGACGTGGCCGTGCTGAGCATCGGCTGGGTGTCCGCCACGGCGATCCTCACCTCGGACGGCATCATCCTCATCGACGCCCTGACCTCTCCCGCCACCGCCCAGCAGACCCTCGTCCCCGGGCTGCAGGCCCTCGGCCTGGACCCGGCGACGATCAAGTACGTCGTCGTCTGCCACGGTCACGGCGACCACTTCGGCGGCGCCCAGTACCTCGCCGACACCTACGGCGCCCGCGTCATGATGGCCCCGGCCGACTGGGACATGCTCGCCGCCAACCAGCCGGCCAACGCGCCCACCCGCGACCTGGACATCACCGACGGCCAGAAACTCACCCTCGGGAACACCACGGTCACGCTCCACCACACCCCGGGCCACACACCCGGCAGCGTCTCCCCGATCTTCCCCGCCCACTGGCAGGGCAGGGCGCACAGGGCGATGCTGTGGGGCGGGACGAACCCTCCCACCGCCACCGCGGACAAGGAGACCTATCTGGCCTCCGCGCAGACCTTCGCTTCCCGGATGAAGCGGGCCCGGGTGGACGTCGAACTGAGCAACCACGGATTCTGCGACCACGGCCTGGCGCGCATGGAGGAGCTGCGCGCCGCGCCGGACAGCGCCGACAACCCGTTCGTCATCGGCACCTCCGGCGCACAGCTGTTCATGAAGGTCATGCAGAACATGCTGCGCGGCCGCATCCTTCTGGACCAGGCGTCCGCCGGCACGGCCACGTCCGCCGCCGCCACCACCGCAGCGGGCTGCGGCTGCTGACGGACGGGTAACGTGGCGCGGGCGCGACCGGTGTGTCTCACCGGTCGCGCCCGCGCCACGTGATGTGTTGCGGTCCGCGTCGTCTACGATCCCGTGCCGGCGTCCGTCTGCCCGGGGGCGGCCGGAGCTTCGGTGGTTCGGGCGGCGAGCGGGCTCCTGCCCCTGCTGAGGGCGAGGTAGACCACTCCGGCGACGGCGACGCCGATGAACCAGGAGTACGGGCCCAGGTTGTCCCCGTATCCGGAGGGGCCGTAGACGGGCAGGATGCTGGAGAAGACGGAGCCCACCGCGGCGGCGACGAGCGCCCGGACGTTCCAGCCGCCCTGGAAGCGGAACTCCCCGTCCTCCTGGTAGAGCGCGGGCACGTTCAGCTGGGTCTTCCGGATGAGGTAGTAGTCGACGACGAGTACGCCGAAGAGCGGGCCCATCGTCGAGCCGATGGCGTTGACGAAGCTGGGGGCGTTGTCCCAGGGGTGCAGCGGGTAGAGCAGCAGCGCGATGACGGCGGCGATGAGGCCGCCCCGCCGGAAGGTCAGGTACTTCGGTGCCACGTTGGCGAAGTCGAAGGCGGGGCTGACGAAGTTGGCGACGACGTTGATGCCGAGCGTCGCGACGGCGAAAGTCAGGGCGGCGAGCAGGACGAGGACCGCGCTGTCGAACTTGGCGGATATCTCGGCCGGTTCGAGGATGACCTCCCCGTACACCTTGCTGGCGGCGGCCGTGGTGATCGCCGCGACGAGGGAGAAGAGGATCAGGTTGACGGGCAGGCCCCAGATGTTGCCCTTCTTGAGGGTCTTCTTGTCGGGGGTGAAGCGAGCGAAGTCGCCGAAGTTGAGGAACAGGGCCGCGAAGTAGGTGATCCAGGTGGCGGCTATCGCGGCGATCGCGGCGAACGAACCGGGGCTGACGTCGAGTCCGGTGGCGCTCTTGGCGAGTGCGGCCAGATCCTTGGCCGGCATGTCGACCGAGAAGGACAGTGCACCGGCCTTCACGGACAGGGCGATCGCCAGGATCAGCATCATCAGCCAGACCGCGGGTCCGGCGAAGTCCTGGAAACGGCGCACCGTCTCCATGCCCTTGCTGATGATGAGCAGCTGAGCGGCCCAGACACCGAGGTAGCACAGCACTTCGAGGCCGCTGTGGTCGAAGAGGTGCGTGGTCTCGTGCAGGTCCCTGGGGCCGTCGTAGCGGACGAGGAAGGCGACTATGGCGCCCGCCGCAGCGCTGGTCTGCGCGCCGTACCAGAAGGTGGCGACCACGGCCCGGGCGAGCGCCGGGACGTTGGCACCGAAGGTGCCGAACGAGGCGCGGGCGAGGACGGGGTAGGGGACGCCGGTCTTGACGCCCGCATTGCCCATGAGGGTCATCAACCAGTAGATGACCAACGAGCCGACACCGATGCCGATGAGGAACTTGAAGGTGTTGCCCGCGACGAGGAACAGGCTGGCGGCCAGGAAGTAGCCGTAGAGACTGTGTACGTCCGAGGTCCAGACGTTGAAGATGCTGAAGGCGCCCCATTTGCGCTCGGTGGCGGGGGCGAGGTCCTCGTTGTAGAGACGGGGGGAATACCCCGGCGGTGTGGCGGTTCTGTCCGCGTCCGCGTTGTCCGTCGCCGTCATGTGCTGCTCCTTGGTGCTGGGCCCGACATCTCCCTCCGGCGTCGCACCGGATGGTTGATGTGTCAGACAACGGCCTGTGTGTTGCACCGGGATGCCTGGCATGTAACAGGCTCGTCAACGGAAAGTTTTTTCCATTTCCAGCCTCGTTGGCGACCGCGGGCCACCTCGGGCTCAGTCGGCCTCGGGCTCGATTTCCGGGCGCGGCACCGGACCGGTGGAGCTCCGGACCTCCAACGTGGGCGTCACCAAGTACTCGACGGCCGTCCGTTCGGGTTCGGCGATGCGGTCCAGGAGGACGCGGGTCACCCGTCGGCCGACCTCATGAGCACCGATGTCGACGCTGGTCAGGGAGAGGTGCCGGATCTTGGCGAGGAAGCTGTTGTCGAAGCTGGCGAGCGAGAGGTCTCCCGGCACGGAGAGGCCGAGTTCCACGGCGGCGGAGAACGCGCCGACGCAGGCGGGGTCGTTGGCGACGAACAGCGCGGTGGGGCGGGGACGGGCGCGGCCGAGCAGGCGGACCGCCGCGCGGTAGCCGCCGTCTTCCGTGGTGTCGCAGGTCTCGACGAGGACGTGATCGCCGTAGCCGTGCTCGCGCATGATCGTCTCGTAGGCGCGGCGGCGGATGCCGAAGACGGCGGCGTGGTTGCCCGCGATGTGGGCGATCCGGCGGTGGCCGAGGTCGAAGAGGTGGCGCATCACCAGTTCGACGCCGCGCCCGTCGTCCTCCGCGATCACGTCGACGTTGGGCAGCTTGAAGTCGCGGCTGCCGGCCACGGCCGTGGGCAGCCGGGAGGCCGCCTCGGTGATGGTGGTCGACTCGGGCATGGTGCCGGCGAGGATCAGGCCGTCGACGCGCATCTCCATGAACGCGCGCATCAGCCGTTCGTCGGCGTGCCGGTCGAGACGTCCGTCGCCGACGAACATGTGCAGGTCGCTCTCGGTGAGCGCGGTGTTGACACCTTCGAGGAAGTCCACGAACCACGGCTGGCGCAGATCGTTGACGAGCACGCCGATCGCCCGGGTGCGCCGCTCCGTCAGGCTCCGCGCCGCGCCGTTGGGTCGGTAGCCCAGCTCCTTGATCGCGTCTTCCACGGCCTTGCGCTTCTCCGGCCGTACATGCGGCGAGCCCTGCAGAACCCGGGAGACGAGGGACTTGGACACACCCGCGTACTCGGCCACGCTGCGGATCGTGTGCTGACCGTCAGCCGCGTTGCGCGGGTTCGTGCTCATGGCGGTCATGCCCCCTTGTCGCTCCACAGTTCCGGTACCGGTCCCAAAGGATCGCTATCACCGAGATTCTACGGCAGCCAGGCGGTACGGAGAGGGCGCCGTCCCCACACAGCACCTGCCCGGTAGCCACACCTCACAGCGTGATTGTTTCGTCCGCATGTCTTGACATGAAAAGCCGGCCAGCCACAGTGTTGGGACCGGTCCCAAAGCCGCTCGTTCGGCTGCCGAGTGATCCGCCGTGGACTTCAGAGAAGAGAGCTGTCCCGATGACGAGCCCGATCACCCACCACGCACCGAAGCACGCAGCGCTCGCCCAGGTCAGGGTGGGCAGCGCCCCGGATTCCTGGGGTGTGTGGTTCCCCGACGACCCGCGTCAGGTCCACTGGTCGCGATTCCTGGACGAGATCGCCGAAGCCGGATACGAGTGGCTGGAACTCGGCCCCTACGGCTACCTGCCCACCGACCCGGCCGCCCTGGCGGCAGAGCTCGGGCAGCGCGGCCTGAAGATGTCCGCCGGCACCGTCGGTGGTGCGCTGCACCGCGCCGAGGAGTACGCCGGGGTGCGGGAGGAGGCCCTGCGCGTGGCCGGCCTGGCCGCCGCCGCGGGCGCCTCGTACCTGGTGTTCCTGCCCGCGATGTACCGGGACCTGATGACCGGTGCGTCGCTGGAACCCGCCGAACTGGACGCGGACGGCTGGAAGCGGCTGACCGGGTCGGTCGAGGAGCTGGCGCGGACCGTGTGCGGCGAGCACGGCGTACGGCTGCTCCTCCACCCCCACGCCGACAGCCACGTCGAGACCCAGGCCCAGACCGAACGGTTCCTGTCCGACACCGACCCGGCCCTGGTCGGCCTGTGCCTGGACACCGGGCACATCGCCTACCGGCGCGGCGACAACGCCGAGCTGCTCCGCCGGTTCCCGGAGCGGGTCGAGTACGTGCACTTCAAGCAGGTCGACCCGGTCGTCCTGGACGAGGTCGAGCGCGAGAACCTGCCGTTCGCCGAAGCGGTCACCCGGGGCGCCGTGTGCGAGCCGCCGAAGGGCGTGCCGAGCCTGGAGTCGCTGGCCGACGGCCTGGCCGGACTCGCCCCCGACGTGTTCGTGATCGTCGAGCAGGACATGTACCCGTGCCCGCCGGACCAGCCGCTGCCGATCGCCACCCGCACCTGCGGCTACCTGCGCGGCAGCGGACTCGGCTCCGCCGCACGGCGAGCCGGACGCGGCTGAGCCCGCGCTCCCCTTTCCACCTCATCGAACCCGTACATACAGCTGGGAAGTAGGAACAATGACCGAGCGAATCGGCGTGGCAGTCGTCGGAGCGGGCATGGCCGGTCAGGCCCATGCCTACGGCTACCGCAACGCGACCATGCACCCCGACCTGGCCGGGCGGGTCGCCGTCGACCTGGTCGCCGTGGTCGACGCGAACAAGGAACTCGCCGAGAGCACGGCCGCCCGGTACGGGTTCGCCACCGCGCACGCGGACATCCAGGCGATCCTGGACGACCCGGCCGTCGACGCGGTGAGCGTCGCGCTGCCCAACAACCAGTACATCGGGGTGATCCCGCGCCTGCTGGCCGCCGGCAAGCACGTCATGGCGGAGAAGCCGCTCGGACGCACGGCCGCCGAGGCGCTGCAGCTCGCGCGGACGGCGGAGAAGTCGGGACTGGTGCACGCGATCAGCTTCTCCTGGCGCCGGCTGGCCGCCGTGGAAGGCATCGCCAAGCTGGTGCGGGAGGGCGCCATCGGCGAGCCCCGGCACTTCTCCGCCTGGTACCTGACCGACTACGCGGCCAACCCCGAGGCGCCGCTGTCCTGGCGGTACGACCGCGCGCTGGCCGGCGGCGGCGCGATCCTGGACATCGGTCCGCACATCGTCTCCGTCCTGGAGCACGTGCTGGGTCGGACGGGCCGTGTGGTGGCCGCCGACATGCGGACCGTCGTGCCCGAGCGCCCGGTCCCGGCCGGCGCCGTGGTCGGACACGGCCCGGTCGCCACCACCGGCGAGCGGGGCCCCGTCACCACCGACGACGTCACCACCGCCATCACCGAGTTCGCCTCCGGCGTGACGGGGCACATCACCGTCAGCCGGGTCGCCACGGGTGTGCCCAACTCCCTGGGCTTCCACCTCATCGGCTCGACCGGCTCGATCCGCTTCGACTCCGTCCACCCCGACGAGTTCGAGCTGTTCACCAGCTCGCCGCCGAACGGTGTCACCAACGGATCGCGCACGGTGATCGTCGGCCCGGAGTACGACTCCTTCGCCCACACCATCCCCATGCCCGCCCGGGGCGTCGGATCCGGCTACGGCGCCGGCTTCGTCGCCCAGGTGCAGGAGTTCCTCGGCGCCATCGCGGGCAACGGCACCATGCAGACCGACTTCTTCACCGGTTACCGCGCCATGCTCGTGTGCTCCGCCGCCCAGCGGGCGGCCGCCACCGCGAGCGCCGTCGACCTCGCAGCCCTGGACACCGAGCTCCGTGCGGCCTCGTCCGCCCTGACCGGCGGCTGATCCCTGACGTTCCACACCGCGCACAGCCCGGCCGCCGTGCCCGCGGCGGCCTTCCGGGCCCGGCCCGGAGCAGCACCACCCATTCGAAGAGCACAGTGAGGTGCCCGCCATGAACCGCAGCTCCCGATCCCGCAAGACCCGCAGAAACGCCGCGCTCGTCGCCGCCGCCGCGGCGACCGCCCTCCTGGTCGCCGGCTGCTCCAGCAGCTCCGGCGGCAAGAAGGCCGAGGACTCCGACGGCGGCGCGGCCGCCGCAGGCAAGGCCGACACCCCGCGTATCAAGGTCGCCCTGGTCACGCACGCGGGACCGGGCCAGGCCTTCTGGGACACCGTCCGCAAGGGCGCCGAGGTGGCCGCCGCCAAGGACAACGTCGAGCTGCTCTACTCGGCGGACCCCAGCGCCGGCAACCAGGCGAACCTGGTGCAGAACGCCATCGACCAGAAGGTGGACGGCATCGCCGTCACGCTCGCCAAGCCCGACGCGTTGAAGGGCGTCCTCGCCAAGGCGGAGGCCGCCGGCATCCCGGTGGTGGGGCTCAACTCGGGTACGGACACGTGGAGGTCGCTCGGGCTGCTGGAGTTCTTCGGGCAGAACGAGTCCGTGGCGGGTGAGGGCTTCGGCGAGAAGCTCAACGCCCTCGGCGCCAAGCACACGCTGTGCGTGGTCCACGAGCAGGGCAACGTGGGCCTGCAGGCTCGGTGTGACGGCCTGAAGAAGACCTTCAAGGGCAAGACGGACACCCTGTACGTGAACGGCACCGACATGCCCTCGGTGAAGTCCACCATCACCGCGAAGCTCCAGCAGGACAGCTCGATCGACGAGGTGGCCACCCTGTACGGGGCGATCGGTCTCACCGCCGTGGAGGCCGCGAAGGACGCGGGCAGCAAGGCCAAGGTCGCCACCTTCGACCTGGACAAGCAGGTCGTCGCCGCCATCAAGGACGGCACCCTGCAGTTCGCCGTCGACCAGCAGCCCTATCTCCAGGGCTATCTGGCGATCGACTCCCTGTGGCTCTACCAGACCAACGGCAACTACATGGGCGGCGGACAGGAACCCGTCCTCACCGGCCCGGCGTTCGTCGACAAGTCCAACATCGCCGCCGTCGAGAAGTACGCCGCCAAGGGAACCCGGTGATGACCATGACCCCACAGGCCGCGCCGGCGGTGACCGCACCGCCGGCCTCCGGCCCACAGCCGACCGACGGCCGGACCGCTGAACATCCCCTGGCCGTACGGCTGTTGGCACGCCCGGAGATCGGCGTCTTCCTCGGCGCCGTGGCCGTCTGGGTCTTCTTCCTGATCGCCGCGCCGCCGGTACGCGACGGCAGCTCGATGGCGAACATCCTCTATCAGTCCTCCACCATCGGAATCATGGCCCTGCCGGTGGCCCTGCTGATGATCGGCGGCGAGTTCGACCTGTCGTCATCTCCCACTGGGACAACGGCAAGATCCGCAACGACCTCTCCCCCGACGCCGTCATCAAGTCGCTCACCATCACCTCGGGCCTGTGGCGCCGCAGCGCCCATACGTGGCTGAAGCTGCCGGTCGTCGACGACGTTGAGCCTGCTGTGAGCGGCGTCAGCAAGTGCAGGCTGTCGTACGGCACTTCAGCCGACGACGTCACCGACTGCGCGTACCTGCCGCACAAGTCGGCGGCCCGGATCAGCAGCGCGCACGGGGGTCGTCACGCGCTGCCCTCCGCCCGTACCGAGCGGGGAGGTCACTCGGCTCGGTACGGGTGCAAGGAGGACGTGTCCGTCGAACGTCCACCAGCAGGCCACCGCGGCAGGCAAGCGGGCCCAGGCCCTCGGCGGCGCCGAGAACCACGCCGTCGTCCTGGTCGAGATCCTGGAGCGCAAGGCCCGCGAGGTGAAGGTCGGTATGGGCCCGCTGGTCACCAAGGCCGCCCAGGAGCGCGTCGAGAACGCCGTCAGCACCGCCGCCACGCAGGGCGCCACCGGCGGCATGATCGGCATCAACGTCCCCGAAGTTCCTTCTGCGTGCGCTCCGGTCAGCCGGTGAACAGCGAGAAGCGGGACAGCGGTTCCACGAGTTCGCGTTCCTCGTAGGACAGGTGCGACAGGAGCGTGTCCGACAGGACGTTCACGTTGTCGCGGAGCTGTGTCACGTCGCCGGAGCCGTCGACCAGGGCGACCAGTGCCCGGTCGACACGTTCGAGGACGTCGTGGATGACGTGGTGCTCCTCCTCCAGCCGGTCCAGTACCGGCTTCAGCCCCGGGTCCGCCCGCCGCAGCTTGGGGAAGATCGAGTCGTCCTCTAGGGTGTGGTGCAGGGTCACGCCGCGGCAGTACGACTCGCAGTAGGCGCCGAGCGTCCAGTTGTTCTGCCGCATCGTCAGCTCGTTGATGACCGACCGCGCGCCTCCCACGTCCATCACCCCGGCGGCGACCTGCTCGACGAGGTCGCGCACCTTCTCCAACTCGGCCCGGAGATGGTCGTGGACGTCGATCAGATGCTGACCGTTCGTGCGCTGGGTCGCCGTGTACGTCTGTCCGGGCCGCGGCGCCGGAGCGGTCGGCCGTGTCGACTCGTCCCACAGCCGTTCCCCGCTCAGCCGCACCCCGTCGTCGGGTGTCGGTGCGAGGCCGAGACCCGAGTCCGATACGACGGGTGCGGCAACGGCTGCTGTCGCGGTTTCGGTGACGCCCGCTCCCGTCGGCGCGGTCCCCTGTGCCCCCGCGCGCGCCGCCTCGACCGCCTCCCGCACGCCTTCGGCGACCTCCGCGAACCGGCGGATGTCGTCCGGGGCGTCGCTGCCGAAGACGTAGACGCTCATCCCATGGGTCAGGGTGATCTCCGTGAGGCGGTCGACCCATTCCTCCACGGGGCCGTCGAGTGGGCTGTTGCCGGGGCCGATGTTGTAGATCCGGCGGATGTCGGAGGGGTCGCGGCCCGCCTTGAGTGCCGCCGCGTCGATCTCGGCGTTGGGCTCGGCCAGCTTCTCCGGGGCGAAGTACGGGCTCGACACCATCCAGCCGTCGGCCAGCCGGCCCGTGAGCCGCAGCATGCGGGGCTTGACCGCGCCCAGCCAGATGCCGACGTCGTGGGCCGGGGCGGGTCCGCGCTTGGCGCCGACGACCTGGTAGTGCTTGCCGTCGGCCTTGATGCCGACGCGTTCCGGTGACCAGACCTCGCGGATGATCCGTACGCCCTCCTCCAGGGCCTCTACGTTCTCCCCCACGGTGCGGTCGGGACCGCCGGCCGCCACGATGGCCTCGCGGAACGCGCCCGCGCCCAGGCCGAGTTCCACCCGGCCGCCGCTGAGGATGTCCAGCGAGGCGACGCTCTTCGCGAGCACGTAGGGCGGGCGCAAGGGCAGGTTGGCCACGTTCGGGGAGACCTTGACGCGCTGGGTCTTGGCCGCGATCACCGACAGCAGCGTCCAGGTGTCGAGGAAGGCGGGCTGGTACGGATGGTCCTGCACCGTCACCAGGTCGAGGCCCACCTGCTCAGTGAGCTGCGCCAGCGCGACCACGCGGTCCGCCTGCGCCGCCGCCGGCGTGAGAAAGGTGCCGAACATCAGCTCGTGCCCGTAATCGGCCATGGCGCAGCTCCTTCGCCCCACGTACTATTCGCAGTACGAACAAAGTACTTTGTGGCACGAACAAAAACAACCGGAGGAGATCTCCCATGCGGGAAGCGGCCGGTCCGGCAGCCGGTCTGGTGCGGCTGTCGTTCCTGATCCAGACCGTCTACACCGAGTGCAGCCGGGACTGTGGACTGACCTACGCCCAGGCTCAGTTGCTGTGCTCACTGACCTTCGGCCCGAAGGGCATGGCCGAGCTGTGCGGCGTCCTGGGGGTCGAGCGGTCCAGCCTCACCGGACTCGTCGACCGCGCCGAGCAGCGTGACCTCGTCGAGCGCCGGCCCGATCCGGCCGACCGCCGCGCGGTCCGCGTGGCGCTCACCCCGAGCGGCGAGGAGGCGATCGGAGCCTTCCATCGCGGCATCACCGAACGCCTGGACGCGCTCCTCGCGGACCTCCCCGCCGCCGAGCGGAAGAGCTTCCATCTCACGCTCACGAAGCTCACGGCGGATGCACCACCCGTCTTCGTCGACTGAGCAGTCGACGCTTCGTCAATTCCCGTCCGGCTCCCCGGGATAGCGGATCCCGGTGACCGCGCGGGCGGCGTCCGAGGTCGCCATGACCGCGAGGGTGCCGTCCAGCGGGACGAGCGGTGACTCGGTGGCGCCGGCGCGCAGGCAGCGGGCCACCTCCAGGGCCTCGCGGAAGTAGCCGTTGCCCTGTGCGGTCGGAAGGCGGAACTCCTCGGGTTCGCGACCCTTGCGGTGCAGGACGAAGCCGTCGGCCCGGAAGAAGTCGCGGACGATCTCGATCCGGCCGAGCGTGCCGTTCACCGATGCGCGCTGGTCCGTCCCGGTGCCCAGCGAGCAGGAGAGCACGGCAATGGCTCCGCTGTCGTAGCCGAGCAGGATGCCGGTGTTGTCGTCGACGCCCGAGGGGTTGAGATGCGCCTGCGCGGAGACCGCGCTGGGCACCCCCAGGAACAGGTGGGCGAACGAGACGACGTAGAAGCCGAGATCGAGGAGGGCCCCGCCGCCCTGTCCCGGGTCGTGCAACCGGTGGTCGGGGTCGTAGGGCACGGCGATGCTGAAGTCGGCGTGCACCGAACGGACTTCACCGATCGCGCCGTCGGCGATCAGCTCCTGCATCTTCAGTACGGCAGGGTTGAGATAGGTCCACATCGCCTCCATCAGGAAGACGTCGCGCTTGCGGGCCATGCCGACCAGGTCCTGGGCCTGCGCGAGGTTGAGGGTGAGGGGCTTCTCGCACAGCACCGCCTTCCCCGCGTCCAGGCACAGGACGGCGGCGGCATGGTGGGCCGCGTGTGGTGTGGCCACGTACACCACGTCGACGTCCGGGTCCGCGGCGAGGGCGTGCCAGGTGCCGTGGGCGCGCGCGACGCCGTGCCGGTCGGCGAACCGCCGGGCGCTCTCGACGCTGCGGGAGCCCACGGCGACCAGCTCGGCGTCGTCCGGGATGAGTTGCAGGTCTTCGGCGAAGGTGTGGGCGATGGCGCCGGTGGCCAGGATGCCCCAGCGGACGGGGCGGGAGGCGGCCACCGGTGCTTGCGGGGTCGGGTCGGTCATGTGCTCGGAGCCTTCGGTGAGTGGGCGGGAAAAGACCTGGATCGGCTGCTCACTTGCCGAAGCCCGCGGTCATGCCGCTGATGAGCTGGCGGCGGCCGACGACGTACAGGGCGAGGATCGGCAGCGTGGAGAGGACCACCGCGGCCACGATCGCGGGGACGTTGATGGTGAACTCGCCCTGGAAGCTCCACACGAACAGGGGCAGCACACGCTTGTCCGGGCTCTGCGTGAGGATCAGCGGGAAGAGGAAGCCGTTCCAGACGTTGAGCGCGTCGTAGATCGTGACGGTGAGCAGCGCGGGGCGCGCGAGCGGCAGGGCCAGGTTCCACAGCATGCGCCAGTGGCCGGCGCCGTCCGCCCGCATGGACTCGTACAGCTCATCGGGGATGTCCCGCAGGAAGTTGACCAGGATGATCACGGTGAGCGGGATCGCGAACGCCGCCGACGGGAGCACGAGGGCGAGCAGGGTGTCGTACATCTGCGCCTTGGCGATCAGGTAGTAGATCGGGATGATCGTGGCCTGCATGGGGATGGCCAGGCCCAGCAGGAAGACGCTGAACGCCCAGCGCAGCCCTTTCCCGGTGCCGCGGACGATGGCGTAGGCGGCCAGGAAGGACACGACGAGTGTCATCAGCGTGGCCCCGACCGTGACCACGAGGCTGTTGAACAGGTAGTGCCAGAAGCCGTTGTCGAGGACCAGGCGGTAGTTGTCCAGGGTCGGATCGGACGGTATCGAGAGGGGGTTGGCCTCGAAGAAGCCGTCGCGGGTGCGCAGACTGGTGACGACGACCCAGTAGATGGGGACGATGACGATCACCAGCCAGACCAGGCCGCCGAGCGCGCCGAGTGAGTTGGTGCGGCGCAGCCGGGCGAACCGGCTCGGTGGTGCGGCGGGGGTCTTCAGGTGCGTCGGCGTGCCGGGGGTGCGGGTGGAGGGGGCCTCGGAGAGCGTGGACATCACATACCTGCCTGCTGGCTGCGCATCCGGCTGAAGCCGGAGAACCGGACGAGGGCGAGCGAGATGATGAGACCCGCCGCGACGAGCACCACCGAGATGGCGCTGGCGAGGCCCATCTGGTTGCTCTGGAAACCGGTGATGTACATGTCGAGCGGGAGGATGCGGGTGGAGTACCCGGGCCCGCCGGCGGTGAGCACGAAGATCAGGTCGAAGTAGGTCAGCGAGCCGACGACCACCAGCGTCGAGGACGTGACGATCGTGTAGCGCAGCTGGGGCAGGGTGATGTGCCAGAACTGCTGGAGCCGGCTCGCGCCGTCGAGGGCGGCTGCCTCGTACAGCGAGCCCGGGATCTGTCGTGCGCCGGCCTGGTAGAGCAGGGTGTGGAACGGCATGAACTGCCAGGAGATGACGAACACGACGACGTAGAAGGCGAGTTGCGGGTCACCGAGCCAGTTCTTGTCCAGCAGCGGCAGGTCGAGTGTCGCGCCCAGACCGAAGTTGGGGTCGAGCAGGTTCTTGAAGATGATGGCGATGGCGGCCGTCGAGATCAGCAGCGGGATGAAGAAGAACACACCGAGCAGGGCCCGGTAGCGCTGCTTCCCGGCGAGGAAGACGCCCAGCAGCAGACTGATCGGGGTCTGCACGACCCAGGCGAAGAGCATCATCTTGAGGCTGAGCCACACCGCGTGCCGGGTGACATCGCTGGACAGCGCGGTACGCCAGTTCTCGAGGCCGGTCCAGTCCGGCGTGCCCAGTCCGTCCCAGCGGGTGAAGCTGAGGTAGACCACGATCCCCATCGGGACGAGCGCGAACAGCGCGAACAGCAGCAGGGCGGGCAGCGCCATGACGAACGGCGGGCCGCCCTTCTGAGTGGCCGCGGAGACCTTGGCCGTACTCACTACCTTGGCGGTACTCACTTCGCCGCCGCCTCGTCCATCTGGGAGCAGAACTCCTGCGGGCTGATCTCGCCGAGGAAGAGCTGGTCGAGGTGGGTGAGCAGGGCGTCGCCGAGTTCGGGGGTGAGCGCCTGGTCCCAGGAGAGCTGGAAGCTCTTGGCGTCACGGGTGAGGTTGTAGACGTAACTCGACCAGTCTGCGCTGTCGGACGCCTTGATCTTGGCGTCCAGGTCCTTCACGGGCGGGACGTTGCCGATCTCGAGCAGGCTGTCGATGTAGGAGTCGTTGTAGACGCCGTCCTTGAGGTACGACAGCGCGGTCGCCTTCTGCTTGGCGCCGGCCTGCTCGGAGACGGAGAAGAAGTTGGCGGTGTTGCCGACGACGTTGGTCGGGTCGCCCTTGCCGCCCTCGACGGTCGGGAAGCCGGTCCAGCCCAGGTGGCCCTCGGAGACGAACTTCGGGGCGCCGGTGACGAAGGTGCCGCCGTAGGCCCAGCTGCCCTGGAGGATCATGGCGGCCTTGCCGGTGTACACCTGCGCCTCGGCCTGGCCGGTGTCGGCGGAGACGGAGGTGAAGCCCTTGGCGAAGCCGTCCGCCTTCACCAGCTGCCGGCTCATCTCGGCGGCCTTGAGGACGGCCGGGTCGGACCAGGCGCCCTTCTTGCCGGCGACGATGTTGGCGAAGACCTCGGGGCCGCCGATCCGGTCGACCAGGTACTCCATCCACATCAGGTCGGGCCACTTGGCGCCACCGCCCATCGCGAACGGCGCGATCCCCTCCGCGTTGAACTTCTTGACCAGGTCCAGCAGGTCGTCCCAGGTCTTCGGCGGCTCGGCGCCGATCTTCTCGAAGAGCTGCTTGTTGTAGTAGATGACCACGGGCTGCACGCCGTTGACCGGGACGCCGTAGACCTTGCCGTCGAAGGTGGCGGATTCGAGGATCGAGGGGAAGATGCGGTTCTTCCACTGGGGGTTCTTGTCCAGTTCGGGCGTGAGGTCGGCGACCTTGCCCGCGTCGACGTAGGTCTTGAGGATGCCGCCGCCCCAGTTCTCGAAGAGGACCGGGCCGTTGCCGGCGCCGACCGCCGTGCGCAGCTTCTGCTTGTAGGGGTCGTTCTGGAAGAACTGGTAGTCGACCTTGCTGTCGGGGTGGGCCTTGTTCCACTCCGTTGCCGAGGCCCGGAAGGTCGCCTCGGACCCCTGGGTCAGGGCCCACACCAGCGCCTCGTCACCGGAGCCGCCGTTTGCGGTCCGGCCTGAGCTGCCGCAGGCCGTGATGGTCACGGCGAGGACGGCTGTGGCTGCGGCAACGGTGATGCGGAAGGGATTTCTCGGGTTCATGGTGAGCTCCTTCGCTCTTCAGAGGCTCGAACGCGGAACCGGCTCGAAAATTTTCGAAACCTCTGCACTTCCAGACCGATAAGTTAAGAGCCCCTCTGGGCGGGGTCAAGGTGTCGGACAGAGGGAATCCGTTGAGATGTCAACTGACGTGACGTCACGCGAGGGCGGGCTCTACGCCCACGCCTCCCGGGCCGTGGTGACCGGGCCGCCGGTGCGCACCGACTCGCCGATCGCGAGGGAGATCAGGTGGTCCTGGCAGGCCTCGGCGAGCGGGTACGGCGGTGGGCCCTCCTCACGGGACCAGGCACCGGTCCGCTCCAGGAGGTCCGCGACCGCGATGTCGTCGTCGGACCGGGCGGCACCCGCGAACGGATTGCGGTACACCACCCGTCCGTCGAAGCTGATGTGCTTGAGATCGAGCAGCTCCAGATCCAGGTCGACACCGGTCTGCCGCCGGACCAGGCGGGACTCGACCGGCGTTGTCGGATCGACCAGCCTGACCACCCGGTCGTCGACGATCTCACCGACCGAGCCCCGCACCACGATGCGCCGGGCCCGCAGCGGGTTCCACCACTGGTTGTCGGTGAAGTCGTACAGGCCCATCCGCCCGCCGAAGTCGAGGGTCGTGATCGTCGTGGTGAGTTGCTTCGGCGTGTCGTCGCCGGTCCAGCCGCTGAACTCCAGCGGGTTCGCCAGCGGGGCGGTGAACGCGCTCGCCCGCACCTCGGCGGCGGCGAAGCCGACCCCGAGCAGGCCACGGATGAGCGAGACCGCGTGGTACAGGTGGGTCGAGGAGACCTGGACCGAGGTCGGCTCGCCGATCACTCCGTCACGGACCAGGCTCCGCCGCGCGGCGTGTCCCGGCATCAGCAGGTACTGCTCGGCCACCTGGACCCGCCCGCTGCGGCCCACGTCCGCCCACAGCGACCGCAGACCGGCCAGGTCCGGGGCGGGTGGCGTCTCGGCGAGGACCGGCATCCGGTGACCGACCACCTCCCGTACCGCGTCCGGCATCACCGCCCAGGGCACGGAGGCGAGGACGTAGTCGGGCCGTTCGTGCCGCAGAAGGTCGTCGACCGAGCGGAAGGTCGGCACACCCCACTCGGCGATGACCTCGTCGCCGCGCTCCGCGCTCCGGGTCACCACGCCGGCGACCCGGAACCGGTCCGGCAGCGCCTTGGCCAGCCGCAGGAAGAACCGCGTCCGCCATCCGCTGCCGATCACCGCGAACGCCGTACTCACGACAACCAGACCTCCTCCGGAGCCGGGGCGACCTCCTGCCACAGCTCCTCGGGAATCGGGTGCTCCGCGAGCGCGATCGTCCGCTCGACCCGCTCGGGCCGGGTGATGCCCACGACGGTCGAGGTGATACGGGGTTCGCGCAGCGAGAACTGGAGTGCCGCGGCGGCCAGCGGAACGCCGTGGCGTTCGCACGCGGCCTGGATCCGTCGGGCCGCGTCCATGATCTGCGGAGGCGCGGGGTTGTAGAAGTACCGGTCGGTGGTGTCCGGACCCTTGGCGAGCATGCCGCTGGCGAAGGGCGCGGCGTTGACCACCGCGACACCGGCCGCCGCGCAGTCGTCCAGCAGCGGCCCCGCCGAACGGTCCAGCAGGGTGTACCGGTTGTGCGAGAGGACCACCTCGAACACGCCGGTGTCGACGTAGCGCCGCAGCAGGTCGACCGGGCCGCCGGCCACGCCGAGATGGCCGATCACTCCGTCGGCCTGGAGTTGCCGCAGGGTCTCCACCGGACCGCCCGGGGCCATGCTGTCCTCGTACGACAGGCGCTCGGGGTCGTGCAGGTACACCAGCGGTAGCCGGTCCAGACCGAGCCGCTCCCGGCTCTCCCGCACCGAGGCGTGCACCCGTCGGCCGGAGAAGTCGCCGGTGGAGTCGGGGTCCACCTTGGTCGCCACCAGGAATCCGTCGGGCACACCGCCGAGTTCGCGGAGCACGGTGCCGATGAGACGCTCGCTGGAGCCGTCCTGGCCGTATTCGTTCGAGGTGTCCACGAACCTGACCGGCCCCTGGAACACCCGGCGCAGCGTACTCAGCGCCTGGTCCTCGTCGACCGAGTAGCCGTAGGTCTGCGGCATGCTCCCGAGTGCGCTGGTGCCGATGCACAGTTCGGTCACCTCAAGCCCGGTCTTGCCGAGCGTACGGATCTCCACGCCCGCCTCCTTCGAAACTTTTCGCAATGATGAGCGTAATTCGGCCGATAACCTAGGCATCGACGCCGGTGCGGTCAAGGCGTCGGACCAGAACAGTTCCGGGCTTGGCGACCCGGTTTTCCCTGCCAGTCCGAGCCAAGTTGCCCGAGATCCCCTCTGGACCCTCGCCGAAACATTGCGCTACGGTCTCCTCAAGTCTCCGAAAGGATCAGCATGGCGAAGAGAGCCGTCGAGCGGAGCCGGACGACGCTGACCGGTATCGCCGAAGCGGCCGGCGTGTCGGTGGCCACCGTGTCGAAGGTGGTCAACGGCCGTAGCGACGTGTCGCCCGAGACCCGGGCGCGCGTGGAGCGGCTGTTGGTCGAGCACGACTACGTGGCCCGTGGCCCGGGCGGCGTCCAGTCGCCCGTGCGTACGATCGACCTGACCTTCGACCAGCTGGTCAACCCCAACAACCTGGTCATCACCCAGGGGGTGACCGAGGCGGCCGCGGAAGCGGGCGTCGACGTCGTCATCGGCACGGCGCCCGACGACCCGCTCGGCGCCTCCTGGGCCCGGAAGATCACCAACGCGGGCCGGGAGGGCGTCATCCTGGTGACCTCGGAGCTGACCCAGCAGCAGCGCGCCCAGTTCACTCAGGCCGGCATCCCGCTGGTGCTGATCGACCCGATGAACGTGCCCGACGAGAGCGTGCCGAGCATCGGCGCCACCAACTTCAGCGGCGGCATGGACGCCACCGAGCATCTGCTGAAGCTCGGTCACCGCCGTATCGCCATGATCGAGGGCCGGCACGACGCCGTGTGCAACACCGCCCGGCTGCACGGCTACCAGGCCGCGCTCATCGGCGCGGGCATCACGCCCGACCCCCTGCTCATCAAGCGCGGCGCCTTCCGCTTCGGGCCCGCCTACGAGGCCGCCCTGGAACTCTTCGCCCTCGACGAACCGCCCACCGCCGTGTTCGCCGGCAACGACCTGGAGGCGTTCGGCGTCATCGAGGCCGCCCGCGTCCGCGGACTGCGGGTGCCGGAGGACGTCAGTGTCGTCGGGTTCGACGACACCGCGGCGGCCGGCACCTCCGCTCCGCCGTTGACCACCGTCCGCCAGCCCTTCGTCGAGATCGGCCGCGCCGCGCTGCGCACCCTGCTGCGCCTCGCCGCGGGTGAGCCGCTCGACAGCCACCGGGTGGAGCTGGCCACACAGCTCGTCGTACGGGCCTCCACCGCGGCGCCACCCGGCCGGTCCTCCTGAACTCCACATCCCGCGCGGCCCCCGCGCCACCATCCCAAGGGACGCACCATGACCACACCTTGGGCCGATCCGGCCCGCCCTCGTGACGACAGGGTCGACGCTCTGCTCGCCGAGATGACCCTGGAGGAGAAGCTCGCCCAACTCGGCAGTGCCTGGCCCGACGTGGCACGTGTCAGCGGGAACGTGGCCCCGATGCAGGACGTCTTCGCCCGGCACGCCGAGTTCGCCGTGGCGAGCAAGGACGGCCTGGGCCATCTCACCCGCCCGTTCGGCACCAAGCCGGTCGAACCGGCCGAGGGCATGCGCCGACTCGCCTCCCTGCAGAGGGAGTTGATGGAGAACACCCGGCTCGGCATCCCGGCGATCGCGCACGAGGAATGCCTGACCGGCTTCACCGCCTACCGGGCCACCGTCTTCCCGACCGCCCTCGCCTGGGCCGCCACCTTCAACCCCGGCCTGGTCGAGGGCATGGCCGAGGCGATCGGTACGAGCATGCGCCAAGTCGGCGTCCACCAGGGCCTCTCCCCCGTCCTGGACGTCGTACGCGACTACCGCTGGGGCCGCGTGGAGGAGACCCTCGGCGAGGACCCCTACCTGGTCGCCACCACCGGCACGGCCTATGTCCGCGGCCTGGAGGGCGCCGGCATCATCGCCACCCTGAAGCACTTCGCCGGGTACTCCGCGTCCAAGGGCGCCCGCAACCACGCCCCGGTCTCCATGGGGCCACGCGAGTTCGCCGACGTCATCCTGCCGCCGTTCGAAACGGCGATACGCGACGGTGGCGCCCGTTCGGTGATGAACTCCTACGCCGACGTCGACGGGGTGCCCGCCGGCGCGGACGAGGGACTTCTCACCCGACTCCTGCGCGAGGACTGGGACTTCGACGGAACGGTCGTCTCCGACTACTGGTCGATCGCCTTCCTCCGTACGATGCACCGCATCGCCGCCACCGACGCCGAAGCCGGCGCCCGCGCCCTCACGGCGGGCATCGACGTCGAACTCCCCGACGCCCTCTGCTACGGCGAACCTCTCGCCGAACTCGTCCGGAGCGGCGCCGTGTCCGAGGACCTCGTCGACCGCGCCGCCCGCCGGGTGCTGCGGCAGAAGGCCGAACTCGGCCTGCTGGACGCCGACTTCACCCCCGAGATCCCGGCCGGGGAACCGGTCGACCTCGACCCGCCCGCCCACCGGGCGATCGCCCGCGAACTCGCCGAGCAGAGCATCGTCCTGCTCGACAACCGCGAAGGTGTCCTGCCGCTGGCCCCGGACACGGCCTCCATCGCGGTGATCGGCCCCTGCGCGAACGACCCGAACGCGTTCTTCGGCTGCTACACCTTCCCCAACCACGTCCTCCCCCACCACCCCGGCCACGACAACGGCATCGAGGCGCTCTCCCTCCTCGAAGCACTCGTCGCCGAACTGCCGCCCACCACCCGGATCGCCCACGCCCAGGGCTGCCCCGTGAAGGACATCGACCGCAGCTGCATCGACGCGGCCGTCGAAGAGGCCCGGCAGGCGGACGTCTGCGTCGCCGTCGTCGGTGACCGCGCAGGCCTCTTCGGCCTCGGCACCTCCGGCGAGGGCTGCGACGCCGAGGACCTCGCCCTGCCGGGCGTCCAGGGCGAACTCGTCGAGGCGCTGCTGGCCACCGGCACCCCGGTCGTCCTCCTCGTCGTCTCCGGGCGGCCCTACGCCCTCGGCGCCTACACGGGCCGCGCGGCCGCGATCGTCCAGGCGTTCTTCCCCGGGGAGGAGGGCGGTCCGGCCCTCGCCGGTGTCCTGTCGGGGCGTGTCAACCCGTCCGGCAAGCTCCCGGTGCAGATCCCCCGCACGCCCGGCGGGCAGCCCGCCACGTACCTGCACGCTCCCCTGGGCGGCAACACCCAGGGCGTGAGCAACCTCGACCCGACGCCTGCCCACCCCTTCGGGCACGGGCTGTCCTACACCTCGTTCGCCTACGAGGGGCTTCGGCTGAGCGCCGAGCGGATCGCGACCGACGGGGAGATGGAGATCAGCTGCCTGGTCCGCAATACAGGTGACCGCGCGGGCGACGAGGTCGTCCAGCTCTACACCGCCGACCCCGTCGCCCACCTCCCGCGTCCCGTCACCCAGCTGACCGGCTTCGCCCGGGTGCGGCTGACGCCGGGCGAGCAGCGCCGGGTCACCTTCCGCCTGCACACCGACCGGCTCGCCTACACGGGACCGGACATGCGGCGCATCGTCGAGCCGGGCGAGATCACCCTCATGATCGGGGCGTCCAGCGCCGATGTCCGCCTCACGGGCACGCTGCACCTGACCGGGCCGGTCCGCGAGGCAGGACATGACCGGGTCCTTCAGACGCCGGTGCGGATCGACTGAGCCCGGCGACGGCGGTGCCTACGCATCGCCGTGGCCCGCGGGCACGTTCAGGTCTTCGAAGCCCGGAATGAACATCACCGCGTGGTCGATCAGATCGCCGTCGAAGTGGAGGACGTCCCAGCCGGTGACGTCCTCCGCCCTGGTCTCGGTGGGCTGGTTCCACTGGTACATGGCGTAGTCGTGGTGGTGCTCGATCGGGGTGGTGAGCGAGAACTCGAGCCCGGCGAAGTGTTCCTGAAGCAGCCCGATACGGGAGTTGAGCGCGTCCCTGCCACGGACGATCCCGTCGGGCTCGACGACGGTGACGTCCTCCGTGTAGATCGCGGCGATCCGCTCGGCCCGCTCCCTGGGATCGGCGACGGCCCACACGCTCAGGTGATCGTCGACCAACTTCTTCATGTCACGCATGTCTTCTCCTGTGTGTGTAAGTAACCGGGACCCCGGCACCGCGAACCGCCGATGGTTCAGGTGCCGTTGAAGTTCGGCTTCCGACGGTCCCGGAAGGCGGCCGCGCCCTCGGCGAAGTCGCGGCTGTGCAACAGCTCGGCCTGACCGGTGCGTTCGGTCTCCAGCGCCCGGGTGAGTCCGGGCAGTGCCGCTTCGTCGATCGCCTGCTTGATCCGCGCGTAGGCGAGCGGCGGACCGGCGGCCAGCCGGGCGGTCACGTCGGTTACCGTCGCGTCGAGGTCGTCGTCGTCGACCACCTGCCCGATCAGGCCCCACTCCGCGGCCGTCTCCGCCCCCACGGGCTCACCGAGCAGGGCCATCCACATCGCCCGGGTCCGGCCCACGGCCGCCGGAACGAGCGCGGTCGCCCCGCCGTCGGGCATGAGGCCCACTTTCGCGAAGGCGAGCAGGAAGGACGCCGACCGCGTGGCGATCACCAGGTCGCAGGCCAGGGCGAGGGAGCAGCCCACCCCCGCTGCGGCACCGTCCACGGCCGCCACCACGGGTTTCCCGATCCGCCGCAGGGCCAGGGCGGCGCGGCCGGCGGCATCCACGGTGTCCGCGTCGACCTCCGCCCCCAGATCCGCGCCGGAACAGAACGCCCGTCCGGCGCCGGCCAGCACCACCACCCGGACCCGCTCGTCCTCGGCCGCCCGGCCGATCACTCCGGCGAGTTCGTCGAGGTCTTCCGTGCGCAGCGCGTTCAGCCGCTCGGGTCTGGACAGCAGCACCCGCAGCACACCGTCGTCGAGGGCGGAGCGGATGCCCTCGGACATCCGCTCACCGTCACTCACGGGCCCTCACTCCCAGCCGCCTCATGCCGTCGCCGTCTCACTCGGCCGCCCCAGGATGTAGCGCAGCGCCTTCTCCAGAACCGGCCCCGGCGCCGGGTGCGCGCCCATGCTGCGCCAGCCGACGTGCTGGTCCGGTCGGACGAGGACCGCGCCCTCGGGTGCGATCTCGCGCTGGGCCGCCCAGGCACCGGTGACGTCGGCCCATGCCTCGTCGTCGGCGCTGTCCGCGCCGCCGATCCGCAGGACGTCCAACGGGACACCGAGCCGGTCGGCGGCATCTGCGGCGGCCTCCGCCCACGCGGAGCCCGCAGGAGCAGCGGCGTCGACGATCAGGACGAACCTGCCCCGCCCGGTGAGGTCGTAGACCGACCGCTGCCGGTCCCCTCGGCTCAGCCAGGCGTGGGGGACGCGGTGCCCGGGGCGCGTCTGGGGGTGGAAGTCCAGTACCGGATCGGCGTACACGTGGGGAGCGCTGCCGTCGTGCAGGACGGCCGACGAGGTGTAGCTGTAGCCGATCTCGATGTTGTGGGCGCGGACTTCGTGGCGCTCGTGCGCGATCGCCTCCGCGACCCGCTCGCGCAGCGCGGCCGTCTCCTGGGTGCCGGAGAACAGCTCGGTGAAGCGTGCCCAGGCCTGCTCGGGCGGCATCCCCGGCGCCAGCCCGATGGCCGCGTCGATGTTCGGGTGGGCGAGGGCCGCGGTGGTGGCCTGCTCGACGTTGCGGCGGGCCACCGGGCGCCGTTCCTGCTCGTAGGTGTCGATCAGGGACTCGCCGGCGTGACCGGACAGGACGGCGGCCAGCTTCCACGCCAGGTTGTGGACGTCCTGGACGGCGGAGTTGAGGCCGAGGGCGGTGGTCGGGAAGTGCCGGTGGGCCGCGTCCCCCACCACGAAGACCCGCCCGACCCGGTAGCGGTCGGCGAGTGTCGCCTCCTGGCGCCAGTGCGAGGTGCGGTGCACGGTCAGCGGGAGGTCGGGGATGCCGAGCGAGCGCCGGATCAGGTCCGGCATGAAGTCGTCCTCGTACTGGACGGCGGCCCCGGGCGGCACCAAGGCGTGGAAGGCCCACTCCTCGGAGTGCTGGTCCCAGTGCTCCGGCCCCATCTTGATCAGGACTCCGCTGCCCAGCGAGCCGCTGCCGTCCGGGTTGACGAAGAAGTGGATGACGACACTGGGGTCGTCGATGTAGGCGGACAGGTCCGCGCTGATGTGTGCGCTGACCATGTCCACGACGTCCGTCAGGCCGCCCAGCTGGATGCCCGTCGTGGGCCCGACGAAGCGTCCCGCGTCGGCGCCGATGAGGTAGCGCGCGCGGACGGTGTGGCGGGTGCCGTCCACCAGGCGTGCGACGGTGGCGGTGACGGCGTCGGCGTCCTGGGTGAGTTCGACGACCTCGTGCTGGAACAGGACGCGGTCGAGTGCCAGCGACTCCGCGTGCTGGCGCAGCACCGGTTCGAGGCGCAGTTGAGGGAGGTTCGTCGAGGCGCACGGGCTGGCCTGGTCGTAGGCCGCGGCGTCCGCGCCGCCGCCCCAGGCGTCCACACGGCCGATGAGGCGGCCGTGCTCGGACCGAGGGCCGGCCAGGGAGGTCGACCAGGCGACGGTGGACATGTTGGCGCGCGGAGCGCCCCGCTTGTAGACGTCGTCGGCGACTCCCAGCTCCCGGAAGATCTCCATGGTCCGCTGGTTGAGGATGTGTGCCTTCGGCAGATGGGAGCAGCCGGGGTGGCGCTCCACCAGCAGGCTCTGCACCCCGAGCCTTGACAGCAGGAGCGAGGCGGTCAGCCCGGCGGCGCCGCCACCGACGATGAGCACGTCCACCTCTTGCGGCGGACGGGGACTGGCAACGGTCATCTCGGTCTCCTCATCGCGCGGCGTGGGTACCGGTCATCAGGGCGCCGAGGTCCTCCGGCAGGAGGAACGACGGCGGGACGGGCGGCCCCCAGGCGTAGAGCGCCCGGGCTCCTTCCAGGGCGTCCGGCTTCCAGAGCTGGTCGTCGAGGATGCAGTCGAGGTCGCTGTAGTACTCGGAGAAGTTGCCCGCCGGGTCTCTGAGGTACCAGAAGAAGTTGGAGCCGATGTGATGGCGGCCCAGTCCCCACACGTGCCGCTCCGGATGGTCCTCCAGCATGGCGGTGGCACCCCGGCCGACATCGTCGACGTCGTCGACCTGCCAGGCGGTGTGGTGCAGGAAGTTCAGCGGCGCCTGCTGGACGAGCACGTTGTGGTGGTCGGTGGAGCAGCGCATGAACGCGGCGATGCCCTTGATGTCGTCGGTGACCTTGAAGCCGAGCCCTTCGGTGAAGAACCGCTGTGAGGCTTCCTTGTCGACGGAGCCGATCACCACATGCCCCAGGTTGCGGGGCCGAACCGGACCTTCCCGCAGGATCCCGGGGGCCCGCGTGTCGGGCCGCTCGATGCGGCCGGGGCCGTTGTACGGCATCGCGGGCGTCGGGGGCTGGACGAAACGCGGGGCGACCCGCAGGGTCACCTCGATGTCGCTGACGGGATCGGTGACCACGAGCGTGTCCGCGCCCCGGGAGACCGGGACGTCCAGGCGGGCCAGGGCTTTCGCGGCGCGGCCGAGGTCGTCCACGTCGTCGGCGCCCACTTCGATGGCGAGCAGCCGGCGGGTGGCGGCGGGGCGGAGGATGAGCTGGTCGCCGCCGTCCACGGTGGCGAAGGTGCCGGATACGGACTCGGTCAGGCCGAAGTCCGTGTAGTAGGAGCCGGTTTCGGCGACATTGGGCACTCCGACGGTGACCGATGCCAGACGATGAAGAGCCATGTTCTGTTCCTCTGGGGACTCGTCGTTGAGCGGGAGAGGCGGGACTCGGCCGGCCGGTCAGCCGGTGCAGTGCTGGCGGATCTCGCCGATGCCCTCGACACGGCTGACGACCACGTCGCCCGGCGCGAGGAACTTGCGCGGGTTGCGGGCGCCGCCGACGCCGCTGGGAGTGCCGGTGAAGATCAGGTCTCCGGGGAGCAGCGGACACACCGCGGACAACCGGGCGATCAGTTCGGGAACCGGGAAGATCATCGAAGAGGTGCGGGCCTTCTGGACCCGCTCGCCGTTGACGGTGCAGCTGAGTTCCAGGTCGTCGGGGTCGTCGAACTCGTCCGGCGTGACCAGCCACGGACCGATGGGGCCGAAGGCGGGGAACGACTTGCCGAGCGAGAACTGCGGGGCGGGGCCCGCGAGTTGCACCTCCCGCTCGGAGAAGTCCTGGCCGACGGTCAGGCCGGCGACGTACTCCCAGGCCTTCTCCTCCTTGACGCGATGCGCCCGCCGGCCGATGACCACGACCAGCTCCACCTCCCAGTCCACCGCGCCGCTGGGGAGCGGGAGTTCGCCGTACGGGCCGGTGATGCAGGTGGGGAACTTGGTGAAGGTCGGCGGTGCCTCGGGGAGCCCCAGCCCCGCCTCCTGGGCGTGGTCGGTGTAGTTCAGCCCGATCGCGAAGACCTGGCGCGGCGACGGCGCGGGCGATCCGAGGCTCTCGGGCGCGACGACCGCTTCGGCCGCCCCGTCCGTCGCGGCCCCCACGTCGGCGGCCCAGTCCCGGAACTCACCCCATCGTTCGTAGACGGCCTGGGGGTCGGACGAGAACCGGTGATCGCTGAGTCGGGCGACGTCGATCGCGTCGCCCCCGGCGGGAAGGAGGGTGAGACGATGTGCCACGGATGCCATGCGCATGTTCGCTCCTGGAGCGGCATCGGCCAGTGTTGTCTGCCCTTCAACATCCGCCGACTGTTTCGACATGTCAATATGATTTCGAAATTCTATTGAGGTTCCGACAGTGAGCCGACTCTGCTTTACTTCAAGACATGCTCAGTGACGCACCGCCCAAGGCCGGCCGGTCCGGGGCCCCGACGCGGGCGGAGAAGGTCTACGCCGAACTCCGCAGCGACATCCTCAACGGCCGCCTCACCCCCGGAGAACGACTCCCGTTCGCCCAGCTGGGTGAGCGCTACCGGGCGAGTACCGGCGTACTGCGGGAAGTCCTGCCGCGACTCGTCGAGCAGGGCCTCGTCACATCCGAAAGGCAGTTCGGATTCCGAGTCATGTCGGTGTCCGAGGAAGACCTGTGCCATCTCACCGAGGTGCGGATCACCGTCGAGTCCCAGGCCCTGCGGCAGTCCGTCGAGCGGGGCGACCTCGCCTGGCAGTCACGTCTCGTGGCCGTCCACCACACCCTGGCCGCCACCCCGACGCTCGAACCGTCGGGCGCCATCAACGAGGAGTGGCTGGAGACGCACGCCCGGTTCCACGCGACCCTCAACGAGGCATGCCCCAACGGCAGGCTCCGCGGTCTCGCCGACTCCCTGCGCGCCGTCGCCGAGGTCTACCGCTGCTGGTCCTGCGCGGCGACCGACGGCGCGGGCCGGGACGTCGCGGGCGAACACCGCCGGATGCTCGACGCGGCCCTCGCCGGCGACGCCGACCGCGCCGTGGCCGAGCTGACCGCGCACATCCAGCGGACGACGGACGCGCTGCTGGCATCCCGCGCCGTCGCCGCTCCGGTCGGGGAGCACAGCCCTTAGAGAAACAGAGGAGTGTGACCGCGGGTGACCGACCAGGAACTCCTGTGGGAGCCGAGTGACGACGTCATCGACGCTTCCAACCTGACGAGGTTCACCGAGTGGCTGCGGACTCACCGCGGCATCCGCGTGGACGACTATCAGCAGCTGTGGCAGTGGTCGATCCGCGACCTGGAGGGTTTCTGGGGGTCACTCTGGGAGTTCTTCGACATCAACGCCTCCGCCCCGCCGAGCGCGGTGCTCACCGACCGGACCATGCCCGGCGCCACCTGGTTCCCCGGTGCCCGGCTCAACTACGCCGAACACGTCTTCCGGGCGGCCGACCCCGAGCGCCCCGCCCTCGTCGCGGTGGACGAGAACGGGCACCGCACCGACTGGTCCTGGGCGGAACTGAGAGACCGGACCGCGGCACTCGCGGCGCACTTGCGCGCACTCGGCGTCCGGCCCGGCGACCGGGTCGTCGGCTACCTCCCGAACATCCCGCACGCCGTCGTGGCCTTCCTGGCCACCGCCAGTGTCGGCGCCGTCTGGTCGTCCTGCGGCCAGGACTTCGCCGCGACGAGCGTGCTCGACCGCTTCGCCCAACTGGAACCGGTCGTACTGGTCACGGCGGACGGATACCTCCACGGCGGACGACGGCAGGACCGCCGATCCGCCATCGGCGATCTCAGGAGGGGCTTGCCCACCCTGCGGGAAACCGTCCTCGTGGACAACCTCGGACTGCCGTACGACCTCACCGGCGGCACCGCGGGCTGGGACGAGGCCACCGGCGGCGAGGCGGAACCGATCTTCGCACCGGTGCCTTTCGACCATCCGCTCTGGACGCTGTTCTCCTCCGGCACGACCGGCAGACCCAAGGGCATCGTGCACGGTCACGGCGGCATCCTGCTGGAGCATCTCAAGTTCACGGCCCTGCACCTGGATCTCAGACCCGCCGACCGGTTCCTCTGGTACACCACCACGAGCTGGATGGTGTGGAACGTCCTGGTGTCCGGCCTGCTGACCGGCGCGACCATCGTGCTCTACGACGGCAGCCCCGCCCACCCGCGGACCGGCAGGCTCTGGCAGGTCGCCGACGCCTGCGAGGTGTCCCTGCTCGGTGTGAGCGCCGGATACCTGCTGGCCTGCGAGAAGAACGGCGTGCGGCCTTCGGCGGACCACAAGCTCGCCGCGCTCCGGTCGGTCAACTCGACCGGTTCGCCCCTGCCGGAGTCGGGCTTCTGGTGGGTCCACGACCACGTCGGCGCCACGGTCCCAGTGGTGTCCGTGAGCGGCGGCACCGACATGTGCTCGGCGTTCGTGGGCGGCGCCCCCTGGCTCCCCGTCCGGGCCGGCGAGATTCCCGCCCCTTGTCTCGGCGCCGCCGTGGCGGCCTGGGACGAGGCCGGGCAGCCGGTGCTGGATCAGGTCGGCGAACTGGTGATCACCGAGCCGATGCCCTCCATGCCGCTCCACTTCTGGAACGACGACGGAGCCCGTTACCGGGACGCCTACTTCGGCACATACCCGGGAGTGTGGCGCCAGGGCGACCGGATCACCGTCGCCTCCCACGGCGGCGTCGTCGTCCACGGGCGGTCCGACGCCACCTTGAACAGGATGGGCGTGCGGCTCGGAAGCGCCGAGATCTACCAGGCGGTCGAGTCCCTGCCCGAGGTACACGAGGCGCTCGTCGTCGGCGTCGAGGAACCCGACGGCGGGTACTGGATGCCGATGTTCGTGGCGCTGGCTCCGGACCTACGACTCGACGACGCCCTTCGCGCCCGGATGGCGGACGCCATCCGCACCCAGGCCTCACCCCGGCACGTGCCGGACGAGATCATCCAGGTGCCGGCCGTTCCGCACACCCTTACCGGGAAGCGGCTGGAGGTGCCCGTGAAGAGGATCCTGCTCGGAACGCCGACGGTGTCGGCTGTGGACGAAGGCAGCGTCGACCGTCCCGAACTCCTCGCCCTGTACGCCGAATTGGCCGCCGAACGTAGGGGGCGCGGCGGGCGGGACCAGGCGACGCCGCCCAGAAGGAACGGCAGTCATAGTTGACACATCAAGCAAGGTTGATGTGTCAACCCCCTGGCCCTCAAGCCGCCCCCACTCAGGAAACCGGCCTTGAGCCCGTTCACCTCCACGCGCCCCGGGCCGGCTCTCGCTTCCGGAGCCCTCCAGTGACACGGCCCCGAGCCCGACGCCGCCCCAGCCGGCCCGGCCGCCCCTCCACTCCGCGGCGACGGGACCGAAGTTGTGGGACCCGTCCGGGCGGGCTAGGATCCAGGTAATGTTGATGAATCAACTACTGGCCGACCGATGCGGCCGCCGGCCTCACAGGCACCCCGGCCGCCGGTAGGAACGGAGCCCACAAGCCATGTCTCTCGCAGTGCAGTTCTCCGAATACGGCCCCACTGACGGACTGAGCGTCGTGCGGGTAGAACCCCCGACTCCGGGACCGGGTCAGGTCCGGCTGGCCGTCCGCGCGGCCGCCGTGAACCCCTTCGACTGGAAGGTCCTCCGGGGCTGGATGCGCGAGCAGATCCCGCTCGCACTGCCCGCCGGACTCGGTAACGACGCGGCCGGCGTGGTGGACGCGGTCGGCGAAGGAGTGACCGAGTTCAGCGTCGGCGACGAGGTGCTCGGATCCTCGCTCACGCCATCCTTCGCCCAGTTCGCCCTGGCCGACCCCGCGAAGCTGGTGGCCAAGCCGCCCACCCTCCCGTGGGGCGTGGCGGGCAGCCTCTCCGGTGCGGGCGGCACCGCGTGGAACGTCGTCGAACGACTCAAGGTTGCCGAGGGCGAGACGCTGCTGGTCCATGCCGCCGCCGGCGGTGTGGGCAGCTTCGCCGTCCAGATCGCCGTGGCCCGCGGCGCACGTGTGATCGGCACCGCGAGCGAGCGCAACCACGAGCTGCTGCGCGAGTTCGGCGCCGAACCGGTCACCTACGGCGAGGGGCTCGTGGAGCGGGTGCGGGCCGCCGCCCCGAACGGTGTCGACGCGGTGCTCGACACCTCCGGCCGCGGCGAGATCCCGGACTCGATCGAACTCGCCGGAGGCCCGGACCGCGTCCTGACCATCGCGGCCTTCGACGCCGCGGACACCGGAATCCAGATCTACTCGGGCGTCGCGGCGGACGGCCGGGTCCTGCGCGCGCTCCTGAACCTCATCGAGGAGGGGAGCCTGCACGTCCCGATCTCCCGCACGTACGGCCTCTCGGAAGCCGCGGCCGCGCTCGACGCGAGCCAGACGGGCCACGTGAGCGGCAAGATCGTGATCCTGCCCGAGTAGGGTGCGACACGCCCCGGGCCACACAGGTGTGAGGGGCGGACACCGGACGACCGGTGTCCGCCCCTCACACGTGCGCGAGCTCGCCAGCTCTATAGTTGCCACATCAACTATTATGCGATGAGAGGGCCGCCGGCCACCCCGACCCACCCCGAGGAGGCGCGAAGTGAGTGAGCACGCCAACGGATCCGCACCGCGCAGGATCTTCATCGACAAGCAGAGTCCACAGGCTTTCCACGCCTTGGTGAAGACCTCGGAGGCGGTGAGCGCCACGGCCGCGGAGGCGGGACTCGACCGCACGACCGTGGAGCTGATCAACATCCGCGTGTCCCAGCTGAACGGCTGCGCCTTCTGCCTCGACCTGCACACCCGCAAGGCCCTGCGCGCGGGCGAGTCCCCGCAACGACTGGGGGTTCTGGCGGCCTGGCGGGACACCGGCGTATTCACTCCCGCGGAACGCGCGGCGCTGGCGCTCGCGGAGGCCACGACCGATCCGACCGATTCCGCCGCCCAGGATTCCGCCTACGAAGTCGCCCGCCCGACCCTCACCGAGGACCAGATCTCGGCCGCGATCTGGGTGGCCATCGCCATCGGCGCCTTCAACCGGGTGTCCATCATGAGCAAGCATCCGGTACCGGCGTCCCGGCAGGCCCCCGCGACACTTAATTGACGAGTCACCTACCTCTTCTCTATGGTTTTGAGTTGACGCATCAACCACAGATGCGGCCCGCCGTTCCGGTGCGGGCCGCTCGGAAGGAACCGATCCATGTACGTCACCGCCGCCATTCTCAGCGCACTCCTCGCCCTCGGCTCGCTCGCCGCGGGTGCGCCCAAGGCGCTGCTGAAGGGCGACGTTCCCGCCGCGCTGCAGTCTCACATGGGGCTGAGTGCGGGCTTCGTCCGCTTCATAGGCCTGGCCGAGGTCGCCGCGGCCGCCGGACTCGTCGTCGGGCTGTTCTGGCAGCCGCTGGGCATCGCCGCCGCCACAGGCCTCGCCATCACCATGATCGGCGGGGCCGCCTTCCACGCCAAGGCAGGCGACTACGCGGACCCCGCCACGCGGAAGAACGCCATGAGCCCCTTCGTCTTCCTGGCCCTTTCCGTGGCCACCGCGGTGACCCTCGGACTGGCCATGTGAGTCCATCGCTGATCCTCCGGCACCTCGCGGCCCCTGGCCAGGAGAGCGCAGTCGTCCCGGCAGGCCGAACCGGCCTGCCGGGACGAAGCGTTGTGCGGGCGAGCCGCGCCGGGTCAGCCCACCTGGATCTCGGCGGCGTTCTCGGCCAGCCAGGTGTCGAAGCTCTTCAGCTCCGGGTGGAACTCCCTGATCCCGTCCAGGTCGCGGGCGCCGGTGAACTCCTGGTCGAAGTCGCCGTAGTACTGGAACATGTTGGCGATCTCGTCGCCCGCCGGAATGCCCAGGGAGCGGAAGACGTCGTAGGGCACCGACTGGAAGCGCACCGGCTCACCGATCGCGGCCCCGATCTTCTCCGCGTACTGGGCGCCGGTCAGGTGGTCGCCCGCCAGGCCCACGGTGCGGCCCACGAACCGCTCGGGGTCCTTGAGGATGGCCAGAGCGGTGCGGCCGATGTCGTTCACGTCCACGCCGGACAGCAGCTTGCCGTCCTCGAAGGGCAGAGTCAGCGTCAGCACGCCGTCCTCGCCCCGCTTGGGACCCATCGTCGACAGGAAGCCCTGGAAGAAGAACGTGGTGTTCAGGAACGTGGTCGGCACGCCGGCCTGACGGAACAGCTCGTTGGCCTCGCCCTTGGCGTCGAAATGCGGCACGTTGTACTTGTCCTGCAGAACGGGCATCCGCTCGTCCTCCAGCGGCAGCAGCTCGCGGGTGTCCTCCAGCGTCGACCACACCACGTGCCGCAGACCGGTGGCCTCGGCCGCGCGCACGAGGTTCTCGACCTCCGCGGTCTCCTTGGCCGCCGAGCCGTGCGCCCAGAAGTTGGTGACGAGGAAGGCGCCGTAAGCACCCTCGAACGCCTTGTGCACGGTCGGCTCGTCATCGAAGTCCGCGCGCACGACCTCGGCGCCGAGCTCGGCGAGTTCCTTGGCGGCGGCCGAGTCGGGGTTCCGGGTCAGCGCGCGCACCGTGAATCCGGAGTCCGGATCGGCCAGGATCGCCCGTGCGGCCCCACCGCCCTGCGCCCCCGTGGCTCCGGCGACCGCGATGACCTTCTTCTCACTCATGCCAACTACCTCTGTCTCAGGAAAGACGTTGTTGATGCATCAACAACAGCAGACTTCAAGTGATGGGTCAACTTTTACCGGCACTTTGCGCCATGATCATTCGAAACTTCACTCAAGTGGCCCACGCAGCGGCGGCCCCCGCCCCTGACGACAAGGGAGAAGGGAGGCGGCCTCATCGCCGAGCGACCGGCGGCCAGTTGCCCGGGTGCAGAACACCCTCGACGTATGCGCGGGCGACGAGCGCCGGCTTGCCGGACAGGCCCCAGCGCTTGGACAGCTGCTTCAACTGGTGACGCCGTCCGACGTCAGATCCAGGACGTGACCGCCGCCCGCGCCGACAGCGTCACCGGGCCCACGTCACCGACCCCAGGAGCCCGCTCCTCACCCACCGCCACCGCGACGCGGCGGAGCCGATCCACAACGTCGGCCATGTCGACCTCGTCGACAAGCCCGCCCGTGGTGCTGCCGCACCCCGGAATGGAGTTCGACCCCGTGACCATGGTCGGCGGGCAGCTGGAGCAGGTCCGCCGGCTCGCCGAGAGCGAGGGGCGTGATCCGGCGGACATCGGCGCGGCTCTGCGGGTCAACCCGGTGGCCGAGTCGTCGGTGGACGCGGTCGTGGAGGTCATCCTGCGCACGCGTGACGCGATCGACGTGGACGACGTCTTCGTGGACTTCACCTACATGGTCGACAACGGTGGCGTGGACCAGGCGATGGAGCTGCTCCAGCAGACGCTGGACCTGACGCGCTGATCAGCTCCGTGTCGCGTCCAACAGGACATTCCATTCACGGACTTCCGCCGTCGCGCTGCCGGACCGGACGACGGGGCTCTCGTCGTACAGGTCCTGCAGCGCTTGGCGGGAGTCGCCGCGCACGACGGCCATACCGCCACGGCCGTCCATGAAGGGGCCGGCCTGCAGGAGAGTGCCCTGCTCGTAGAGGTCGGCCACGAATGCCTGCTGTTCCCGGCCGACCTCGGGGGCGGGCGGCCCTCCGGTGAATGCGAGTGTCACGACGAAGTGCTTCATCAGATCTCCTGGGTGGTGAACGATCACGGGAAGCGGGGCGCGAGCCACTCGACGACGAGTCGCAGAGCCTCGTCCCGCTTGGGCAGGGGCGTGGCGAAGTGCTCGGCCTCCACGAACCGGATCAGCTTGTCCTCGGCCGGGCTGGCGTCGAACTGCGCCTGGCTGTCGTCGGGAAAGGCAATGCTGTCCGACGTCAGGTTGATCACGAGCAGTGGCTCGTGGACCGACTTCAGCGACTCGACGAGCGTGGCCCGGGTGGACAGCCCCGACCACGTGCTCAGCCATGCCCGCGGTGTGACGAGCCGGCCGAACCCACCGGGCGCGTAGTTGATCTGGTCCGGGCGGGGACCGAGGATCGAGCCGGCCTTCCGGGTGGACTTCCAGGTGTGCAGGCTCGGGTCCAGGTACGCGGGATCGGCCTCGGTCCGGTGGACGGTCATGTACTGGCCGAGTATCGCGCGGCGGCTGATGGAGGTGCGCTCCTCCAGCGGGAGGTCCGCGAATCCCGGTTCCTGCATCCGCTGCTTGTAGCGCCGCTGCTCGGCGATCAGGTCGCGGGCCCGGGCATCCAGCCGGGCCACGCGAGCCCGCTGCGCCGCCCGGTACCGCTGGAGGAACTCCGCGGCGTACTTGCTCGGCTCCGGGGGTTCGCGGAACCCGTTCGCCGGGTTGTACATGTCGAGGTCCGGATCCACCGCCAGCGGGTCGTTCTCGTCGATCACCGACGGGTCGATGCCGGTCAGCATGAACGCGCCCTGGCCGGGATGCGCGGCGATCAGGACGACTCCGTCGGCCTTGGGCATCTCCACCGCGTTGAGGTCCAGCGTGTCCCCGCACGCGGTGTCCGTCAGCCTGCCCGGCGGGATCGTGCTCGCCTGCTGCTGGTAGAACGTCAGCAGTGATCCGCCGCCGCTGTTGCCGAGCAGCACGATCTTCTCGTAACCCCGCTCGTTCTTCAGGTGGCTCAGTCCGGCCGCGAGATCGAGCAGAAGCCGCTCGTGCTCGACGTCGACGTCGTTGTTCAGGCCCCGGGTCAGGTGGACGTAGAAGGCGTACCCGGCCTCCAGGGCCGCCGGAGCGGCATAGTGCCGGCTCATGTCGCCCCGGGGGTGCGACACCACGACGACGGTCCGCTCACCGCCACGGGCGTAGAGGACTCCGCGAGAACCGGCACCGTCGGAGGCGGCGACCGGGATGAGCGTCGTCTCCGTCCCGGCCGGCAAGGTCTCGAAGTCGATCAGGCCGACGGCCGTGGTACTGATCTGCTTCTGCTGTGTCACCGGGCGTCACCGCCTTCCCGCCCGCCCTCGAAGAAGTGCTCACCCTGGCGCTGGGTGTCGAAGAGTTCCCGCGAGGGTGTCAGCGGCTGCAGCGTGTCCAGGAAGATGATCTCGTAGTCGAGGTGGTCGCCCGGCTTGACGCTCTTGCGCAGCACCTCCTGGTACTGCTCCGGGAAGCCGTGGTGCCTGCCGCGCGGAACGAGGGAGATGCTGGCCTTGGCGACGTCCAGGCCCATGACCGTGCCGTTGTGGAGGAACGTGAACTCGTCGTAGTCCACGTTGCGGTGGTACGCCGGGATCTTCTCCGTGTCCTCACCCGACTCGTAGGGGCGCGGGAGCAGGTTGCCCACCATGAAGTCCGGCGTCGCGAAGACGGCGTACGCGGACGGCATCAGGTGGATGCGGTCGCTCATGATCGGCCGGTAGTCCCGGATGTTCAGCTTGAAGGGGAACAGGACGCCCTTCCGGCCCTCGACGTCGATCGGGTCGAACTCGTAGTACAGCGAGGTGTATTCGCCGCGCGACTTGATCCGCACCGGATACTCGCCGTCCTCGTTGCGGCCGTCGCCCAGCTCGTCCAGCGCCGGGCTGGGCACGAACAGCAGGTCGGGGTCGAACGGAGCGCGGCGGCCGTGCGTCCCGATGTCGGCGAAGCCGAGCTCCTCGGGCGACTCGAAGATCAGGAAGTAGTTCACGGGGCCGGCCGGGCGGACCCGGTACGTCGTGCCCTTGGGCAGCAGGACGTAGTCACCTGGCTCGTAGGGGATCGGACCGAACTCGGTGTAGAAGGTGCCGGTGCCGTCGTGCACGAAGTACAGCTCGTCGCCGTCGGCGTTGCGCACCGAGTAGGGCATGTCGGCACTGCGCCGGCTCACCCAGACGGAGACGTCGTCGTTGTGGAACAGCCGCAGCGGCAGCCCGTCGGCGTGCGCCAGGTCGGTGGGCTCCACCACCTGCCCGTTGAAGTCGTAGGGCTGCGCGTCCCGGTCGGCGCGCTTCCAGGCGGTCGGCTCGTGGCGCCGGTAGAGGTGCGCGTCACGGCCTTCGAAGCCCTGCCGCGTGAACATGTCCTCGAACAGGCCCAGTCCGGCCCGTGTCGTCTCCGCCTGCCGCAGCACCTTGCCCCTGCTGTGGTGAATCCATGAGCGCATCGGCCTGAGTTCCATCGGACGTCCCTTTCCGTGGGTCTGACTGCTTGCGGCCGAAGATGGGCGACCCGCTCTCGGCGAGGAACGCCGGGCCGATACTCCGTACTCCCAGGGAGAGGCTCCGAGATCGCAGGGTCTCCCTGGGAGTACGGGTATCCGGCGGGCGTTCCTCCCGGGGTACTCGGTGACAGCGTCGTAGCTCACCCGCGTGTGCGACGAAAGGTGAACGCCGATGACTTCCCACCGTGTGGGTCTGTTGGTGCCGAGTTCCAATACGACGATGGAAACGGAGGTCCCCGAGGTGCTGCGCCGGGTCGCGGCACGCTCGGACAACCGGTTCACGTTCCACTCCAGCCGGATGCGGATGAAGACCGTCAGCGCCGAGGAACTCGCCGCGATGAACGCCGACGCCGACCGCGCCGCGGTCGAACTGGCCGACGCCGCGGTGGACGTGATGGCGTACGCCTGTCTGGTCGCCATCATGTCCCAGGGCCGCGGCGCCCACCGCGACATCGAAGAACGGCTCACGAAGACCGCGAA
>NZ_JBIWGA010000047.1:0-43142 GCF_044763345.1 Streptomyces sp. NPDC096132
ACCATGGAGCTGTCGGCCGACCGCAGCCAGGTCAGCCTCGAGGAACTCACCAACCACATGGCGGGCGGCGCCGAACTCGCGGCCCTCAAACACGAGTTGAGCGCGGTCCGCGGCGTCGACGTCGAAAAACTCCCCGAAGAGGAAGACCTCACCGCCCCCGCGTCGGCCACCGCAACGGAAGGCACCCCGTCATGAAGATCGCCCTCGATCCCTATATGATCCGCGACGTCCCGCTGCTCGAACTGCCCTCCTTGGTAGCCGAGTTGGGCTACGAGTGGATCGAGCTCTCCCCCCGCGAGGACTTCATCCCCTTCTTCCGGCACCCGCGCGTCGACGACGCCACGGTCCGTAAGTTCCGCAAGGCGCTGGACTCGGCGGGCGTCGGGATCTCCTCGCTGCTCCCCCTGTTCCGCTGGTCCGGCCCGGACGAGGACGCCCGCCAGGCCGCCGTACGCTACTGGAAGCGCTCCATCCAGATCGCCGCCGACCTCGGTGTCGACAGCATGATCTCGGAGTTCAACGGTCGGCCGGAGGACGCCGACCGCAGCGAGGCGCAGTTCTGGAAGTCACTGGACGAGCTGCTGCCGGTCTTCGAGCGCGAGGGCATCAAGCTGACCCTGGAGCCGCACCCGGACGACTTCATCGAGAACGGCTACGACGCGATCAACCTGATCCGGGGCATCAACCACCCCAACGTCACCTTCCTCTACTGCGCCCCGCACACCTTCCACATCGGCAACGACGCCCCCGGCATCATCAAGTACGCCGGCGACCTGCTCACCCACGTCCACCTCGCCGACGCCTTCGACCACACGGCGTCCTCCGGCAACCGCTACATCCTCAACCCGCCCGGCACCACCGCCCGCATCCACCAGCACCTCGACATCGGCCAGGGCGAGGTCGACTTCGACGAGCTCTTCCGCGAACTGCGCGCGGGCGGCTTCGACGGCACACTCACCGCCTGCGTCTTCGCGTGGGAGGAACGGGCCCGGGAATCCTCGGTGTTCATGCGCGAGAAGATCGCCGAGTACCTCTCCGCCTGACCGACCGACCGGCCGGCCGACCGGCCGTCACTCAGTCAGTCCGTCCGTCTGGCCGACGGTCGCCCCACCCCCTGACATGACCTGTGAGCGCATGGCTTCGCGAGCCTCTCTTTAAAGCGCTTCAAACCCGAAAGGAAAACTGCGATGCCGTTCGAAGTGCTGACCATGGGCCGCGTGGGAGTGGATGTGTATCCGCTCCAGACAGGGGTGGGGCTGGCCGAGGTCACGTCGTTCAGCAAGTACCTGGGCGGGAGTCCGACGAACGTGGCCGTCGCGGCCGCCCGCTATGGGCGTTCGGCGGCCGTGATCACGAAGACGGGCCGTGACCCGTTCGGCGATTACGTCCGTACGGCGCTGGAGGGTTACGGCGTCGACGCCCGGTTCGTCGGTACGTCCGACATCGCGCCGACTCCGGTGACGTTCTGCGAGATCTTCCCGCCGGACGACTTCCCGCTCTACTTCTACCGCCTGCCGAAGGCTCCCGACCTGGACATCAGGGCAGGTGAGCTGGACCTGGCGGTGGTGCGGGAAGCGGCGGTCTTCTGGATCACCGGGACCGGGCTGAGCGAGGAGCCGAGCCGGTCGGCGACCCTCGCGGCGCTGGCGCATCGGGCGAAGGCAGGCGCGACGGTGTTCGACCTGGACTGGCGGCCGATGTTCTGGGCCGACCCGGCCGAGGCGCGTGCGTTCTACGCGGAGGCGTTGCGGCATACGACGGTCGCCGTCGGCAACCTCGACGAGTGCGAGGTGGCCACCGGTGAGCGGGAGCCGTACGCGGCGGCGCAGACGCTGCTGGCGGCGGGTGTGGAGCTGGCGGTGGTCAAGCAGGGTCCCAAGGGTGTGCTGGCGATGGACAAGGACGGCTCGGCGGTGGAGATCCCACCGGTTCCCGTGGACGTCGTCAACGGCCTGGGGGCGGGTGACGCGTTCGGCGGGGCGCTGTGCCACGGGCTGCTGTCCGGCTGGGACACGCGCCGCACGGTGTCCTTCGCGAACGCGGCCGGCGCGATCGTCGCGGGCCGGCTGGCCTGCTCCGAGGCCATGCCGACCGAGGCCGAGGTGGAGACGAAGCTCCGCGAGGCGGCCTCGTCCTCCAGCCCCTCTTCCAATGAACGAAAGGCGCGTTGACGTGCTGTCCGAGAACGTGAGCCGGATCGTGGGCGCCCGGGTGGGCGACCCCGGCGCCATCGCGGCCGCCGCCGCCCGCCGGGTGAAGGCCACCTCGCTGCTGGGCGAGCACGGCAAGGCGATGATCATCGCCGCCGACCATCCGGCACGGGGGGCGAATGGTGTCGGTGCCGATCCCAACGCCATGGCCGACCGCTTCGAACTGCTGGACCGGCTGTGCCTCGCGCTGGAGCGGCCCGGCGTGACGGGGGTCCTGGGCACCGCCGACATCCTGGAGGACCTGCTCCTGCTCGGCGTCCTGGACGGCAAGAGCGTCTTCGGCTCCATGAACCGGGCCGGGCTGGCCGGGTCGGTGTTCGAGATCGACGACCGGTTCACCGGCTACGACGCCAACACCATCGCCGCGATGGGCTTCGACGGCGGCAAGATGCTCACCCGGATCGCGCTCGGCGACCCGGCGACCCCGTCGGCCCTGGTGGAGACGGCACGGGCCGTGAACGAGCTCAACGACCGTCAGCTGGTGGCCATGGTCGAGCCGTTCATCTCGGTGTGGCAGGACGGGAAGATCCGCAACGACCTGTCGACGGACGCGGTGGTCAAGTCGGTCACGATCGCCTCGGGGCTGGGCCGCCGTACCGCCTACACCTGGCTGAAGCTGCCGGTGGTGGACGGCATGGAGCGGGTGCTGGCGTCCTCGACCCTGCCGGCGCTGCTGCTGGGCGGCGAGGTCACCGACCCGGAGGCGGCATTCACGTCCTGGGGGAAGGCGCTCAAGCAGCCGACGGCTCAAGGGCTGGTCGTGGGCCGGTCACTGCTCTATCCGTCCAACGGTGATGTCGCCGGTGCGGTGGACAAGGCGGTGAGCCTGCTGTGAGCGACACCAGCAAGTACCACCTGACGAAGGGCGCTTCGGCGGACGGTCCCTACGACGTCCTGGTCACGCCCGAGTCGGCGGGCTGGGGATACTCCGGCCTCAGGATCCTGACCCTGGGGCCGGGCGAGGCGCACTCCCTGTCCACTCATGACTGCGAGTTCCTGGTCCTGCCGCTGACGGGCTCCTGCACCGTCACCACGGAGGGCAGGACCTTCGAACTCGAAGGCAGGACAGGCGTGTTCGCCTCGGTCACCGACTTCGCCCATCTGCCCAGCGAGTCGGAGGCCCTCATCAGCAGCGCGCACGGAGGCCGATTCGCGCTGCCCTCCGCCCGTACCGAGCGGGACCGGCTCACCCCTCGGTACGGGCGCAAGGAGGACGTACCCGTCGAACTGCGGGGCGCGGGAGCGTGCTCTCGGCAGGTCAACAACTACTGCCTGCCGGGGACGTTCGACGCCGAGCAGTTGCTGGTGTGCGAGGTCCTCACCCCGGGCGGGAACTGGTCCTCGTATCCCCCGCACAAGCACGACGAGGCCCGGCCGGGCGAGGAATCGCAGCTGGAGGAGATCTACTACTTCGAGATCTCCGGCGGCGAGCAGGGTTTCGGCTACCAGCGGGTCTACGGCACCCCCGAGCGGCCCATCGAGGTGCTCGCCGAAATCCGCTCGGGCGACACCGTTCTCATCCCGCACGGCTGGCACGGGCCCTCCATCGCCGCGCCCGGCTACGCCCTGTACTACCTCAACGTCATGGCCGGTCCCGGTCAGGACCGTGCCTGGCTGATCTGCGACGACCCCGCCCACGGCTGGGTCCGCACCACCTGGCAGTCCCAGGACGTCGACGACCGGCTGCCCTTCGGAGAAGACCGATGAACACCGTACGACTGACCACCGCCCAGGCCCTGGTGCGCTTCCTCGCCAACCAGTACAGCGAACGCGACGGCCAGGAACAGCGCCTCATCCCCGGCGTATGGGGCATCTTCGGCCACGGCAACGTCGCCGGCATCGGGCAGGCACTGCTGCAGGCCGCAACGACCGGCGAGGCCGACCTCCCCTACTACCTGGCACGCAACGAGCAGGGCATGGTCCACGCCTCGGTCGCCTACGCCAAGATGCGCGACCGGCTGGCCACCTTCGCCTGCACGGCCTCCACCGGGCCCGGCTCCACCAACATGATCACCGGTGCGGCGCTCGCCACCACGAACCGGCTCCCCGTCCTGCTCCTGCCGTCCGACATGTTCGCCACCCGCGCCGCCGACCCCGTCCTCCAGCAGCTGGAGGACACCCGCGGCGGAGACGTCACCGTCAACGACACCTTCCGCGCCGTGTCGAAGTACTTCGACCGCATCTCCCGGCCCGAGCAGCTCATCCCCGCGGCCCTCGCCGCGATGCGGGTGCTCACCGACCCGGTCGAGACCGGTGCCGTGACGCTGGCGCTGCCGCAGGACGTGCAGGCCGAGGCCTACGACTGGCCCCCCTCCTTCTTCCGCCGCCGAATCTGGCACGTGGGCCGCCCGGTACCGGAACCGGCCGCCGTCGAACGGGCGGTGCGGCTGCTGCGGGGCGCCAAGAAGCCTCTGATCGTGGCCGGTGGCGGGGCGGTGTACTCGGGTGCCGAGACCGTGCTGCGGGCCTTCGCCGAGGGCACCGGCATCCCGGTCGCCGACACCCACGCCGGCAAGGGCGCCGTCCCCTGGGACCACCCCTGCGCCGTCGGCGGCATCGGCTCGACGGGTTCCTACGCCGCCAACGAACTGGCCCGCGAGGCCGACGTCGTCCTCGGGATCGGCACCCGCTACTCCGACTTCACCACCGCCTCCCACACCGTCTTCGGCAACCCCGACGTCACCTTCGTCAACCTCAACGTCACCCGTCTCGACGCCGTCAAGCACTCCGCCGAACCCCTCGTCGCCGACGCCCGCCTCGGCATCCAGGCACTCGCCGCAGCCCTCACCGACTGGGAAGTCGCTCCGGAATACCGGGCCGTCACCCGTGAACTCATCGCCCACACAAGGGAGATCGAGGAATCCTGCTTCAACGCCGGTCATGGCCCGTTGCCCGCGCAGACCGAGATCCTCGGCGCGCTGAACGACGTCCTGGACGACCGCGCCGTGGTCATCAACGCCGCCGGCTCCATGCCCGGCGACCTCCAGCAACTCTGGCGGGCCCGCGACCCGAAGGCCTACCACGTCGAGTACGCCTACTCCTGCATGGGCTACGAAGTCGCCGCCGGCGCCGGCGCCAAAATGGCCGACCCCACCCGCGAGGTCGTCGTCCTCGTCGGAGACGGCTCCTACCTGATGATGGCCCAGGAGATCGTCACCATGGTCTCCGAAGGACTCAAGGTCATCATCGTCCTGGTCCAGAACCACGGCTTCGCCTCCATCGGCGCCCTCTCCGAATCCCTCGGCTCGCAGAGGTTCGGCACCAAATACCGCTACCGCAGCGACGATTCAGGACTCCTCGACGGCGAAGTCCTCCCCGTCGACCTCGCGGCCAACGCCTCTTCCCTGGGCGCGGACGTTCTGCACGCCACGTCGGTGGACGAATTCCGCTCCGCGATGGAGAAGGCCAAGGCCGCCACCCGCACCACCGTCGTACACGTCGAGACCGACCTCTACGGCCCCAACCCACCCGGCCACGGCTGGTGGGACGTCCCCGTCAGCGAAGTCTCCGCACTCGACACCACCCAGGCCGCCCACACCACCTACGCAGCCGCCAAGCAAGCCCAGCGCCACTACCTGTAAGGACACCCCTTCCGTGACAGTCATTCAGCATTGGATCAACGGTTCGCCGGTCACCGGCACGGAGACCGCCCCGGTGTTCAACCCGGCCACCGGCGCCGAGCAGGCCCAGGTCGTCCTCGGCGGCTCCCCCGAGGTCGACGCCGCCGTCACCGCCGCCGCGAAGGCGTTCGAGACCTGGTCGGAGTCCTCCCTCACCCAGCGCACCCAGGTCATGTTCAACTTCCGCCAGCTCCTCCTCGACCACGAGGAAGAACTCGGCCGGATCATCTCCGCCGAACACGGCAAGACCATCGACGACGCCCGCGGCGAAATCGTCCGCGGCCGCGAAGTCGTCGAATACGCCTGCGGCCTCGGCGACGTACTCAAGGGCTCCTTCTCCGACCAGGTCTCCCGCGGCATCGACGTCCACAACTTCCGCCAGCCCCTCGGCGTCGTCGCCGGCATCACCCCCTTCAACTTCCCGGCCATGGTGCCCCTGTGGATGCACCCCATCGCCATCGCCACCGGCAACACCTTCATCCTCAAGCCCTCCGAACGCGACCCCTCCGCCGCCAACTACGTCGCCGACCTCTACAAGAAGGCCGGCCTGCCCGACGGCGTCTTCAACGTCATCCACGGCGGCAAGCCCGCCGTCGACGCCATCCTCACCCACCCCGGCATCGAGGCCGTCTCCTTCGTCGGCTCGACACCGATCGCCAAGTACGTCCACGAAAGCGCCACCGCCCACGGCAAGCGCGTCCAAGCCCTCGGCGGCGCCAAGAACCACGCCGTCGTCCTCCCCGACGCCGACCTCGAATTCGCCGCCAACCACATCACCGCCGGCGCCTACGGCTCCGCAGGCGAACGCTGCATGGCCGTCTCCGTCACCGTCGCCGTCGGCGACGCCGCAGACAAGCTCGTCGAAATCCTCACCCGCAAGGCCAACGAAGTGACAGTCGGCCCCGGCGACCAACCCGGCACCGACATGGGCCCCCTCGTCACCAAGGCCGCCCAGGAACGCGTCGAAAACGCCGTCGGCACCGCCGCCACCCAGGGCGCCACCCTCGTCGTCGACGGCCGCGGCCTGAAGATCGACGGCCACGAGAACGGCTTCTTCACCGGCCCCTCCCTCCTCGACCACGTCACCACCGACATGGACGCCTACAAGGAAGAACTCTTCGGCCCGGTCCTCGCGATCGTCCGCACCGACACCCTCGACGACGCCATAGCCCTCATCAACGCCAACCCCTACGGCAACGGCACCGCCCTCTTCACCGCCAGCGGCGAAGCCGCACGCCGATTCCAGCGCAACATCCACGTCGGCATGATCGGCATCAACGTCCCCGTCCCCGTCCCCATGTCCTACTACAGCTTCGGCGGCTGGAAGGACTCCCTCATCGGCGACCACCCCATCCACGGCCCCGAAGGCGTCCGCTTCTACACCCGCCCCAAGGTCGTCACCACCCGCTGGCCCCAACCCACCCAGCAGACCACCGCCGGCTTCAACTTCCCCACCTCCAACTGACACTCCCCCAGAGGGACTTTTTCGAAGGGCACCCCCATGACCACGTCCGCCAAGCCCCTTTCCGTCGCGGTGATCGGAGCCGGTATGGCCGGCCGCAGTCACGCCGCCGGTTACCGCAACGTCAACACGGTCTTCGGGGCCGGTCTGCCCCCGGTGCGGCTGGCCGCGATCGCCGACGCCAATGTCGCGCTCGGTGAGGACGCCGCGCGCCGCTACGGCTTCGAGAAGGCGCTGCCGAGCTGGGAGGCCGTCGTAGAGGACCCGACGATCGACGCAGTCAGCATCGTCGTAGGGAACGCTCTGCACCGGCCGATCGCGGAGGCGCTGGTCGCCGCCGGGAAGCATGTGCTGTGCGAGAAGCCGTTGGCCGGGTCGCTGGAGGACGCCCGGGCGATGGCCGAGCTGGAGCGGGGCGCCGAGGTCGTGACGGCCGTGGGGTACACCTTCCGGCGTGCTCCCGGCATCGCCGCGATCCGCGACCACGTCCAGCGGGGCGAGCTGGGTGACCCGACCCTGTTCAGCGGGCGGTACTGGTGCGACTACGCCACCGACCCGAACGGGCCGCTGAGCTGGCGGTTCAAGGGCGGCGCCGGTTCGGGTGCGCTCGGGGACATCGGCTCGCACGTCATCGACGCCGCCGAGTACGTCGCCGGGCCCATCGCCTCGGTCTCCGGCGCTTCCCTGTCGACGCAGATCACCAAGCGGCCGCTGCCGCTGGGCGCGGTCGTCGGGCACAACGCGGCCCCCGTCTCGGACGAGTTCGGCGAGGTCGAGAACGAGGACACCGCGTCCTTCACCGCCCGCTTCGAGTCCGGTCTCGTCGGCACCTTCTCGGTGACGCGCACCGGCTTCGGCCTGCCCAACGGGCTCGCCTTCGATGTGCTGGGCGTCGGCGGCCGGGCCGCGTTCGACCAGCACCGGCCCGCCGAGTACCTCTTCGACGACGCCCAGCCCGAGGCCCGTACGCGCGGTGCCCGGCAGATCATCGCCGGCCCGCAGCTGCCGTACTTCGCGGGCGGGGTGCCGATGGAGGCGCCGGGTGTGGGCGCCAGCAACGGCGACAACTTCACCTACCAGGCGCGAGCGTTCCTCGACCAGGTCGCGGGCGTGGCCGAGCCGCTGCCGGCCTGCGCCACCTTCGCCGACGCGCTCCGGACCATGGAGATCATCCGGGCCGTCGTCGAGTCCTCCCGGGCCGGTGGGGCGGCCGTTCCGGTTCCGCCCGTCGCCTGATCACCCGTACATACCTGTACATACCCGTACATTTCCAAGGAGCGTTCCCATGGCCCTCAAGCTCGGCGCCTACACCGCCTGTCTGCACGACCGCCCGCTGGCCGAGGCCCTCGACATCCTGAAGGAGAACGGGCTGACCTCCGTGGAGGTCAATACCGGCGGCTTCATCCCCTCCCCGCACTGCCCGGTCGACCTGCTGCTGTCCTCGGCCACCGCCCGCGAGGAGTACCTCGCGACCTTCACCGAGCGCGGCATGGAACTGACCGGCCTCAACTGCAACGGCAACCCGCTCAACCCGCTGCCGGGGGTCGGCCCGAAGCACGCCGACGACCTGCGGCGCACCATCCGCCTCGCCGGCCTGCTGGGCGTCAGGCACGTCGTCACCATGTCCGGCACCCCCGGTTCCGACCCGGACGCCAAGTACCCGTCCTGGGTCGTCAACCCCTGGGACGGCGTCTACATGGACGTGCTGGACTACCAGTGGGGCGTGGCGGTCGAGTTCTGGAAGGAGATCGACGCGCTGGCCCGGGAGAACGACGTCCGGGTCGCCATCGAGATGCACCCGCACAACCTGGTGTTCTCCCCCGTCACCCTCAAGCGGCTCGTCGACGAGGGGGGTCTGACCAACGTCGGCGCGGAGATGGACCCCTCCCATCTGATGTGGCAGGGCATGGACGTGATCGCCTCCATCAAGTGGCTGGGTCCGCTGGTGTTCCACGCGGCCGCGAAGGACGCCACGCTGTGCCCCGGCGCCGACATCCGGGGGGTGCTCGACACCTCGTTCACCCGTGTGCCCGCCGACGCGCCCGGCAAGGTGCCCACCGGCTACGGCTTCTGGTGCAACGCCTGGCCCGAGAACCCGGCCTGGAAGTTCGTCGCCGTCGGCCTCGGCAACGAGGTCCCCTTCTGGACGGAGTTCCTGCGGGCCCTCGCCGAGATCGACCCGGACATGGCCGTGAACATCGAGCACGAGGACGCCGCCTACTCCCAGACCGAGGGCCTGGCCCTGGCCGCGAAGAACCTGCACAGCGCCGCGGCAGCCCTCTGACCAGCCCGTACGGGTGGCTCCGCGCCCGTCCGCCGGTCGGCGGGCGGGCGCGGGGTCGTGTCAGAGCCAGGGGCCGAGCGCGGGTGCCACGACGCCGTCCGTGGTGAGGGGGCCGTCGGAGCGGCCCGTGAGGAAGGCCGTGAGGTCCGGGAGTTCCGCGGCGACCTCGACGGGCTCGCCCTCGCCGGGCAGGTCCCAGCGGTGGCCGTCGGGAGTGCGCAGGAGGAGGGCCGGCCCGGTGGTGGCGGCGGTGGCGCGCTTGAGTACGACGTCCTCGCACAGCGCGGTGAGGAAGTCGGGCGGGAGGTCGGCGAAGGTCGGGCCCGTGGCCAGGTCGATCGCGTGGACGCAGACCTCGCGGCTGCGCAGCCAGGGCAGTTCGGTGGCGGGGACGGTACGGCCCTGTGCGGTCACGACCTCGCGCCGCCACTGCCGGTCGTCGAGCGCGTCCATCGCCGTGGCGAGCGCGTCGGCGGACCGGCGCAGCCAGGCGGTGAGTTCGACCGCCGGCAGCCGGGCGCCCCGCTCGATCCCGGCGGCCCGCTCCCCGGGCGAGGAGTACATCGGGGTCGGCTCGCCGGTGGCGGCCCAGTGGACGAGATGGCCCAACGCGTCGGCGTTGGCCGCCACATGGGCCACCACGTGCCCCCGGCTCCAGCCGGGCAGCGCGCTGGGCTCGCCCGGACCGGTGAGCGCGGCGTCGGCCGCCTCGAGGAACAGGTCGGTGCCGAGCCGCGTCCAGCGGCGGGCGTCGTCGAAGGTGCGGGTCATCGGGCGGGTGTCTCCTTGACCACGCGGTTCTCCAGGCGGCCGATGCCCTCGATCTCGGTGACGACGGTCTCGCCTCCCAGCAGGAAGCGCTGGGGGGTGCGGGCGTGGCCGACGCCGCCGGGGGTGCCGGTGGCGATGAGGTCGCCGGGGTTGAGCCGGACGACGGTGGAGACGTACTCGACCAGCGCGACCGGGTCGAAGAGCAGGTCGCCGGTGGAGTCGGACTGCATCAGCTCGCCGTCGACGGACAGACGTACGTCGAGGACGGGGCGGACGCCGCCCGGCAGCTCGTCGGGGGTGACGAGGTAGGGGCCGACGGGTGTGCTGGAGTCCCACGCCTTGCCCTGCAGCCACTCGCGGGTGCGGAACTGCCAGTCGCGGCAGGTGATGTCGTTCAGGGCGGTGAAGCCGGCGATCGCGGCCTCCGCCTCGGTGCCCCGGGCCCGGCGTACCGGCCTGCCCACGACGACGGCCAGTTCGACCTCCCAGTCGAACTGCCCGGTCTCGTCGGGCCGGACGATGTCGTCGCCCGCGCCGATCAGGCAGTCGGCGAACTTGGCGAAGAGGGTGGGGTGTTCGGGCAGGTCGCGGCCCATCTCCTGGATGTGGTTGCGGTAGTTGAGGCCGACGCACACCACCTTGGAAGGGGTGGGGACCATGGGCGCGAGGTCGGCGCCGGCCGCCGGGTACGTCGTTCCGGTCGCCGTGGCGGCCCGCTCGGCCCAGTCGTCCTCGCGCAGCAGGGCGCCGACGTCCGCCGCGCCGAGGTCGACCAGGACGTCGCCGTCCAGCTTGACGGCGCGGGTGGCGCCGTCGAGGCGGAGGGTCGCGAGCTTCATCGGGTGGTTCCTTCCACATGGGCGCGGTCGAGCCGGAGGGCCTCGAAGACGGGGGTGTCACTGAAGCGGAACAGGTCCAGAGCGCCGGAGTCGGAGTCGGTGGTGCCGGACTCGGAGCGCACGGACAGCGGCTGCCAGGACGGTACGACGAACAGGTCGCCGCGGGTCACGGACCAGGTGCGGTCGCCGACGGTGACCGTGCCGGAGCCGTCGAAGACCTGGTAGACCGAGGACCCGGTCTCCCGCACGGGCGCGGTCTCGGCGCCGCGTGCCACGCGGTGCATCTCGGCGCGGACGGTGGGCAGCACGTCGGCGCCGGTCGCCGGGTCGGTGAAGCGGACGGCGGCGTGGCCGGGTTCGACGGTGCCGCCGAAGCCCTCGGCCTCCAGGGCGAGCTGGTCGGCCAGGGCCCGGTCGGTGTGCTCCCAACGGTAGGCGAGCAGGGGCGATCCGGGCGCCGTCGTACGGCCGGTCGAGAGGGGCCGCAGGCCCGGGTGGCCCCACAGTCGCTCGGCGCGGGAGCGGTCGGGGGTGGTGCGCTCGGCGGCGCTGATCTCGTCCCGTCCGAACTCGAAGAACTGCGACTCGGTGACGTACTGGAAGGGGATGTCGAGGCCGTCGATCCAGGCCATGGGTTCGGCGGTGGCGTTGTGGTGGGCGTGCCAGTGCCAGCCCGCCTGGGGCAGGAAGTCGCCGCGCCGCATCGCCACCGGGTCGCCGTCGACGACCGTCCAGACGCCCTCGCCCTCGACGACGAAGCGGAAGGCGTGCTGGGTGTGGCGGTGCTCGGGGGCGTCCTCGCCGGGCATGAGGTACTGGATGGCGGCCCAGAGGGTGGGGGTGGCGAAGGGTCTGCCGCCGAGGGACGGATTGGCCAGGGCGATGGCGCGGCGCTCTCCGCCCCGGCCCACCGGGACCAGTTCGCCGGCGCGGGCCGCGAGCTGCCGCAGCTGCTCCCAGCGCCACAGGTGGGGCACGGCCCGGGAGCGGGGACGATCAGGCATCAGGTCGCCGATCTCGGTCCACAGCGGGACGAGGAGTTCCTGTTCGAAGCCCCGGTACAGCTCTTCGAGAGCTGGGGTGACCTCGGGCCGGCCCGGCCCCGGGACGGCCTGGAGGCGGACGGGGGAGCTCGCCGTGTCGTCGGACGCGAGGGAGGTGTCGGTCACGGGGTTCAGGGTGCGCCCGGTCCGCCAGGAGGACCTGTAGATTCTGGAGAGCAGAATCGCGAGGGCGTGTGGACAAGCCGCTGAAGAATCCTCCGCCGTACGCGATCGCGAGCGTCGATCATGCCCTGCGGGCGGCGACCATGCTCCAGATGGAGGGCGGGCTGACCGTGTCGCAGGTCGCCGAGCGGCTCGGGGTGGCCCGGTCGACGGCGCACCGGCTGCTGGCGATGCTCGTGTACCGGGACGTCGCCGTGCAGGACGAGCGGCACGTCTACCGTGCGGGTCCCGTCCTGGAGCTCGCCGTGCACTCGCAGTCGCAGGTGTCCCGGCTGCGGACCGTGGCGCTGCCGCATCTGCACCGGCTGGTCGCCCTGCTGGAGGAGACCGCCAACCTGACGATCCGCACCGGGGACACGGCCCGGTTCATCGCCGGCGTCGAGTGTGCGCGGGCGCTGCGGGTGAGCTCCCGGAAGGGCATGGTGTTCCCGGCGCACGGTACGACCGCGGGGCTGCTGCTGCTCGCGGAGCCGGCCGATGCCGAGCTGGAGGAGGTGTACGCCGTCGAGCGGTATCGCGACCGGCCGGGCGAGCGGCCCGACCTCGCGGCGCTGCGGGCGGATCTGGCGCGGGCGCGCCGCGGTGGGTTCGCGGTGAACCAGGACCGTTCCGAGCGGGGGCTCGTCGCCGTCGGGGTGCCGGTGCGCGGCGCCGACGGGGTCGCGCTGGCGGGGGTGTCGGTGTCGATGCCCGGGGTGCGTTACGCACCGGGCCGGCTGCAGTCGCTGGTCGCGACGCTGCCGCCTGATCACCTTGTCAAAACGTCCTGACAATGTCATTGACATCACCGGCGGGCGGCTCCATAGTCATGCAACTAGAGCGCGCTAATGACGCGCGCTAGCACGGGGCCGCCCCCTGATATCCACCCCCACCCTGATCAGCACAGCGAGGTGCAAGGGACATGCGCAGACACCACCGAGCCGCCGCTCTGACCGCCACCGTGCTGGCGGGTGCCCTGTTCGCCGCGGGCTGCTCCAGCGGCTCCGGAGGGAAGAAGGCCGAGGAGAGCGGAGCCGCCGCCGGAGCGGGCAAGGCCGACACGCCCCGCATGACCGTCGCCATGGTCACCCACGCCTCCCCCGGCGACACCTTCTGGGACCTGATCCGCAAGGGCGCCCAGGCCGCGGCCGCCAAGGACAACATCAAGCTCGTCTACTCCAGCGACCCCAGCGCCGGCAACCAGGCCAACCTGGTGCAGAACGCGATCGACCAGAAGGTCGACGGCATCGCGCTCACCGCCGCCAAGCCGGAGGCCATGAAGGACGTCGTCGCCAAGGCCACGGCGGCCGGCATACCGGTGGTCGGCTTCAACTCCGGCGTCGACGACTGGAAGTCGCTGGGCATGCTCGAGTACTTCGGCCAGGACGAGAACATCGCGGGTCAGGCGTTCGGCGAGCGTCTCGACCAGCTCGGCGCCCAGCACGCCCTGTGTGTCATCCAGGAGCAGGGGCAGGTCGCCCTGGAGGCCCGCTGCGCCGGTCTGAAGAAGGGGTTCAGCGGCAAGACCGACGTCCTCTACGTCAACGGGACCGACATGCCGTCGGTCAAGTCGACGATCACCGCGAAGCTCAAGGCGGACTCCTCCATCGACCAGGTCGTCACGCTCGGCGCCCCCATCGCGCTGACCGCCGTGCAGTCGCTGGCCGACGCGGGCACCAAGGCCGAGGTCGCCACCTTCGACCTCAACAAGGAGCTGGTGAAGGCCGTGCAGGACGGCACGGTCGAGTTCGCCGTCGACCAGCAGCCCTATCTGCAGGGCTACCTCGCCGTCGACGCCCTGTGGCTGTACAAGACCAACGGCAACGTCAGCGGCGGCGGCACCGCGCCCGTCCTGACCGGACCGGCCTTCATCACCAAGGACAACGTCGACAGCGTGGCCGGGTTCGCGGCCAACGGAACCCGCTGACCACGACGGCTCACGCCGACGGGATCCCGACGAGCGGCCGGCATCGCGAGCGCGGTGCCGGCCGCTCGCGCGTCCCCACGCCGCCCGCCCCCGCCGCCGTGCCCGGTGCGCGCCGCACCCCTCAGGCCGTGCCCTCGGGCGGTGGCCCGCTGGTGCCGCGCACGACCAGCTTCGGCTCCAACACCGCTTCCCGTGGCTGGAGTTCGGGGTTCTCCAGCCGCTCCACGGCGAACCGCACGGCGTGCTCGGCCATGAGGACGGCGTCCTGACGGACGGTGGTCAGACCGATCGGCATCAGGTGGGAGAGGTGGCTGTCGTCGTATCCGACGACCGACAGATCACGCGGCACCTCGACGCCGGACCGGGTCAGGGACATCAACAGGCCCATGGCGCAGCGGTCGTTGCCGGCGAGGACCGCCGTCGGCAGCGGCTCTCCCCGGTCGCGTTCGGCGAGGAGCGTGCGGCCGGTCTCGATGCCCGATTCCTCCGTGTGGTCACCGGGGACGACCCGGGCCTCGGCCTCCAGCCCGTGGCGGCGCATCGCCGCCCGGTAGGCGCGCCGGCGCTCGGCCGAGCCGGGACCGCTGCCGCCGTCGATGTGCACGATCCGGCGGTGCCCCAGTTCGACGAGGTGGTCCATGGCCTGCCGTATGCCCTTGCCCTCGGCGGAGTGCACGAAGTCGACGTGGGCGTGCGGGACCCGGCGGCTGACGGAGACGGCGACCGTGCGGCGCCCGAGGTCGTGGAGGAACGCGGGCTCCGCGAAGGAGCCGAGCAGGACCAGCGCCTCGCAGCGGTGGCTGAGCAGTGCCTCGACGGCCTTCTCCTCGCTGCGGCCCCGCGTGGCGCCCGACAGCAGGACCTCGTAGCCGAGGCGTTCGGCCTCGGGGTAGATGCCCTCGATGAGGTTGGTGTGGAAGGTCTGGTGCACGGTGAACATCACACCGATCGTGCGACTGCGGCCGCGCGCCAGCAGCCGGGCCGCGCTGTCGGGCCGGTAGCCGATCTCGTCGGCGACCCGCAGCACCCGCTCCCGGGTCTCCTCGCTCGCCCCCGGCTGGTTGCGGAACACGATCGAGACGAGCGCCCGGGAGACGCCCGCCTTCGCGGCGACGTCCGCCATCGTGGGCCGCTGCCTGCCCGATGCCTCCACCTGAACCCACCCCTCCGACGCGCCCGCCCGGGCGGGGCTCACACGCTCCCGACACCAGGCCATTGACAGGTCATTTGGACAGGGATCATCGTACTCGGGCCGCATCGCGCCAGGGGAACGCGGCGATCGGACGCGGCGGCAGCCGCAAGACCGAACAGTTCGGTCGCCTACGGCATCGCCGGCGTCCGGGTGGACCGGATCGCCAAGGAGGCCAGGACCAGCAAGGAGCGGGTGTACGCCCACTTCCGCGGCAAGGAGGCCTCTACGGCCATGTCGCCGAGCGGGAGCCGGCCGACCCCGCCACCGGCGCCCCCGAGCCGCTGCGGGCCACCATCGTCCGCAAGCTCGACCGGCTCCGGGACGCCCAGCGCGCCGGACTGCTCGATCCGGCCTGGGACCCGGTGGACGTCCTCGCGCTGATCAACCAGATCGCGAGCACCTGGGCGGGCCGGCCCGAGATCGCCGCCGCCGCCGAGGACCGGGCGGCGGATCCCTCCCTGGCCGCCCGGCGCGCGGCACCGGGTGACCGCGGTCGAGCGCCTCTTCCCCCACGGGGACTGAGGAGGCCCCGCCCCGTCTCAGGGGACGGCGGGTCCGGTGATCACGTTGCCGTCGGCGTCGTAGGGCCAGACGTTGGGGACGCAGCCGTTCATGCCCTTGATCTGCTGCATCATCGCGGGGGCGGGCTTTCCGGCGCCGGGGCAGCCGACGTGGTTGTGGCCGAGGAAGTGGCCGACCTCGTGGTTGATGATCAGCGCCCGGTAGGACGGGACGTCCTTGGCGTAGACGGGGGTGGCCAGTTCCCAGCGTTCGAGGTTGACCATGACGTTGCTGTTCACGTTGCAGTTGTAGTCGCCGTGGGTGTCCAGCCCGCCCTGCGCGCAGATCTTGTCCACGGTGCCGGGGGTCGCCACCTTCACGACGAAGTCGGTGGCCCCGCTCGAGACCCGCTGGAAGGCGGAGGTGCCGTTCGCCGTCCAGCCCCGGGGGTCGGCCAGGATGCTCTCCACCTCCTCGGCCACGTCCGGGACGGACAGCGCGAGCCCCGTCTCGACCTCGACCCGGTAGCGCCACTTCTTGCCCGTGCCCACCGTGTCGCTGCCACCGGACGCCGTGACGAAGGTGCCCGGACCGGTCGCGGGGATGGTGATGCCGGCGCGGGAGGAGCCGGAGGACGAGGCGGACGGGCTCGACGAGCCGGACGAGCCGGGCGACCCCGACGAGCCCGACGAGGGCTTCGCGGAACTGCCGGGGCGGCGCGTGCTCCGGTCGGGACTGGGCTCCGCCTCTTCGCCGGTCTTGTCGGGGGCGGGCGCGGCCTGTTCGGTCGAGCCGGACCCGGCCCGTACGTCCTTCTTGGCCGGCGGCGTCCATCCCACGGCCGCGAACCCGGCGACGCCGAGGACGGTCATCGCGGCCAGCCCTCCCCACAGGGGCCCCTTCCCGCGCCGCCGTGCGGAGGCGTGCGCGGGGCCCCGCCGACGGCGGGGGGCGGGGGAGGGCGTTGCTTTGTGGTCGGTCATGTTCAGTCAGAGTGTGATCGCCATGTGATCGGATCGGGCTCGAACGATAACAGAACCATAACGAATGATCGCCGTGACTATGTGATCATCCGGTAACAGCGCCTCAGCCGGGGCCGGTTGGTCCCGATACTGAGCCCATGCCACGTGTTCTGCTGATCGAAGACGACCGCGCCGTCCGGGAAGGGGTCGCGCTGGCGCTGCGCCGCCAGAGCCATGAGGTCGCCGCCGCGGCGACCGGTGAGGACGGCATGGTGCAACTGCGGTCCTTCCGGCCCGATGTCGTGGTGCTCGACCTGATGCTGCCCGGGATGACCGGCCTGGACGTGTGCCGCGGGATCCGCTCCGTCGACCAGACCCTGCCCATCATCATGGCGACCGCGCGCGGCGATGACGTGGACATCGTTGTCGGTCTGGAGGCGGGCGCCGACGACTACGTCGTCAAGCCGGTGCAGGCGAGGGTGCTGGAGGCCCGGATACGCGCCGTGCTGCGCCGCTCGGGCGCGGCTGCGGGCGACGGCGGGCTGCCGAAGATCGACACGCACGGGGAGCTGACCATCGACCGGGCCGGGCTGACCGTCACCGTGCGGGGCACGCCGGTCGGGCTCGCCCCGTCCGAACTCCGGCTCCTGCTGACCCTCTCCGCCTCACCGGGGCAGGTGTTCAGCCGGCAGCAGCTGCTGGAGGCGGTCTGGGAACACAACTACCACGGCGACGCCCGCCTGGTGGACGCCTGTGTCAAACGGCTGCGCGCCAAGATGGGCGAGCCGCCGCGCGAACCGCGTTACATCCAGACCGTGCGCGGCTTCGGCTACCGGTTCGCGTCCCGGTGAGACGACCCGCCGAGGCAAGGGCCCGGACGACGCCGGCCCGGCGAGCGAGGGTTCCGGCGCGGGTTCCGCTGCGCGGGCTGCGGGTGCGGCTCGTGGTGGCGTTCGGGCTCGTCGCCGCCCTGGCCACCACGACGACCGGCGCCCTGACCTTCCGCGAGGCCCGCAACAGCATGCTCCAGCAGAGCCAGGACAGCGTGATCAGACAGCTGCGCGCCCAGGTCAGCCGACTCGCCCCCGGACTCGGCTACCCCCCGGGCCAGGAGCAGCTGGGACGGTTCGCGGCGGACGTGGCACGCGCCGATCCGTCGGGGACCTGGCGCGTGCTGGTCACCTACGGGGAACTCCGCGCGACCTCGATGCCGGACGACCCCTTCGAGGAGCTGACGCCCGACGTGCGCGAGGCCGTCGGTGCCCGTATGGCGACCGTGTTCCAGCGGGTGCGCAGCGGTGGACGCACCTCGCTGGTCGTCGGCATGTCGGTCACCTTCGCCTCCGCCGAGGGCGTTCCCACGGTCTCCGGGGTCCGGGTCTTCCTGACCGTGCCCCAGATCGAGGAGCAGGCCTCCGTCGACGCGCTGGTCACGGCCGTCGAACGGACGACCGTGGCGGCCCTCGGCGTCGCCGTGCTGCTCGCCCTGTTCGCCGCCCGGGGGGTGCTGCGGCCGGTCCGCGCGCTGCGTCGCGCGACCCGCAGCATCGCCGAGGGGCATCTCGACACCCGGCTCGACGTCAACGGCTCCGACGAGCTCGCCGATCTGTCCCACACGTTCAACGAGACCGCCGCCGCCCTGGAACACTCCGTCGCCGAACTGCGCGGCATGGAGGCACGGGCCCGCCGCTTCGCCGCGGACGTCTCCCACGAGCTGCGCACCCCGCTGGCCGCCATGTCGGCGGTCACCGACGTCCTCGACGAGGAGGCCGCCCGCCTCGATCCGGACACGGCCACCGCCGTACGGCTGATCAGTGAGGAGACCGTGAAACTGGCCCGGCTGGTGGAGGACCTGATGGAGATCTCCCGTTTCGACGCCGGGGCGGCGGTCCTGCACCTGGACGAGATCGACCTCGCCGAGTCGATCCGGCGCACGCTCTCCTCCCGTGGCTGGACGGAGCTGGTGGAGACCACGCTGCCGGGGCCCGACGCACTCCGCGGGCGCGTCGACCCGCGCCGGCTGGACGTGGTCGTGGCCAACCTGGTCGGCAACGCCCTGCGGCACGGCGCCCGGCCGGTGCGCGTCACCCTGTCGGAGCGCGGCCGGCACGGTGCGCGGCCGCTGGCGGTCGTCGAGGTCGAGGACAGCGGGCCCGGCATCCCGGACGACGTGCTGCCGTACGTCTTCGAGCGGTTCTACAAGTCCGACAGCGCGCGCACCCGTACCGAGGGCAGCGGGCTGGGTCTGGCGATCACCGAGGAGAACGTCCGGATGCACGGCGGCACCGTCCGCGCGGCCAACCGTCCCACGGGCGGCGCCGTCTTCGTCGTGGAACTCCCGCTGCGGCGGGACGAGTCGCCGCGGGAGAACCTCTCATGAGCACCGTACGGCGTGCCGCGCTGCTGGTCGTCCCGGCGGCACTCGCGCTCTCCGCCTGCGGCATCCCCGCGACCGGCGTGGTGGAGGCGGGGGGACCCGCGAGCGGGATCCCGGCGACCACTCCGCTCTACTTCGTCAGGGACGGCGGGCTGGTCGCGGTGCACCGCTCGGTGCCCGAGGCCGGGGATGTCAGGGCGGCCGTCGAGGCGCTGCTCCAGGGCCCCGACGAGCAGGAACGGCTCCAGGGGCTGACCACGCTGCTGGCCCAGGTGTCGGAGCCGACGACCCTCTTTCCGACCGTCACCGCCTCGCCGGCGCAGGACGGCACGGCCGGCTCCCCGAGCGTCGACCCCACGGAGTCCCCGTCGCGGGCCGTGCGGGTCACGACGGAGCGCGACGGTGTGACGGTCGAGCTGCCCGCGGGCATGGCGAAGGTGTTCGACCGGGCGGCGGAGCAGGTGATCTGCACCGCCGCCCGGGCGTTTCTCCTCGCCCCCCGGGACGTGGAGTCGGCGACGGTCACCGTGACGAGCTCCGACGGCCGGCGCGCCGAGGGCTCCGAGCAGCGCTGCCCCGACGCGTAGCGCGTCCGAGGGGGGCGGGCCTCAGGTGAGTTCGGCTGCCAGCAGGGCGGCGGCCCTGGCGACCAGCGGGTTGTCCGTGGGGCCTTCGGGGGCGTACTTGGTCGACAGGACGGACAGGATCAGGGGCGGCCGTTCCGGGGGCCAGACGATGCCCACGTCGTTGGCGACGCCGTAGGCCGCCCCGCCCCCGGTCTTGTCGGCGAGGATCCAGTCGCCGGGCAGGCCCGCGCGGAAGCGCTGGATGTTCGTGGTGTTGGCGATCAGCCATCCGGTGAGCCGTTCCCGGTCCGCGTCGGGCAGGACCCGGCCGAGCACGAGCCGTGCGTAGGTCCGGCCGACGGCCCGCGGGCTGGTGGTGTCGGTCCTGCGCCACGGTTCCGCCGAGTTGAGCTCGGGTTCCCACCGGTCGAGCCGGGTCCTCCCGTCCCCGAGCGAGCGGCAGAGCCGGGTGACGGCGGTCGGTCCGCCCAGCTCGCGCAGCAGGAGGTTCGCCGCCCCGTTGTCGCTGTGGGAGACGGCGGCGGCGCACAGTTCCTCGACGGTCATGCCGCCCGCGACGTTCGCGTCCGTGCCCGTGACCGGTGCGTAGCCGGAGGCCGTGACGTACTCCTTGGTGTAGTGGATCCGCCGGGCGAGGTACTCGCCGTCGCGGTCGAGGTCGCGTAAGACCTTCGCGGCGGCGAGCGTCTTGAACACCGAGCAGAGGGGGAAGCGCTCGTCCGCGCGGTACGTCACGGTCCGCCCCGTGGCCGTGTCGTGGGCGTAGACGCCGAGACGGGCGGAGTACTCCCGCTCCAGGGCGCTCAGCTCGCGGGAGACGCCTGCCGCGGCGCGAGGCGTGGCGTGTGCCGGAGCGGTGGCGACGGCCGCCGCCAGTCCCGCTCCGGCGCCGAGGGCCAGCACGGCGCGGCGGCGAGGGCGGTGTCGTGTGACGGGTGAGACAGCTGTGTTCGTCTGGTCCATGTCCTCACCCTGTCAGACCTGGGAGTGAGGCTCCGGTGGTACCCCGGTACCACCGGACCTCCGAAGAGTCCCCCCGGGGCCCAGGGACCGGGCCCGTCCCGGCCCTAGCTTCGAACGCAGACACCCACGCAGACACTGCGCCGCTGTCGCGGCCGGGTTCGAGGCAGGAAAGGCCCACTCCCATGATCGAAGCGCGTGAGCTGACGAAGCGGTACGGGGACAAGACGGTGGTCGACAACCTGAGCTTCACGGTGAAGCCCGGGGAGGTCACCGGCTTCCTCGGCCCCAACGGGGCGGGCAAGTCCACCACCATGCGCATGATCATCGGCCTGGACTCCCCCACCAAGGGCTCGGTCACGGTCAACGGCCGCTCCTACGCCCGGCACGCGGCCCCGCTGCACGAGATCGGCACCCTGCTGGAGGCCAAGTCCGTCCACCCGGGCCGCAGCGCGGTCAACCACCTGACGGCGCTCGCCCACACCCACGGCATTCCGCGCCGCCGGGTGGACGAGGTCATCGAGCTTGCCGGGCTGACCAGCGTGGCCGGCAAGCGCGTCGGGGCCTTCTCGCTGGGCATGGGCCAGCGGCTCGGCATCGCCGCCGCCCTCCTCGGCGACCCCGCGATCGTCATGCTCGACGAACCGGTCAACGGCCTCGACCCCGAGGGCGTGCTGTGGGTGCGCAACCTGCTGCGGACGCTGGCCGACGAGGGCCGGGCCGTGATGCTCTCCTCGCACCTGATGAGCGAGACCGCGCTGATCGCCGACCACCTCGTGATCATCGGCCGGGGCCGGCTCCTCGCGGACACCACCGTCGACGACTTCACCCGGGAGGCCAGTGGCGGCGGGGTCAAGGTCGCCACCACCGAGGCCGTGAAGCTGCGCTCGCTGCTCGCCGGGCCGGACGTCACCATCACCTCCGCCTCCGCCGAGGAACTCCTGGTCACCGGCCGCGACGCCCGGGAGATCGGCGCGATCGCCGCCCGGCACGGGGTGGCGCTGTACGAACTCACCCCGCAGGCCGTCTCCTTGGAGGCGGCGTTCATGGAACTCACCCGCGACGTCGTCGAGTACCAGAGTGCTCCGGCCGACACCGGACGAAAGGCCGCCTGATGACCGTCACCGACATCGCCCCCGCCCGCACGACGACCTACAAGGTGACCGGCCTGCGGGTGCTGCGCTCGGAATGGGCCAAGTTCTGGTCGCTGCGCTCCAGTTGGATCACCCTGGGGGTGGCCGTGTTCCTGCTGGTCCTGTTCGGGGCGATCGCCAGCTACACCTACAGCCCCGACGCGGTGGCGACGGGCGGCCCGCCCGGCCCGGGATCCGGCTCCGGTGACAGCGACGCGGTCAGCCTGGCCCTGACCGGTGTGTCCTTCGCCCAACTCGCGGTGGGCGTGCTCGGGGTGCTGTTGGCCGCGGGCGAGTACAGCACCGGCATGATCCGCTCCACCCTCGCCGCCGTGCCGCGCCGGCTGCCCGTGCTGTGGTCGAAGGCCGCCGTGATCGGGCCCATCGCCCTGGTCCTCACCACCGTCGGCGCGCTCGCCGCGTTCCAGCTCGGAACCCCTGGCCTGGACGGCGAGAAGATCGCCCTGACCCTGGGCGACGACGGCGTCCTGCGCAGCCTGGCCGGCGCCGGTGTCTACCTCGGCCTGGTCGGCGTCTTCGGTGTCGCCCTGGGCATCCTGCTGCGCTCCTCCGCCGGCGCCATCGCCGCCCTGGTCGGTATCCTGCTCATCCTGCCCGGCCTGGCCTCACTGCTGCCCGACTCCTGGTACGACACCCTCAGCCCCTACTTCCCCAGCAACGCGGGCTCCGCCGTCTACGCCCTGCACCAGTCCTCCGACGCCCTCTCCCCCGGGGCGGGGCTCGCGGTCTTCGCCGGCTGGGTGGCCCTGGCGCTCGCCGGTGCGGCGTACCGGCTGGTCCGGACCGACGCCTGACCAGGGCATGAGCACAATGGTGTCCATGGGCGCGGAACGCGCGGCGGCCGCCGCGGACACAGCCCAGGGGGCGGCGCTGACGCCCCCTGGGTTCGACACCGACTGGACGCACCCCGTCCTGGGCCGCATGTGGCGGGGCAAGCAGGACCGGCAGCGGCTGGACCGCCGGCATCCGTGGCTGCTCGACACCGCGGTGGTGCTGGTCGTCGTCCTCATCAGCCTGCCCGACCTGCTCGCCGGCAGCAGCCACGGTCCCTTCGGGGAAGCGGTCCACCAGGGTCGGGTGCCGTCCGGCGTGATGGTCCTCTTCGCCGCGGGACTCGTCGTGCCGCTGTGGTGGCGGCGCAGGGCCCCGGCCGTGACGTTCTTCGTGATCGCGCTGGTGTCCCTCGTCCAGTGGTCGTTCGGCGTGTGGCAGCAGGCCGGCATCAGCACGCTCGTCGCCCTGTACTCCCTGGCTCTGCACGGTTCGTTGCGGGCGCTGGGCTGGGCCGCCGCGGTGACCGTGGCCGAGACGACGGTGGCGGTCTGCGTCCTGGTGGACGTCGGGAATCCGCTGCGCGGCCTCTTCTTCCTGCTGGGCACGGCGACCGCGGCCGTCGCCGTGGGCCTGACCCTGCGGATCCGCCGGATGTACCTGGAGGCCCTGGAGGACCGGGCCAGACGTCTGGAGATCGAGCAGGAGCAGCGCGTACGGCTCACCGCCGCGGCCGAGCGCTCCCGCGTCGCACGCGAGATGCACGACATCGTCGGCCACAACCTCTCCGTCATGGTCGGCGTCGCCGACGGCGCCGCGATCCTCGCCGCCAACCGGGGCGAGCAGTCCGCCGAGGCCCTGCGCATCCTCGGCGACACCGGCCGCCAGGCCATGAGCGAACTCCGCCGTGTCCTGGGCGTCCTGCGCGAGGAACGGGACGACGTACGGATGCTCGGCCCGCAGCCCGGCATCGGGGACCTGGACCCCCTGCTGTCCCGGGTCCGCGCGGCGGGCGTGGGGGTGACCTACCGGACCGTGGGCGACCTCGACTCCCTGGGCAGCGGCGTCCAGCTCACCGTCTACCGCGTCGTCCAGGAAGCCCTCACCAACACCCTCAAGCACGCGGGCAGCGGCTCCTCCGCCGAGGTCGCCGTGACCGTGGACGCGGGGGAGGTGCGGATCAGGGTGACCGACACCGGTGTACCGCCCGGCGCGGCCCCGCGGGCGCGGCCGGGCACGGACGGCGACGGCCCCGGGCACGGCCTGGTCGGCATCCGCCAGCGCGCCGCCATGTACGGCGGCACCGCCGTCCTCGGCCCCCGCGACACCGGACACGGGTGGCTCGTGGACGTCGTGCTCGACGTACCCTCCCCGCCCGCCCCGCCGGCACCAGGAGAGCAGCTGCCATGACCACCGTGCTGATCGCCGACGACCAGCCCCTGCAGCGCATGGGCTTCCGCATGCTCCTCGAGGGCACCCCCGGCCTGGAGCCCGTCGGCGAGGCCGCGCACGGCGCCGAGGCCGTCCGTCTGGCCGCCGAACTGCGCCCCGACGTCGTCCTCATGGACATCCGCATGCCCGGCATGGACGGCATCGAGGCCACCCGCCGGATCATCGCCGGCGGCGGCCGCACCCGCGTCCTCATCGTCACCACCTTCGACCTCGACGAGTACGCCTACGACGGCCTGCGCGCCGGCGCCAGCGGCTTCCTGCTCAAGGACGCCCGCCCCGAGGAACTCGTCGCCGGCATCCATGCCGTCGCCACCGGCGACGCCGTCGTGGCACCCCGGCTGACCCGACGCCTCCTGGACGCCTACGCCCATCAGGTCCTCGCCCCCGCCGACACCCCCACGTCCCAGGACCCCCGGCTGCGGACCCTCACCGATCGCGAACGCGAGGTCCTGATCGCCATCGGTCAGGGCTGGACCAACACCGAGATCGCCGAACGCCTCTTCCTCACCGAGTCCACCGTCAAGAAGCACGTCGGCCGCGTCCTCGCCAAGATCGGCGCCCGCGACCGCATCCAGGCCGTGATCACGGCCTACGACGCCGGACTGGTCAGGGCCAAGTCGTAGCCTCCGGGAAGGTCACGGGTCACGGTCCCGAGGTGCTGCCGGTCATGCGACGGGTGCCCCTCCCTTGTCGTGCGCGGAGAGGTGCTCGAAGGTCTCGCCGGTGGCGGTGACGGTGCGGGTGACGTCACGGCCGCCGTAGACCCAGTAGATCCGCAGGACGCCCTCGCCGCGGTTGAGGAACCGGTGCGGGACGCCGGCCGGGACCCAGGTGGCCTGGCCGGCCTCCAGGTCGAAGAACTCGCCGTCGATCTCCGCGGTCGCCTCGCCTTCGAGGATCAGGACCGACTCCTCGACGTTGTGGCTGTGCAGGGGCAGGCCGGTGCCGGGCTGGAAGACGGTCTGGCCGGTGGTGATGACGGCCTGCTCGGAGTTCCACTTCCCGACGTAGGGGAGGGTGGCCACTCCCCCGCCCCGGTCGAAGGGTTCGACGTCGTCGGGGTGGATGAGGAGAGAAGGGGTGCGCATCGGGACGGCTCCGTTCAGGATTGACATCCTCCCCCTCTTAAAAGAGTGGGATTCCAGCCCATTTGGGCTGAGGTTCACGGACACTCGACCGCTGTGTGGGCGGTGTTGTCCCTCCGGCACCGGCTGTCCGCCGGGGGCGGGGGATCCCGCCCTGTCCTGCCGCGACGTTGTGGCTTGCGTTGGTGTCCGCGTTGCAGGTGAAGCCGCAGGATACGCACTCGAACTCGGCTTGGCTCTTGCGCGAGTTCTTGTCGATCCAACCACAGGCACTGCACCGCAGAGATGTGTACGGGGCGGGGATGTCCTCGACCCGGCCCGGGGCCTTGTGCCCGGTGCGTCGGCGCAGCAGGCCCCAGCCCTGGGCGAGGATGCCCCGGTTCAGCCCCGTCTTCTGTGCCACGTTCCTGCCGGGCTGCTCCGCGGTGCCCTTCGCGGAGCGGGTCATGTTCCTGATGTTCAGCTTCTCGAAGCGGATCAGGTCATAGGTGCGGGCGAGCAGGGTGCTGGTCTTCTCGCACCAGTCCTTGCGCCGGTTCACCTCCCGGGCCTTGAGTTTCGCGACCCTCGCGTACCCGGCCGCCTTGCGCTCGCTGCCCTTGGGGGCGCGGGCGGCGCGGCGCTGGTGTTTGCGGATCTGGGCGCGTTCCCTGGCGGTGAGCTGCGGGCAGTTCAGTTTCCGCCCGTCGGAGAAGGCGGCGGTGACGGTGATGCCGCGGTCGATGCCGATGACCTCGCCGGTGCCGGGTGCGGGTGTCGGCTCGGGGACGACGGCGAACGCTGCGTGCCACTGCCCGTTCCGGAAGGTGACGCGGAAGGTCTTCGCATCCGGCAGCTTCGCGCCCTTGCCGCTGGTGCTGAGGCGGAAGCGGACCCAGCCGCAGCCGGGCACCTTCACCTGCCCCCACCGCCGGTTCAGCTTCCGTACCACGACGGACCGGCCCATGACCTGCTGGCCGGTCTTCGCGTTCAGCTTCGGCGAGCCGTCTGCGTGGTGCTCGGGAATGCGGTCGGTGCCGATGACACGGAACCCCTCATGCCGGTACTTCCTGCGCCAGGTCGGCTCACCGAACCCGGACGTGAAACGTGCCTGCCTGGCTGCGGCGAAGTCCTTGAGCGCCTGCTGTTGCACGTCCGCGTTCCCGGCGCCCAGCCACTCGTTGTCGCGCCGGGCCTCGGTGAGCTGACGGCACTGCTCCGCGAAGGACGGCGCGGGTTTGCGGCCCTTGCGCCAGTGCGCGTGCTGCTCGACGGCGAGGTTCCAGACGTAGCGGGCGTGCGCGCAGTGCAGCAGCATCTGCCGCTCCTGCTCACCCGTCGGGTACATCCGAAACCGTGCCATACCCGCGAACTTAGACCACACGTTCCCTGACCGCGCACCTCATCGATCACCATCACCCGTCCGAGTGACCACACATCAACCACCGGCCACCGGCCTCACAGTCATCAGCTCCCCGTCACCATCACCCGTCCGCGGCTGCCCTCGGCATTCTGGACGAGGACGCCGGACCGCCCTGACGGCGATCCGGCTACCCCTGCCCCGCTCCGCGGGAGCGGGCATTCACCCCGGCCCTGAAGGACCGGGCACCCTGCCCGAAAGCCAGGTGGTGGTCGTCGGCCAGGTCGCAGACGACATCGAAGAAGCGGCAGCCGGGCTCGTCGGTGAAGGAGCGCTCGGCGTTCTCCTCGATGGCCTTCAGGAAGTCGTCGCGGCGGCCGGGGACGACCTGGAGGGACACGGTCAGGGCGATCGTGCGGAGCGCTCCTCGGAAGGGAGATGGGGATGGGGGTGGGCAGGGGTACGGCGGTGGCGTCGGCGATGCGGACGAGGGAGGCCCAGGTGTCGTCGGCGAGCGTGATGCCCTCGGTGCGCAGGCGTTCGGCGGTGCGGGTCTCCGGCTCGCCGGGGACGAGGATCTCGGCGGTGCCGGGGGCGGTCGGGGTGGAACCGACACAGGCCGGGAACCGGCGCGGGCCGTCACTCGTCGGGGATGCCGGCGCCGCTGAGGGCGGGCACGGTCTTCTCCGGGTGGGCGAGGGAGCGGGCCCCGAGGCGGAACTGGTCGAGCTTGTCGACGATGGTCCGGCCGACGGGCTTGTGGCCCCAGATGCTGATGCCCTGGTGGGTGCTGGGCTGCCAGGTGCTCTCGTCGACGACGAGGGGGTTCCAGCCGACCTCCCACTCGAAACCCGACGGGGTGCGGGCGTAGTAGGAGAGTTCCTTGTCGTTGGTGTGTTGACCGACCGACAGGGCCATGTCGAAGCCGAGCTCGTGCACGCGCTCGTAGCTGCGGGCCAGGTCGTCGAGCGAGGCCGCCTGGATGTTGAGGTGCTGGACGCGGGTGCGGACCGGATCGATGGGCAGGCCCCGGACCGCGGCGATGGCGATGGAGTGGTGGCGCTCGTTGACGCGCAGGAAGCGGATCTTGAGCTTGACTCCGCTGATCGTCTCGTCGATGTAGTCGGTGAGGCGGGCGTCGAAGACGGTGTGGAAGTAGCCGCGCATCAGGGTGGGTCTGGCCGAGGTGATGGCGACATGACCCATGCCCGAGTCACCGGTGACCCAGCCGGACACGAGCATCTTCAGGGGTTCGGCCGAGATGACCGGGGTGGTGTAGATCTCCTGGGTGATGCCCTTGGGACCGGGGAAGCGCAGGAGTCGTTCGACGCCGCGCATCCCCGCCTCCTCGGCACTGCCCTCGACGACGGGCACGCCATGGGCGCGGACCCGGGCCTCGATCCGCTCGAAGGCGGAGTGGTCGTCGATGTGCCAGCCGGTGGCGACGACGTCCTCGGCCGGTCCGCGGCACAGCAGGAAGCGGCACTCCTGGTCGTCAAGGCGGAAGCGCATCACGCCGGTGTCGAGGTCGTCGTGGTGCATGCCGATGGCGTCGGTGCCGAAGCGGCGCCAGTCGGCGAAGCGGTCGGTCTCGACGACGATGTAGCCGAGGTGGACCGAGCCGAAGACGGACGGTGCGGGAGGGGTGTTCATCGGCGGCCGGCCAGGAAGTCGGCGCAGACACGGTTGAACAGCTCGGCCCGCTCGAACTGCACCCAGTGCCCGGTGTTGGCGACCTCGTACAGATCGCAGTTGGGCATGCGGTCGGCCAGCATCCGGCCGCCGGAGGGCCGGTTGACCCTGTCGGCCGCGCCCCACAGCACCAGGGTCGGCACGGGCAGCCGGGCCAGCCGCGGGTCTCGGGTGAAGTCCATCTTCCACAGGGTGCGCAGCGCGTTCGGGCCGGAGGGGCGGCGCAGCGGCGGGGCGGCGATCACCTCGGGGTCGATGCTGGCCTCGTAGCGCGCGTCGATGACGGCGTCGGGGACGTCGGCCGCGTTGAAGACGAGGTGGTCGCGGATGAACCTCTCCAGCTTCAGGCGCGAGGGCCCGTCCCCGGAGTAGTAGGTGAGCAGGCTGTTGAGGCCGGGCGTGGGCAGTGCGCGGGTGGTGCCGATGCCGCCGGGGCCCATGAGGACCATCCGGTCGACCCGGTCGGGGGTGTCGAGGGCGAGGCGCAGGGCGCAGGCGCCGCCGTAGGAGTTGCCGACCAGGTGGGCCCTGTCAAGGCGGAGTACGTCGAGCAGGCCGCGGATGGCGTCGGCGAGGTGGCCGAAGGGGTCCGCCCTGTCCACGCCCTTGGTGCTGCGGCCGTAGCCGGGCAGGTCGGGCACGACGACCCGGTGGTCCTTGGCCAGTTCGGCGATGTTGCGGGCGTAGTTGGAGACGCCGGAGGCTCCTGGGCCGCCGCCGTGCAGCAGCAGGACGGGCGGGCCGTCTCCGGTCTCCGCGACGAAGATCTTCTTGCCGCGGACGTCGAGCAGGGACTCCCGCATGGGCGGCGGTGCGGTGTGTGTGGTCATGGCGTTCCTCAGCTGACGGTCGTGGCGGGCGCGTGCGGTGCCGGTGCGAAACCGGCGGGGGGCGGCGGGAGCTGGGCGCCCCGGGGGGCGGCGGCGTAGACATAGGCGTCCGGGCGCAGGGCGAGGGTGGCCACGCGGTGCTGTGCCATCCAGGCGAGCAGCACGCCGTCGCTGTCGACGACCGCGCCCTCGGCCGGGCGCGAGCCCGCCGGCAGGACGGTCAGCGAGGGGACTTCGGAGCGGTCCCACGCGGGCTGCGGCGCGATCCGCCCGCCGTGCAGGAGCAGCCAACGGCCGCCGAGTACGTCGTCGAGACGGATCCGGCCTCCGTCGGTGCCGGTCACCCAGGGCTGGGGGATCTGGTGGCCGGAGGCCTTGGTGCGCGGGTGGGCCAGGAACCCCTTGGCGTAACGGGCGACGGGTATCCAGTGCGCGTCCACCAGCCGGCCGCTGAGCGCGGACATCCGGCGGACGGCGTGCAGCGTGGTGTCCCTGACCCTGGCGACGGGCAGCCGCCGCTCGGTGATGATCTTCCCGGTGAACACGGCCCGCCGGGTGACCTCCCTGACGTGCGGTTTGCGCTCCGCCTCGTAGGAGTCGAGGAGGGTCTCGGGCAGTTCGCCGCGCAGGACGGCGGCGAGCTTCCAGCACAGGTTGGCGGCGTCCCGTACGCCGGCCGCCATGCCCTGGCCGATCCACGGCGGCATGGCGTGCGCGGCGTCGCCCGCGAGGAACACCCTGCCGACGCGGAAGCGGGCGGCGAAGCGGACGTGGTGGCTGTAGACGGTGGCCCGCAGGATCTCGATCTGGTCCCGGCCGATGCCGTACTTGGACACCATCGCGTGGATCGCGTCGTCGGTGGTCAGGTGCTTCTCGTCGTCGCCGGGCAGGATCGGGAACTCCCAGCGGTGGTGGCCGAGCGGGGTCGGGCAGTCCACCGCCGGGCGGGCCGGGTCGCAGCGGAAGCGCAGCCGGTCGTGGTCCGGCCAGGGTTTGAGCATCTTCGTGTCGATGACGACCCAGCGGTCCTCGTACGTCCGTCCCTCGTAGCCCACGTTGAGCTGGGCGCGGGTGAGGCTGGAACCGCCGTCGGCCGCGATCACGTACTTCGCGTGCAGGCGTCGTACGGAGTCGTCGGCGGTCCCGACCAGCGTCAGCTCCACCCCGTCCGCATCCTGGCGCAGTCGCACGCACTCGTGGCGCAGCAGGATCTCCACGTTCGACCAGCGGTCGACGCCGTCGCGCAGGACCTGCTCCAGCGCCGGCTGGTAGATGAACATCTGCGGCGGATGACCGTGCCCGCGCGAGGTCGGGCAGGCGCTGAGGAAGGTGCGGCCGCGCGCGTCGACGAAGTCGAGCGGCCGCTCGGCCAGCATGTCCTGCTTCAGCCGGTCGGCCAGGCCCACGCGCTGCCAGATCCGGATGACCTCCTCGTCGGTGGAGATGGCCCGCGCCCGGGAGTAGACCTCGGCGTCACGCTCCAGCACGACCACTCTCAGACCCAGCTGACCCAGCAGGTTCGCGGCGGTCACGCCGGTGGGCCCGTAGCCGATCACCGCCACGTCGTACGGAAGGTCCTCGGCTCTTTCCTCGGCACTGATCCCACTCACCAGGCCACCTCACTGTCGTCCCTGTGCACTGCATCGGCTCTTGCTGTAGTACTCATTCCAATTGGAGTAGCCGCTACGGTAAGATGGGTGCGGCAAGGGGTCAAGTGCGGGGGACGACGGGAAGGGCACGGCGATGACCAGGGCGGAGTCGACACGCAGGAAGCGCGCGAACGGGGTGGAGTCGCGGCAGCGCATCCTGGACGCCACCATCGAGATCGCCGGCGAGCGTGGCTACGAGGGCACGTCGATCGCCGCGGTCAGCGCCAAGTGCGGACTGCCCGCGAGCTCGATCTACTGGCACTTCAAGGACAAGGACGACCTGATCGCCGCGGTCATCGAGCGCAGCTTCGAGACCTGGCTCGCGGCCGTCGAGCTGCCCGGCACAGAGGCCGGCACCCCGCTGGAGCGGTGCACCACGATGGCGGCGAACGTGGCGAGGTCCCTGGTCGACGCCCCGGACTTCCTGCGCCTCGGTCTGATGCTCGCCCTGGAGCGGCGCCCGACCGAGCCCCGCGGCCGGACGGTCTTCCTCCAGGTCCGGGGGATCGCGAGCCAGAAGATCACCGAGGTGGTCGAGGAACTGTTCCCCGAGCTGGACGCGACCGCCGTGCACACCCTGACCACCTACGCCGTCGCCGGCGCCGACGGGCTGTTCATCCAGCGTGAGATCAACGCCGATGCGGTCGACCTGGTGGCGATGCTCGAACTGCACGCGCGTCTGGTCTACGACGCGGCGCTGCGCCTGGCGCCGGAGGCCAAGGGATGACACTGACCGCCGAGCAGCGCGCCGAGGCCGCGTGGCTGCTGCGCATGGCCGAGCACCATGTGCAACCGATCGACCCGCTGTCGGCCCTGATGCCCGGCCTGGACCCGGCCGACGCCTACGCCGTCCAGCAGTCCAACATCGCCCGCCGCCTCGCCGACGGCGCCACCGTCGTCGGCCACAAGGTCGGCCTCACCTCGGCCGCGATGCGCGAGCTGCTCGGCGTCGACGAGCCCGACCACGGGCATCTGCTGGACGACATGGTCCACCGCGACGGTGCCCCCGTCCTCGCCGCACGCTACTGCGCGCCGCGCGTCGAACCGGAGATCTGCTTCCGCCTGGCCCGGCCCCTGCGCGGCCCCGGCGTCGGCGTCGAGGACGTCCTCGACGCCACCGAGGCGGTCGCGCCCGCCCTGGAGATCGTCGACAGCCGCATCCGCGACTGGAAGATCACCCTGGCGGACACCGTCGCCGACAACGCCAGCTCAGCCGGCCTGGTCTGCGGCTCCTGGACACCCCTGGCCCAGGCCCCCGACCTCGCCGCCGTCACGGCCGACCTGATGGTCAACGGCGAGCGGGTCGCGACCGGCGCCGGGCGCGAGGTGCTGGGCCATCCGGCCGCCGCCGTCGCCTGGCTCGCCAACACCCTCGCCGCCTTCGGTACGACCCTGAGGCCCGGCCAGGTGGTACTGCCCGGCGCCCTGACCACCGCCCCCTTCGTCAGCTCCGGTCACAAGGCCGAGGCCCGCTTCAGCGGCCTCGGGGCCGTGTCGGTGATCTTCGTCTGACGGCACCGATTCACCTGGCCCTCCGATGCACCCGGCCCTCTGACGCACCCCGCCCTCCGATTCGCCGGCCATTCCGAGTCGCCCTCGAACACTCCGACTCGCCTGACGCCCCGATTCATCCACCTCCTCCGAGTCGTCCGCCCCACCGAGTCATCCGCCCCACCGAGTCGTCCGCCCCACCGAGGAGAGCGCACGTGCTTCCCGCCCCAGCGTCGTTATCGGCCACCGGCACCGACTTCCCGACCGCCCGCCGCCCGACCTGAGCACGGACAACCACCGCGAGCCGGGCACGCCGCCCCCGCCGCCGCTCCCCGGCCGCCCCGCCACCGCCCCGCCACCTGCGTCCGCGCCCACCCGTCGGGCCCGTCGTCGCCGGTGCGCCCGGGCCCGGGGAGACACGGGATCGCCGTCACCTCGCCCCGCTCCCCGAGAAAGCCGAGAGCCGCCCCATGACCACCGCACCCCGCCGGATCGACGTCCACCAGCACCTCGTGCCGGCCCTCTACCGCGACGCCCTCGCCCGGGCCGGCATCACCGAGGCGGGCGGCCGTGCCCTGCCCGACTGGAGCCCCGAGGCGGCCCTGGACCTGATGGACCTGCTGCGGACCGAGACGGCGATCCTGTCCGTGTCCACCCCCGGCACGGGCTTCCTCACCGACCCGGGCGAGGCCGCCGAACTGGCCCGCCGCCTCAACGACCACTCCGCGTCCGTCACCGCCGAACACCCCGACCGCCTCGGCTGGTTCGCCACCCTGCCGCTGCCCGACGTCGACGCGTCGGCCAAGGAGGCCGAGCGGGCCCTGACCGAACTGGGCGCCGACGGGGTCACCCTGCTCGCCAACAACCGGGGCACCTATCTGGGCACCGAGGGCCAGGAGGCCCTGTGGCGGGTCCTGGACGCCCACGGCGCCGTGGTGCTGGTCCACCCCGCCGACCTCCCCGCGCCCGCCGTCGAGGGCATCCCGCCGTTCGCCGCCGACTTCCTCCTCGACACCACCCGCGCCGCCTACCTCCTCGTCCGCAACGGCGTCCCGCGCCGCTTCCCGAACATCCGGTTCATCCTCAGCCACGCCGGCGGCTTCGTCCCCTACGCCTCCCACCGCATGGCCGTCGCCATCGCGGCCGACACCGGACGCAGCCCGCTCGACACCCTGGACGACCTCCGCGGCTTCTACTACGACACCGCCCTCTCCTCCAGCCCCGCCGCGCTGCCCACCCTGCTCGCCTTCGCCCGCCCCGGGCACGTCCTGTTCGGCAGCGACTGGCCCTTCGCACCCGCCCCCGCCGGGCAGTACTTCGCAGGCGGCCTCGACGACGGCCTGGACCCGGGCACGCTCGCGGCCGTCAACCGCGCCAACGCCGAAGCCCTCTTCCCCCGCCTGGCCACGAAACCGCCCGCACCGACGCCGGTCCGTCCGCTCCCGGTGCGCCTGCGCCACTCCGCGCGGCGCGCCGGCGCCCGCCTCTTCTACAAGCTCATCCAGCCCGGTACCGACTGAGGAGGCCACCGCCCCGGGACGACCCGTAGCGTGGTCCGCGTGACTGCTCGGACGTACCCGAGGCCCGACCCGGTGGTGGCGTGATGTGCTGGAGTGCGACGGCCGATCTGGTGGCGGGCGCGGGCATCACGGCCGTCGGGGTGGCCTGTGTGGCACGGGTGCGCGAGGTGCGGGACCTGCCGCTGGCCGCGCTGCCGCTGCTGCTCGGAGCCCACCAGATCGTCGAGTCGATGGTCTGGGACGCGGGCGGGGGTGGCGGGGCCGCCACCGTCGTATGGGCCGTCATCGCGCTGCCGCTGCTGGCGGTGTGGGTGCCGGCGGGAGTGTGGTGTGCCGCCCCGCCGCCCGCCCGCGGTCGGCTCACCCTCCTGCTCGCCGTGGGCGCCGCGACCGCCGCGGTGCTCGCGTACGGGCTGGCCACCGGCCCGGTGACGGCCGAGATCCACGGTCGTACGGTCGGCTACGCGGTCGGTCTCCCCCATCCGGCGGTGCTCGTCACGGGATACCTCCTGGCCACCGTCGGCTCCCTGCTGCTGTCCGGCGACCGGCGGCTGTCGCTGCTGGGAGGTCTCGTCGCCGTGGGAGCGCTGGTCTGCTGGGCGTTGTGGCGGCTGGAGTTCGTCTCGACGTGGTGTGCCCTCGCGGCCGTGTGCTCGGTGGTGCTGCGGGGGTGGGTGCGCACACGGCCGGCCTCCTCGGGGACGAGGACGCTGAGCCGTGCTACACCGCGCAGGCCCGGATGAACGCGTCGGCCAGTTCGGAGGGGCGGGTGAAACAGCCCTCGTGGCTGCCCGGGACCTCGACGATCAGCGGATCCTTCAGACGCTGCGGGAACCGGTCGGCCCAGGCCCACTCGCCGGGCAGGGAGACGTCCTCGGTGGACAGGACGTAGCTGGTGGGCAGGGAAAGCGCGGTGAACGCCGATGTGTCGGGCTTCTCGGTGAAGGTGCCCAGGGGCTGCGGGACGAGGAGGGAGTGGATCATCCGCTGGGCCTCCTCCCCGGCGTCCTGCATGAACGCCTGCTGCCAGACCTCCAGCGGCAGCGCCACCGTGTCGTTCCCGGAGGCGGCCGCGAGGGCGTGGAACATCTCGCCGTAGTGCGGCGGGCACGCCTCGATCAGCGACTCGCCGTCGTTCGGCACGAACGCGCTCCAGAAGACCAGGCGCCGTGTCCGGGCGACGAGCTTGGGCGCCGCCCCGGTCAGGACATAGCCGCCCCAGCTGTGGCCGACCAGGGTGATGTCGTCCAGGCCGGCGCTCTCGACGTACTCCACGAGGCTGTTCACGCAGTCGGTCAGGGTCACCCCGCGCGGGTCGTCGTCGGCACCGAGCCCGGCGAGGGTCGGGGTGTGCACCTGGTGTCCGGCGGCCCTCAGCTCCCGGGCGACCGGGCGCCAGGCCCAGCCGCCGTGCCAGGCTCCGGTCACCAGGACGAAGGTTTCGCTCATACCGATCTCCTTTGATCGCACGTCAACGGGGGGTCTTCTCGGCGTCGAGCCGACGGACGATGTCGGCGCGCAGGGCCTTCTTGTCGATCTTCCCGACCTTGGTGGCGGCGAGTTCGGGGACGCTCACCAGCCGGTCGGGGAACTTGAAGCGGGCGACTCCGGAGCGCTCCATGACCCGGTGGACGTCGGCGAGGGCCGGCTCGTGCCCGGGTTCCGGTACGACGTAGAGGCAGACACGCTCGCCGAGCGCGGCGTCGGGCATGGCCACGGCGGCGGCGCGGGCGATGCCCGGGGTCTGGTAGGCGAAGTTCTCGATCTCCTCGGCGGAGATGTTCTCGCCCCCGCGGATGATCATGTCCTTGTCGCGGCCCTCGACGACGAGGTTGCCGTCGGGCAGCAGCCGCACGATGTCGCCGGTGCGGTACCAGCCGTCCTCGGTGAACGCGCGGGCGTTCTGTTCGTCGGCGCGGTAGTAGCCGCGTGGGGTGTACGGGCCGCGGGTGAGCAGCACGCCCGGGGTGCCCTCGGGAACCGGGGTGCCCCGTTCGTCTACGACGAGGAGTTCGTCGTCGGCGCACATCGGGCGCCCCTGCGTCGTGCAGATGACGTCCTCGGGGTCGTCCGGGCGGGTGTAGTTGAGCAGGCCCTCGGCCATGCCGAACACCTGCTGGAGGGTGCAGCCCAGTTCGGGGCGGACGCGGCGGGCCACCTGGTCGGCGAGCCGGGAGCCGCCGACCTGGAGGAGGCGCAGGGAACTCAGGTCGGCGGCTCCCGGGTGTTCCCGGTGGTGGTCCAGCCAGCGCTGGGCGACGGCCGGGACCAGGGCGGTCGCGGTGACGCCCTCGCGGGCGAGGAGCGGGAACGCCTTCTGAGGGCTGGGGGAACCGAGCACGACCCGTCCGCCGTGCAGCAGCGTGCCGAGCAGTCCGGGGCAGGCGAGCGGGAAGTTGTGCCCGAGCGGGAGGGCGGCGAAGTAGACCGTGCCGGGGCCGAAGGCGCAGACCTCGGCGCTGCGGCGGGCGTTGTAGAGGTAGTCGTCGTGCGTACGGGCGATCAGTTTGGGCAGTCCGGTGGTGCCGCCGGACAGCAGGAACACGGCGATCGAGCGGCTGTCGGGCCGGTGGGCGTCCAGGGCGGCGCGGTCCGCCGGGATGCCGGGTGCGGCGCACAGCTCCCGCAGGTCCACGGCGTCGTCACGGATCTTGTCGCCGAGGACCAGCACGTGCCGGAGCGTCGGGGCCTCCTCGGCGATGTCGAACGCCATCGCCTGGTGGTCGTGGTCCTTGAGGACGCCGGGCACGGCGACGGCCACGGCCTCGCTGTGCTCGACCAGGTGGCCGATCTCGTGTCTGCGGTGTCCGGGGAGCGCCATCACGGGGATGACGCCGAGGCGCAGACAGGCGTAGGTCAGGATCACGAACTCGGCGGTGTTGGGCAGTTGCACCACGATCCGGTCGTCCGGGCGCAGCCCCAGCGCGGCCAGGCGCAGCGCGGTGGCGTCCGCACGTCCGGCGAGCTGCCGGTACGTCAGCCGTCGGTCGCCGTCGACGAGCGCGACCGCGTCGGGAGCGGCGTCGGCGGCGGTGTGGAGCCGGTCGCCGAGGGCGTGGCCCTCCCAGTACCCCTTCGCGGTGTAGCGCTCGGCGTGGTCCGCGGGCCAGGGAACAGCACCGTCGCTGCTCGGTCTGGGCATGGTCGTTCTCCTCAGGTGCGGTCGGCCGTACGGGGCACGATCACGGCGTCCAGGGCGATCAGCCCGTCGGCGGTGAGCCGCAGCGGGTTGATCTCGATCTCGGCGGTGCCGGGGCTCACGGCGAGGGCCGCGGCGAGCGCCGAGACGACCCGGCCGAACTCGGCGCGGTCGAGGACCGGTCCGCCGCGCCAGCCGTCGAGCAGGGCGCGGGCGGCCAGGTCGTCCGGCATGGCGGCGGCCTCGGCCGCGGACAGCGGGGCGAGCCGGATCGCCACGTCGGCGAGCGCCTCGGCGGCCGTACCGCCGAGACCCGCCAGCACGACCGGTCCGAACACGGGGTCCCGCCGTACGCCGAGCACCAGGTCGACGCCGGCCGGGGCCATCGCCTCCACCAGACAGCGGCGGCCGGGGCCGATGGCGTCCAGTGCCGCGTCGAGTTCGCCGGTGGTGCGCACGCCCAGGTGGACTCCGCCGGCCTCGGTCTTGTGGAGGACGGCGGCGTCGAGCACCTTCACGGCGACGGGTCCGCCCAGCAGCCGCAGGGCGTGATGGGCGTCGGCGCGGGAGGCGCAGGCGACGCGGCGGGGAGTGCGGACGCCGAGTCCCGCGAGGTACGTCTTGGCGGCGTCCTCGTCCAGCGGGCCGGCGGGCACGGGGGCGACGGTCGGCCGGGCAGCGGGCCCGTCCTTGGGCAGGGCCCGCTGCCGGGCGTCCGTCACCAGGGCCCGTACGGCGTCGGCGGCGGACGCGGGTCCGCCGAGCGCGGGCACCCCGGCCTTGTGCAGCCGGGCCCGCTGCTCTGCGACGTCCTCGGGCAGGCCGCCCACGACCACCACGGCCGGGTAGCCGGCGCCGAGTCCGGCGTCCTGGACGGCGGAGGCGAGGTCGACGCTGTCGGGCTCGGTCAGCGCGTAGACGGCGAGCAGGTCCACCGCCGGATCCGCGGCCGTCGTCCCGAGCACACCGGCGAAGGTGCCGGCGGGCCGGCCGGTGTCGACCGGGTTGCGCTGGTAGGTGAGCGGGGGCAGCAGCTCGCCCAGGGCGTGCCGGGTGGGCGCGGCCAGCTCGGGCACGCGGATGCCGTCGGTGCCCGCCCGGTCCGCCAGCAGCAGCCCCGGGCCCGCCTGGGCGGTCACGATGCCGAGCCCCGGGTCCGGGTGGGGGCGCAGCCGGATGCGGGAGAGCGCGGTGAGCGCGTCCACCAGTTCGCGTTCGTCGTCCACGACGACCGCCCCTGCCTGTCGCAGCGCGGCCCGCGTCGTACGCCAGGAGGTGGCCAGCGCCCCGGTGTGGGACCGGGCGAAGTCACCGACGTCGCTGCGCCCCACGACCAGGGCGACGACCGGTTTCGCGGGGGCGACCCGGCGTACCGCCTCCACCAGCCGTGGTCCGTCCGGAACCGTCTCCACGTGCAGGGCGACCGCGGTCGTACGGCCGTCCCCGGCGAGGTGCGCCAGGACGTCCGCGGCAGTGACGTCGAGGCCCGCCCCGATGCCCACGCCGAGGCTGATCCCGTTCCCGGCGGCGGCCAGGTCGAAGGAGAGGGCGTGGTTGACGCCGCCGCTGGCCGCGACCACGGCGACGTCCCCGGACGGAAGCCGGCCGGCGGCGGGCACGAAGCTGGCCGTCAGCCCGAGGTGGGGGACGAAGAAGCCGGAGGTGTTGGGGCCGAGCAGCCGGATCCCGGTCTCCCGGGCGACCCGGCGCAGCGCCTGGGCGTGCTCCTCGCCCTGCGGGCCCGCCTCGCCGAAACCGCCGGCGCAGACCAGCGCGGCCCGGCAGCCGACGGCCGCCGCCTCGGCCAGCGCGTCCGCGCTGCCGGCGGCGGGCACGCACAGGACGGCGAGGTCGAGCCGTCCGCCGGTGTGCGCGGCCGCTTCGGCGACGGACGCGTACACGCCCGCGCCGGGGTCGGGGCGGCGCGCGTTGACCAGGGCGCGGGCGCCGGGGAAGGTGGCGAGGGAGCGCGCCATGGCGGCCCCGAGCTTGCCGGGCTGCCGCGAGGCACCGATCACCACGACACCCTCGGGCGCGAACAGCGGGGCCAGGCTCCCGGCCGTCGGCTGCCCCGTCATGCCCGCCCCACCAGGTCGGCGCGGCCGGACAGCAGCAGTGTCTCGGCGCGGTCGTCGTCCATCGCGTCCTCCACGATCAGCGCGGGTACTCCGTGCACCAGCCGGGCCCGTTCGGCGAGCAGCGACCGGGTGAGCGGGGTCCCGCCGTGTACGGCGACCAGGTCCGGCGGCGTCTGCGCACCGAGCGCGTCGGCCAACCTCTCGTACAGCTCGGGCAGTTGGGGCTCCGTGTCCGGCGCGGTGAGCCACAGGCACCCGGATCCCCCGGCACGCAGCCCGGCGAGCTGTTCCGGGGACAGCCGCCGTCCGGCGTACTCCCGGAAGGGGGTGTCGAGCGGGGCGAGCCCTTCATGGGCGGTCCGCCAGTCCCGTACGACGGTGTCGACGAACGCGGGGTCGCGGCGCGCGATGCGGTCCTTGCCGATGCTGCGGGAGATGAAGTGGAAGGCGAACTGCATCGGTCCGAACGCCTCGTGGTAGCGCCCGAAGTGCTCCCACCAGGACAGGCTCGGCCGGGCGGAGCCCTGGATCCTCTCCACCGAGGGCCGCCGCGCCGCCTCGTAGGCGTCCAGGGCGCCGGGCAGGTCGTCGCGGTGGGCGAGGAGGCTGTCGGCCAGGGCGACGGCGTCCTCCATGGCCATCTTCGTGCCGGAGCCCACGGAGAAGTGCGCGGTGTGCGCGGCGTCGCCGAGCAGGACGACGTTGCCGCTGTGCCAGCGCCGGGTGCGCCGGGTGCGGAAGTTGCCCCAGCGGGAGTTGTTGACCAGCAGTTCGTGTCCGTCGAGCTGCTCGGCGAACAGCTTCTCCAGGTAGTGCCGGCTCTTCTCGTCGCTGGGTCCGGGCGGCTGCGCGGTGTCGAACGCGTCGAGGCCCGCCCTGCGCCAGGACTCCTCGTCCGTCTCCACGATGAAGGTGCTGACGCGGTCGTCGATCGGGTAGCCGTGCACGGCGAACGTGCCGTGCGGGCCGTGTTCGTGGACGAAGGTCAGGCCGTCGAAGAGGTAGTCCGTGCCGAACCAGATGAACTTCGCGGTGGCGACCTCCACCTCGGGCACGAGCACATCGGCGAGCCGGTCGCGGAACCGGGAGTTGGCCCCGTCGGCGGCCACGATCAGGTCGTAGTCGGACAACTGCTCCGGATCGGCGGGCACCTCGTGGCGGAAGCGGAGGTCGACGCCGACCTCGGCGGCCCGCTCGTGCAGCAGCTGGAGCAGGGTCCTGCGGGTGATGGCGGCCATGCCGTTGCCGCCGCAGCGGATCCGTCGGCCCTTCAGCCGCACCTCGATGTCGTCCCAGTGGCGTCCGTGGTCCGCGAGGGCGGTGCGCAGCACGGGGTCCGCCGCGTGGATGGCGGCCAGCGTCGCGTCGGAGAACACCACGCCGAAGCCGAAGGTGTCCTCGGGGCGGTTCCGCTCGAAGACCGTCACCTCGACCGACGGATCGGCCTGCTTGACGAGCGTCGCGAAGAACAGCCCGCCGGGGCCGCCTCCCACACAAGCGATCCGGAAAACCATGGCTCCCGCCTCCGCGTCGAGTACAGGCCCAGACTCGGGCCCGAACGCATCCTGTGTCAATGGATACACGGGCGTCAATAATTTGTCGCGCTTCTTTGAGGTCGTTCACCGTGTGAAAGCGGGGGTCCTACCGGTCCGGTGGCTCATCCTCGCGACGGTCGTCCGTGTGACATAGTCGGTTCCGTGAAGCCTCGATCGATCGTCTTCGACCTGTTCGGCGACTACGTCCGCTACCGCGGCGGCGCCGCCCGGCTGCGCACCCTCAGCTCGCTGATGGGCTGCTTCGGTGTCGGCGAGAGCACTGTGCGGGTGGTCCTCGCGCGCCTGCGCAAGGAGGACTGGTTCGACGTCCGGCGCGAGGGCCGCGAGACGATCTACGCGCTCAACAAGCGCAGCCTCCGGCTTCTCGACGAGGGCCGTGCACGCATCTTCGACCGGGAGCCGTCCGACTGGGACCGGCACTGGTACATGGTCATCTACTCGGTCCCGGAGACCGAGCGCGGGACGCGTGACCGCATCCGCAAGGAGCTGGCCTGGCTGGGCTTCGGCCCCCTCGCCCCGTCCACCTATGTCTCCCCGCACGACCGGCTCCAGCAGGTCAGGGAGAAGTTCGCGGACGAGCCTGCCGTACGCCTGGACACGCTGCGCTGTCAGTCGGGCGGGCTGCCCGTCGACCGCGGGATGGCGGCGCGCTGCTGGGACCTGGCCGCCCTCAACGAGGACTACCGGGAGCTGCTGCGCACCTACCGCAGCCGGATGCCGTCGTACCGGGCCGGGCATCTCAGCCCCGAGGAGGCGCTGGTCGAGCGCATGCGGCTGACCTACGACTACCGCAAGTTCCCCTTCCGCGACCCGGACCTGCCCACCGAGCTCCTCCCGGCGGGCTGGGTGGGCCACGAGGCGCACGAGATGTTCCTGGAGGCCCACGAGCTCCTCGGCCCGTCGGCCGAGTCCTACTACGACGAGGTGGCGGGCGCTCGTCCGGCCGGGTAGGGCACCACGCCGGCTCGGCGTGCGCGGCGCCGCGGTCCGGTGGAAGCTGTGGACCATGCAGCGTAAGGGTGCGCGCGGGGGCGGGGGGACGTACGACGTGGAGGCGGTCCTCGACGGGCTCTACACCACCCCGCCGGCCGAGTTCGTCACGCGCCGCGAGGTACTGGCGGCCGAGGCCAGGACAGCGGGCCGGACCGAGGACGCCCGCCGGATCCACTCCGCCCGCCGCCCCACCCTCGCGGCCTGGGCCGCGAACCTGCTCCTGCGGTCGCGGCCCCGCGAGAGCCGGCAGTTCCTGGAGCTCGGGCAGGCGCTGCGCAAGGCCCACCACGACCTGGACCCGGCCGCCGTCCGGGAGCTGTCCACACAGCGGCGCCGTATCGTCGCCGCGCTGTCCCGCCAGGCCGCGGAGCTCGCGCGCGACGCCGGGCAGCGGCTGTCGGGCACCGTGCAGAACGACGTGACGGGCACCCTGCAGGCCGTGCTCGCCGACCCGGACGCGGCCGAGCAGTGGGCCACCGGCCGCCTGGACGGTGCCCTCACCCCGCCGTCGGGCTTCCCGTCCGGCGCCCCACCGCGGACCGTGAGCGCCACCCGGCACGAGCCACGGCGCCCACCGGCCCCTTCCTCGCCGCCCGCACACCCCTCCCGTGAGGACGAACTCTCCCGTCGGCGGCAGGAACGCCGGGAACGACTCGCGCAGGCCCGACGCACGGCCGAGACCGCCACACGGGAGCTCGACGCCCGTCGCGCGGAACACGCCGACGCGGAGGCGTCCGCGCAGCGGGCCCGGGACGGCCGCGGCCGGGCGCAGCAGGACGTGGATGAGGCCGAGCAGCAGGCGCAGGAGGCACGCGAGCGTCTGCGGCGGGCACGCGAGGCACTCCGGGACGCGTCCGAGGAGGAGCGGCGGGCCGAGGACCGGCACCACGGCACCGGCGACGCGCTGGCCCGCGCGGAGCGGGAGGCGCGGCAGGCCGCTCGGGAGGTGGAGCGGCTGGAACGGCCGCGCGGGAGGTAGGCGATCGGTGCAGGGGGGTCGTGCGCGGCCCCGGGCGCCGTGGGAGGCAGGATGGAGGCATGAGCGTAGTCAAGATCAACGTACTGACCGTCCCGGCGGAGCAGCGGGAGACCCTCGAGAAGCGGTTCGCCGCGCGGGCGCACGCCGTGGAGAACTCCGACGGGTTCGAGTGGTTCGAGCTCCTCCGCCCGGTCGAGGGCACCGACACCTACCTCGTCTACACCCGGTGGCGGGACGAGGAGTCGTTCCAGGCGTGGATGGAGGGCCCGATGAAGGCGGCGCACCGGGGCGGCGCGGAGGGCGAGCGGCCCCAGCCCGCGGCCTCGGCCTCCACCCTCTGGTCCTTCGAGGTGGTGCAGCAGGCGGCGCCGAAGGGCGAGTAGTCCGCCGTGGTGGCGGGGGGGCCCGGGGGCGTGCACCCCCCCGGGGCCGGCCCAAGTGGGGGGCGGCGCAATCGGGGCGCGTCGGGGTGTAAATCTCCGGCGCGATATTAACCCGGAGCGCCCCCCCGCACCCC
>NZ_JBIWGA010000048.1:0-41749 GCF_044763345.1 Streptomyces sp. NPDC096132
GCGGGGCCCCCTCACCCGGGCCCGCGGCGGCCGTCCCCGCCCCGGGGGTGCGCCCCCCCCCTTTTTGGGGGGGGTGATGTCCCGGGGGCCGCCGCGGGGGGGGGGGGGGGGGGGGGGCGCCCGCGGTCCGGGGGCCGGTCAGCTCCAGGCGCTGAAGCTGATGCCGGACGGCTTGGCCTTGTTCAAGGTGTTGCGGAAGCGGTCGTTCTTGTCCTGGAGCGGGAAGTTGGCCTGGCCCCAGTCGGAGTCCGCGAGCGCGTTGAACGCCGTGCGGTACTTGCTCCACAGGGTGTCGTAGGGCGCCAGGGCCGGACGGTCCCAGCCGCCGTCGCCCCAGGCCTCCGCCCGCTCGCCCACCTTGGCGAAGCGGAAGGAGTGCGTGCCGAGGTCGCCCTCCTTGTGGTAGACGACCTTGAAGCGCTTGCCCACCCGCTCCACGTCGTTGAACCGCTTGGTGGTGTAGTTGCCGTGGGCGGACGTGGACACATAGCTCGGCCACTGGTCGCCGTTCTTGTACCAGACCACCGCGGCCTCCCACTCGTGCCGGTGCCCGATGTCGAGGACGGCGTTGCCCTGGTCCTTCTCGAAGTACAGGGTGTAGACGATGCCGCACCAGCCGGTGCCCTTGTCGCACTTGGACCGTGAGTAGGTGTTGGCCTTGCCGAGGTGGTTGGTGCGGCAGCCGCCGGTGATCGAGCCGGAGTTGTTGAGTCCGCCGTTGAGCCGGCCGCTCGCGTCGACGGCGGCCGCGGGGAAGCAGCTGTCGGAGTCGTAGTCGAACAGCGGCTGGAACATCTCCTGCGTGGGGGCGCCGGCCCCCAGGTAGGGGAAGGGGGTCAGGATCGCGGCGTCGGCGCTGCCGGTCAGACCGATGGTCAGCGCGGCGGCGCTGCCGGCGACGACGGCCGCTCTGCCGAGACGGGACGTGCGCTTGCTCTTGACTGCCTGGGACATGGGGATGTTCTCCAGTGGCTCCGGGTGCGGGGCGGTGCGCCACCGAAGCTGGCAGCCTCCGAGTTGATCAGCACCCCCTTTTCGTCACCGCAATCAATTCGGTGGGTCATCAACCTCACATCTTGTGTTGGTTCACGTCGGATCGTGGGGGAACGTAGGTTGTGGCCCGATGGGACGTCCCGAACGACCGCTGGACCCCGGGGCCGGCCCCGTTCAGCGCCTCGCGCACGACCTTCGCGAGCTGCGCAGAGCCGTCGGGGCCCCCTCGTACCGCGCGATGGCGAAGACGGCCGGCTGCTCCGCGACCACGCTGTCCCAGGCGGCCGCCGGGGAACGGCTCCCGTCGCTCGCGGCGCTCCGCGGCTACGTCCGGGCCTGCGAGGGCGACCCGGGCGAGTGGGAAGCCCGGTGGAAGGACGCGGAGGCCGAGCTGGCGCGGAGCCCGGTCGACCGCGATGAGGACGCGACACCGCCGTACCGGGGGCTGGCCCGCTTCGAACCGGACGACCACCGCCTGTTCTTCGGGCGGGACCGGCTGGTGGAGGACGTGCAGGAACTGGTGTGCGGCGAGCACCGGTTCGCGGTGCTGTTCGGCGCTTCCGGCAGCGGCAAGTCCTCCCTGCTACGGGCGGGACTGATCCCCCGGCTGCGGAAGAGGATCACGGAACTCGGCTGTCCGGCGGTGCTGCGCGTGTTCACCCCGGGGCCGAGACCGGCCGCCACCTACGGGCATCTGCTGGCCCCGGCCCCGGGGGAGCCGGACAGCTGGGTGGTCGTCGACCAGTTCGAGGAGGTCTTCACCCTCTGCCGGGACCCCGCCGAGCGGTCCCGTTTCCTGGAGTTGCTGCTCGCCGCCCGCGACCCGGACTCCCGGCTGAAGGTGCTGATCGCCGTCCGGGCCGACTTCTACGCCCGCTGCGCCGAGCACCGGGGCCTGGCGGACGCGTTGCGCTCCTGCGCGCTGCCGGTCGGCCCGATGACCGCGGACGAGCTGCGGGAGGCGGTGGTCCGGCCCGCGCAGGCGGCGGGGCTCCTGGTCGAGCGGGAGCTGACCGCGCGGATCGTCGAGGAGGTCCTGGAGCGGCCGGGCGGGCTGCCGATGCTGTCGCACGCCCTCCTGGAGACCTGGCGGCGGCGCAAGGGGCGCATGCTGACCCTCGCCGCGTACGAGGCGGTCGGCGGGGTCAGCGGCGCGATCGCGGCGAGCGCCGAGCAGGTGTACCGGCGACTCTCCCCGGTCCAGGCGCGTACCGCCCGCCGGCTGCTGCTGCGCATGGTCGAGCCGGGGCAGGGCACCCCCGACACCCGGCGGCCGCTGACCCGCGCCGAACTGGAGGAGTACGCGGACCCCGAGGCACGGGTCGTCCTGGAACGGCTGGCCGCCGCCCGGCTGCTGACCGCCGACGAGGACGGCTTCCACCTCGCCCACGAGGCCCTGATCGGCCGTTGGCCCCGGCTGCACGGCTGGATCGAGGAGGAACGGGAACGGCTCCGGCATCACCGGCGGCTGACCGAGGCGGCCCGTGCCTGGCTGGAGCACGACCGCGACCCCGGCGCGCTGTACCGGGGCAGCCGGCTGGCGCGGGCCGAGGAACTGTTCCCCGACCACGCGACCGATCCCGCCCTGACCGCCACCGAGCGGTCCTTCCTGCTCGCCGCGTGCGAGGCCCGGGAGGCGGAACGGCGGGCCGCCGCCCGGTCACGGCGCCGGGGGCGGATGCTGGTGGGCGCGCTGTCGGCCGTCATGGCGGTGTGCCTGGTGGTCGCGCTGGCCGCGTTCGAACAGCACCGGGACAACACGCGGCAGCGCACGCAGAACACCGCCCGCCGGATCGCCGCCGTCGCCGACGGTCTGCGGACGACCGATCCGCGGGCCGCGCTGCTTCTGGGGGCCGCCGCCTGGCGGATCGCCGAGCTGCCGGAGACCCGCCGGGCCCTGCTCGGCTCCCTCGCCCAGCCGGAACCGGACGCCTTCACCGACCCGTCCGCGCCCTCTCTCGAGCAGCGCTTCCTCGTCGACTCCGGCCGTACGCTGCTCGGCGTCGGGGACCACGTCTGGCAGACCTGGGACGTGGCCACCCACCGCCGAACGGGCCGGGGCACCGTCCCCGGCGGCGACGCGCTCGCGGCCGGACCGGACGGCCGGATCCTGGCGCTCGCCGGGGAGGACGGCGTACGGCTGTGGGACACGGCCACCGGTCGCTGGGCCGCCGCCCGGCCCGCCCCCTACGCGTACGACCTCGGGCTCGCACCGAGCGGCCGCAGCTATCTGCTCGGCCGGACCGACGCGGACGGTGTGCAGCTGCGCTCCGTCATGGACGACAGGCTGCTGTTCGAGACCCGGGACGCCGACCGGGCCAACGTGATGCCGAGCGCCGACGACCGGAAGGTGGTCGTCTGCCCCACGGGCCGCGCACCCCAGGTGTGGGACACGGCCGCCCGGCGCACCCTGCCCGGCGCGTGGCGGAAGGCCGGAGCGATCTGTGACGACGACACGTCGGCGGTGGCGTTCGGCCACGGCAGTCCCGACCGGTTCGCCGTCGTCACCGCGACCGGCGTCCGCGTCTGGGACATCCCGTCGGGACGCCTGGTCGCCGAGATCGCCGACCGGGGCGTGCAGCGCGTCTCCCTCAGCGCGGACGGCGCCTTCCTGGCCGTCGCCGGCACCGACGAGATCCGGATCTGGCGGCTGTCCGCCCCCGCCGCCCCCGTCTTCCGTCACCCCCTCGCCAACCAGCACGTCTACGACCGCCTCGCCTGGGACCCCGACCGGCCCTTCCTGCGCTACCTCGAGGGCGGCACCGTCCACACCCTCGACCTCACGACGGCCCTGACCTCCCAGTGGCGCGGGCACCCCCTGGACGGTGTCCTGCTCAGTCCCGACGGCACGACCCTCGCCACCGCGCAGCGCTCGGGCACCCACTACCGCTTCGCCCTGCACGCCACCCAGGACGGCAGGCACCTGCACACCCTGCCCTCCCCGCCGATGCCCGTCTCCCGGGACCCGAGCCTCCCGGTCGTCCCCCAGGACACGGCACCCCTGATGGCCTTCAGCCCCGACGGCGGCTCGTTCGTCTACGGCATCTCGGTCGCCGGACGGCAGTCGTCCCCCCAGCGCTTCACGGTCTGGGACACCGTCCGGGGCCGGGAGCGCACCTCGCTCGACCTGTCGGCGTCGGCGGCGGCGACCGCGGTGGTCGCCCTCGCCCTGGACTCCGGCGGCCGCACCCTCTACACCACCCGCACCCCGGCCATCGGCACGCTGAGCAACGAGGCGTGGGACGTCGCCGGGCACCGCCGGACCAACGCGGTCACCGACTCCGACCTGGCCGGCCTCCACCTCGCCGTCCGCCCGGACGGGCGGCTGCTGGCCGGCGACAACCGCGTGGCCCGTGTGCCCGACGGGCCGTTTCTGGCCAAGGACCTCGTCCAGGGCGAGGAGATCAACACCCTCGCCTTCAGCCCCGACGGGCGCGCGCTGGCGGCGGGCGACAAGACCGGCCGGGTCGGCCTGTGGGACGGCGGTCTGCGCCATCGTGAGGGTGTCCTGCGCAACGTCTTCCCCGCACCGCTCGGCGACGGCACCCCCGAGGCCGTCGGCGCCCTCGCCCTCAGCCCCGACGGCCACACCCTCGCCGTCGGCGGCGACGCGGGCACCCTCCAGCTCTGGGACACGGCCACCCAACAACCCCTCGGCGGCCCCCTCCCCACCCCCGGCGAGGCCATCGACACCCTCGCCTTCAGCACGGACAGCACCACCCTGTACGCCGGCGGCAAGCACGTCCCGCTCCAGCGCTACCACATCGCCCCGGAGCAAGCCGTCACCCACGTCTGCGCACGCACGGACGGCACCGACCTGACGAAGGCGGAGTGGCGGACGTACGTCCCGGACGCGCCGTATCGCAGGACGTGCGGGTAGCGGCGCGATGCGCTAGCGGCCCTCCGCCCGTTCCTGGGCCGTGGGTGGTGTGGGGGTCGCTCTCGCCGGGATCGCGTTGGCCGCGGTGATCAGGGTCGCGGCGGCCAGGACGGCGGCGGCGAGGGCCCTGGCGTAACGGTGTCCGTGGTGGGGGGATGTGGGTCCGGGCACGGCAACCTCACAACATCGGCGGACTACGGTTCACGACACTCATGTATTAAGCATGCTTAACTCGCCGTTTAACCTAGAGGCTGCGATAGTCCAACGGCAAGAGGCACAGGGGTAGTTGGGGGTACCGAGGCGTGGGAGAGCGGGACGAGCCGGAGGTCATCGGGCGGCGGGTGCAGCGGTTGCGCGTCGAGCGGGGGCTGACGCAGAGGCAGTTGGCGGAACCGACGTACACGCCCGCCTATGTGTCGACGCTGGAGGCCGGCCGGGTGCGGCCCTCCGACGAGGCGCTCAAGCACATCGCCGAGCGGCTCGGCGTGGACTTCGAGGAACTGGCGACCGGGCGTTCCGCACGGCTCGTCACCGACCTGCGGCTCCGGCTGACCGAGGCCCAGCGGGCCCTCGCCACGGGGGCGGCACAGGAGGCGGCGGCGCAGTACGCCGTGCTGCTCGCCGAGGCCGAGGAGCACGGGCTCGCCGAGGAGCAGGCCACCGCGCTGCTCGGGCTCGGCGAGTGCGAGATCTCCATCGGCGACCTGGAGAAGGCCCGGCAGTACTTCGAGCGGGCGGAGGGGTGTCTGGCCGACGCGCCGCTGCCCGTACGGGTTCCCGCCCTGCGCGGGCGGGCCGTCGCCCACTACCTCGCCGGTGAACTGCGGTACGCCGTCTATCTGCTGGAGTCCACGCTCGACGAGCTCAACCGGGGCGGACTGCACGACCCCGACGCGCTGCTGCTGCTGTACGCCTCCGTCATCGGGCCGTACATGGACATGGGCGCGCAGGCCCGCGCCGCCCAGGCCGCCGAGTTCGCGCTCGCCCTCGCGCCCCAGGTCGCCGACCCCGCGCTGGTCGCCCGTATGCACCGCTCCGTGGCCCGTACGCTCCTCGCCGAGGGCCGCCTCGCCGAGGCCGACGCGTCCCTCGCCAAGGCCGCCGAGCTGTACCGCCAGCTCCAGCTCCGTACCGAACTCGCCAACTGCCACTGGATGCGCGGCTACGTCTACGCGCAGAACGGCGAACTGGAGCGGGCCGAGGAGGAGTTGAAGCTGGCGCGGACCATGCTCGCCGCCCAGCGCGCCGCTCTCTACGGCAGTCAGGTCGCCGTCGAGCTGGCCGACGTACTGCACCGCCGAGGCAGGTCGGAGGAGGCCGCCGAGCTTCTCCACGGCGTCCTCGGGGACCTCTCCTCCGAGCGCGGTGCCGTCCACTCCGCCGCCGCTCACCGGCTGCTCGGCATCATCGCCGAGGACGCCCGGGACACCGAGGCGGCCGAGGAGCACTACGTCCGGGCGCTGAGCCTGCTGGAGCGGGCAGGAGCCGCCGGCGACCTCGCCGACCTGTGCCGTCTGCTGGGGGATCTGCTGCGGCGCACGGGACGCGTGGAGGCCGCCCTCGACGCCTACCGCACCGGCCTGGGCCACCGCACGGCCCCCGGCACCACGACCCTGGGCCCGGCCCCGGCCCAGCCCCCGCTCTAGGTCCTGTCCGGGTCACAGGATTCTCCGGGGAAGGACCCGGGGTGCCCACAGGTGTCCGCTCTAGCGTGCGCCGGGTGCAGAATCAACGGACTGTGGCCGACGGCCTGCGGGTCGTCGTGCGCGCGTTCGTGTACGCCGTGCTCGGCGGGGCCGCGCTGGTCGCCATCGCGACCGTCGTGTCCGTGCTGGGGCCGATGCTCGCGCTCGACCTGTACACCCCGCCGGTGGCCGCCTGGTGGACCGTGTTCACCGCCGTCGCCGTCCAGGGCGTGCCCTTCCTCCTCCTCGGTACGGTCGTGTCGGCGGCCATCGGCGCCTTCGTGCCCGAGAACGCCCTCCGACGCCTCCTGCCCCGCAATCCCGCGCTCGCCGTCCCCGTCGCCGGTGTCGCCGGGGCCGTGCTGCCGGGGTGCGAGTGCGCGTCCGTACCGGTCGCCGGGAGCCTGATGCGGCGCGGGGTCGCCCCGGCCGCGGCCCTCGCCTTCCTGCTCTCCGCGCCCGCCATCAACCCCGTCGTGCTCGTCGCCACCTCCATCGCCTTCCCGGGCCGCCCCGAGATGGTCCTCGCCCGGCTGCTCGCCTCACTGGGCACCGCCGTCGTCATGGGGTGGCTGTGGGCGCGGTTCGGGAAGGAGGAGTGGCTGCGGATGCCGAAGCGGGACACCCACCACAGCACCGGCGCCCGCGCCTTCCTCACCGGCCTCCAGTACGACTTCCTGCACGCCGGAGGCTTTCTGGTCCTGGGGGCCGCCGCCGCGGCGACCTTCAACATCGCCGTCCCCCGCTCCGTGCTCGACGTCTTCACCGGCTCCGCGTGGCTCGCGGTGCCGCTGCTGGCCCTCCTCGCCGTCGTGCTGTGCGTGTGCAGCGAGGCCGACGCCTTCGTCGCCGCCTCGCTCAGCGCCTTCCCGGCCACCGCCCGGCTGGTGTTCATGGTGGTCGGCCCGATGGTGGACCTGAAGCTCCTCGCCCTGCAGGCGGGCACCTTCGGCCGCTCCTTCGCCGTCCGGTTCGCGTCCGTGACCTGGCTGGTCGCCGTGACGGCCGGCGTGCTGGTGGGGTGGTGGCTGCTGTGAGGCGGTACGGCCCGACGGTCCTCCTCCTGCTCACGGGCGCGGCGGTCCTGCGGATCACCCTGTTCGGCGACCTCTACCTGCGGTACGTGCAGGCGGGCCTGCGGCCGTACCTGATCGTCTCCGGGGCGGCGCTGGTGCTGCTGGGGCTGGTCACGGCCGGGCTCAGGACCCCGGAGGACCATCAGGTCCGGGGAGAAGCCGAGGGACGGCCCGACGACGAGCACCGCCACCAGCACCGGCACGGTCCCCGTACCGCCTGGCTTCTCACCCTCCCCGCCCTCGCCCTCCTCCTCTTCCCTCCCCCCGCCCTCGGCTCCTACAGCGCCGGCCGGGAGGCCGCCCAGCGGGCCGCGCAGGGGGTCGGCACGTTCCCCGCGCTCCCCGCGGGAGACCCCCTCACCCTCACCGTCGCCGAGTTCAGCTCCCGGGCGATCTATGACAGCGGCCGCTCCCTGAAGGGCCGTACCGTACGGCTGACCGGCTTCGTCACCCGCGGTGACGACGGCGCCTGGTACGTCACCCGCCTCCTCGTCACCTGCTGCGCCGCCGACGCCACGACCGGCAAGGTCGAGATCCGGGGCGCCGACGACGACGCGCCCCCCACCGACACCTGGGTCACCGTCACCGGCACCTGGCGTCCGAAGGGCACCCTGGGCTCCGACGCGGCCTGGCCGCCGACGCTGGACGCGGAGAAGGTGACACGGGTGGAACAGCCCGCGGATCCGTACGAGAAGCCCTAGGGGGTGTCGACACCGGTTCCCGCCGTGGGCGGAGGGTACCCGGCGGATGCGGGAAGTGGTCGGACCAGCACGTTGTGCGGAGGTGATCGCCGTGCGCGACCGGGATCGGGAGCGGATCGCGGCGGTCATCGCCGACGCGGTCCGCGGTGCCGAACCGGGCGAGGTGCCCGGCCGGCTGTGCGCCGCCGCGGTGCGGCTGCTGCCGGTGACCGGCGCGAGCGTGTCGCTGTGCGGCGAGGGGATGCCCGTACCGCTGAGCGCGAGCAGTGAACGGGCCGCGCATCTGATGGAGGTGCAGGCCACCCTGGGCGACGGGCCGTGTCTGCGGGCCGCCGAGACCGGGGTGCCGGTGTTCGCCTCCGACCTGACGTCCGGCCGGGACGCCGTCCGCTGGCCGGTCTTCGCCCAGCAGGCGGCGGCCGCGGGGGTGCGCGCGGTGTACGCGCTGCCGCTCGGCGACCGTACGGTCTGCGTGGGCACCCTCGACCTCTACCGGGACGTCCCCGGCGAACTGGCCGGCGACGAGGTGCGTACGGCGCAGCTGGTGGCGGACGTGCTGATGGCGACCCTCATGACCCTGCCGCTCGCGGAGGACGACGGTCTGCGCCCGCCCGGTGAGGAACCCTGGCTGAGCACCCTCGCCACCGACCACGACGTCGTCTACCAGGCCGTCGGGATGGTCATGGCACAGCTCGGCGTCGGCGCGGACGAGGCACTCGCCCGGCTGCGGGCGCACGCCTTCGCGCACGGCCGCACGGTGCTCGACGAGGGCCGCGACGTGGTCGGCCGCCGCACCCGCTTCGACGAGGCCGACTGACCGCCGCTCAGACCTGCACCCGCCCCTGCTTGCGCACGTCCTCCAGCCGCCGCACCCCCAGCTGCACGGCCGCCTGTGTCGCCTCGTTCGGTACGTCGTCCAGGGCGCCGTTGGTCAGGGCGAACGCGTCCTCGCCCGCGCGGACGGCGGCCACGTCGAGGACGAGGACGGTCGGCTCCCCGTCGGCGTTGTCCTCGGCGGTCCCCCACAGCGTCAGCGACACCCGCAGCCCCTGCCGGGCGTCCCCCACCTCCGGCAGCGGCAAGTCGGTGACCTGCACGTCCTCCACGATGTCCTGGCCCGCCCTGGCCGTGAACCGGGCGCACTTCTGCGGCAGCGACCGCAGCCAGGCCAGTGTCCGGTCCGCGTCCGCCGGACCCTTACCGGTGAGCTGGTAGCGGAGCTGCGCGGACCGGTCGGGATCGTCGAGCCCCACGACCGCGCGGGCCGGGGCACCGAACAGCTCGTCGGTGTAGAGGGCGTCGAGCAGCTTCTGGCACTCGGCGACGGGCGTGCTCGCCTTCAGCAGCCCGTCCCGCCAGGTCGCCGCGCCCTGGGTGGGGATCCAGGGCGCGCCGAGGTCGGTGTCGGTGATGAGCGCCGCCTGCGCCTGGGTGTCGGTGAGGACGGGCGGGGTGCTCGGCGCGGCGGGCTTGGACGTCGACGCCCGGGCGCTGGGATCGGCGGGGTCGGCGGTCGGCGGGTGCTCCAGACCGAGGGCGGCGCACCCGGTGACCGTCGTGAGCAGCAGCGAGGAGACCAGGAGAGCGCGGCGGATCATCGAAAGGTGCCTCCTGCACTGGGGAAACGGTTCGGGCATACGGGCCTGCTCCCACGGCAACACCGCGGCCCCGGCGCGACCAGCGCGGCGGGCCGTACGGGTGACCGGCGTTGCTGCGCACGGTGGAAAACGTGTGGCGGAAAACAGGTCGTGCGCGGTCGGTCCCCGCTGCTACCGTCCCCGCATGCAGCGCGCCCAGCCGTCCTTCACGACGACGCCGGTGAGAGTCCCGGCGCGCTGAGCCGATCCATCGAATGGATTTCCGTAGCCCCGGGGCGAGTGCCCGGGGCTTCGTGCTGGGTGCTCGTCCGTCCCCGACCCGGAGGAGCAGCCCCATGAACGACCACCGTCGCCTCGGCCGCGAGCTCGACCTCTTCGACACCGATCCGCTGATGGGGGCGGGCCTGCCGTACTGGCTGCCCGACGGCGCGATCGTGCGCCACACCCTGGAGGAGTACGTCCGGGAGGCCGAGCGCGCGGCCGGCTACCGGCACGTGTACTCGCCCGTCCTCGGCAAACGCGAGCTGTACGAGATCTCGGGGCACTGGGACCACTACGGCGATGACATGTTCCCGCCCATGGAACTCGGTGCGGAGCAGGTGATCCTCCGCCCCAGCCTCTGCCCCCACCATGCCCTGATCTACCGCTCCCGCTCCCACAGCTACCGCGAACTGCCCCTTCGCATCGCCGAGTTGGGCGGCATGTACCGCTCCGAGCTGTCGGGGGTGCTCGGCGGGCTCACCCGGGTCCGGTCCATCCAGCTCAACGACGCGCACATCTTCTGCACCCTGGACCAGGCGGTCGAGGAGGCCCGCGCGGCCCTCGCCCTGATCGGCCGCGCCTACGCCGACCTGGGCATCAGCGCCGCCCGGTACCGCCTTTCCCTGCCCGGTGAGGGCGGCAAGTACGTCGCCGACCCGGAGCTGTGGAGCCGGGCCACCGCGCTGCTGCGGGAGGTGCTGGACGGCTCCGGGATCGCGTACGAGGAGGCCGAGGGGGAGGCCGCCTTCTACGGCCCGAAGATCGACGTACAGATCGTGGACCGGGCCGGCCGCGAGGCCACCCTGTCCACCGTGCAGATCGACTTCCACCAGCCCGAACGCTTCGACCTGCACTACATCGGCGCCGACGGGGCGAAGCACCGGCCGGTGATGGTGCACCGCAGTGTCATCGGCAGCGTGGAGCGGGCGGTGGCGCATCTGATCGAGGAGCACGGCGGGGCGTTCCCCGGCTGGCTGGCGCCGGTCCAGCTGGTCGTGCTGCCGGTGTCGGAGGCACAGGAGAAGGCCGCGGCGGACCTGGTGCGCAGGGCGTCCGAGGCCGGGCTGCGGGCCGAGGTCAGCGGCGAGGGCAGCCTCGGGGCGCGGATCCGGGCGGCGCGGCTGGTGCCGTACCAGGCGGTGATCGGGGAACGGGAGGCGGCGGACGGGCTGGTGGCGCTGCGGCTGCGGGACGGCCGCCGGCCGCAGGCGCTGGACGCCGGGGAACTGCTGCGCCGGATCGGGGAGCGGGTCGCGGCCCGCGGAACCGAGCTGTGGGCGTGAACGCCCGCGCGTAGGGTGCACGCAGCGACGGCTCGACGGAAGGACTCCCGAGGTGACCGACCAGCCCATACCCGTGATCATCGACTGCGACACGGGCGTGGACGACGCCCTCGCCCTGCTGCTCGCCGTACGCCATCCGGGACTGGACCTGCGCGCGGTCACCTGTGTGGCCGGGAACACCGGCGTCGACGGCGTGGTCCGCAACACGCTGACCGTGCTGGAGGTGGCGGGCGCCGGTGACGTCCCGGTCGCGCGCGGCGCCGAACGCCCGCTGATCGAGGCGGCCCGCTCGTCGACCGTGCACGGTGTGGACGGCATGGGTGACATCGACGGTCTGCCCGCACCGACGCGCACCGCCGCCGACGTGGACGCGGTGACGCTGCTGCGCCGCGAGATCCTCGCCTCCCCCCGCCCGGTGACCCTGATCCCCACCGCCCCGCTCACCAACATCGCCCTGCTGCTGCGGACCCACCCCGAGGTGACCCGCAACATCGAGCGGATCGTGTTCATGGGCGGCGCGGTGGCCGTCGGGAACGCCACTCCGGTCGCGGAGTTCAACGTGTGGCACGACCCGGAGGCGGCCGCGATCCTGCTGACCGCCGGGGTGCCGATCACCATGTACGGGCTGGACGTGTTCCAGCGGGTGGTGGTCCCGGGGGCGGACGTACGGCGCCTGCGCGCGAGTGCGGAGCCGGGTGCCCGGCTGGCCGGCGAACTGCTCGCGCACCGCCCGTCCGCCCCCGAGCCCGACGGCGACGAACTCGCCGGAGGCCTCGGCGACGCGGGCGCGGTCTGCGCGGTGGCCGACCCGGCCGGCCTGACCACCCGGCTCCTCCCCGTGGAGGTCTCCCTGGCCCCCGGCCCCACCCGCGGCCAGACCATCGTCGACCGCCGCCCACGCCCAGGGGAGTCGGAGCTCCACGGCGGAACCACCCGCGAACAGGCCCTGGTCGACGTGGCACTGGACGTGGACGTCAAGCGGTACGTGCAGCTGTACCTGGAGACGGTGGAGGGGGCCTGGGCGAGGCCTTAGGGGGTGCCGGACTCGTCCTTCCCCGGGGCGGGCTCGGACAGCTCGGCGAGGCCGGGGAGCATTTCGGCGAGCGCCTTCAGCAGCTTGTCCATGTCCACCACCTCGGGCAGCGGGTCGTAGAGGAAGCACACCCCGCCGGCCGTGCGGGAGACGGCCGGTCCGGCGTACCTCGCCAGGCGGTACGGCAGATCCGAGGCGTAGAACCGGTCGGTCGTGCCCGCGCGGTCCTCCTCGACCATCACCAGGTACGGGATGTCGACGGCGACCCGGAGGCCGATCTCCGCCGCACTCCAGCGGCGCTCCAGGCGCAGCATCGGCCCGCTGCCCTCCACCTCGAAGACCACGATCAGCCAGTGCCGCATGTCCCTGCGCCCCACCGGCTCCCAGCGCCTGGCGACGGTGACCCGGTGTCCGCCGAACGGGCCGGTCACGGCGGAGCCGGGCAACGTCCGCAGCAGCCAGGGGAAGTGGCCCGCGAACCCGGCCCACTGCGCTCCGTCCGGACCGACCGTGATCCGGCTCCAGCCCGGACGGGCGGCCAGGACCCCCATCGCCCGGTCCGCCCTGGTGACCCGCCTGGCGGTCCGGAACGCGAGCGTGCCTCCGACGACGAACGGCGCCAGGATGATGACCGACCACATGATCCAGGGGAACATGGACGTCCTTTCCTACCGGCTCGGGAAGCATATGCGCACGCATCTTCCCGTCCGGGGACCCGGCAGGACATCGGTGGATCCACGTAGAGGGCTACGGAGAAAACCGCCGCCCGCGCGGGCTCACACCCCGCCGCCGAAGAAGACCTGCACCTCCCGGATGAGCCCGTCCCGGACGGTGATCGCCTCGACGTTGCGGTACCGGCCGCCCTCCGCGAGCTCGTACTCGTAGTGGACGAGGACGAGTTCGTCGTCGGCCGGGGTGACGTGCAGCAGCCGCTGTTCCGCCATGCGGTCGGCCGTGGGGAAACACCGGGCGAAGAACGCCGCCTTGTCGATGTGGTCGTCCTGCGGGCTGGTGAAGGTGAAGTCGTCGGCGTAGAGGAGGACGGCCGCCGCCCGGTCCTGTGCCCTGTAGTGCCGGAACGCGGCCTCCACGACGTCTTTCGGGCTGCCGGTCATACGGCCACCGTACGACCGCGTGCCGCTGACCGCGTGCCGGCGGCCGGCCGACGCACGTCCGCCCCGGCACCGTGCGGGTGCCGGGGCGGACGTACCGGAGAAGCGAGGGTTACGCGCGGGTCGCCTTGCGGCGGCGGGTGGCGACCACGATGGCGCCGCCGCCGAGGAGCAGGGCGGCCGCACCGCTCACGATCAGCGGGGTGTTGCTGTTCGCGCCGGTCTCGGCGAGGTCACCGCCACCACCACTGCTGGTGCTGGGCGTGGAGGCGGGGGTGGTGGCCGACTCGGAGGCGGACGGGGTCGGGGTGCTCGACTCCGACTCCGACGCGGACGGCGACGGGCTCGTGCTCTCGGACGAGGAGTCCGAGGGGGTGGAGGCGGACGCCGACGGCGACGGCGAGGAGTCCCCGCCGCCCGCCGGGGCCGACGGGGACGCCGGCGGCTGCTCCGACGTGCAGTCCTTCGTCCCGCCGTTCCAGGCGGCGATCAGCTTGTCCTTGATGACCGGCCGGTCCGGTCCCTTGGGCAGGTCGCCGTGCTCGAAGCCGTCCTTCGCGTCGAGCTTGCCGTCGAACTTCACGGCACCCCGGTACAGGTCGATCTGCGCGTAGCAGCCCGCGTCGGGGACGGAGATGTCGAGCGTGTCGGTCTGCCCCGGCTTGACGGTGACGCTGTCGAAGTCGACGAAGACCTGCTCACCGGAGGTGCCGAAGGTGGCGCCGTGGGCGAGGTAGGAGGCCAGGGAGGCGGTGCAGGTGCTCGCGTCGCCGGCGGTGCGGACGGTGATGTGGACCTTGCCGTCCTGGGTCGGCTTGAGGTTCTGGTCGTCGACCCGGACCGAGTCGTAGAAGTTCTTGCCGTCGAGCGAGAACTGGCAGCGGTCGGTCCCCGTCTCCGTGCCCGCGCCCGTCCCGGGCTGGTAGTGCCCGCCGGACTTCCACCCGTCCCCACCGGGCGTACTGGCCCAGGCTCCGGAAGCGGCGGCGACGGAGGCGGCGCAGAGGGTGAGCGAAGCGGCGCCCGTCCCCAGCAGGCGGCGCGCGGTGACACGTCTCGCTATGGACATGCGTATCCATTTCTTGGCGAATGCCGGGGCAATGCCAGGGCTGATTGGTCAGATCAGAGAAGAGAGATGGTGCTCAGAAGAAACACCGGGCCCCTTGGTCACAGACGCCACAGTGTCCGCCCATCGTCGTGCGGACCTGAGAGCGCTGTCAACCTGCGCTAAACCCTGCTGAGTTCAAGTTTCCGTCACGACTTCATCACGTGTGGAACGATCCCCTCCGGACCACCCGGACGTTCGCTTTCCCGGCAACCTGGACAGACTTCCGTCCGTGACCGACTTCTCCTCCCGCAACCCCGACTGGTGGCGCCAGGCAGTCGTCTACCAGGTGTACCCGCGCAGCTTCGCCGACGCCGACGGAGACGGCCTCGGTGATCTGAGGGGCGTCACCGACCGGCTGTCCCATCTCGCCTCCCTCGGCGTCGACGCGCTCTGGCTCAGCCCCTTCTATCCTTCCGAACTCGCCGACGGCGGCTACGACGTGGCCGACTACCGGGACGTCGACCCGCGCCTGGGCACCCTGGCCGACTTCGACGCGCTGGCCGCCGAGGCCCACCGCCTCGGCCTGAAGGTGATCGTCGACCTCGTCCCCAACCACACCTCGCACCGGCACCCCTGGTTCCAGGAGTCCTTGGCCGCGGGGCCCGGCTCCCCGGCCCGCGACCGCTACGTCTTCCGCGACGGACGCGGCCCGCACGGCGAACTCCCGCCCACCGACTGGCAGTCGGTCTTCGGCGGCAGCGCCTGGGAGCGCGTCCCGGACGGCCAGTGGTACCTCCACCTCTTCACGCGTCAGCAACCCGACCTCGACTGGCGCCACGAGGAGGTCCGCGAGGACTTCCGTACGACCCTGCGCTTCTGGTCCGACCGGGGCGTCGACGGCTTTCGCGTGGACGTGGCCCACGCCCTCGCCAAGGACCTCGGCGAACCCCTGCGCGACCTGGGCGCACCGGAACTGAGCGGCGAGGAGGCCCTCGTCCGGCTGCCCGCCGGCACCCACCCCTTCTACGACCGCGACGAGGTCCACGAGATCTACCGCGACTGGCGCCGCGTCCTCGACGCCTACTCCCCGCCCCGCACGGCGGTGGCCGAGGCCTGGGTCCCGGGCGCCCGACGCGCCCTGTACGCCCGCCCCGACGAACTGAACCAGGCCTTCAACTTCGAGTATCTGCAGGCCTCCTGGGACGCGGACGCGATCCGGCGGGTGATCACCGACTCCCTCGCCACGGCCCGCACCGCCGGTGCCTCGGCGACCTGGGTGCTGTCCAACCACGACGTCGTACGCCACCCCTCCCGCCTCATGCTTCCGCCCGGCACGGACGAGAACACCTGGCTGCTGTCGGGCGGCCACGCACCGGCCGTGGACGAGGCGCACGGGCTTCGCCGGGCCCGGGCGGCCACGCTGCTGATGCTGGCGCTGCCGGGATCGTCGTACGTCTACCAGGGCGAGGAACTGGGTCTGCCCGAGGTCGCCGGTCTGCCCGTGGAGGTCCTCCAGGACCCCCTCTGGGAGCAGACGGGCCGGGTCCGCAAGGGCCGCGACGGGTGCCGGGTCCCCCTTCCGTGGACGACCACGGGACCGTCGTACGGCTTCGGCGCCGCCGGTGCCTGGCTGCCGCAGCCGACGTCCTTCGCGCGGTACGCGGTCGAGGCGCAGGACGGTGTGGCGGGCTCCACCCTGGAGCTGTACCGCACGGCCCTGCGCCTGCGCCGCAAACTCCTCGACGGAGAGGAACTGACCTGGCAGCCGGACACCCCGCCCGGCGTGCTGGCCTTCGCCCGCTCGGACGGCTGGCGGTGCGTCACCAACCTGTCGGCCGCGCCGGTGCCGCTGCCGCCGGGGGAGGTGCTGCTGAGCAGCGCACCGAAGTCCGACGGCACCGGGCCGGGCCCGCTGCCACCGGACACGACGGTGTGGCTGGCCTAGCCTCCCGTGCCCGCGTTCGCGGCGGCGCCGGCTGTCGAGTTGGCCGCGCCGCCCGCGATGCCGTCGATGTCCACCGGGGTGGAGGTGGCGTTCGGCGGCGGGGTGAGGACGACCTGCGGCTGACCGGCGGGCGGGGCCGGCGGGGTCAGGTCCGACTTGGGCAGCTTGGGCGCGGTGGTCTGCTGGAAGATCGTCGAGTCGAAGTCGACCAGGCCGGTCTTCTCCATCACCGTGATGTGGTCGAGGACGGTGTCGTTCGCCTGGTCGGCCAGGGCGCGCACCAGGGAGTTCTTCGTCGTCGAGCGGATCTTCGCCACGGTGTTGAAGATCGAACCGTGCGTCATGCGCAGGATGTTGGCGAAGTCGGTGTCGAACTGCGCGCCGGTCTCGCCCTTGAGCTGGGTCACGAAGCCCTCCTGCTGGGGGCTCGCCACGTTGGGGATCGTGATGTTGAGCATCGGCGCGATCTTGCGGCAGGTGGTGTCGAGGGCCGCGTGGCCGTCGACGAGGTGCTCGCTCGCGGTGAGGACCGCCTTGCTCGTGCCCTTCTGCAGGCCGATCTGGCCCAGCGGGTACTCCCACAGACCGGCGGCCCGCACCTTCACGACGAAGTCGCGGTCACCCTCGGTCAATGGACCCCACTGGGTGTTGGCGATGACTCTGTCGGTGGACGTCGACACCGTGTCCAACCCCAGCATCGAGGGGTAGGCCAGGGCGCCCAGAGTCAAGGTCAGGGCTCCGCCCACGAAGAGAGTTCCCATCGCGTTCCGCGAGAGTTGCACCGTTCCTCCTGCCCGGTCGGGAACCCGCCGGCGGTGGGACTCCGGCGGGTCGGACGCAGAGAAGTACGGACGAAGGGGCGCCGCGACTCTATGAAGTTCGTAAAATCTTTGCGGAACGGTGAGTTCCCACAAGAAACTCACTTCTGAACTCGGTTGTCGGGAGGGGGAGTCGATGAGGGCGAGCGTCGCCGGGATCACGTACTACCCGTTGAAGGGGTGCGCGGGGGTCCCGCTCACGGAGGCCACGGTGACACCGGCCGGACTGCCGCACGACCGCGCCTACGCGATCGTCGACGAGCGGGGCGAGTTCCGCTGGCAGGGGGCGGACCCCCGGCTCGCCCTGATCGTCCCGCAGCTGCGGGACGGAGAGCTGACGCTGAGCGCACCGGGGAGCGAGCCGCTGAGGGTGACGGGCGACGGCGGCGAGGCCGAGGACTGGCTGACGGAGGTGCTGGGCCGGCCGAGCCGGCTGGTCCGCCCGCCCGCCGGAAACCATTCCCGCCTGCACATCGTCTCCCGCGCCAGCCTGGACGCCCTGAACCGGCGCATCGCCGAGCGCGGCGCCCGCCCCCTCCCCATGAACCGCTTCCGCCCCAACCTCGTGATCGACGGCTGGACCACCCCCCACACCGAGGACGCCCTCCCCCGCCTCACCATCGCCGGCACCGAACTCGCCTTCACCGAGCGCACGGTCCGCTGCGCCATCACGACGATCGACCAGGACACCGGCCGCCGTGCGGGCCCGGAACCCCTGCGCACCCTCGCCGACTACCGCAGGGTGCGGGACGGCGGCGGGGTCGTCTTCGGCGCGTACTTCGCGGTGCGCACACCGGGGAGGGTGACGGTGGGGGACGAGGTGTCGACGCCCGGCTGACCCGCGCGACCCGGCGCCCGGCGCCGCCCGGCAGGTGGGCACCGCCCGGCCAGGGGGCGCCGCCCGGCCAGGGGGTGCCGCGCGGCCAGGGGGCGCCGCCCGGCCAGGGGGTGCCGCGCGGGCGGGTGGGTGCCGCTCCGGCCAGGGGGTGCCGCCCGGCCAGGGGGTGCCGCGCGGCCAGGGGGTGCCGCCCGGCCAGGAGGTGCCGCGCGGGCGGGTGGGTGCCGCTCCGGCCAGGGGGTGCCGCCCGGCCAGGGGGTGCCGCGCGGGCGGGTGGGTGCCGCTCCGGCCAGGGGGTGCCGCCCGGCCAGGGGGCGCCGCCCGGCCAGGGGGTGCCGCGCGGGCGGGTGGGTGCCGCTCCGGCCAGGGGGTGCCGCGCGGGCGGGTGGGTGCCGCTCCGGCCAGAGGGTGCCGCCCGGCCAGAGGGTGCCGCCCGGCCAGGGGTGCCGCCCGGGCCAGGGGGTGCCGCCCGGGCCAGGGGGTGCCGCTCTGGCAGGCGGATGATGCCGTGGTTCGGGGGAGGGTTGCCTCTTCGTACCGCCCACCCATACGGCCCACCCGACCCCTCCTCCGCGGCGCTCGGCGGGTCGAATGGGGGGATGACGCCTGACGAGGACGAGACGGAACGCGGTGGGGGCCCCGCGCCCTTCGGGAGGCAGGTGTATGTCGCCCGGCTGCGCCGGGCCGCGGACCAGGTGGCCGCCGCTCGTCTGACCGGGCTTCTCGTCGCCCCCGGCCCCGACCTGATCCGGCTGTGCGGTTACCGCCCGCGGACCGCCCCGGACCGTCTCACGCTCCTCGTCCTCACCCCCGAGGGCGAACCCCGGCTCCTGGTCCCCGCCCGCGACCGCGCGGTCGCCGCCTCGGCCCCCGCCGCGGGTGCCGTCCGTGTCAGCACCTGGGAGGACGACCAGGACCCGTACGCCGCCGCGGCCGGTCTGCTCCTGCCGCACGGTCACTACGGCATCTCCGACACCACGTGGTCCGTGCACCTCCTCGGCCTGGAGGAGGCCCTGCCCCTCACCACCTACCGGCCCCTGTCCACCGCCCTTCCCCTCTTCCGCGCGGTCAAGGACGAGGACGAGACGGCCCGCCTCACCGCGGCGGCCGTCGCCGCGGACGCGGTCTACGAGGCCGTCCTGGCCGTACGGTTCAGTGGCCGCCGCGAGTCCGAGCTGGCCGCCGACCTCGCCGGTCTGCTGCGGGCCCACGGCCACGACCGGGTCGACCGGGCCCGGGTCGCCTCCGGCCCCCACGGCGCGGACCCCGGCCACCGGTCAGGCGAACGCAGGATCGAACCCGGCGACACGGTCGTCCTGGACTTCGGGGGCCGCCGGGACGGCTACGCCTCCGCCCTCACCCGCACGGTCCATGTGGGGCCGCCACCGGACCAGGTGCGCAGGGTGCACGAGATCGTCCGTACGGCCCAGGAGGCCGCCCTGGCGGCGATGCGCCCCGGGGTGCCGTGCGCGGAGGCCGACCGGGCGGCCCGCGCGGTGCTCGCGGACGCCGGGCACGGCGAGCACGCCCTCCCGGCCACCGGCCACGGCCTCGGCGTCACCCCCTACGAGCCGCCGTATCTCGCCCCGGGCGGCACCCAGCTCCTCGCGCCCGGCATGTGTGTCCAGGCCGCCGCGGGCATCCTGCTGCCCGGCCGTCTCGGGGTGCGCCTCGGGGACGCCGTGACCTGCACGGCCGACGGCGTCCGGTGGCTCGGCGGCGCCCACCGCGAGCTCGCCGTAGTGGCCTGACTCAGGCCATCCAGAAGAACACCGCCGTCATCCGCTTCTCCTCCAGCGTCGTACCGGAGTAACCGGTCGCGCTGTGCACGAGGTTGGCGTGGTAGAGCAGCAGCCGGTTGTACTTGTGCGGAACCCGTACGTCCTCCTCGAAGGCGTCGGCCGTGACGAACCGGGTGCCGAGGGCCTCGACGAGGTTGGTGTGCGGGGCCTGGACGACGTTGCCGCCGAGCCGGCCTCCGGGGAGGGACTGGCGGTAGAAGCTGGTCCCGCAGTCCTTGGGCTGGGCGGGATTGAGGTACAGCACGGCCGCGTACCGGCACAGCGCGCGCGAGTCGGAGTGCGGGCGGGGCGTGCTCTCGCCCTCGCCGACGACCTGGACGCAGTTGTGGTTGAGGGTCCCGCCGCCGGGCGCCTGCTGCACCCACAGTCGCCGCGCGCCGGTCGCCTGCCTCACCAGCCGCTCCACCCGGGCCAGTTCACCCGGCTCCAGGCCGGGCATGGTGCGCAGTCCGGGCCAGCTCTCGGAGGTGTACGGGTACCCCTCGACCCAGTCGTCCTTGGCCAGACAGCGCTCCCGGATCGCCGCGATGCCGGCCTCGGGGAAGACGTCGTCCAGCACCCAGTAGTCGCGGCCTTTGGTGGGCTTGCGGTAGGGGAGGACGGGGAGAGTAGCGGCAGGCCTCGGCTGTGGCATGGACATGCTGCGAATCTAGGCCGGGGGTTCGTCAGCTCTCGCCCGCGAATTCCCCCGGAGTCTGGAGAGAAGTGGTCAACGGGTCGTCAATATCGGTCAAGAAAAGCCCTGTTCGCTGACCCTCGGGAATCGTGATGATCTTCCCGTTCTCGTCCAGGGTGCGGGTGCTCCAGTACTCGTCCCACTGGTCGCCGACGTGCTCGGGGACCTTGCCCTCCGGGTAGCGGGCGTACCCCTTCGGCGGCTCCTGGCCGTTGTCCACGCAGTCGCTGCCGCTGCTGCCGACGGCCAGGACCGGGTACTGGCCTCCGCCGCACTGGGCGTCCTGGATCGAGAACGAGCAGGCGGACAGCAGCCCGGCGGCGATGGCGCAGGCCAGGGCCAGGACCGGCACGGACCGGCGCGACGTACGGCGGACTCGGCTGCTGCTGTTCATGGCTTATCCCTCTCGGCCTCTCGCTCGACCTCGCGTCGGCGTGTGCCATCAGCCTGCGGGAAGCGGAAGGATCTCTCCTGAGTACGGCTACTCAGGCGGCCAGGGGTGCCCTACTCGACTCGAGAATCGACTCGCCCGGTTCAGAAGCCCTCCCCGAGCACCCGTTCCACCAGCTGGAGTTGGGCGTCCGTCAGCCCCGGGTCGGTGAACTCGGCCGGAGGCTGGTCGTCGACGGTCAGCGTGTACTGGTAGGCGTCGGGCACGCCGGGCCCGGCCGGGTGCCGCTCCTCGGCCTCGGCGAGGACCTCGCGCGCGAGCCGTTCCAGCGCGGCCCCGTCGGGCCGGACGGAGGTGTCCGCCTCGGCCCGGCGGGGCAGCCCGAGCAGCCCACCGCTCCTGATCAGCCGGATGCGCATGTCGGCGGAGGCTCAGTGGACGCTGAGACCCACGTCGGACCAGGCCTTGACCACCGACTCCAGCTCGTGCCGGGTCCCGTAGAGGCGCTCCGCCGTGTCCCTCGTCGCCCGCGCGAACTCCTCGAAGTCGCAGGTCTCGGAGAGCTGCCCGGAGGTCATCGTCTCGTACCAGATCCGTCCCGCCCGCTCCCAGGCGAAGCCGCCGATGGCGATCGCGGTCAGGTAGAAGGCGTGGTTGGGGATGCCGGAGTTGATGTGCACGCCGCCGTGGTCGAAGCTGCCGTGCACATAGTGCGTCATATGGGCCGGCTGCGGGTCCTTGCCGCCCAGCAGCGGGTCGTCGAAACCGGTCCCCGGTTCCTTCATCGACCGCAGCGCCTGCCCACGGATCTGCGGCGTGAACAGGCCCGCGCCGATCAGCCAGTCGGCCTGGTCGGCGGTCTGGTGGCGGTCGTACTGCTTGACCAGTGAACCGAAGACATCGGAGATCGACTCGTTCAGCGCGCCGGACTGGTCCTGGTAGACGAGGCCGGCGGTGTACTGCGTGACGCCGTGGGCGAGTTCGTGGCCGATGATGTCGGGCGCGATGGTGAAGTCGTTGAACACGCGGGCGTCACCGTCGCCGAAGACCATCCGCTCGCCGTCCCAGAAGGCGTTGTTGAACCGGCGACGGTAGTGGACCGTGGCGTCCAGCGGCAGATTGGCGTCGTCGATCGAGTGCCTGGCGTAGACCTCCTGGAAGAGCCTGAAGGTCAGACCGAGGTTCTCGTACGCACGGTTGACGACCCCGTCGAGCGACGGGTCACGCCCTTCCGCCCTCACCAGGTCGCCCGGCAGGTCCGCCGAGTGGTGGGTGTCGTAGATCGTCCGCTCCAGCACGAACTCCGTGGGCGTGGCGGGCGAGACCAGGCTGGGCGAGAGGATCCGGTTCTCCCGGAAATCGGCGTCCACGGCCAGCGTGTCGTGGGCGGCCTCGCGGACGTGCGGATTGTCGGCCTCGGTGAGCTTCTCGAGGATGAACGGCGGGAGGATGCCGCAGACGCAGCGCATGGGGAATCCCTCCTCGGAGGGCTGTGCGATGAGGTGACTCACGAGATCCCCTGCAGCGGGGACTCGTGGCGAAGGCCGCGTTCTCACGCCGGCCGGACGGGTCCCGTGCTTCTCATTCTGCGCCGGTGGGCGGACTCGCGCATGTGGAGCCGCTGACGGCGGCTCAGTACCGCACCGCCCTCGCCACCTGTGTCCTGACATCGCCGGAGAGGTCGCGGTTGCTGCGGGCCGTGGCGGTGCCGGTCTTGCCGGCGGCGACGTCGGAGAGGGTGACGACGACCGTGTCGAGGCGGTTGCCGCCGGTGTCGGTGAAGTCGACCTGGACCGCGAAGGACTTGGTCGAGTCGGTGGTGTTGGTGACGGTGACGTCGACCGTGGCGCGGCCGTCCTTGTCCTTGCCCGGGGTGCCGAGTTCGACGTCGGACGTCACGTCGACGCCGTTCTTGATCTCGTCCAGTTCACGGCCCGCCTCCGCCGTCGCCGAGGCGAACGCGGACGCCGCCTCCGAGGCGAGCGAGGACGCGGCCGACGAGGCCTCGCGGCCCAGTGACTCCGCCGCGGAGGCGGCCTTGCTGGCGGCCGACGACACGGACGAGGGGGTGTCGTCGTCCGAGCAGCCGGTCAGGACGGCGGCACAGCAGACCGCCGCCGCCGTCAGCAGCACGCCCTTGGTGCGCGGCATCTCGCCTCCTGGTGTCTCCCGCGGGACTCCTTCCAGTGAAGGGGTGGCCGGCTTCCCCCGCATGCCGGGTCACCCGGACGGATGGCCAAGGGAGGCGCGGGTCAGCGCTTCGCCTTCTCGTACCGGCGCGTCGCCTTCTTGTACTGGCGCGTCAGTTCTCCGCCGCGTTCATCCCTCGCGCGGATTTTCGACGGCGGTCCCCCTCCCCGGTGACACCTAGGCGAGCCTCACGCTCGGCGATCATGTGCTTACGCTGTGATGATTGATGGGTGGATCGGTGGAGAGCGTGTGCGGGAGTGGCATGGGATTCGGCTTCGGGCAGCGGCGCGGCGGCCAACTTCCCGTGGAGATCACCAGCTTCGTGGGCAGAGCCGAGGAACTCGCCCTGATCAGAGGCGCGGTGGGGCGGTTCCGCCTCGTCACCCTCGTGGGGCCGGGTGGTGTCGGCAAGAGCCGTACGGCGCTGCGGGCCGCCGGGGCCGCCGCGGGACGGTTCGGGGACGGGGTGTGGCTGGTCGAACTGTCCGGGCTGCACGATCCGGAGCTGGTGCCCGCCACCCTCGCCGGGGTGCTGCAGCTGCCCGAGCAGCCGGGGATGACCCCGCTGGACGCGGTCGTGGAGCATCTGCGGGAGCGGCGGATGCTGCTGATGCTGGACACCTGCGAGCACCTGGTCGACGCGTGCGCGATGCTCTGCGACATCCTGCTGCGGGAGGCTCCGGGCCTGACCGTACTGGCCACCAGCCGGCAGCCGCTCGACGTGCCCGGCGAGCACTGCGTCCCGATCGCCCCGCTGAGCAGGGAGGACGCCCTGGAGCTCTTTCTACGGCGGGCGGCGGCCGTCGCCACCCTCGGTGAGGCCGACCGGCATCGCACGCTCGCGCTGGTCGACCGCCTCGACGGGATGCCGCTCGCCCTCGAACTCGCCGCCGTCCGGCTGCGCGCGGTGCCGCTCGCGGAACTGGTCGCACGGCTGGACCAGCGGTTCGAGGTGCTGACCGGAGGGCGCCGCACCGCTCTCACCCGGCACCAGACCCTGCGCACGGCCATCGACTGGTCCTACGACCTGTGCACCCCGCAGGAGCGGCTGCTGTGGGCGCGGCTGTCCGTGTTCGCCGGTTCCTTCGAGCTGTCGGCCGCCGAAGTCGTGTGCGGGGGCGGGGAGTTACCGCGTGGCGAGGTGGTGGGCGCGCTCATCGGGTTGGTCGACAAGTCCGTGGTGCGGCGGATCGGGGAGGACGGCGGGCGGTACCGGCTGCTCGACACCATCCGGGAGTACGGCGCCGGGCGGCCGGCCGGCGCGGACGGTGCCGCCGACGCCGTACGGGAGCGGCACTTCGCCCACTACGAGCGGCTCGTCGGACGGTTCTGGGACGAGTTCCTCAGTCCGGCGCAGGTGGGGCTGCACCGGGCGGTGCGGGAGGAGATCGCCGATGTGCGGGCCGCCCTGGAGTACGGGTGCGCGGCCCCGGGGCGGGCGGTGGACGCGCTGTGGCTGGCGACCCGGCTCGGGCCGTACTGGCGGGCGGCGGGGACCCTGTCGGAGGGCCGGCACTGGATCGACAAGGCGCTGGAGCGGGTGGAGCAGGACTGTCCAGAGCGGGCCTGGGCGCTGCTGATGACCGGGATCTTCGGGGTGTGGACGGCGGATCTGGAGACGGCGCTGGAGCGGTTCCCGCAGGCGCACGCGGTGGCGCGCCGGGTCGGCGAGTCGCGGGTGGAGCTGTCGGCGGAGGCGTATCTCGGGGCCCTGACGGCCTTCGGCGGGGCCGTGGAGCAGGGGCTCGCCGAGGTGGAGGCGGCCCGGCTGCGGATCGTCGCGTCGGGGGACCGGCTCGGGATCGGGGTCGTGCACTACGAGGCCGCCCTGCTGCGGGCCGTGTTCGGGGACACGGCGGGGGCGCTGGAGCTGTGCGCGACCGGGCTGGCGTATCTGGAGGGGTGGGGCGAGCGGCAGCTGTACGCGTCGACGGTGACGACGAAGGGCGTCATCCACATGCTGACCGGCGAGGACGCGCAGGGCGAGGCGTGTCTGCGGCGGGGGCTCGAGGCCGTCAGCGAGATCGGTGAGGTGCTGGTCGGGGCGCTGGCCGCGCTGGGGCTCGCCTGGCACGCGGCCCGGGGCGGGCGGTGGGCCCGGGCCTGCTGGCTGCTCGGGTACGCCGAGAACGCGCGCCGGCTCAGCGGGGACCCGGTGGCGCTGCTGCCCCGCCTGGTCGAGGAGCAGGAGGCGGTGCAGCGGGCGGTGTGGGCCGCGCTGGGCGCGGAGGCGTTCGAGCGGTGGCGGGAGACGGGGGCGCGGATGTCGGGGCGGGAGGTGCTGGAGGCGGTGCGGGCGGACGCGGAGACGCCGGTGCCGCAGCCGGTGCGGGCGGAGGCGGAGGCGGAGGTGCCGGTGGCGGGAGGACCCGCGTTCGCCGTACGGCCGCCCGCTCCCCGTGGCGGGCCCCGCTCGGCGGACTCCCTCACCCGGCGCGAGCGGGAGGTCGCCGCGCTGGTCGCGCGGGGGCTGTCCAACCGGGAGATCGCCGAGCGGCTCGTCATCTCCAAGCGCACGGTGGACGCCCATGTCGAGCACATCCTCGCCAAGCTCGGCATCACCTCGCGCACGGAGATCCCGGCGACGGTGACCGGACCGTAGGGGTACGTAGGTAGGGGCGCGCGCGGGTCCCCTGTGGGGTAGGTGTACGGATCTTCCGCGCACCGGTGTGCGCCGCCGCCCCCGGCGCGGCAGCCTGGTGGTGCCGCCCGGGGCACGGGACGGGCCGGGGGCCGACAGGCCGGTCCCTCGGTCGGCTGTCATGGCAGGCGTCCGGCACCGGACCCTCCCCGGCGGTTCGCGGGGCTGCCCCTGGTCGGCGGGGCAGCCCCCACCAAGTGTGACGGGCGTCACATGGGGGGGCTGTCACGTCCGGCCCCGGCCACTTGTCCCATGGGCGTCACCGTCACCCACAGGGAGTGGTCACGATGAACACCCACCCTCGCATCGTCGTCCTCGGCGCCGGCTACGCGGGCCTGTTCGCCGCGATCCGGCTCGCCCACCGCACCCGGCGCACCGGGGCACGCATCACGCTCGTCAACCCGTCCGACCGGTTCACCGAGCGGCTGCGGCTGCACCAGACCGCCACCGGTCAGCGCCTCGCCGACCACCGCATCCCCGACCTCCTCACCGGCACCGGCGTCGTCTTCGTCCGGGGCACCGCCACCGACCTCGACCCCGAGGCGCGCACGGTGACCCTCGACGCGGGCGCCGCGACCCTCGCGTACGACACCCTCGTCATCGCCCTCGGCAGCGCGACCGACACGAGCCGGGTGCCCGGGGCGCAGGAACACGCCTGCACGCTCAACGGGCGGGACGCGGCCGAGCGGCTGGCGGCCCGGCTCGGCGAGGTGGAGACGGTGGCCGTCTGCGGCAGCGGACTCACGGGTGTCGAGATGGCGACGGAGATCGCCGAGTCGTACCCCCGGCTGCACGTCACCCTCGTGGGCGCCGAGGAACCCGGCGCGCTCATGGGCGCGGGGGCCCGGGCCCATCTGCGCCGGGCGCTGGACCGGCTCGGGGTCGAGGTGCGCAGCGGGCTGCCGGTCACGAAGGTGCTGCCGGACGTGGTGGAGCTGGCGGGCGGGGAGTCGGTCGCCGCCCAGGCGTGCGTGTGGACGGCCGGAGTGCGCGTCCCGGCCCTGGCCGCCGAGGCCGGGCTCACGGTGGACGAGCGCGGCCGGATCGTCACCGACGCGACGCTGCGGTCGGTCTCGCACCCTTCCGTGTACGCGATCGGCGACGCCGCCGCCGTGCGGATGCCGTGGGGGCTGCTGCACGGGACCTGCGGGAGCGGGATGCCGACCGCCCAGTACACCGCCGACGCCGTCGCCCGCCGGCTGCGCGGCAAGGAGCCCGGGCCGTTCCGGTTCGGGTACGTCCACCAGGCGGTGAGCCTGGGCCGCCGGGACGCCGTCATCCAGTTCACCCACCCCGACGACACCCCCCGCCGCGCCTACCTCAAGGGCCGCCTCGCGGTCCGCTACAAGGAGGCCGTCAGCTCCAGCCCGGTGCCGTTCTACCGGCTCAGCAGGCGGATGAACGTGACCGCGACGGTGTCGAAGGCCGGCCGCGCCGCCTAGTGCCGGGGCACTGGCTACGCCCTGGGAGACGATGGAGCCATGACCGAGACGGACGTCTATCTGGAGCACCGGCGGCTGCTGTTCGCGACCGCCTACCGGATGCTGGGCAGTGTCGCCGACGCCGAGGACGTTCTGCAGGACGCCTGGCTGCAGTGGCACACCGCCGACCGGGCCGCCGTCCGCAACCCCCGCGCCTACCTGGTCCGCACGGTCACCAACCTGTCCCTCAACCGGCTCACCTCCGCCCGCGCGACCCGCGAGCGCTATGTCGGCCCCTGGCTGCCGGAGCCCCTGCTCACCGCACCCGACACACCGGCCGAGGAGACGGAGATGGCGGACACCGTGTCCACCGCGATGCTGGTGGTGCTGGAGACCCTGACACCCGTGGAGCGCGCCGTGTTCGTGCTCCGGGAGGTCTTCGGCTACTCGCACGCGGAGATCGCCGGCATCCTCGGCCGGCCCGAGCCGACGGTCCGCCAGACCGCCCACCGCGCCCGCGCCCACGTCCAGTCCCGCCGCCCCCGCTTCGACGCCGACGACACCCGCCGCGCCGAACTCACCACCCGCTTCATCGAGGCCTGCGAGGGCGGCGACCTGAACGCGCTCCTGGAACTCCTCGCCCCCGACGTCACCTGCTGGTCCGACGGCGGCGGCAAGGTCACCGCCGCCCGCCGGCCGCTGCACGGCCCCGACCACGTGGCCCGCTGGATCCTCGGCGTCCTCGCCAAACCCCAGTCGGCGGGCGTCCGGATGCGGCCCACCGTGCTGAACGGGCAGCTGGGCGTGGTGTACGTCGTCGGCGGGACGCCGGTCGGCGCGCTCACCTTCGACCTGGTGGACGGCCGGATGCGGGACCTCCGTCTCCAGGTGAACCCGGAGAAGCTCAGCGGCCTGCGGGACTTCAGCCGCTGACCGGCGGGGCCTGCGCGGCGAGTGCGGCGAGGGGTTCGCCGGTGAGGTGGCAGACCCGCCAGTCGTCGATGATCTGCACGCCGATCGACTTGTAGAAGTTGATCGTCGGCTCGTTCCAGGCGAGCACGCACCACTCGAAGCGCTCGAAGCCACCTCGGGTGCACACCGCGGCGAGCGCGGCGAGCAGCGCCTTGCCATGGCCCGCGCCGCGCGCCCCCGGGCGGACGAACAGGTCCTCCAGATGCATGCCGCGCACGCCGGTCCAGGTCGAGAAGCTCGGGAACCACAGGGCGAACCCGACCGTCGCGGCCGTCTCGTCGTCTTCGGCGATCAGCGCGTACGCGGCGGGCAGTTCGCCGAACAGCGCCTCACGGAGCTGCTCCTCGGTGGCGCGGGCCTGCTCCACCTCCCGGTGGTAGGCGGCGAGTTCGCCGATCATGGCGCGGATCTCGGGGACGTCGTGGACGGTGGCGGCTCGGATCATGGTGGGGAGCATGGTTCACGGGGCGCGCGGTGTCCACCGTCGGCGGCCTCCAAGCGGAAGGCCCGCCTCACCTGCCGGTTCACCACAGGCACCATCCGTATCGAGCCGGACGGCCGACACGTGACGCTGCCCCGCCTGGGCACCATTCGCGTCCACGAGCCCGCCCGGGGCCTCCTCGACCGCGTCCGGACCGGGACGGCCCGCATCCTGTCCGCGACCGTGCGACACGAACGAGGACGCTGGTTCGTCTCCTTCCAGACGGAGGTCAAGCGGGAGATCCACCGCGTTGCCCGCCTGGACACGACGGTCGGGATCGACCTCGGAGTGAAGACACTCGCGGTGATGGCCGACAGCTCCGGAGAGATCCGCGAGGTCCCCAACCCCAGGCACCTGGACAACGCCCTGAAGCTCCTGCGCCGGGCCTCCCGCGTGGTGTCCCGCCGCCAGGGCCCCGACCGCCGCACCGGACGCAAGCCGTCCAGACGGTGGGAGAAAGCCAACGCCGCCCGCAATAGGGTGCACCACCGGGTCGCGAACCTCCGCGCCGACGCCCTGCACAAACTCACCACCGCCGTGACCGCCGAATACGGCACCGTCGTGATCGAAGACCTCAACGTCGCCGGGATGCTCCGCAACCGGCGCCTCGCCCGCAGGATCGCCGACGCAGGATTCGGTGAGATCCGACGCCAGCTCGTCTACAAGTCCCATCAGCGGCACGCGACCCGCGTGATCGTGGCCGACCGCTGGTACCCCTCTTCGAAGACCTGTTCCGGGTGCGGCGCGGTGAAAGCCAAGCTGCCGCTGCACATCCGGACCTACGAATGCGACGCCTGCGGCCTCGTCATCGACCGGGACGACAATGCAGCCCGCAACCTCGCCGCCCTCGCGGCGGCAGCAGCAACTGGTACCGGAGTGGCCGGAGACCAGGACACCGCCAAGGTGTCGAAGCCTCGTGGAGCCGACCAGAAGACCCGCGCCACCCGCCCCCGCCGCAAGGCCGGAGCGGGGCGGGCAGGTGGCGCAACCCTGCCGCACCAGCGCCAGACAGAAACGAGAGACCGTACTCAAACCGAAGCCCTCACGCTCTGGTGACGAGACGGACCTTCCGGGTAGAAATGCTCGGAGTGTCGAGACTTGACCATGGTCTCGGCGACGGCGGGATGCACGTACGTTCCGTTTCGCTCGTTGGTTGCCGCCGGACCCGCTCCGGGTTGCCCGCCCAAGCCGCCGTAGCATCGCCGCCATGGCGGACTGGAACACACGGCCGGCCACGGCGGGTGACCTCGAGGCGGTGGCGGAGGTACGGGCGGTGGTGATGCGGCCCGACCTGGAACGGCTGGGCCGTTACGACGAGCACCGGGTACGGCAGCGGTTGCGTGACGGGTTCGTGCCCGCGCACACCCTGGTCATCGAGGCCGACGGCGCGTTCGCCGGCAGCGTGGCCCTGCGTCCGGCCGAGGACGCGGACTGGCTGGAGCACTTCTACCTCGCCCCGCACGTCCAGGGCCGGGGCATCGGCACCGCCGTGCTCGCCGGGCTGCTGGACACCGCCGACCGCGACGGCCGGCGGGTGCGTCTGAACGTGCTTCAGGGCAGCCCGGCCCGCCGCCTGTACGAGCGTCACGGGTTCACGCTGGAGCGGGAGGATGCCGTGGATGTGTTCCTCGTGCGGGAGCCGCGTCCCCGGTACGGGTGGTTCGATGGCGAGTCCGGGGTGCGGCCGGGGGACGGGACGTCATCATGACCGGGTGCTTCAGTCGGCAGTTCGTCCACTTTGTCCCGTCCGCTCCCGTCGTCCCGTTCGCCCTTTCCTGAGGCTCCTTCTGGTCGTCCTCGTCCTCGTCGCCGGACCCGCGTGCGTCCCCGGCGGGGAGTGGGCGGCGGGGGTGCCCGACGGGAAGGAGGCCGGCGGGCCGCCGCCCGCGCCCTTCGGGGCCTACGTCGGATACGGCTCCGAGGGGGTGCGGCGGATCTCCGAGCTCGACGGCTGGCTCGGGCCGGCCACGCCCCGGGTCGGGCACGCCTACCTGGCGGGGGACACGTGGGACCACATCGAGGGGGAGCCCGGAGACCTCCACCACTGGGCGGAGTGGCGCCGGGCCCGCTCCGACCGGCTGTTCGTGCTCAACGTGCCGATGCTGGACCGCGCGGAGGCGCACCTGTCCGACGCGGCGGTGCGCAGGCTGCTGCGCAGGGGGGCGGACGGCGCGTACGACGGGCACTTCCGGACGCTGGCCCGACGGCTCGTGTCGCTCGGGATCCCGGACACCGTGCTGGTCGTCGGGTGGGAGATGAACGGGATCACCTACACCCACCGGTGCGGGCCGGACCCCGACGCCTGGAAGGCGTACTGGGTGCGGATCGTCGAGACCATGCGGTCCGTGCGTGGGCAGCGGTTCCGGTTCGAGTTCACGCCGAACCGGGGCCGGGACGCGATTCCGTGGACCGCCTGCTATCCCGGCGACCGGTATGTCGACGTGTTCGGCATGGACGCCTACGACCAGCCGAGCGGCATGTCCTTCGACGAGCAGGTCCACGAGCCGTACGGCCTCGCCGCGCACGTGCGGTTCGCGCGGGAGCACGGCAAGCCGTTCTCGTACCCCGAGTGGGGGCTGTTCCGCAACGGCGACAACCCGTCGTACGTACGCGGCATGCTCACCTGGTTCGCCCGGCAGCGGCCGCTCTACCAGACCATCAGCGACTACTGCCCGCACGGGGTGTGGCGGTGTCCCGCGAATCCGCGGTCGTCGTCCGTGTACCGCAGGCTGACGGCGGGGCCGTTCGACTGAAACCCGGTGCGTGTCCGGTGGCGTACCGCGCCCCGCCCCCGCCACCGGTCTGATGATCCCAATATGCGACGAGAACACTTGCGTGCTGCGGCGACGGCCGGACTGTCCCTGTTGCTGGTCCTGCTCGCCGCCGCGCCCTCCGGCGCCGAGGGCGGCGTCAACAGCGGCAGCGGCGGAGCCCGTACGACCGCCGTCGACGCCGCCGTCCACGCCCACGAGCAGGCCCGCCTGCTGGTCGAACGGCTCCGGGAAGCCGGTGCCCGTCCCGACCAGGTCGAGGCCGCCGAGCGCCGCCGCGAGGACATCCGGGCCGGGTTGTGGGATCTGCTGTGGGCGGCGGAGCGGGGGATCGGCGACCCGGTCGTGGTCGACCCGTCCGGGCAGGGCGGCCGCTGCCCCGTGGACCGGCGCAGCCGCAACCCGCACCATCGCACCGGCGGCCCCTGGACCGCGCCCACCCGTGGCTACTGGCTCTCCGCCGGATACGCCGAGCGGGGCGCCCGCTGGGCCCGCCGGCACACCGGCCAGGACTTCGCCGTGCCCACCGGCACCCCCGTGTACGCCGTCGGCCCGGGCACCGTCCGCGCCACCACCTGCGGCGACGGCTTCGGCAACCAGGTGCTGATCCGCCACCCCGACGGCTACTTCACCCAGTACGCCCACCTCTCCCGCATCGACGTCCGCCCGGGCGACCGCGTCTCGCCGGGCACCCGCATCGGCCTCTCCGGCGCCACCGGCAACGTCACCGGCCCGCATCTGCACTTCGAGGTGCGGATCACGCCCTACATGGGGTCGGCGGTGGCGCCGCTGCCGTGGCTGCGGCGCAAGGACGTACGCCTGGACGGATAACCCCGTGGATGCTCCGCGACCTCTGGCGCCACCTGAAGGGCAGGTACGGGTTCTGACACGGCCGGTCGGCCGCGGCTGACAACCCTGACTGCGGCGGCCTCTCCCGGCTGTCGCCGTACGGTTTTCCGGCGGATCGCCCCGAGATCAACCCTCCTGCCACTAGAGTCTCACCGCGCGTGACATGTGTCGCGAGTCACATCGGTGGGGGCCGTCAGGGGGGCTTGTGTACGAGATGGTCAAGGGCGCCAACGTGGGGTTGGCGACCCTGAGTGAGAACGTCGACTCGGTGATCGTGAGCCTCGGATGGGCAAGCCCCACCGGAGAGGGCGACGCGGACGTCTCCGTTCTCCTGCTCGACGGGAACGGGAAGGTGCGCAGCGACGCCGACTTCTACTTCTACAACCACCCAGTAGCCCCCGACGGGAGCGTGCAGCTCCTGGGCAAGGTACCCACGGGCGAGGGCAGCGAGGACCGGATCGGGTTCGATCTGACGGTGATCCCGGCCGATGTGGACCGGATCGTGGTCGCCGCCAGCCGGTACGAGGGTGCCCGCTTCGGCGAACTGGAGGACCTCAGGGTCACGTTGGCCGACGGAGCCGGTGAGGACCTGCTGCGGTTCGCGATCGACGACGCCGGATCGGTGAGCGCGTTCATCTTCGGTGAGCTGTACCGGCGCGGGGAGGAGTGGAAGTTCCGGGCGGTAGGCCAGGGATACGACACGGGCCTGGCCGGACTCGCCACCGACTTCGGGGTGGACGTCGAGGACGACGCCGCCGAGGACATGGGCGTGGACGCCGAGGCTGACGATGCCGAGGACTACGTCGTAGCCGCGCCTGGCGTCGAGCACGCACCGCCGCCTCCGGCCACCCTCCCGGCGGTGCCCGCGCCGCGCCCGGCCGGGGACGACACCGAGCGGACGAGATCCGGCCCCCGGCCCCGTACCGCCAAGAAGAAGGTCACCCTGCCGAGGACGGCGAAGAAGTCCCTCGCGGAGAACGAGTCCTGGAAGGACGCCCGGCTCTTCCCGGTCTCCGCGCTCAAGAGCGACCGGGACCGCGAGACACGGGCGACCTCGGTGCTGCTGTCCGTGATGGCACAGGTCCCTGAGTTCGGCCGGCGGCTCACGGCGGCCTTCGGGGCGCCGGCGGGCCGAATGGAGACCTTCACCGAGGTGTCCCTGCCGCACGGTGACACCCCGCGCCGTCCCGACGGTGTGATCCGGGTCGAGCGTGCCGGGAAGTTGTGGACCGCTCTGATCGAGACGAAGACCAACGGCAACGCCCTCAGGTCCGAGCAGGTGCAGGCGTACATGGACATCGCCGCGAGGCGCGGCTACGAAGCCGTCATCACGCTCTCCAACGACGTCGCCCTCGAAGGCAGCCCCCTGGTCGACGTGAAGATCGACGGACGCCGCAAGCACAAGGTGGCGCTGCGGCACCTGCCCTGGGCCGAGGTGGCCCATCAGGCCCAGATGCTCATTCGGCACGAGGGCGTGGGCAACAGCGCCCACGCCTGGCTGCTTCAGGAACTCCTGCACTACCTCCAGCACGAGAACTCCGGCTGTCACGGTTTCCAGAACATGGGCGCCGCGTGGGTTCCCGTGCGCAAGGGCATCGAGGACGAGACCCTCTGCCAGGGCGACCCGCGGGCCCTGGAGGTCGTGGAGAGCTGGGAGCGGCTCGTCCGACAGGTCTGCCTGGGGCTCGGCGGCGAACTCGGCCAGAAGGTACTGCCCGTTCAGCGCGCCCGGCGCGGAGCCGATCCCGGAGCGCGCCGTGTCCTTATGGCCGACGAACTCTGCGCCGACGGCAGGCTGCGGGCCGAACTGCGGATCGAGGGGGCGCCCGGCCCCCTTGCGGTGGGTGCCGACCTGCGCACCGGCAGGCTGCGGACGTCCGTCGAGATTCCGGCGCCCGACCAGGGCTACCCCCTGACTTGGGCCAAGCGGCTTGTCCGGAAGCTGGCGGAGGCACCGGCGGACCTCCACGTGGAGACCCTGGTCGAGGAGGCCACGGGCGGACCGCGTGGCACCCTGGAACGGCTCCGCCCTGAACCGGCGGACCTGCTGCCGAAGAACGGCGCGCGGATCACCGGCTTCCGGCTCACCCTCTTCAAGGGCATGGGCAGCAGCCGGGGCAACGCGGAGTCAGGTTTCATCCGCAGCGTCGACGACGCCGTTCAGCGCTTCCACGGCACGGTCCTGGTGCACTTGGAACGCTCCGCTCCGCGCCGCTCCTCGGCCGCCGAACCCTCGGCAGCCGACTGAATCATTCGTTTCTTCCTCAACAGGCAACCCTGGCACGCCTTTTACCTCTCTCACAGGGTGCTCACAGTCCTCGGCCCGATCGGGTGGGCGGGGTGCGCCCGTCGTATGGGGGCCGGGGTGTGGGTTGTCCAGTCCGATGCCACTGACCATGGCACTCGCAGACGAGGAACCGATGACCAGACTGCACCACCGCAAGGGCCTCAAGCGCGGCGCGTTCGCCGCGGGGGCCGCGCTCACCGTCGTCGCCGTCGCCGGGGCCGCTCCCGGTGCCGGCGCGGCGCCGCAGAGCACGGCCGGGAAGCCCAAGCTCAAGCTGATCGCCGCGTCGAAGGCTGTGACCCTCGACCGCTACGAGTGGGACGAGGGCTTTCAGCTCAACTTCGACCTCGGCACCTATCTGACGGTCGACAACGCGCCGCTGGAGTTCAAGACGACGCGCAAGTCGTACAAGGACCCGGTCGTCGTGCAGCAGATCCTGCGCAACGGGTCCAAGGTGACCACGAAGAAGCTGCCCGCCGGGCTCGTCAAGGACTTCAGGGGCCTGCCGGGCTTCCTGGAGATCTCCATCAAGGACAGCACCGGCGCCGAGGTGAAGAAGGTCAAGAGCACCTTCTGCCCGAACAACGCCGCCGGACGACTGCGTCCCAACGCGCCGGCCACCTCGCACTATCCGGAGAGCTGCCCCACCAACCCCTTCACCCTCGGCTCGGTCTGGGGCGTGGAGAAGGGCTGGGCGGCCAACACGACCACCGACGAGTACGACAACCCGGTGGACCTCCCGGCCGGCGAGTACACGGCCAAGGTGACGGTCGCGAAGAAGTACCGCGACCTGTTCGGCATCCCCAACGACCAGCCGACCATCAAGGTGACCGTCCGGCAGTACAGCGACGGCGGCGGCGAAGGGGGCGGGGTCGGTCTCACCCGGGGCTCCATGTCCCATGACATGGCCGGCATGGACCACAGCGGCATGGCGGGCATGTCCGGCATGGACATGAGCGGTGGCGGGCACCACTACGGTCCCCGCGGCGCCGACGCCCCCGTCCCCTCCGCCCTCTCCCACGCCCTCGAGGACCGCGGCCTGGCCAGTCACCTCGGTGACGGCACCGGTCACACCGACGGCTCGCGCATCGCGCCCGCGCTGAAGGCCAACACCAAGCGGCCCACCGGCCGTGCGAGCGTCCCGGCCAACGCGCCCAAGCCGGACCTGCGCTCCCTGCCCGCCTGGGACATCGCGATCACCGACGGCGAGGACGGCGACGCCGCGGGCCGGGACTACCTCGCCTTCAGCGCCAACGTCTGGAACGCGGGCCCCGCCCCGCTCGTCGTGGACGGCTTCCGCAAGCCGGGCGCCGACCTGATGGACTCGTACCAGTACTTCTACGACGCCAAGGGCAAGCAGATCGGCTACACCCCGGCCGGCACCATGGAGTGGGACCCGCGGATCGGCCACGAGCACTGGCACTTCACGGACTTCGCCAGCTACCACCTGCTGTCCGCGGACAAGAAGGACATCGTCAAGAGCGGCAAGGAGGCGTTCTGCCTCGCCAACACCGACGCGGTCGACTACACGGTGAAGAACGCCAACTGGCACCCGTACAACACCGACCTGTCCACCGCCTGCGGTCAGCAGAACTCCATCTCGGTGCGTGAGGTCCTCGACGTCGGCTCCGGTGACACCTACACCCAGTACCGTCCCGGCCAGTCCTTCGACATCACCGACCTGCCGAACGGCACGTACTACATCCAGGTCGTCGCCAACCCGGCCAACCGCCTGAAGGAGACCAGCACCAAGAACAACATCTCGTACCGCAAGGTCGTCCTCGGCGGCACCACCGGTGCCCGCACGGTGACGGTCCCGCCGTACCAGCTGATCGACGCCCGGTAATCCGGGGGCGGGGGTGGTCACGTCGGCGTGACCGCCCCCGTCGCGGAGCTCAGCCGAACATGCCGGGCTGGTAGTCGCCGGCGGGCTGCTGGACGACGACGTTGAGCCGGTTGTAGGCGTTGATGAGGGCGATGAGGGAGACGAGGGCGGCGAGCTGGTCCTCGTCGTAGTGCTTGGCGGCGTTCTCCCAGGCCTCGTCCGAGACGCCGCCGGCCGCGTCGGCGATCCGGGTGCCCTGTTCGGTCAGCTCCAGCGCGGCGCGCTCGGCGTCGGTGAAGACCTTGGCCTCGCGCCAGGCCGCGACCAGGTGGAGGCGCTGGGCGGTCTCCCCGGCGGCGGTGGCGTCCTTGGTGTGCATGTCGGTGCAGAAACCGCAGCCGTTGATCTGGCTGGCGCGGATCTTCACCAGCTCCTGCGTCGCGGCCGGCAGCGTCGAGTCCGAGACCGCCTTGCCGGCGGAGTTGATGTAGCGGAGGAACTTGCCGGCGACCGGGTTGCCGAAGAGGTTGAGGCGAGCGTCCATCGTGAGCTCCAGTGTCGTTGTCGTGGTTACACCTCTCTGACGGAACCGGCCGCGGGAATGTGACAGGGCGGGACTCAGGCGCCGAGACTTTTTTCCAGGAGTTCCACGTACCGGTCGACGAAATGGTCCCGTACGCCGTCCGAGGCGGGTGCGAAGAGGTCGGCGGTCGCGCCCCTCACCTTGTCGGCGAGCAGGGCCGGCGTGGGCATCCGGTCGTGCAGTTTGCCGCCGGCGTCGAAGTACCGTACGGCGTCGACGTGGTGGAAGGCCGGGGTCGGCGGGACCTGCGGGACCACGTCGTTGTTGTTGACGAAGCGGAAGGTGCGGCCCTTGAGGGCCTGGGCCTCGCAGTGCATACGGGCACCCGACAGCATGGCGAGCGCGCCACCGAGGCTGTGGCCGGTGAACCAGACGGACTGCCCGTTGTCCTTGAACTCGGCGACCGTGTCACGGACCTTCGGGTGCACGACGTCGAGAGCGCGATGGAAGCCGTGGTGGACGAATCCCTTGCCGGCCGGGCCGGGGACGGGCGGGGTGTTGGCGTCGCTCAGCCAGTCCCGCAGGTTCTCCGGCTCGGTGCCGCGGAACGCCACGAGGATCATGTGCTCGCTCGCGGCCACGTACGCCTGGGTGTCCTCGAGGGGGAAGGGCATGGTGTGCGGCGAGGAGAAGTGACGGAAACGGTCGAAGCCCCAGCCGTCGGCGAGCCGTTCGGCCTGCTCGGGGGACTTGTAGGCGGCGCGGGCGGCTTCGGCCAGCCAGTAGGCGTGGTTGAGGGAGTAACCGGAGACCGAGTGGTTCAGGGGGGTGGGCGCGGACATGGGGGACCCTCCGACGTACGGGACGTGCTGCTGGTGTGCCGTCGATCCTTGCCGCCCACCGCCCGCCCCGGTGGTCAGCCGTCCGGCGAACGGCGGGCGCGCGAGAGCGGTGCGGAGGCGTGAGGGAGCGTCACCGACCGTGTGGGTGACCTCTTCTGACGGTCCGGAGGGCAACCCTTGTGCGACTCCGTTCGTCTCCTGAGACGTCTGTGCTTGCCGGACGTATTCCTGCGTGTGTGCAGGGTTCCGGCGTTCGGCGGTGACCACGCCGACGGTCCGAGCACGGTGTACGGGGTGGAACGGCCGATGCGGAGGAGCGAGCGCCGATGAGCGGAACGAGGGGGCGCGGGCGTACTCCCGTGGGGGCGGCCGGCCGGGGCAACAGGGGCCGCGGCGGGGGCGGTACGAGGCTCACCCGGCGTGGGCGGGTCGTCGCGTGGGGCGGCGGGGTGACCGCCCTGGTGGTGCTCGGCGTCGGCAGCGTCGGTGCCTGGATCTACCAGGACCTCAACGGCAACATCAAGCAGGCCGAGGTCGACGACAAGCTGGGCGCGGACCGGCCGGTGAACCTCAGCCCGGGCTCGAAGAACATCCTGCTCGTCGGGTCCGACACCCGTGACGGTGCCAACGCCAAGTACGGCAAGGACCTGACCACCATGCAGTCGGACACGCTGATGGTGCTGCACATCCCGGCAAACCGTGAGTGGGCCTCGGTCGTCTCCTTCCCGCGTGACTCGTGGGTGGAGATACCGTCGTGCGAGACGGGCGACGGCGGTACGTCCGACCCGCAGCACTTCAAGATCAACAAGGCGTTCGCGATCGGCGGCAGCAGCGGCAAGGTCGCCGAGGCCGCCGCGTGCAGCATCAAGACCATCGAGGCCAACACGGACCTGCGCATCGACCACTTCATGTCGATCGACTTCTCCGGCTTCAAGGGCATGGTCGACGCGCTGGACGGTATCGAGGTCTGCCCCGAGCAGGCCATCCACGAGAAGAACTCCAAGCTGGACATCGAGGCCGGCTGCCAGACGGTGAAGGGCGAGCAGGCCCTCGCCTACGTCCGCGTCCGCTACGGCGTCGGCGACGGCTCCGACATCGGGCGCATCGGCCGCCAGCAGGAGTTCATGGACGCCCTGACGAAGAAGGCCCGGGCGAAGCTCACGGACGCCGACGCGATGTACGGCTTTTTGAAGTCCGTCACCAACTCCCTCACCGCGGACCCCGACATGGCCGGCATACAGCCCCTGTACGGGCTGGCGAACGAGCTGAAGGGCATCCCGGGCGACCGTCTGAGTTTCCTCACCGTGCCGAACTACGGGCGTGAGGCGGACGACCCCAGCGACAAGGCCAACGTCGTCTGGCAGTACCCGCAGGCCGCCGACCTGTTCACCTCCCTGGCCAAGGACAAGGAGGTCACCAAGGCGCAGGTGGATGCCGCGAAGAAGGACGTGGTGTACGCGTCCTCCGTGAAGTTCCAGGTGCTCAACGGCACCGGCATCGGCGGACGCGCGGCGGCCGTCGCCGAGCGGCTCACCGAGGCCGGCTACGGCCTCGCCGGTACGGGCAACGCCCCCGCGAACGTCACGAAGACGACCGTCACCTACCCGGCGGGCATGGAACGCCAGGCCGCGGCACTCGCCTCGCGTCTGCCGGGCGTCCGCGCGGTGCAGGACGCCTCGGCGGCGGCCGGCATGGTCACCGTCGTCGTGGGTCCGGAGCTGAAGGTCGAGGACGTCGCCTGATCATCGGTGGTGCACAGGTGGTCCCCGGATGGGGTAAAGTTGATCTCGAGCCGGTCACCGGGAAACAAAAGCGGTGAACGACCTCTGCGTTGGTGGTCCAAGGAAAGACGCCCCGCTTCCTGCGGGGAAATGCAGGTGCAAGGCCTGCCCGGCGCTCCAGTGACGAGTCCCATCCCGTGTCAGGCGGGGTGGGACTCGTTCGTTTTGTGCGCGAGTCCGCCTCGATCTTGCTTGAGTTAGGCAAGTATCTGTACCGTGGAGTAATGCCCACACCGCCACCCGCCGCGCCGGTCCCCACCGATGTGATCGCGATCGAGCGGGCCCTCACCCGCATCACGTATCTGGCCGGCCGCGCCCGCCAGCACGAGCGGCTGATGTCGCTCGCCGGGTTCTCGCTGGACCGCGCCGCCGTGGCGATCCTGCGCCACCTCGCCGCGGACGAGCTGCTGCGCCCCGGCGTGCTGGCCGTCCGCCTCTCCGTCGAGGCGTCCCATGTCACGCGCCAGCTCAGGCAACTGGAGAAGGCGGGCTTCGTGGCCCGGGTCCCCGACCCGGAGGACGGCCGCGCCCATCTCATCCGCCTCACCGAGGCCGGCCGCACCGCCGCCCACCGCATACGGGACGCGGGCCTGCGGGGCATGCACGCCGCCCTGGCCGACTGGACCCCATCCGACCTCCACCAACTGGCCTCTCTCTTCGAGAGGTTGGTGGAGGACTTCGTGACCCATGCGGAAACGGCGGTGGAGGGCGCCGCCTGAGGCGAGTCGTTCCGCGATGATGTGGTCATGGCCCTGTCGGTCATGTTCCTCCGGGGGATCCGAGGCCGGGAGGCGGGCCGCCGGGCGTATCTCTTCACCTTCGGGTGGGGGCAGTTCGTCTGACGGGAGGTGCCCGGGCGGCTCGGCGAAGCCGCCTGCGGACCTGGGGCGGGGTCAGATCCAGGTGGGCACGTGTCCCTCGGCGTAGCGGGCGCCGAAGCCGCCGTGGGGCAGGATCTCGTCGATCGTGGTGAGGTCGGCCTCGGTGAGGGTGACGTCGGCGGCGCCGGTGTTCTCCTCGATGCGCTTCGGGCTGCGCGTGCCGGGGATGGGTACGACGTGCTCGCCGCGGGTGAGCAGCCAGGCCAGGGCCAGTTGGGAGACGGTGATGCCCTTGGTGGCGGCCAGGTCGGCGAGCTGGTCGACGGCCTCGATGTTCTTCTCGTAGTTGCCGGGCTGCCAGCGGGGGTCGGAGTTGCGCATGTCGGTGGCGTCGTAGGTGCCGGCCGGCTTGGCGGTGCCGGTGATGAAGCCGCGGCCCAGCGGGGAGTAGGCGACGAAGCCGATGCCGAGTTCGTCGAGGAGCGGGAAGAGCTGCTCCACGTCCCGCTCGAACAACGAGTACTCGGTCTGCAGGACCGAGACCGGCTGTACGGCGTGGGCGCGCCGGATGGTCTGCGGGCCCGCCTCGCTCAGGCCGAAGTACTTCACCTTGCCCGCGTCGATCAGCTCCTTGACGGTTCCGGCGACCTCCTCGATCGGCACGTCCGGGTCGACGCGGTGCTGGTAGAGGACGTCGATGTGGTCGACGCCGAGGTGGCGCAGGCTGTCGTCGGCGACCTTGCGGATGTTGTCGGGGCGGCTGTTGAGCCCCAGGCCCTTGGACGGGTCGGAGAGGTCGAAGCCGAACTTGGTGGCCAGGACCACCTCGTCGCGGAAGTCCCTGACCGCCCTGCCGACGAGGATCTCGTTGGATCCGGTGCCCCAGCCGTAGAGCTCGGCGGTGTCGAAGAAGGTGACGCCCAGGTCGTGGGCACGGCGGATGGCCGCGAGGCCCTCCTGCTCGTCGCCCGGGCCGTAGGCCATGGTCAGGCCCATCGAGCCGTAACCGATCGCCGAGACCTTCAGTCCCTGGCCGCCGAGTGTCCGGTGCTGCATGACGCACTCCTCAGGTCAAACCAAAATGTTTGTTTTTACCGTACGCCCCGCCGACCGCCTTTGCCAAACAAAACTTTTTGGTTAGGTAGTCTTACGACATGGCTTCTTCGACCGCCGCGGACTCGACCCGCGACCGCATCGTCACCGCG
>NZ_JBIWGA010000049.1:0-38740 GCF_044763345.1 Streptomyces sp. NPDC096132
ACGTCAGCCACGAATAATGCCAACTTCGCCCGGACCCGGTTCACTTCATGTGCATCCACACACCCACCGTGCTCCTGAACAGGCCCGACAGGAAGGCCTAACGGAGTCCTACTAGGTGTGCAGCTGACGGACGCCTGTGACAGGGGGTCCTGGGCTTTCTGTCGTAGGCGTTCGTAGGGGGCTGGCCGCCGAGGCCGCCGTGGGGGCGATGGTAGTTGTAGTAGTCCTCCCACTCGCGCAGTTTTGTCGTTGCGCGGTGGGAGCGTTCGGCCTTGCCGTTCAGCCGCGGGGTGCGGGGCTTGATGTAGGTGTGGGCGATGCCTTTGTCGAGGACGTGCCAGTGGAAGGCGGACTGGAATTCGGTGCCGTTGTCGGTCTGGATGACCTCGAACTGGACCGGCAGACGCTGCAGCTCGAAACTGGGGGTACCTGGTGCGGCCGCCGCGGCGGCCCTGTCCGGAACCGGCTTGTTCGACGACTTGGGAGAATGCGTCGATCGCGGAGACGGGGCCGAAGCCGTTGCCGCCGGCGCTCTCGTCGCCAGCACCCTCGTGATTGACCCCCATGCCGGCCTCCGGCAATGCCCCGGCGGTGCATGGTGGCAGAGCTGGTGCGGGCCAGGCGTGTGGCCGGTGAAGCGGCTCCGGATCCGGGTGGTCAGCGGATCGCGGACCTGGCTGCGTGCTCGTCATCGCATGCTCCGGGAAGCGGCACGCGGCCCGACCCGGATGAAGACCTTCTGCCGCACCCGGTGACGGGCTTCGTCGGCCACGGGCGGACCGAGGCCGCCGGCCCGCTCACTCACAGGTGGGAACCTCTTGCGTACCGTCGGCCTCCGGGCCCGTGATGTGTTCCTCGCGGAGTTCCTCCGCGACTTCGTGTGCCCGAGCCGGGTCGTAGACCGTCTTCGTCTTGTCCCCGTACGTCGCGGCGCCCCGGGGCGTGTACTGGTAACTGCGGATGCCGTGGCGGGCAGCCAGCTCGTCGACGGCGCCGACGGGCACGTGCCACAGGGCAGACAGGTCCGATGGCGTCCACCACTCGTCCGGGCACAGGAAGTTCCGGTCCACCTCCGTCCGGTGCTCCACCGCTGTTTGCGCTGGGCCGAGTTGGCTGGTCAACCAGCCGAGCAGTGCCTCCGTGTCGACCTGGGACAGCGGGGCGAGGAGCGCCGGTTCGCAGTCCACCGTCCCTCCGCGCGTGTGCAACACCACTGTGATCGACTTTCGCCGGCCCGTTCTGAGCCGCTCGACCACGACGACGCGCTGCAGATCAGCCGCAGCAACGGTCGACGAACGCAGGAAGCGTGCGACCACGAGCTGCGTCGCATCGCCCTGAGGGCGGAATTCGATCCACCGCACCATCGTGGTGGACATCGTGATCATCAGGGCGAGGGCGAGCCCGGTGACGGACAAGACGGTCAGCCCGAGACCCACCCAGACGATGGCCCAGACCGGTCCGGAATCGGTGAGCACGGCGACCAGCAGGGCCACCAGCAGGAGGGGGGCCGCGATCCACAGCGGGACCACGACGCTCGCGCCGAGCGCAACACCGAGCTCCCGGACCCGACTTGGCACGAACACCAGCCGCCCACCCGCTGGCGTCGCCGACACCACTCCCGCCAACGACGGGTCCGTGTTTTGAATGGCCATGGGTCAAATGTAGGTATCGCCCATGAAATGGGTAAGGGCCTCGCCTTGGTAACCTGTGGCGATGGACGAGGTGTTGGACGAGGGGCCGTTTTTTCACGGCACAAAGGCTGACCTGGGAATCGGAGACCACCTCACTGCCGGTTTCCGTTCCAACTACCGGCTGGACATCGTGATGAACCACATCTACTTCACTGCGTTGCGCGACGGCGCGGGACTCGCGGCCGAACTCGCCGCCGGCGACGGGGCCCCGCGCGTGTATGTCGTGGAGCCGACCGGGGAGTTCGAGAACGATCCAAACGTCACGGACAGGAAGTTCCCCGGCAATCCCACCCGCTCCTATCGCAGCAGGGAACCGCTCCGGATCGTCGGCGAGGTCACGGACTGGACGCGGCAGACACCCGAAGCTCTCCAGATGTGGCGGGATCGGTTGGCCGCAATCCGTCTGGATGACCGCGCCGAAATCATCAACTGAGGACTGGTCCGTAACTACCGGGCAACGGCGAGATGATCTCGCTGTGGCTGGTGCGATCACGGCGTCCGAGCCGGCCTGGATTGCCGCGTTCACCAGGCTGAGCCCGCGCTGCTGGGTGCCGAGGCCGGGCGTGAATCGCATGGGATCAAGCGGTCCTCGCTTGCGGACACTCGATCTGTGAGCGGAGATCGTGTGTCGCGCCGAGCGGGCATGAGGTTCGATCGCTGAGCCCGGGAAGACCGTTGGTTCCGCTGCTGGATGTGTGTCATGGGGTTGGGGGTGCGATGACGCGGTCGGGGGAGAGGGAGCGGTGGATGGCGGGCCTGTACGTGTTCTGGCAGCAGGCGCAGGTGTCTTCGTCCACTGGGAACCGGTGACGTCCTGTCCGCCTGCGTCGCGCTGACCAGGGTGCAGGACTGATTTTCCGCCGTCGGCTTCACCGGTGCCGCTGGTGCCGCCGCGCGGACCGCGCAGGGGCTCAACGGCTGAGGGTCGGAGCTCACTGCGCTGATCGCCGACAGCGACTCTGCTACGGTCCTGAGCCCCGTTTCGCCCGGTCGGCCAGGTTCCGATGGGACCGGGGACGGGTTGATCCTGCCCGGCGACGCCGCCCACCGTGCGGCCGGGAACGGCGAAGGCACCCACCACCGGGCCCGTGCGCGAACGCGCCCGCACGTACGACGCCCATCTGCTCGCAGCCGGCCACCTGGTCGCCGGACTCGCCACGACGAGCGGGCGAAGCGGTGGTGCGCCTCACGCCCGGGCCGTGCACTTCAGATGCGCGTGGAAGAACGCCTCGATGCGTTGCCATGCGTCCGCGGAGGCCTCGGGGTCAGCTCCGACCCCGGCGACGCGCACCATCGGATCCCACCGGACGCGGGCCGAACTGTTCGTCGTTGAGGAAGGCGTGTCCCGCCCGCGGGTAGTCCTTCACGTCGTGTACGACGCCCAGCCGTTCGAGGGCGGACTCGAGCTTGGCCGCCGCTCCCTTGAGCCCTCGGTCGCGTCCCCCGTAACTGGCGACGACGGGACAGGCGTCGGCCAGAACCTTGTCCATGTCCCTGGGGAGTCGGCCGTAGTTGGCGGATGCGACGTCGTAGCCCCCGCTGCCTGTCGCCACGAGGGCAAAGCTTCGGCACTTGCTTCGAGCCCTCCAACGTCGCCGCTGGCGGAGGCGCCTGCCCGCTGCGCTTGCCGCCGAGGCGCAGGGCGACGACCTGATCGGTGAGGTCGTCCGGGCCGGCTGGATGAGCATCTGGGAAACCGTGCGCCTGCCGCTGGGCGCTGATGCCGACAAGAACACAAGCTTCTTCGCCTGCGGCATGCTCGGCAACACGCTTACGGCCATCCGGCTTCCCGTGGGCGCCGGCAGGTGAGGAAGTCTTCGGGGCGGCGATGCGTCGGCGCACGTCCGCCGCGTCGAGCAGCGTGGTCACCGTGGGCGCGACGAGCCCGGTCAGATCACAGCCCGCCCGCGCTACCCCGAGACCAAGGCGCCCATCCACCCCGGCTACGGCGAAAAGGACTGGTCCCGCCCCTCGGACCGGGAAGCCAACAGGCAACTGCTTCCGGCCGCCGACTTCACACAGGTCCCCAAGGCAGGCCACTTCATCGCCCTTGAGCGCCCCGACGTGCTGGCCGACCCGCTGAACGCGGTGGCCTGACCCCTCGGAACCGCTGACCCGAGGAGCAGTGCATGGCGGAGATCCAAATCGAGGCCGACGGTCCGGCGCGGATGCATGATGGCACGGTACTGCGCGCGGATGTCTACCCCCCGGTGGCCCGGGGCCGTCGCCGGTGCTGCTGAGCCGGCTGTCGTACGGCAAGCAGACACCCATGAGGACCGTCATGCTCGATCCGCCGGCGGCTGCCCGGCGCGGGTTCATGGTGGTCATCCAGGACACCCGCGGCCGGTTCGCCTCCGAGGGGGAGTGGGAGCCGTTCACGTACGAGGAGAGCGACGGCTACGACACCGTACGGTGGGCCCCGCCCTCCCCGGCTCCAACGGTTCGGTCGGCATGATCGGCGGCAGCTACTTCGGCAACACCCAGTGGATGGTGGCGCTGTCGAAGCCGTCGGAGCTGAAGGCCATCGCGCCGATGATCACGTGGCCCGACCCGGACGACGGGCTGTGGACGCGCGGCGGCGCGATCGAACTCGGGCTCACCGTCCCTGGTCCCTCCTGCAGGGCGCCGACCAGCCGCCGGCGGCCTCGATTCGCAGGCCCGTCGGGTGGGCCTGCGGGGGGTCACTTCGCCAGGAAGGCGAGGAGCGCGGTGTTGACCTCCTCCGCGTGGGTCCACAGCAGTCCGTGCGGGGCGCCCTCGATCTCGACGTAGTCGGCGGACGGGAGCGCCTTGTGGAAGGGCCGTGCGGTTCCCTCCACGGGCAGGATGCGGTCGCCCGTGCCGTGCAGGATCAGGGCGGGCACGTCGACGGCCGGGATGTCGGCGCGGAAGTCGGTGTACCAGGTCGACGGCGCGGCAGCGGCGGCGAAGAAGCCGCCGCCCGCGGCGACGTCCCAGCTGCGGCGGACGGCCTCCTCGCTGATCCGGGTGCCCAGGTTCTCGTCCAGGTTGTAGAAGTCCTGGTAGAAGGCGGTGTAGTAGGCGTAGCGGTCCGCCTTGACGGCCGCGACGACGCCGTCGAAGAACTCCTTCGGGGCGACTCCGTCCGGGTTGTCGTCGCTCTTGAGCAGGCAGGGTTCCAGCGAGGCGAGGAAGGCGACCTTGGCGATGCGGGCGGTGCCGTAGGCGGACACGTACCGGGCGACCTCTCCGGTCCCCATCGAGAAGCCGACCAGGACGGCGTCGGTCAGGTCGAGGGTCTCCATCACGGTGTTGAGGTCGGCGGCGAAGGTGTCGTAGTCGTAACCGGTCGTCGGCTGGCTGGACTGTCCGAAGCCGCGGCGGTCGTAGGTGATCACACGGTAGCCCGCGTCGAGCAGCACGGCGCTCTGCCGCTCCCAGGAGTGGCCGTCGAGCGGGAAGCCGTGGATGAGGACGACCGGCTGTCCGGTTCCGTGGTCCTCGTAGTAGAGGTCGATGGTGGTGGAGTTCTCCTGGCCCACTGTGATGTACGGCAAGGTCTCGTTTCCTTCGTCCGGAGTGACTGGCCGCGCAGGACCGCGCTCCGTCTCGATGAGGCCGGGCGCTGCACGGACGGCATCGGCGTCCGGGTGTTCGCGGCAGGGATGACATCACGCTAGGGCGGGCATCCCGCCGCCTGTTGTCCTCGAGCGCACCGCTTGTGGTCCGGTAGCGCCCTGAATTCCTCACCCGCCCTTTGATCCGTGCAGCTTGGCTCTCGCGCCTTCCGCCTCGGGGCGTTCGAGTTGCTCGAACAGGGTCGCGGAGCGACGCCAGGCGGTCCGGGCGGCGGTCAGGTCGCCGGCGGCCTCGTGCGTGTCACCCAGACGCTCCCAGGTGCTGGCCTCGGCGAACGAGTCGCCCCGCCGCGCCAGCATTTCGATGGCTTGCCGGAAGCAGCTGATCGCCTGTTCGAACTCGCCCAGCTCATGGTGCGCGCTCCCGAGGGTGTCCCAGGCGCCGGCCCCGTCGTAGTGGTTGCCGGCCTTGTGCTGCAGGTGGATCACCTCCTTGGCCCGGACGATCGCCTTCTCGTGTTCTCCGAGTCGGAGGTGTGACCAGGCCATGTTGTTGAGCTGGATGCTCTCGGACGCCCGATGCCCGGCGTCCCGGAAGATACGTCTCGCCGCATCGCTCTGGGACAGTGCCTCACGGTGGCTTCCCTGCTGCTGCAGGAGCCAGCTCGAGGCGGCATGGGTGCGGCCCCGTTCCATGGGATCGCCGAGCTCGTCGGCGGCCTCGAAGGCCAGATCCAGGTGTGCTCGGGCCTCTTCGTACTGCTCCAGTTCGGCCAGCACACGGGCGAACTTGCGCAACGTGGTGATCCGCCCCGTCGGGTTGCCTTCCCGCCGCGCCGCTTCCACCCCGCTGCGGTGGGCGGCCGCGCGCTCGTGCGCGCGTCCCTGCCCGACGAAGAAGGTGTCCATGGCGCTGGGCAGTTGCCATCCGTGCGTGAAGAACCCCGCGTCCAGGGCCCCCGCGACAACCGCCGTGAGCACGCTGCGCTCGGAGGTGAACCAGGCCACGGCACGGCCGATGTCGGGGAAGGACTCGGGAAGAGCACCGGGCTGGGCCGGGGCCAGCACCAGGGCGTTCCTGTTCGAACTCAGCAGCTGATCGGCGGCGTACGCGGTATGCAGGTAGTGGTCGAACATCCGGTACTGCGCGGCGTGCCGTTCGGCCGGGGTGTCCTCGTCCTCGGTGAGCTCGGCGGCGAACACGCGCAGCAGGTCGTGCATGCCGTAGCGGCCCGGTGCCGGTTCGGTGAGAAGATGGGCGCCCGCGAGTTCGCGGAGGATCGAGCGGGTCCGGCGTACCGGGAGCGCCGTGAGGGACGCGGCCGCGCTCGCCGTGATGTCGGGGCCGGGGTGCAGCGACAGCAGCCGGAACAGGCGGGCGCTGTCGGGCGGCAGAAGCCGGTAGGAGCAGGTGAAGGCGGCGCGGGCGTCGGTGGTGCCGCCACCTGAGAAGGCGTCGAGGCTCCCGTGGGAGTCGCGCAGTTCGGCGGCGATGGCCGCCAGCGGGAACCCTCGGTGCTGCTGAGCGCGGGCGGCCACGATGGCCAGGGCCAGGGGCAGGCAGCCGCAGCGGGCGATGATCTCGGCGGCGGCTTCGGGTTCGGCCGCAAGGCGTTCGGCGCCGGTGCGCAGGGCCAGGGACGCGTGGGCATCCGCGGGGGACGGCGGTTCCAGGCGCAGCGGGTGCGCGCCGGAGGCGATCAGGCCGGGCAGCGCGTGGCGACTGGTGACCAGGGTCAGGCAGCCGGGGGAGGAGGGCAGCAGAGGCAGTACCTGCTGGGGGTCGTAGGCGTTCTCCAGCAGGACGAGGACCCGTCGGCCTGTCAGCAGGCTGCGGTACAGCCCGGTGAGGGCGTCCATACCGCTCGGGACGCGGCGCGGTGGCACCCCGAGCGCCTCCACCATCGCGCTGAGGGCCTCCTCAGGCTTCATCGCCGTACGGGAGGGGTCGAAGCCGCGCAGGTCGAGGTGGAACTGACCGTCGGGGAAACGTTCCGCCACCTCGTGGGACCAGTGCACCGCCAGCGTGGTCTTGCCCACCCCCGCCATCCCGCTGATGAGGACCGCGGTCGCCGGTCCCTTCGGGGTGGTGACGGCGTGGGTGAGCTCTCGCAGGTGGGTGAGTTCGGTGCGTCGGCCGGCGAACACGGCCAGGTCGGCGGGCAGCTGGGCGGGCGGGGCAAGAGCCTCGAACGATGCCGGCTCCGCTGCCGGTTCCTCCTTGCCCTGCGGGGAATCGGATTTCCGCAGCTCCTGGCGGAGCACGCGGCCGTGGGCTTCGCGCAGCTCCGGCCCGGGAGAGACGCCCAGCTCCTCCACCAGCCGCTGCCGGATGTCCTCGTACGCCGACAGCGCTTCGGCCTGGAGTCCGGCGGCCGCCGTCGTCAGGACGAGCCGGGCGCGCAACGGCTCGTTCAAGGGGTCGAGCGCGACGGCCCGGCGCACCCACTGCAGGACGTCTTCCGCCCGACCGCACAGCAGCGCCGCGTCGGCCGCCCACTGCGTCACCTGCACCAGTTCCTGTCCGACGGCGGTGAACGCGACGTGCCCCCGGACGGATTCGGGGATGCCCATGGCCACCGGACCGCGCCACTGGCTCAGTGCTTCCGCCAACAGAGCGACCGCCGCGTCGGGCCGCCCGGTGCTCACGGCCCGTCGGCCGCGCCGGGTCAGGCCACGGAACCGCAGCAGGTCGACCTCTTCCTCCTGTACGTCCAGCAGGTAGCCGCCGGAGCGGCGCAGCAGCCGACGTCCGGGCGCCCGGGGCGGCAGCCCCGGCTCCAGGAGGCGCCGCAGCGAGCCCACGTAGCGGCGCACCACGTTCACGGCACTGACCGGTACCTCCTCGCCCCACAGCGCGTCGACGATCTCGCTCGTTCCCACCGGCCGGCCCGCCTGGACCAGCAACAGGCCCAGCAGCGCACGCTGCTGGGGAAACCCCAGATCGAGTTCCCTCTCCCCATGGCACACCCGCAAAGGACCCAGCACCTCGAACCGCATCACAACACCCACCACGTACCGGGCCACCGTCACTGCTCAGCCAACGGTACTGCGCACGAGGTCGAGGAGAACGCTGTCTGTTGCTCCGGCAGGCGGCGGCTGCTCGGCGAGTTCGGCCTCGCCGCGGGGGAGTTCCAGCGTCCGGCAGGGCCTACTCCCGCGGCTTCACTCCCTCGCCAGCAGAGCGGCCGGGGCGATGCGGGACATGGCCCGGATCGGGACGGAGAGGACACCGCAGACCAGGCCGACCCCGGCCAGCGTAGCCAGGAGCGCGGCTCCGGTCATCGTCCACAGCCTTCCTTCCCACAGTCCCTGACCCACCACCAGGATCGTGGACAGCCCGGCGACCGCGCCGGTCAGACCGCCCAGGAGGGCGAGGCCGGCGCCCTCGTACAGCGCGAGCCGGCCGAGTTCCCGCCTCGACCAGCCGGTGGCGCCGAGCACGGCGAGGTCGGCGGCCCGCTCCCGCTGGGAGAGGACCAGGACGTCCACGGCGCCGGCCGCGCCGAGCAACAGCGACAGGGCGACGCTGACGTAGTCGGCGGTACGGGCCTGGGCGACGACGGCGTTGCCGAGGAGCGAGCCGGCCACCTCGCCGCGGAAGGCGAGGGTGAGGGAGAGCAGCACGGTGAAGGCGGCCACGCCGAGCGCGAGTCCGGCCGCGCCGAGCACGGTCCGGCCGGGGGCGCGCAGCAGGTTGCGCAGTGCGAGGCCGACGACCGAGCGGACGGCGACCGCCCGGCGGGTGCCGGTGACCGGGGGTGTGACCGCGTCCAGCGGCTGGACGCGGGTGGCCCGCCAGGCGGGCAGTACGCCCGCGGCCAGCGCGAGCAGCAGGGCGACGGGCAGCACGAGGGCCGCCTTCGCCGCCGAGGTGGGCAGGCCGAGCAGCGCGCCCAGGCCGTAGGCGAGGAGGGCGCCGAGCGTGCCCGCGGCAACGCCGATCACCGCGAGTTCACCGAGGATGAGGCGGAGGATCTCCGGCGCGCTCCAGCCGACGCAGCGCAGGGTGCCGATCTCGGTGCGGCGTGAGCGTACGGAGGCCAGGGCCGCCTGGGCGAGGAAGAGTCCGCAGACCACCAGGACCAGCCCGAACAGCACCGCGCTCTTGGTGTCCACGGCCCGCAGGATCCGCAGGGCGACGCCCTTGGCGACCCAGTACTCGGTGACCTTGACGTTCCTCGGCAGCGTCACCGTCTGCGGGGCGGGCGACGTACCGACGGTGACGTCCACCTGGAGCTTCGGGTATGCGGTACGGATCTGTGCGGCGACGGCGTTGACGCGGGCGCGGGAGGCGGGGTCGACCCCGGTCACTCCGGCCACCCGGACGCGGATGGCGCTGACCGGCGCCTTCTCCTGCGCGGTGGGCTTTCTGCGACTGTGGGTGATCACGTCGAGCGAGTCGAGGGTGGTGAGCAGGGTGGGCGGCGGACTGAGGTAGCCGCCGAGGTTGCGGTCGGGGCGCAGCGGCTGGTTGCCGAGGGCCTCGCGGGACGCCTTGTCCGCGCCGGTGACCTGGGGGGAGCGGTAGGTCTCCAGGGGGACCTGCGAGAGGGCGGAGAAGCCGCGCAACTTGTCGGTGTCGTAGCGGCCGACGATGTTCAGGACCGGTGTGGGACCGCGTCCGGCGTCCTTGCCGACGCACGTCTGGAAGGCCAGGCAGTCGGTGGAGGCGTGGGCGGTGACCTCGCGGAACTGGGTGCCCGTGTTCTCCTCCGGGACGTTCGGCGTCAGGTCGTTCTCGTAGTTGGTGTTCCACAGGCCCGGCGGCTGGGCGGGCCGGGCCCGGACGGTGAGGCCGTCCTCGGTGGTGTTGTAGTCGACGGGGCCGACGGTCCAGGAGAGATCCGCCACCAGGCCGTCGGCATACCTGACACTGCGGAAGCCGGTGGCGAGGTCGGCGGTCACCTCGCCGGCGACGCTGCCGCGCAGACCGTTGACGTAGTCGTGGGCCTGAGGGCTCGCCAGCTTGGCGGGCAGGGCGGCGGGATCGTCGACATCGAGCCGCTGGACAGTGGAGTCCAGGGTGCCGGCGGTGAGGGTACGGCTGCTGAGAATGACGGGGACCTGGTAGTCGTGCTGCCGTTCGGACTCCACCGGGTTCTGGTCGAACGCGTCCGGCCCCCAGAAGGGCTTGTCCTTGTCGGTGAGCATCCGGCCGGAGGTGATCGCGCCGCCCAGACCGACCAGTTGGTCCTCGGCAGCCGGGTCGATCGCCGACAGGAGCACCGGATAGGCGACCGGGATCTGCGCCGTGGCCTTGCCGTCGCCCGGCACACAGGTCATCCGCGAACGGGCGTCGGGGGTGAACGCCGTCTTGGGGACGGGGTTCCACACGAACAGAGGCTGGGGCAGCCGCTCACCCAGGATGTCGAAGGTGTCCCCGTTCTTGTCCTCGTTGTAGAACCAGCACACCGCGTACTTCTCGTCGCCGGCGATCTCGTGCTGCAGGTCGGGCCAGATGGTCTCGGCCTCGTTCCACTTCTTGTACGTGACGATCGGATTGCGGGTGAGGTAGACGTACTGGTCGGCCATCGGATAGGTGCCGAGCCCCGCCTTCAACGACGGTGTGAGGCGCAGGAGCTGGGCGGGGATGTCGCTGTCGCGGAAGGCGGAGACGTCGACGGGCACCGTGCTCTGCACCATCAGGTAGCCGATGTTGGCGACCGGTGCGGCGGTCTCGACGCCGGCGAGGGACTTGATGTGTTCGTACTGGCCGAGGGTGATGCCGCCGAAGACGCCGGACAGGAAGTTGGCCTCGACCAGGCCCCGGTCCTTCTCGATGTCGGTGCCGGTGCCCGGCGGGCGGACCAGTACGTCGTAGGCGGAGCGGGCACTGTCCTCGACGAGGCCGGTGGTGCGGGCCTGGCTGGTGGTGACCGTCGAGGTGAGCAGGGTGAAGCTGGTGGCGGCGACCAGGATGCCCGAGGCGAGCGCGAGGGCACGGGAGCGGCGGCGCCGCAGCTGGGACAGGATCATGGCGATCACGGGCGCAGCCCTCCGAGCCGGTCGAACACCTCGTCGTCGGGGGCGAGACGCTCGTCGGCGACGATCCGGCCGTCGTGCAGCCGGACGATCCGGTCACAGCTCACGGCGACCTCGGGGTCGTGGGTGGTGAGCAGCAGGGTCATGCCGTAGCGCTCCCGCAGGGAGAGCAGCAGGTCGATGATCTCCCGGCCGGTCGCACTGTCGAGGTTTCCGGTCGGCTCGTCCGCGAGCAGCAGCCCCGGGCGGTTGATCAACGCCCGGGCTGTCGCGACCCGTTGCTGCTGGCCGCCGGAGAGTTCGGACGGCAGCGCGTCGGCGCGGGCGGCGAGGCCCACCGCCTCCAGGAGTTCCATGGCACGGGCGCGGCGGTCGAAGTCGACCCGGCGCGGCAGCACGGGCGCGAGGACGTTGTCCAGCACGGTGAGCGCGGGCAGCAGGTGGAAGCGCTGGAAGACGAACCCGATCCGGCGCCGGTGCGCGTCCAGCCGGCGTGCCGTCAGCTCCTCGCCGTCGACCTCGATCGTCCCCTCGTCGGGCCGGTCCATGCCGCCGACCAGATGCAGCACGGTGGACTTCCCGGAACCCGACGGGCCGGTGACCGCGACCGCCTCACCGTCGCCGATCTCCAGATCGACGGCGTCCAGGGCCACCAACCCCGGATACCGGCGCGTCACACCCGTCAACCTCACACCCACTGCCGCTCCTCCTACATTGTGACAATGCAGCGCTACATTGTCACAATCCAGGAGGTGTGTACATTGCCGCTGCACCACGCCGTGCTCGCCCTGCTGACCGAGGGAGACAGCCACGGTTACGAGCTCAAGGGACGCTTCGAGGAGGCCATCGGCCCGCAGTGGGGCGGCCTCAACATCGGCCACCTCTACCAGATCCTCGACCGGCTGGTCCGCGACGGATTCGTCACCCGGTCCCAGGTGACCCAGCCGGACCGGCCCGACAAGACGCTCTACCGGCTCACCCCGGCCGGGCGGGACGAGGTGCGCAACTGGGCCACCAGCGCCTGGGTGCGCACGGGCGGGTTCCGCGACGAGCTGTTCCTGAAACTGTTCGGCGCCCGCGCGCTCGGCGCCGAGGCGCTGGACGCGTTCGTCGCGGCGCAGCGCCAGACCTACCTCTCCGAACTCGCCGGCCTGACCCGGCTGCGGCGCACCCACACGGGCGACCCGCTCATCTCCCTCCTCCTCGACGCGGCCATCGGCCACACCAAGGCCGACCTGGAGCTGGTCGAGGGCGCGGCGGAGCGGCTCACGCCGGCGGCCGGGGCCCCGGCCGAGGCCGGTGCCGGCGATGATTCTGCCGAGGTCAACCGCCGTCGCCCGGCCTGAGCGGGCTCACCTGCGGAACCGACGCCTTGCCCGTGTTGGAGACCTTGCCGCCGCTCCACGCCACCTTGATCGACGCCGTCTCGTCGGGCGGGGTGACGAGGACGGCCGCGGGGATCACGGTGGTCACGCCGGTGGCCGCCGGATTGGTGAACGTCAGCGCCGACCACGCACTGGCGCCGGGCTTCAGCGTCACCGTCGGCTCCTCCTGGCCGGTGGCCCGCTCGGGGTCCGGCGTGACCGCCTCGCCGACGCCGTCGACGAAGGCGATGCCGGGGAAGCCGTAGACCGTACAGGTGCGGGTCGAGTTGTTGGTCAGGACGACGGCGAAGTTCTCCTGACCGGCTCCGGGGTCGTTCGGGCCGATGGAAGCACGCAGGTCCGCGGTGCGGCAGCGAGTGGACGGCGCGGTCGTCGCGGGGGACGCGGAGGGCCGGGCCGGGGCCGCCGACGTTGCCGGCGTACTCGCGTCCGGCGTGGCAACGGCGACCGGATCGCCGCCGGAGGCACCGCCTGCCTTGTCGGCGCTCGTGCATGCGGCCAGTACGACGGCCAGGGCGCCGACCGCTGCCATGGCCACGGCGGCTCGGCGGCGTTCAGGGTGTCTCGGTTGTCCGGGCATGCTGCTCCTGACTCGGTTCCGCGTGGCGGTCCGGATCATGAGGCCGCCGCGGTCAGGCTAGGCAGGAGCCCGGGAGAAGGCTCGACCGTCAGCGCACGGTGCGAGGCCCGTCAGCGCACGGGCTTCGTCCGGTTCGACGGGGGCCGGTGCCGGGGCCGGGGGTGCGGGACAGAGAAAACCGGCGGACCGCGGAGACCGTACGTCACCTGACGGATGGCGCCGGCGGCCGGGCATCCGAGAGTGGATGCAGGAGTCGGTCGCATCCGCCCGGTCCCGAGCCGACCCGGCTCCGCCATGGCTCCCCAACCTGCCCGCCCCGGGCGTCCCGCTGGTCGGCGCGCCTCCTTCTGCTCCGACGCCGCCTAAGGAGCCTCCGCACGACCCTGAGGAGTCGCGCCACAGCCGCTTGATCGCCCAGAGCGGAGAGGAGTGCATAACCATTACCTTGCAGAACCGGGGTACGGCGAGTCTCACCCAGGACGGACGCGAGGTTCTGGCCAATCCTGGGACCTTCACCTGCTCTGACACGGGACGGCCCTTCAGGAGAGAGCATCCGGACGACTTCCGCTTCACCTGGTTCGGTGTGCCGAAGAAGGAGCTGGGCCTGTCGGACACCGATCTGCCTGGTCTACGCCCGTCTCACCGGCTACGGACAGTCCGCACCCTGGCAGACCGCGCCGGGCACGACATCAACTACCTGGCACTGTCAGGAGCCCTGGAGCCACTCGGCCCGCCCGACGGACCCCGCTGCCGCCGCTGAACCACGTCGCCGACTTCGGCGGCGGCGGAATGCTGCCGGCCGTCGGTATCCTGGCCGCCCTGTGGGAACGGCAGAGTTCGGGACACGGCCAGGTGGTGGACGCCGCGATGACCGAGGGCGCGCCGCTGATCACGGCCATCCTGCACGGCCTGCTCGACCAGGGCCTGTGGCAGGCGCGACGCGGCGGCAACCTCTTCGACGGCTCCGCGCCCTGTGCCGACGGCAGGTTCGTCGCAGTCGGCGCGATCGAACCGCAGTTCTGGACGCAGACTCTTGCCGGCCTCGGCCTCACGCCGGAGGACTTGCCCGACCAGCACGACCGCGCCGCCTGGCCCACTGTCAAGGTGCGGCTGGCTTCGGTCTTCGCGACCCGCACACGGGACGAGTGGGCCGAGGTCTTCGACGGCGGGGACGCCTGCGTCACCCCGGTGCTCGGCCCGTTCGAGGCGCACCTGCATCCGCACAACTTCGCCCGCTCCACCTTCACCGAGGTGGCCGGCCAGCTCCAGCCGTCGCCCGCCCCGCGCTTGTCGCGCACCCCCGCCGCCATCGCCTCCCCTTCGCCCCGGCCCGGCGAGCACACCGACACCGCACTCGCCGACTGGGGCCCGACCACCGCCGAGATCACCGACCTGAGAAAGGACGGCGCCCTGCGATGACCGTCATCGACGTGTGGGCCCAGCACCCCACCCTGCGCTTCATCCAGCACGACATGTTCGCCTCCCTGCGCCGCTGGACCGGCGCCGAGACCCTTACCGAGGAACTCCCCGTCGACATCACCCTCGCTGCCATGGACGCGGGCGGCGTGGACATCTCCCTCATCAGCGCCTGGTACGGCCCCGAAGGCGCCCTCATCTCCAACGACGAGGTCGCCGCCTTCGTCGCCCACGACCCCCACCGCCTGGCCGGCCTCGCCTCCGTGAACCTGCGCAAGCCGATGGAAGCCGTGCGCGAGCTGCGCCGCTGCGTCCAAGAGCTGGGTTTCAAAGGGCTGCGCATCGTGCCGTGGCTGTGGGGCTGGCCGCCGGACGACCGCCGCTACTACCCGCTGTACGCCGAGTGCGTCGAACTCGGCATCCCCTTCTGCACCCAGGTCGGCCACACCGGCCCGCTGCGCACCTCCGAGACCGGCCGCCCGATCCCCTACCTCGACAACGTGGCGCTGGACTTCCCGGAACTCACCATTATCGGCGGGCACATCGGCTACCCCTGGACGGAGGAGATGATCGCCGTGACCCGCAAACACGAGAACGTCTACATCGACACCTCCGCCTACACCAGCAAGCGGCTCCCGCCCGAACTGGTCACCTACATGCGCAGCAACCACCACAAGGTCCTCTTCGGCACCAACTACCCCATGATCACGGCCGACAAGGCCCTTGCCGATCTCGATCAACTGGGACTCGACGACACCGCTGCCGACCTCTACCTGCACGGTCACGCGCAGCGGATCTTCGGACTCGGTGAGGCGAAGGCCGAGTGACGCCCGTCCGCTACACGCTCGAGACCGCTCAACAGGCGCTCACCGCACAGCCATTCAGCCGGCTCACGGGTGCGCGACTCACCGCCCGCACGGAATCCGAGGCCGGCACGGCCACAGCAGGACTCGACATCAACTTCCTGCGCCCGGCCCGCGGCAGCCTTCTCATTGCCCGGGCCACCGTGATCCACGCCACCGGCCGCCAGGCCTTCTGCCGCTGCGAGGTGTACACCAGCAACCCTGCCAACCAGCGAGAGCACGTGGCGACCGTGACCGCAACTGTCGTGAGGTCCGCCCACTCCACCCTCCCTGTTCAAGGGTGAAAGACCGGCCACGCGGCCGACAGCTCCTACGGGTTCCGCACCGAGACCGCTTTCGCCCGGCGCCTGGGGACGACATCGGCGTCAGCGTGGGCCGATCCGGTTGGACGGGGCGGTGCGGCGGCTGGTGCCGGCTCGTAGGCTGCCGCCATGACCGAGATCAAGAACCTGACGCCCCGCGACGCCTTCGAGCTGCTGCTGGCCGGGAACCAGCGCTTCGTCGCCGGCACCCCCGAGCACCCCAACCAGGACGCCACCCGCCGCGCCGAGACCGCACCCTCCCAGCAGCCCTTCGCCGTGCTGTTCGGGTGCTCCGACTCCCGGCTGGCCGCCGAGATCATCTTCGATCGCGGTCTGGGCGACCTGTTCGTGGTGCGTACCGCCGGCCACGTCATGGGCCCGGAGGTGCTCGGCAGCATCGAGTTCGGCGTGGAGGTGCTGGGCTGCCCGCTGGTCGTGGTCCTCGGCCATGATTCGTGCGGCGCGGTCGGGGCGGCGTGCGCCGCTCTGGAGGATGGGCAGACCCCGGGCGGCTTCGTCCGGGACGTTGTCGAGCGGGTGACCCCGAGCGTGTTGGCCGCGCGGGCCGCTGGACGGGTGCAGCCCGAGGAGGTCCTCGCCGAGCACGTACGGCACACGGTCGACCTGCTGCTGGACCGCTCCCGGGGCCTCGCCGACAAGGTCGCCGTCGGCCAGGCCGCCGTGGCCGGCCTGCGCTACCGCCTGGCCGACGGCAGTGCACAGCTCGTCGTCTCCCGCGGCCTCGATGGGGCAGTCCCCGGCGCATCCTGACCGCTCCCGGCCGTGGCTGGTCAGCGTCAAATACCGCGGTCGCAGGGAAACAGCGGGGTGCCTGCCGGAGGCTTTGGCGGTGGAGACGGCCTCTCACGTCAGTTGTTCACGGCTGCGAGGGAGGCGGAGTGAGCCTGGTGCTTTCAGCCCGGGCTCGCCGGTCCCAGTCTGCGTGTCGCAGGATGGCCCGGACGGTCAAGCCGGAGGTGACCAGCCGGAGGCCCGTATCACCCAGGGCCACGGCCAGGGGGATTCGCCCATTGTCGACCCATCCGGCCGACCTGGCGCGCGGCACGGGCCTCGGACTGGCTGCGCGGGCGACGCTCGGCGTTGTAGCTGGTCAGAGCTGATTCGATCGTGGGCTCGGTGGCGAGTGAGGCTGCCACCGGGCGGCGACACGACCTCAGCCCGTCACCTCACAGTCCGCACGCCCGCGCGAGCTACGCGCGCGCCCAGGACCGGTGTCTGCACCACCTGCCACCACCCCCTGCCCAGCGGTTCACGCTCAAGGCCAAGATCGAGACGGACCTGACGGAGTCCTACTAGATCATGATGAAGATGTCCGGGTACGACCGCGAGTAGTGGTGCGCGAGCACCAACTCCTCGCCCGTGGCTGTGTGCGTGAGGAGTAGCAGGAACACTTGCTGCGGCGGGTGTGCGGATCGAGGCCCAGGTAGGTGCCCAGCCATGGCAGGATGGCCTCATGTTGATCCGAAAGGGCGATGCCGCGTAGGCGTCCCAAGGCCGTCCGCGCAGAGCGGTGCCGGCCACGATGGCAGTGTCCGATCCTGAAGGTCCACGGTGTCTCCGCGCGGACTCGTGCAGCGATCCGCCGGGTCGAAGACCAAGAGATGTGGCCCAACGCGGTCGCTAACGCGCTCTCTCGTATCGAGTGGGTTTTCGAGCAGCCCGGCCGGTACCTGGATTCCACCGCGTTCTGCTCGCCAGGGATAAACGATGCCCGTGATGACCTGGAGTGGGCGATGCGGCGCCTTCCTTCGGGAGCCAAACGGGACTTGGGCCGGCTGATCACACGCATCGATGAGGAATTCGAGCGCCGTACTCTGCCTGAACCCAACTACATCGAGTGGGCGACGTTCGGCTGGTGGTGGACCAGAATGCGTGAACGCTGACGGGCCTGGAGCTCGTGTACCTCCCCTCCCGTCGAACGACACGGTCACTCCGCGACCAGTCCCCAAGATCTGAGCCAGAACCCAGTTCTGGCAGCACCGAAGCTCCGCCCGGCCTGCTCGCCGGGTGCGATGATCATCTTCGTGTCTTCACTGCCTGCCATGGAGTGAGAGGACGGAGAAGGCGTGGATGTGTATGAAGCCGTGGACAGTCGCAGGGCTGTGCGAGCGTTCAGCGACAAGCCGGTGCCCAGGGAGGTTCTCGAACGAGTGCTGGCGGCAGCGACACGGGCCCCGTCGAGCGGGAACCTCCAGCCGTGGCATGTATATGTCGTGACCGGCGAGCCTTTGGCCGAGCTGAAGAAGCGCGCGACGGCCAGGGCACTGGCGGGAGACCCGGGTGATGAGCGGGAGTATCCGATGTACCCGGCCGAACTGCCCTCACCGTATCTGGACCGCTTTTCCGCCGCGGCCGCCGAGCGATACCACGCGCTGGGAATCGAGCGTGACGACCCCGCCCGGCCCGTGAAGATCGCCGCTTTGAACTCGGAGGCGTTCGGGGCGCCGGTCGTGCTGTTCTGCTACCTCGACCGGGCGATGGGGCCGGGGCAGTGGGGGGACGCGGGGATGTACTTGCAGACGGTCATGCTGTTACTGAGGGCGGAAGGGTTGCACAGCTGCCCGCAGGTGATGTGGACGATGTATCGCGAGACCGTCAGCCAGATGGTCGGAGCCGATGACGGACTCGTGCTGTTCTGCGGTGTCTCGGTGGGGTTCGAGAAAGAAGGGGTGCCCCGGCTGCGTACCGGGCGGGCGGACATGGCAGAAACAGTGAGCTTCATCGGGGCATGACCCGCCGACCGTGATCTTCCCGGCAGACGGGTCACAGGAGCCTGAGGTCCCGGTGTGGCCGGGCAGGCAGGTTCGCGCGGGGCGGTGGCTCGGCAGTGGGGTGCTCGTCGTACGGCGACTCGGGCAGACCGGGAGGCCGGCGGATCGGTGACGCGTCGACGTTTCCCACCCCCGTACGCCCGGCAGGCCGCGCCGCAGGGCCGACCCCCGCCCGTGTGTGGAAGATGTGCGTGCAGCGTGAAAGTGACCGGGAGCCCAGTGATCACGTGATGCCGGCGACAAGTGCCGAATCATCGCCCCATACGCGGGCACCTGGCCGAGGACCGACCGGTCAGCAACACGCACCCGTGCGCCCGTGCCGAGCACGGCGACCGGTCGACCCCCCCGCTCGCCACACCACCCCCCTCACATCCGCAAATCGACGGCGGGGCAGTCCAGACGTGCCGTCCCACCGGGCGGACGGCGCTCAGGGCCCGGCACATGTCCTGTTCACCTCTCAGCGGGCCTCGGCACCGGACCCGACCGCCGCCCGGAGCAACGGTTGCGCACCTGAACGCGGACAGCCGTGCAGGAAGGTGCCGGAGCGCCGCAGACCCCGCCGGCACGGCCGAGGAGCGCCGCGCCCCGGCCGCCCCGTACCCGTGGCAGTCGGCGCAGGTATGGGCCGACAACCCACTCCTCGGGGCGGCCGGTGCGCGTGACGCGCACACGGGACTGCCGCTGTCGCCGGGCGCTCGCCGCCCGCGATGCCAGGTCGCGCAAAGGCCTACGATCGTCCGCGTGCCGCCGAATCGAGCGACACTGCGGGCCGCGACCACCGGCACAGCCTTCGCCCGCGGTCGCGGTCCGGTCAGCAGGTCGCATTGGTCTGGGTGAGCAGGCCCAGCAGCCACGGCAGGGTGTTGTGGTCGCCGCTCGCGCTGGGGTTCAGGCCCTGGTACAGGTACCGGAGTCGGCAGATGGGGATGGTGAGTTTCTGGTCATAGCCCGCGCGGAGCATCCCGTGGCTGATGTCCCGCGTCCAGGCACCAGCCGCGAAGCTCACGTTGCTTTTCACCGGCGTGCAGGCTTGGTGCAGGCACCCGGCTCTCTAGTGGCGGCAGCGTGCGACGATCAAGGTGTGTGCGAGGGGCGCGCCGCCCTCGCTCCTACGCCGGGGCCGAACGGAAGGCATGCAGGACATGACGAGGCAACGCGACCGCTGGACCGAGCTGACGGGTGGGCAAGCGGGGGAGGAGTACGCGCGACGGTTCGAGCGGCTCGCCGCGTCGGGCCACGACGTCCACGGCGAGGCGGCTTTCTGCCATGCCCTGCTGGAACCCGCCGCCCGGGTCCTTGACGCCGGCTGCGGCACCGGACGGGTTGCGATCCGGCTCGCCGAGCTGGGCCACCACTGCACCGGGGTGGACATCGACCCCTCCATGCTCGCCGTCGCCCGTCGCAACGCCCCCACATCGACCTGGCTCCATGGCGACCTGGCGCACCTGGACGGCCTCTCCCTGGAAACCGGCTTCGACCTGGCGCTCGCCGCCGGGAACGTCATCCCCCTGCTGGCCCCCGGCACCGAACCGGCTGTCGTGCGCGGGCTGGCCGCCGTGCTGCGCCCCGGCGGACTGCTGGTCACCGGCATGGGACTCGACGCCGAACACCTGCCGCTGCCGGAACCGACCGTCACCCTGAGCGACTTCGACCACTGGTGCACCCAAGCCGGACTGACCCTGCGGCAGCGCTACGCCACATGGGACGGCGCTCCCTTCCACGAGGGCGGCGGCTACGCCGTCAGCGTGCACACCCGCCCCCTCACCTGAAGCGGCGCACGTCATCGGCGCCGGCACGGCCGTCGCCTCGCTGCCTGCCTGCCTGCCTGCCGACGGCGCCGCCCTCGACCGCTCGGTGGGCGTCTGCGGTGTGCTCGAGCGGGAAGCGGACCAGGGGCAGGCCGTGCTCCTCACCGATCGGAAGGGCGCCCGCGCGCACGGCGGCGACGTCCTCGGCGTCCGCGGTGAGCGCCTGCGGTCCGGTCGTGGAGCGGGAGGTCACCAGGTCCAGCGAGGTCCTGCGGCAGCGTGACCGCGTTGTGGCGGCGCCTGATCTACCGGCCCAAGCGGCATCTGGATCACAAGCGCGGCGGCAGACGCAGTTTCACCTGGACCGGCTACCGCGACCTCATCATCGACGCCCACCAGCAACTCGGCGCACCCATTGTGCTCGTGTGGGACAACCTCAACGTGCACAGAGACCGCCGGCTGCGGGATTTCATCGACACCCACGACTGGATCGGCTGCTACTTCCTGCCGCCCTACGCACCCGACCTCAACCCCGTCGAGGGCATCTGGTCACTCCTGCGACGCAGCAGCCAGGTCAACACCGCATTCACCGACCCCGACCATCTCATCAAGGCGCTTCGGCACGGTCTCCGCCAGATCCAGTACCGCAGCAACCTCATCGACGGATGTCTCGCCGAGACCGGCCTCACCTTGACGCCATCACGGTGACAGCGTCAGTAACTGCGGCGCTGACCCGCCCGATCCGCTGGGAACTCATCGCCCAGCGGTACGACCAGATGATCAAGTACGCGACCGCGATTCGTACGCGGACTGCGTCGACCGAGGCGATCCTGCGCCGGTTCACCCGTAACGCCTCCCACCCCACCTACGCGGCCATGCTGGAGGTCGGCCGCGCTCAGAAGACCATCTTCGTGGCTCGCTACCTGCGGCTTCGGGACCTTCAGCGGGAGATCGAGGAGGGCCTGAACGTCATGGAGTCCTTCAACGGCGCTATGCGAACACCCTGATGCTTCTGGACATACATGGCGAACCGGAGTGGACGGACATCCTCACCCCGCCGACCGGCGTGGTCTGACCCCGCTGTTCTGGTCCCATGTGCGCCCGTACGGCAAGGTGAACCTCGACATGGACACCCGCCTCAACCTCGCCACGGCGGCTGCTCCGGGGCCCCGGGTCGCGGAGAGCGAGGCCGCCCGATCTGCCATGGAGAACGCATGAACCGGCTCCGCTGCAGCCCCGGGGCCGGGTCGGCCGGCATCTCGCCTGGGCAACGGTCCTGGTCTCGCCGCCTGGTGGCGGCTTCCCGACGAAGACCGTGACGCCCACCGCTCCGGTGTCGAACCCGCCTACCGGACCAACCGGCAGGTCCGCTGCAGGACCTGTGCCCGTCCTGCTGGATGCGCGAAAGCAAGCCCTGCATCCTGGTCTGCGACGGTGGCGGAATGCGTCCTGCCGAGGGTTGACGGGACGAAGCCGGGCCAAACAGCCTGCTGACCCCGGAACCAAGCGAGCCTCTAACGGTCCGCAATCGGGTGGTCGGCGGCTTGCGCGGCCCATGAGGAGAGGATGCGCAGACGGTCGTGACTGGGTGTGCCGGGCTCGGCGGTCAGGGTGATGAGCTGCTGGTCGGGGTCGTCGGTGGAGGTGAGGAAGGACCAGTCGAGGGTCAGCGGGCCGACAACGGGATGGTTCAGCGTTTTCGTGCCCGATCCCTGGGTGGCGACGCGGTGGGTGCCCCACCAGCGCCGGAAGTCGGGGTCCCGAAGCGACAGCTCGCCCACCAGTTCGGCCAGTCGCGGATCTTTCGGATCGCGGGCGGCCTCCATGCGCAGCTGCGCCAGCGTCGTCTGCGCCACCCACTCCCAGTTCGGGTACAGCGCTCTGATGGCCGGTTCGCAGAAGACCAGCCGTACGAAGTTGCGCTTCTTCGCCGGGATCCGCGCGAAGTCGGTGAACAGGGCGGCCGCCATGGCGTTCCAGGCAAGGATGTCCGTGCGGCGGCCCAGGACGACGGCCGGCGTGGTGGAGAGGTCTTCCAGGAGGCGCTGCAGCTGCGGCTGGACCTTCTGCGTGGTGCGCCGACGCGGCCGGGCGGCGTCTCGACCGGACAGTTCGAACAGGTAGGCACGCTCACTGTCATCAAGCCGCAGGACACGCGCGAGGGTGTCCAGCACTGGTTCGGAGGCCTGGCGGCGGCCCTGTTCCAGGCGCGTGTAGTAGTCGGGGCTGATCGACGCCAGCAAGGCCACCTCTTCGCGGCGCAGGCCCTTGACCCTGCGCCTGCCGGCGGAGTCGGGCAGCCCCACTTCGGCCGGGCTCAGCTCTGTGCGCCGAGCCTTCAGGAAGGCGCCCAGTTCGCTGTCGCGGCTGTCGCTGCTGCTCATAGGTAGAAGTGTTACAGCCCGCCGGTCCAGTGACAGTGGGCCTGCCCTGTCCCAGGACCGCGGGGTCCGGGGACAGAAGAAGCCTCTTACCCGCCCGCGTTCCGCGTGCGAGCGTCGATCACGTGGCCGGCGGACGGGCCGCCCCGAAGACGACGGCACCGCCGGAGGAATCCGCGCCGTCGCGGTCACCGCACTTCCCCACCTGCACCAGGAGGCACAGACCGTGAAGACCAGCGTCACCTTCCCCAGCAACGATCTCGCCCTCGCCGGGATTCTCTTCACCCCCGACGACCACATCGACGGCCGGCTGCCGGCCATTGTCATCTCCCACCCGGGAGGCGGCGTGAAGGAGCAGAGCCCGAGCATCTACGCCGAGCGCCTGGCCCGCGCCGGATTCGCCGCGCTCGTCTAGGGATGGGTGCTGCGCAGCGTCGACCAGCTCGCCCAGTACGACTCGTACGCGATGATCGAGCTGATCTCGCCCCGCCCCCTGCTGATGATCGCCGGTTCGCAGGCGGAGAGCGCCTACTTCAGCCGGGAAGCGATCGCGCAGGCGGCCGAGCCCAAGGAACTGGTCGTTGTCGACGGTGCCACCCATATCGACCTGTACGACAAGGACGAATACGTCACCCCCGCCGTCGCCAAGCTCGCCGAGTTCTTCGGCAAGCACCTGGCTGGGTGACCACCCGCCACTCCGGACCCACGGGCAGCAGAGGCAGCCATAGGTCCACATGCTCGCTCTGCCGACGCCCCGCCTGTCGGCAAACGTCGGCGAGCTCAAGCGGTCAGCGCATCACCGCTGTTCAGGAGGTCAGCGTAGACCTCTGCCGGAGTGCGGTAGCCGTGGGTCCTGCGCGTGGTTGAGTTCTCGTCAGTGCCGCGTTGCCACGGGCTCCGCGGCTTGCAGAGGTGGATCGGCATCCTGGTCTCGGTGGTGATGGCCTGGTGCTCGGCGATTTCCCGGCCGCGGTCCCAGGTGAGCGTTCGCCGCAGGTGGGGCGGGATGCCGAGGAGGCTCCTGGCGAGGTGCGGGGTGACCTTCTCGGCCTTGATGCCGTCAGGACGCGACGATGGTCGTGTGGCGGCTGGTGCGCTCGACGAGCGTGGCGACCACCGAGGGCCTGGTGCCCATCGCGAGGTCACCCTCCCGATGACCGGGGACCTTCCGGTCCTCGACCTCGGCGGGGCGGGCGGTGATGGACACCATGCCGCGATGATGCCCTGCCCGGTAGGCCGACGGGCGATCTTCGGGCGGCGCAGGGGCCGGGCGGACCTCAGGCGCTGAGTGAGGCTGCGGTCGATTGCCTGGCGGCGACGAGGGTCCTTGAGCTCCCCCGGCCGGCCTTCAGCGCCTCAAGACGCTCATCGTCGGGCACCAGTGCGCGGCGTTCCGCGACGATCGCGGCGTTGTACCAGCCCACCACCTCCCGCACGATGTCGTCCGCCTTCTGGTCCTCGCCCCCGCCCAGGCCGGAAAAGTCGGACTCATCTGCTGTGCCGGATACGGCAACCTCCTTGAACGCTGATCACGTTGGGAAGGGGCCATTGTCCTTCGGCACCCTCGCCGCTCTGCGGCGCAGCCCCGAGGTGCGCAGTGCCTGGGCAGGCCCGTGGCGTGTACGACGGACCGTCTTCCGCCCGCCTGAAACGTCACCCGTTGGGGCTAATCCGGGTGGCTTCAGGGAGCCGGGGATGAGGAACTGGAGAGCACCCTTCCGTCCTCTGCCAGCTTTCCGCTGCTCTGAAAGACCGAGGTGATCGCGGGTGACCCCCAACTCCAGTACTCCCGTCAACGGCGACTACTACGACCCGAAGGACCTCACGGCCGCCACGACCTACCGGACCGACGGCTCCGAGATCCTCCACGGCATCTCCCTGCGGTGGACCACCGGAGGCAACTCCGGCGGGGACACCACCCCGCCGGACTGGGACGAAGGCCGGGCTCCGTACCCGCACGCGTACGAGGTGTGGCTCAACGGCCGGCTCGCCCAGACCCTCCATCTGGACTGGCCCACCTGGTGGGGCGGCTGGAAGCCGGCCGCCAACCACTGGGTCACCCTGGGAACAGATCCGGACGACACCTACCAGGTCAGGATCCGGGCCCGGCGCGGCGACGGCAGCTGGAGCCCCTTCTCCGAGGAGTGCACCGTTCCCGGCCGCTCCGACGACCCGTACCAGCCGATCCCCGTGGCGGTGTCCAGCGAGCGCATCGGGGACACCGCGCAGCCCAGGCACGGCAACATGGCCGACCCGCCGGGCCGTTCCGTGCTCGCCCTCAAGTCCGCGGGCAGCGGGGGTCACGCCTGCACGAGCGCCTTCTGCGACCAAGTCCGAGCGGCCTGCGCCCCGGACGCGTGGTGGGCGGAAGTCGTCCCCGGCAAGGAGCGGATGTGCGCGGACTACCCGTGGAACCGGCGCGGCTACTACCTGGAGTACCGGAAGTTCAGCACCGGCGGCCACGATGGCAAGGTGGCCTCGGCGGGCAACCCTCGCTTCGCCGGCCTGGACCTCGTGGGTGACTGGCCCACCACCACCCTCGACGCGGGCGCCCAGGACCTCACCTTCTCGTACATGCATGACGCCAACCACACCGGCCCGACGTGGACGTACCAGTTCTTCGTCACCAGGGACGGCTGGAACGCCTCAGCCCCGCTGTCCTGGGCCGACCTGGAGCCGACCCCGTTCATGGTGGTCGTCCACGGCCGCAGCCCCGAACAGGCATGGAGCACAGCGGCGCTGGCCGGACGCAAGACGGGCCGGCACGCGATCGTGAACATCTGGGGCGGGCACGGCGGCGTCTGCACCACCGGCGACCCGGAGAGGTGCTGCGACCACGTCGACCAGGAGCAGGAGATGACCGGCGAGTTCTTCGTGTCCGTCTCGGACGTCGTCTTCGAATGACCTGACCGGCAGCCGCGCTCTGCCCGGCTCCGGCACCGCAGGCATACCGTGCCGAGGGGGAACCGCCGGGCCGAAAAACGGACTCGATCGCGCTCATACCCTCGTCCCGAACCCCGCCCCGGCGCCACGCCGGGGCGGGCGGCACACAGTGAGACCCTGCCTCCGGAGCCCGGCAGCCGTGAAATGCGGGCGGGCTATGGCAGAAGGAGGGCTCCCCAAGAAGCGGCTGGGGGCATAAGTTGAAGCACGCAGTTGATCTCCGACGGCATCGCACGCGCGTCCGGCGGGATGCCGCACGCACCGCCCGGCAGGCGGCGGCCTGGCTCAGCTTCTTCACTCCACCTGGGGCATGCTCAGTGCTGGTTGCCGTAGAGGCGTACGGCTTGACCTCGGGTGTTCGCGGTGAAGGGTGCCGTCCGCCACCCCCAACCCGCACCGCCCGCCGACCACCACACAGCGGCCCCCCAACCGGCAAAGGACCTGCGACGCGCTGCACTGGCACTCGGGTTTGAAAGTCGCTTCAGGAAGGCTGTTCGCTCGCGGGTGGGGAGGAAACCGGCTCCAGGCGCACGCAGCAGTGGCCGGGGCCAGGGGCCAGGCGCGCCTGGAGGCCGCCTTCACCGAGCCCGGCGACGATGCCGCGGAGCAGGTGGAGGTTCATGCCGCATACCGTCTGGGTGTACTCGCGGGCGAGCGCGTGGAAGGGGCAGTTGCCCAGCAGGATGGCGTCACCGTCATGGCGCGGCTCGAATCCGTACCGCTCCAGCACGTCGAACACACCGGCCTGGTCCTGGGCGCCGAGCCGTGTGCCCAGATCGTGGGCCTTGCGGTGCAGGCATGTCCGCACCGGTTCACCGGTGGCTTCCGATTCCTCCACGGCGTGGGCGAGGAGCCGTCCGGCCAGTTCGTAGTGCCGCTCGGGCAGGCTGACGGTGACCTGCTGGGCGGAGCGCTTGTAGAGCTTGGCGGGCCGGCCCGCTCCCGGACCGGTGCGTCCGCTGCGCCGCTCGTAGACGACATCGAGCAGTGACGCGTCGGCCAGGCGGTCCAGATGGAACGCCGCGGTCTGCCTGGCCAGGCCCAGTGACTGGGCGGCCTCGTCGCGGCTGACTGGTCCCGGCTGGCGCACGACATGGTCGTACAGCCTTTTGCGGGTCGGCTCGTCCAGAGCGGCGACGGCGGAGACGCCGGTCGGGGGTGCGGGCTTGGAGTGGTCCACGAACACCAGTGTAAAACCCATAGCCATTGACTAAAGAAGGTTTCCCCGCTTCTATAGATAGTGAGAGTTGCCTATAGAAAGAGGGGGCGTGCGCCATGGCGTCCGCAACCACAACCACCACCTCGCGGCGGGCCGTTCTCACCGACCCCGGCTACCAGGCCTTCGCGATCCTGCGCACCGGCTTCACGGTCGCGCCGATCCTGTTCGGGCTGGACAAGTTCACCAACCTGCTCGTGGACTGGCCCGGCTACCTCGCGCCGTGGATCAACGACGTCGTGCCGGGCAGCGCCCAGCAGGCCATGTACGCGGTCGGTGTGATCGAGATCGTGGCAGGCGTCGTCGTTGGCCTGGCCCCGCGCTTCGGAGGGTGGCTGGTCGCCGCCTGGCTGGGCGGCATCATCGTCAACCTGCTGAGCATCCCCGACTACTACGACATCGCCCTGCGCGACTTCGGGCTCCTGCTCGGGGCGGTCGCCCTGGCCCGGCTCGCCCAGCGCTACCACGGCAAGCGGCAGCGGCACTGAGGTGTCACTGGAACCACCAGCGGTTCTCCGGCAACTGGTCCGAGGCTGCCGGCCGGGGGCTTGCGCGTGGGTGGATATGTTCCGCTGCGGGAGTATGCGGTGATCGGTGCCCCGCAGAGGGACTCGCACCGCTTCGGTCAGCACGCCCTGGCCCCAGGGGCTGACGTCCCATCCGCGCAGGGCGAGTTCCTCGGCGACGTGCCTTTCGTGTGCGTCGCCCACGGCCTTCCTTTGCTGAAAGCTCGGCATACCGGCAAGTGTTGCTCTCCTCCTCGAGCTCGAAACAACCCGGTGCCCCGTCTCGGACACTCCTGGCCAGGGGCGTTGGCGGTCGTTGTCGTTCATTGGCGTTCATGGGTGTCCGCCAGTGTCTCCCTGCGTCTCATGGCGAATCACGCTGTCTCGAAACAACCTGACCGGATCTGATCCCTGTGGCCGTGCGCCGGGAGTTGCGGCCGACTTGCCGTACGTCTCTTCGTCCCACCATGGCGGGACCGGACGATGGCGGGACGCGGCTCGGACGTGCTGCCTTCCGTGCCGTTTGGGAGGGGACGGGAGGGCTGCCAGGTGATCACCTTCCTGGTGTGGCGCTGGTCGGTGCGCCCCGTTCGGGAAGGAGGCGCCAGGCGATCTCGTCGTGCTCCCCGAGGTGCTGCCAGGCGGCAAGGACACGGCAGCGGACCAGTTTGTCGAGGAGATCCTCCACCTGCCGCGGGGACTGACCGCCCGGCCGGGCAAGCGGGGCAGGGCGTTTGAGCAGCGCGCGGGCTTTCCCGTACGACAGGCGGGCCAGCCCGGTGTCCGGGCACACGCCGCGGGGGCTGAAAACCTCCCCCCGGGCCCCGGTCGGCGGTGGGTGACGAGCACCGGCCCGCGGATATGGCCCTTCAGCAGCCGGGGCAGGAGCCGGGCAGTGCCGGCGTCCCCGTACACGGTCTCCAGCACGAAGTCCTCGCGCGCCTGGCCCCTGCGGCGGGCCTTGCTCCGCGCGCCCTTGGCCTTGACCAGGCAGCGACGCCCAGCGAAGTCCAAGTCACGCCGAGGATCTCCTCCGCACGGCCGGCGGTTTCGTACAGCATCCGCCACAGAGTCTTCTCCCGCAGATGAGGCTCGCACCGCGCGACCAGTCGGGTCGATCGCCAGCTTCGAGCGGGCCAGGCGGCCGGGCCTCGCCGATCCGAGCGAGTCGAGGAACACGTCCGCCGCCGCACGAACGGTCAACGCCTTCCCGGTCGGCAGCCGCACAACGGTCGGTACCACTTCCCCCTTGCCAAAGAAAACAGGGCCGCTTCATGCACGGACCGCAGAACGTCACCCCAGGTGACGGATCGGGCTTAGGGCACGATCTGACATGGCTGTTCCTCAACCCCGAGTACGGTGCCCGTCACGGGCTGCACCCTCCTGGATCCACTGGGCCCAGTCCTCGATGCGTTCAGCGGTTACGGGTGTGACCAACGTACCCGCCGGATGAGCAGAAGCGATGGTCCTGAACCTGCCTCGCCGAATGCGCCGACGCTTGCCCGGCAACGGTTCGCCTGCCACGACCTGAACCACCTCGCATGTCGGCTCCCCGGGTCCGCCAAGTAGGTAATTCAGGCCCGGCCTCAGCTCTTGTGCGGGGACAGAGACCGATAACTCCTCCGAGCGCATGGTTCGGATCGGCTCCACGAGCGTCATCGTCGGCGCCTGCGGCTCGACGATGATCACGTAGCCGCCGCGGGCGGATTCGTCGTCGTCCTCATCATCGTCATCCGGAACGTAGTCACTGTGTTGGTCTCGGCGGTTGGGCCGCTTCAGGAACTTCATGGTTTATTTTCCCGCGGCGCAGGCCGGGCTCGCGCCGTGCGGCGGGGCGGCTGTACGGCAGCAGCCATCGCCTGCCGGCCGGGCGGGAATGCGCCAGCAGGCGGCCGGTGTCCCGAAGGCGCAGGCTGATGGGGTCAACAGGCTCATGCGGGCCGGCGTCGCCGAGGCCGGCCCGCTGCCTCCCAGTAGCCGCGGAAAGGGGTGTTCTGCCGACCGCGGAGACGCAAGCCAGTAGCCTGATCGGGCGGAGTCCGTGAGACATGGGGGGTGGTGAGTGCAGGCGCCTGCGACCGTCGTGCAGCTCGCTCTGCTCGTCCTTCTGGTGCTGCCCGGGGTCACCTATCAGTTCGTCCGGGAACGCCGCCGCGGGCCGGTGCCCGGTGAGCGTGATCTGGGTGAGCGGGTGCTGCGGGCGATCGTCGCGTCGATCGCGCTGGACGCCCTGTACGCAGTGGTGGCGGGGCCGGCGCTGGTTCGCCTGGCTCGAGGCGCCGACGGCGGCTGGGACGGCTTCGTGGAGCGGCCGCGAGTGGTCGGCTTCGTCTCCGTGGTGCTGTTCCTCGTCGTGCCGGCCGCGGCGGCGGTCACCGTTTCCCTGGTGGATCGGCAGCGGCGCAAGGCTCGGTTCCTGCGCACGCCCAGCGCCTGGGACCACGCGTTCCGCGACCGCGAACCGTGCTTCGTGCGCGTGCGACTCAAGGACGGCAACTGGGCGGGCGGCTGGTACGGCAACCGGTCGTACGCCTCCTCGTACCCCCACCCGGCCGAGTTGTACCTCGAATCGGCGCGCGTGATGGGTGCCGACGGGGCGTTCGGCGCGCGCGTGCACGGGACGGCGGGCCTGCGGCTGCGGGCGGAAGACTTCGACGTGCTGGAGTTCGTCGAAGCCGGAGAACCGGCGGCCGTGCCGGGGGAGGAGCGATAATGGCGCACGAACCCGAGCTCTCGCACGAACCCGAGCTCACGCCCGAAGAAGCGGCGCTGCTGCAGGAGGCCGCGGAACGCGGCTACACCCCGAAACGCACGGTCGCCGAGCCGGACGAGGCGCCCGGCGGCCCGGCTGGCACCTCGAACGGCAACGAGGACTGACGCGTGGGCGGCGGGCCCGCGAACGATCTGGCCGAGCGGTTCTGGGAGGCGTTCCGGGTGGCCCGGCACAGCGCGGACCCCGCTTCGGTCGAGAAGGCGATCGACCTCGGCCATGCCGTGCTGGCCGTCGAGGACGTGGCCGAGCGCTGCTCGGTCCTGTCCAATCTCGGGGGCCTGCTGCAGACCCGCTACCACCAGACCGGAGACCTCGAGTTCCTGAGGGAAGCCGTCCGCAAAGTCATGGAGGCTTACGTCCTGACGTACGAAAGCCCGGAGGCCTCGGCCAGCTACGCCAACAACATCGGCATGCTGCTGCACACCGCGTTCCAGCAGAACCAGGACCGTGGCACCCTGGCCAACGCGCTGTACTGGAGCCGGACGGCCGTCGACGAGGAACCGTCCGCGAAGAAGGCGTTCTACCTGGTCAACCTCGTTGTCGCGCTGCGGACGGCGTTCACCGTGACGAAGGACCTCGCCCCCCTGGCGGAGGCCGCCGAGCACGCGCGGGCCGCCGCCGAGTGCTCCCCCGATGACGTGTCCGCCGCCAGGAGTCTGCACTTCCTCGCCGTCGTCCTGCGCGACTGGTCCCATGAGACCGGGGAGACCGGTGTCGTGGAGGAAGCCGTCGACGCCGCGCGGCGAGCGGTGGACCTCACGGCGGCCGGGTCGTCCGACGTGCTCGACCGGTTGAAGATCCTCGCGTACCTCCTCGACGACCACTACCGGGCTCGCGGAGCGCGGGATGATCTGGCCGAACTGCTTCGGGTCCGGCAGACGCTGGTGGCCCATACCCCGGTCACCGATCCGCGGCACTCGCAGAACCTCGTCGAGCTGACGACCACGGAACGAGAATGGGCCGCGCTCACCGGCGAGCGCCCGAAATCGAACAATGGCTGGGAACCCGCCGACACCGAAGCCGAAGCGTGCGGCCGGTACGCCGCCGAGTTCGAGCAGACCCGGGACTCGGCCCTGCTCGAGCGGGCGATCGAGCGCGGACGTTCGGCGGCGGCGGCCACCCCCGCCGGGCACCCCCGCCGCGGCGTGCGGCTGGACCACTTCGCCACGGCGCTGGCCACCCGGGGTGAAGCGTTCGGGGACCACGCCGCGCTCGCGGAGGCCGTCATCATCGAACGGGAGGCGGTCGCGTGCACGTCGGCGGGCCATCCACTGCGGGCCCGGTTCATGGGCAACCTCGCCGTCAACCTGAACGCGTTGTTCCACGCGACCGGAGACCTGGCCCACGTCATGGACGCGATCGACGTCGCTCGCCGTGCCGCCGAGGCCACGGCCGGGCAGGGTGACCACCTGCGTTCGCTCGGGATCCTCGCCGTCATGCTGCACAACCGGTACCAGGTGACCGGCGAGCTGCAGGTGTTGTCGGAGGCGGTCGACCGTGCGCGGGAGTCCGTCCGCCTCGGCGCGAGCCTGGTCGCCGGGCAGGCCCAGCGGCTCTCCAACCTTGGCGCCATACTGTCCGACTGGTTCATCAGGACGGGCGAGGCGAGCGTGCTCGACGAGGCGATCGACGCGCATCGCGCGGCCACGGATGTGACGGCGGACGACGACCCGGGCCGGGCAGTGCGGCTGGCCAATCTCGGCGGTGTGCTGACGATGGCGTACGAGAAGTTCGGCGACCGGAACGCGTTGCGGGACGCGATCGCCGCGCGTCGCGCGTCCGTGGCCGCGACTCCGCAGGACAGCCCGCACTGGCCCAGGTACACCGCGAACCTGGCCGCCGCGCTCGGCGACTGGTGCACGGACCCCGTCGCACCCGCCGTCGCGCGACGGGAGCCGCCGGATCCGCACGTCCTCGCCGAGGCGGTAGGCCTGGCCCGGAGTGCGGCGCAAAGGCCCGAGCAGGACGCCTATTCCCGGGCGGGTTTACTGACCCGCGTCGCCAACGTCCTGGCGCTCGGCTTCCGGCACCTCGGCGACGGCGACGCGCTGACCGAGGCACTTGACTGCTACCGGGAGGCCGCGGCGTCTGCAGGATCGCCGACGGAGAGGCGGGCGGAAGCGGCAGACCGGTGGGGCGGTCTGGCCGCCGAGGCGGGGCGGTTCGACGTGGCCGCCGAAGGGTACGCCGCCGCGGTCCGGCTGCTGCCCCGGCTCGCCGGGCGCCGCCTGGGCCGCGAGGACGCCCAGTACTGGCTCGGCCGGTTCGCCGGGGTCGCCGCCGACGCGGCCGCGTGCGCGCTGGCCGTCGGCGACGAGGTGAGCGCGGTGACCCTGCTCGAATCCGGGCGCTGCGTGCTCGCCGCCCAGGCACTCGACAGCCGCGGCGATCTTTCCGACCTGCGCGAGCGGGCACCCGAGCTGGCCGAACGCTTCCGGACGCTCACCGCGGAGTTCGAAACCGACACCACGAGCGACCGCGTGGCCCTCGCCGACGAGCTCGACGCGGTGACCGACCGGATCCGCGCGCTGCCCGGGATGGAGCGGTTCCTACGGCCCCCGCTGCTCACCGACCTCACCGCGCAGGCACACGAGGGCCCGATCGTGTACGTCAACGTCAGCCGGCACCGCTGTGACGCGCTGATCATCACTCCGGACGGGGTCCGGTCACGCGCGCTGGACCGGCTGAGCGAAGAGACCGTGAGCCACCGCGTACGCGCTCTGCACACCGCGTTCACGGAGGGGCGGCTGGCCGCCGAGCAGGCGATCCATGACACGCTCGAGTGGCTGTGGGACACCATCGTGGGCCCTGTGCTCGGCGAACTGGAGCTGACGGCGGAACCGGCGGCGGATGGTCCGTGGCCAAGGATCTGGTGGGCCCCGGTCGGGCCGCTCAGCCTGCTCCCCCTGCACGCGGCGGGCCACCACCGCGACGGCGGACCTGTGCTCCTCGACCGCGTCGTCTCCTCGACGACGCCGACGATCCGCGCGCTGGGTCACGCGCGCGCGGGCCGCCGCGACGACCGGAACGAGCCGCGGCTGCTGGTGGTCGCGATGCCGCACACTCCGGATGCCCCGGACCTGCCCGGCGCACAGGCCGAAGCCGACCACCTGGCCGCTCTCATACCCGGCGCCACGGTCCTGGTCGGCGCGGACGCGACTCGTGACGCCGTTCTCGACGCCTTGCCGGCCAGTGGCTGGGCGCACTTCGCCTGCCACGGGTACAGCGACCCGGACAACCCTTCGGACAGCCACCTCGCGCTGCACGACCACGACCGCGCGCCGCTTCGGGTGCTGGACCTTTCCCGGCTGCGTCTGCGGAACGCGGAGTTCGCGTTCCTGTCGGCCTGCGACACGGCCCGCACCACCGCGCGCCTGTCCGACGAGGCGATCCACCCGTTGGCGGCTTTTCAGATAGCCGGTTTCTCCCAGGTGGTCGGCACGCTCTGGCGCGTCGACGACGTGGTGGCGCCAGCCTTCAGCCAGCAGCTCTACGGCGAGTTGATCGCGGACCGATCCGGTGCGTTGTGCGCGTCGGCGGCGGTTCATCGCACGGTCAGGCGGCTCAGGGCGAAGTATCCGAACCTGCCATCGGTGTGGGCCGCACACGTCCACGCGGGCGCCTGATGACGCGCAACTCATCAACGGCTCCGTCGTCATGCCCGACGAGACCTGGAGCTTCGACCGCACCGTGGGCCGGCGCACCCAGGCCAACGGTTTCGTCGAGGGCATCATGATCCTCGACGACCAGTTCACCAAAACGCCCGGCGGGGGTGTTTCCGCCATGGCCACGACCGTGTTCGACGCGATCTTCTTCGCCGGGGTCAAGCCCGTGGAGCACGGCGCCCACTCCTTCTACATCGAGTGTTACCCGGAGGGCCGTGAGGCGACGGTCGCCTGGGGCAGCCTCGATCTCAGGTTCACCAACGACTCCGGCAACGCCATCTACATCCAGGCCGAATCCACCGACACCTCGGTGACCGCCACCTTCCTCGGCACGAACAAGTACGACGAGATCAAGTCGGTCAGGGGGCCGCGGACCCAGGTGAAGCCACCGGAGCAGAAGGTGAGCACCGACGAGAAGTGCGTGCCACAGGCCCAGTGATCCGACAGCGGCAGACCTGGCTCGGCCCGGAAATGCCCCGCAACAGTGCATTGTCTGCTCGGCCAGGACGGGGCCGGTAAGTCCAGGTTGACTGCTGTGAGTCAGCAACTAGTCCACCGGGGACTGCCCGGACGTCAGTTCCTGGGCGGTGGTCGCCCGTGCTCTGGACGCTGCAGGGCTCCAGCGGCCTTCCGGCTTCACCCACGAGGTTGTCTCCGGCGGTGCCCCGACTGCCAGGAGCACAACATGGTGCGCGAGGACGACTTCGTCTGCGTGTTCTGCGGCAGCGATCTGCCCGCGAAGTGGAACGTGGATCCCACCGCGTGACGGCCGAGGGCCACAGCCACTCGTTGACGGCGGCGACGAGGACGGTCGCCTCGTAGCGGACGGCCGGCTTGTCGTCGCGCGCGGCGACGGCGCGGTGTCTCTCGAGTCGGTTGTTCCCGCACTCGACGGCACGGCGCTCGCGGTAGTCGGCCCGGGCGGGAGGTCGTCGATGCTGTCGTCTCGCCCTCGGCGCCTTGCTGCGCCGGGCTGTCGGCGCTCTGGCCGGTGTCGTGTGGCGAGCAACGGGGCAACTACCCGGTTCACGCGCCGACCGCCCTCAGGGCGCTCAGGGGCTGAGCGCGTCACCCTTGACGCAAGGGCAGGCCCCGTGGTTCGGCGAAACCACTGCGGGCCTTGTGCTGTGTTCCCACGCTGGCCGGGGCCTGGAACACTTGAACTCTCGGGACCGCGAGAGGAGTTCCGCTGTGGCGCGAACGGTTCGGTGGGCAACTGCGGTCGCGGCAACGCTCGTGGCCTTCGGAGTCGGACTGTGGCTGGCCGGATCGGTGTTCTCCGGCTGGCTGCCGCGCGGGGAGGCCGAACGCTGGGCGGTCGCCGCCGCGTTCGCCACCATCGCCGCAGGTGCAGTCGGGGCGCCGTTCGGCTGGTGGGCCGGGCGCGAGATGTGGACAGGAGGCCGGGTGGTCCAGCGGGCGACGGCGAGGGACGCCTCGCGGACGACACAGATCGGCGGAGGCCGAGGTGGCACAGCCTCCAGGCCCCCTGGTGATGTGGAGCAGCAGGCCGAATCGTCGGGCACTGCGCGCATTACGCAGATCGGCGGCGATCAGCACACTGGTGGGCACTAGCCGGATGGCGGGAGAGGAGCGGCGTACCCACCGCGCAGAGCAGCACGCGCGCGCCCAGGGAGCAGGACGCGTGGAGCAGTTCGCCGGCGACCAGTACAACATCATCTCCACGGGCACGGGCCCCGTACCGCAGGCAACGGCCGCACTTCCGGCCCCACCGGCGCACCTCGTCGGCCGCACGTCCGAGGCCGAACAACTGCTGGAACTCCTCGATCCCGAAGGGCAGGGCCCCTCGGCCGTCGTGGTCTCCGCCGTCTTTGGACTCGCGGGGATCGGCAAGACTGCACTGGCGCTCCATGTTGCCCACGAGGCGGCGATCGTGCGCAACTGGTACCCCGGCGGAGTACTGTTTGTGAATTTGCGCGGTTACGACCCAGAAGGCCAGGTCACGGGCGGACAGGCACTTGCCGCGCTGTTGCGGGCACTCGGTGTGCGGGACAAGGACCTGCCGTCCACGACCGACGAACAGGCGGCCTTCTACCGCTCCGAACTGGCCCGCATGGCCGACCAGGGCCGACGCGTGCTGGTGGTGGCGGGCAATGCCTCAACGGCCGCGCAGGTGAGCCCCCTGATCCCCGCGCGTCGCGAACACCGGTTAGTGGTGACCTCTCGGGACATCCTCGCGGCCCTCCCCGCGCGCCAACTCGGCCTCTACGAACTGGCGCCCGGCCCGGCCCGGGAACTCATCAGCGACAGCCTCAGCCGCGCGCGTCCCGACGACGCCCGCCCTTCGCGCGAGCGTGAGGCACTGGACGAGGTCGTGCGCCACTGCGGCAGGCTCCCGCTCGCCCTGGAGATCGCCGCAGCCCGCCTCACCGGCGACCCGGGCCTCTCTCTCGCCGCTTTCGCCGCCGAACTGGCGGACGATCGAGGGCGCCTGGAGCACCTGCGCTACGACGACGGCGGCCACTCCCTCGCCGTACGGGCCGCCTTTGAGGGCTCGTACCGTCGTTTGGACCCCGCACAGGCCCTGCTCTTCCGCCGGTTGTCCCTCAACCCCGGCCCGGACCTGGCTACCGACGCGGCGGAAGCCCTGGTCGGCCGCCCGGCCCGGCGTCTGCTGGCGGACCTCGCCCGCACGGCCTTGCTGAGCGAGCAGCCGGTGGGCGCAGGGCGGTGGCGGATGCACGACCTGATCCGGCTGTACGCGGCGGAACTGGCGGAGGGGGATGACGCGGGGGCCCGGGCGGAGGCGGCGGGCCGGCTGCTGGAGCACTACGCCACGACGTTCGAAGCCGCGACCGCGCTCCTGGTGGATCTGCCGGAGGAGCGTATCCGTCAGCGGTTCGGCAGCCGCGGTGAAGCGCTCGGCTGGCTCAAGGGCGAGCGCGCAAACCTCACCGCTGCCGCCCAGACCTTCTCCAGGAGCCACCCGGATGTCGTGGTACGCATCGCTTTCGACCTCGTGCATCGCCTCTTCCAGTGGCGCTACTTCGACGACGGAACCGCTGTGGCGAAGGCGGCGCTGGCAGTGGTCGACGGCCACGGCACGATGAGCGACAGGGGCGGGCTCCACACCATCCTCGGCATGGCGCTGTTCGGGGCGGGGCGGCGCGCGGAGGCTGTAGCCGCGACACAAGAGTCCATCAGGATCTACCGGGAACTCGCTCGGGACCAGCCTGACGCCGAACCCCTGGTGGGACGTTCTCTTGCGAACCTCGGCTTCCAGGAGCCCGATCCGGAAAGGCGCCGGATGGCGGCCGAGGAGGCCGTGTCCATCGGCCGCCGATGGGCAGGCGCGGACCCCGCACTCCCCCATGTGGAACTCGCGGGAGCACTGCACAACCTCAGCGTCGCGCTCGCGGACCTGGGCCGACACTCGGAAGCCGTCGCCCCGGCTCAGGAAGCCATGGAGATCCGCAGACGCCAGGCACAGGCGGCCCCGGGAGCCTTCCAGAGGTACTTCGCCGACCTGTTGATCCATCTCAGTGCGAAGCTGTTGGAGGCGGGGCGGCCGGAAGACGCCGTGCTGCGGGCCACGGAGGGCGAGGACGTCTTCAGGCAGCTGGCCGCAGAGGATCTCAGGGCACATGAGCACGCCCTCTGCGACGCCCTCGCACGGCTCGGGCTCGCTTGCGTCGTCGTCGGGCGCACCGAGGAGGCTCGCGAGCTCCACGCGCAGGCTATGACAATGGCGGCACGACTCGGTGAGAATGCTGAGGTAACCGCGGTGCTGACCGAGTTCACCCGCGCACTGCCCGCTGCCGAAAAAGGCGGACTATGGCACCGCATTGCCAAAACGTACCGGGACAGACGTAGTACGTGACGCTCACCCACCTGCAACAGGGAAGTGTGCCCAGCGAGACAAGGCAGCCGTGCCACCAGTCCCGCAGAATTGACCCCCTGGGGTCGTGCGGTTGGGTCAAGCAGCTCGGTCTGCCCGGCATCATGGGCGCATGGAAGACGATGTCCCGACGGTGTCGGTGCGCTTGTGGCGTGCGGACGCCATCGTGTTGTTCGACTGGCTGATGACCACGGATCTCGACTCGGTGCCGGTCACCCATCCTGCCCAGAAGCAGGCCCTGGCCGATCTGCTGTCACGGCTGGAGTGGGCCGCGGACGCCGAAGTGACCGGGGCGACCGCCGAGGACATCGCGGCGGCTCAGAGCGAAGTCGCCCGGGACATGGGCTGGTAGTTCAGTTCGCGGCGTTCTGGTCGAACGGTATGTAGCCCACCTCGTCGATGATGATCAACTTGTAGCGGCGGATCTTCTTCGGCTCCGCTTACTGATGGTTTCAGAATGAGGTCGCGAGCGTATGGGGCGCCGCTGGATGAGGCGAGGGCCTGTCCGGTCTGCCCCATGCAGTTCTGTCTCACGGCCTGACCCACGACGGCCGGCAGCCGTGCAGGCTCACCCGGTCGGCCTAGCCACTGTGCATAGTGTGCTCATGGATCGATTCGTGGGTCAGGGCCGCCTCGAATGGTGGGCCAATCACTCGACTTGCCTTGAGATGTACGACATCGACATCACCGTCACTGTCGACGCGGTCGGCAAGTGGCAGGCAACCGGGCGGCATGCCAGCGCCCTTGACACGACCCAGCGCGAGGGCTGGGACTTCCTCATGGAGATGGCCCCCCACTTCTCCATTGCGTTTCCCGGTGAGGACCGCGGCGGGATCACGGTGCGAGTCGTCGAGGCCGAGAATGGAACCCTCACGCTTATGGAGGCACCGGACTGGGACGGCTCGGTGAGCGTCGCCTTCGACCTCACCTGAGTTCAGCTCGGAAGGGCAGGAACCCGACTTCGCCACCCTCCTACCGACTCCGGCGCGTCGCCGCCCCTTAGAGGCCGTTCTCTTTCCGAACCTCGTGTGACATTTGCGCAGGTCAGGCATGAAGTAGCTGCTGCCGCGGGAGCCTCGGCTTGTTGCCGGGCGAG